>CAZUWE010000005.1:0-70652 GCA_964624175.1 uncultured Candidatus Peribacteria bacterium | reverse complement strand
TCCTTTATCCACATCAAAGAGACGCAAAAGCAGCTTAATGATGGTGGTCTTTCCACCTCCAGAAGGACCAATGAGTGCAACGCGTTCACCCGCCTGAACCGTGAAAGAGAGGTGTCTCACCACACTGCTTACTTCGTCATCAGTGTATGAGAATGAAACGTTTTCAAAACGCACCTCACCTTTTTTAGCGATAAGCTTTTTTGCATTTGGCGCATCCACCACTTCAAAAGGCGTCTGCAAAATCACGGTCATCTCTTCCGCATCCGCTAGGTGCGCATAAAAGTGCCTCAACTCACGTCCAAAATCCCACACATGACGGAAAAGCTCCATGAGGTATGCTTGGATCAAGAAAAAGTCTCCGATGGTGAGCATGCCTTGATCCCAAAGTTGAATGGAGTAATACAAAACCACAAGATCCAAAATCACGGTAAAAAGTCCTTGCAGAGCATCCACGTGATTGCTGAAAATCCATGTCTTTATAAATCGTTTTGACCAACTTTCAGTAACTTCTGCGAACTTCTTTCGCTCGTAAGGAAGCTTAGCGAACAATTTAATGGTGCTGTTGTTCGTAATGGTGTCAGCTAAATACGCCGTGGTTTGAGTATCGGCCTCGGTCAATGGAATATCATATTTCTTAAGTTTGTACTTCGAAATTCCATAGTGAATGGATACAAAAAGCAGGGTCCAAACGAGCACCATAAGCCCGAGAAATGGTCTCAAAACATACAAGGCTACCACCACAATAATCACTCTTAAAACCAGCGGATAGAAAGACCAATAAATTTGATCAAGTACATCTTCAAATGCCCGTGTCATGCGCGAAACTCGCTTCACCAAAGATCCAACAAATTGATTGTTAAAAAAGTTGAATGAGTGACGGTGCAAAACCTCAAAACAATGATCTGCGATTTCTCTCATTCCACGCGGCTCCATAACACTGAGCACATAACCTCCCACTCGCCACATCGCCCATTCAAAAAAGTACACAGCCACCATGATGTAAAAAATATTTAACAGCGAAGCACGAGTGCTATCTGTGCTGAGTGCATCCACAAAAATTTTCAGTAAGTAGGGGAAAGCCATGCTGGCCAGCACTCCCCCAGTCACCCCCAACCACGCGACGAAAGCCAAAACCCAGTGCTTCCGCACGTATTTCCAGAAAAACTTCAAAGTTAGCTTAGTATTTTCTTTCATGAGCTGATCGTAAGGCTTTTATTTAAAAACATTCCTTATTAATTGTCAATAAACCGCCCACACTAAAGGGGCGCCCTCAGCCCAAGGCACCCGTTAGTCATGACGACGGGGAATTTAAAATCTTTCAGCAAAATTGTCTACTTTTCGTGTTGACATTGTGTACTTTATGAATAAAATAGCACTCGACATCGCTCTCGAATTACAGATTGAGTTGCGCAAGAGAGCAAAGTAAGACAGTCGGCTTCCCCTAGCGGAATCCGCCTGGTTTCGTTTTTACATCCCCTAAACCGCATACGGCATGCCCAAGACCGCTGCTAAATCTAAAACGTCCTCTAAACCCGCGGTAAAAGAGACAGGACGTTCTTCCACCAAGCCTTTGGAACGGAAGTACTTTGTCGACCTTCATGGAAAGGCAGAAATGCCTAACCTGATTGAGATTCAAACCGAATCTTATGAATGGTTCCTTAATGAAGGTATCCGCGAACTTCTCGAAGAGATCTCCCCTATCACGGACTTTTCTGGAAAGAAGCTCGAACTCCACTTCCTTGACCACTCTCTCGGAGAATGCAAATACACTCCCGAGCAGTGCCGTCTCAAGAATCTGTCTTACGAAGCTCCACTTAAGGTGCACGTGCAGCTTATTAATAAGGAAAGCGGGGAAATTAAGGAACAGGACGTGTTCCTTGGACCTATTCCTCTCATGACCCGCGACGGAAGCTTCCTCGTAAATGGAATCGAACGCGTGGTGGTATCTCAAATTGTACGTTCTCCTGGAGTGTTCTTCTCAAAGAACACAGCTGCCGTTGGAATGCACAACGCTAAGATCATCCCTAAGCGTGGAGCATGGCTCGAAATTGAAACCGATAAGAAAGGAATCATTACCGTTAAGATCGACCGCAAACGTAAGATCTACGTGACCTCTATGCTTCGCGTATTCGGATTCGACACCGACAAAAAGATTCTCGACCTCTTCAAAGATGTGATCAACGACCCAATTCGTGACTACATCTTGATGACTCTCGAAAAGGATCCTGCTAAGACCGTGGATGAAGCATACAAGGCTATCTATAAGAAGATTCGACCAGGAGACCTCGCGACTCCAGAAAATGCTAAGGCTCTCATTGAATCACTCTTCTTCGACTACAAGAAGTATGATATGGGTTCTGTGGCTCGCTATAAGATCAACCGTCGTTTCGATCTCAAGACCCCAAATGAACGTAAGTTCCATACTTTCCAAGTGGATGACTTCATCCTCATTTTGAAGCATCTTATTAAGCTTAATAACAAGGAAGCTGTTGCAGACGACATCGACCACCTTTCAAACCGACGTATTCGCCCTGTGGGAGAACTCGTTCAAAACAAGTTCCGCGTGGGACTCCTTCGAACCGAGCGTATCGCTAAGGACCGTATGACGGTTATGGATCTTGATACCGTGACTCCTACCCAGCTGATCAACTCTCGTCCTATCACCGCGGCTCTCCGCGAATTCTACGCGAGCTCGCAGCTCTCTCAATTCATGGATCAAACCAATCCTCTCTCAGAGCTCGAGCACAAACGCCGTCTCTCTGCGATGGGACCTGGAGGACTTTCACGAGAACGCGCCTCATTCGATGTACGTGACGTGCACCCTTCTCACTACGGACGTATCTGTCCTATTGCTACTCCAGAAGGACCAAACATCGGACTTGTGGTTCACCTCGCCTCATATGCGAAGATCAACAAGTATGGATTCATTGAAACACCTCTGCGTGAAGTGATGCACTCTGTTAAGAACGATGGTAAGGCCGCTATTGGTCACACCCTCGCTGAAGGAGCTGCTGGGATCAAGAAAGGAACCGAGATTGGCGAAAAAGAAGCAAAGGCACTCATGAAAGAAAAAGACATGAAAGAAGTTCCCGTACGTGCCTTCCTTGGAAGCAAGGTTAGTTACTTCGATGCAGAAGATGAAAACGAAATCGTTTACGCTCAAGCGAACACTCCTCTCACTCACGAAGGGGAATTCATTGAAGACAGCGCAAGCGCCCGCAAGATGGGAGAACCAGTGACCGTTACTGAAAAGGACGTGACTCACATGGACATTTCTCCTCAACAGATCATTTCTGTATCTACGTCACTCATTCCGTTCCTTGAACACGACGACAACACTCGTGCTTCGATGGGATCGAACATGCAACGTCAGGCAGTGCCTCTCCTCCGCCCTACCACTCCAGTAGTGGGAACCGGTATGGAAGGTCTCGCTGCACGCAACACCAACCAAACTGAAATCGCTGAAGAAGATGGAACCGTTTCTTATGTAGACGGAACTCGTATTGAAGTGATCTACGATTCTGGGCGTAAGGCTACTTACAACCTCGACGTATACCGACGAACCAACCAAGGAACTTCTTTCCACCAGCGTCCTACTTGTACGGCTGGTCAAAAAATTAAGAAAGGAGACATTCTTGCCGACGGAGCCTCTACCGAAATGGGAGACCTTGCGCTCGGACAAAACATGCTCGTGGCATACCTGCCATGGGAAGGGTTCAACTTCGAAGACGCCGTGATTCTTTCAAGCCGCGTAGTGAAGGACGACAAGTTCAGCTCTGTGCACATTGAAGATTTCACTATCGACGTACGCGACACCAAGCTAGGGCCAGAGATTGTGACTCGCGATATTCCAAACGTGGGAGAAGCTCGTCTCAAAGACCTCAACGAAAACGGAGTGATCCGCGTGGGAGCGTCTGTACGTGAAGGAGACATCCTCGTTGGTAAGATCACCCCTAAGGGAGAAACTGAGCTCACTCCAGAAGAACGCCTTCTACGCGCTATCTTCGGAGACAAGGCTCGTGACGTGAAAGACACCTCTCTCCGCCTCCCTGGAGGAGAAGGAGGAAAGGTGGTTAGCGTTCAGGTGTTCTCTCGTGAAAACGGAGACGAACTCGAGAACGGAGTGATTGAACAAATCCGCGTATCCGTTGCACAAACTCGCCGTATCCAAGTAGGAGACAAGATGGCGGGACGTCACGGGAACAAGGGAGTTGTGTCCATTGTGGTACCTCAAGAAGACATGCCTTACATGCCAGATGGAACTCCAATCGACATCGTACTCAACCCACTCGGAGTATCCAGCCGTATGAACATCGGACAAATTTTGGAAACTCACCTTGGATGGGCAGCAAGCAAGCTTGGTGTGTACGTAGCAACTCCTACTTTGAACGGAGTTACCAACGAACAAATCAAGGACATGCTCAACAAGGCTGACCTTCCAGAAGATGGAAAGATCCAACTCTTTGATGGTAAGACTGGAGAACCATTCGACCACAAGAGCACCGTGGGAATTGCCTACATGCTCAAGCTGGCGCACTTGGTTGAAGATAAGATTCACGCACGAAGCGTTGGACCTTACTCTCTCGTTACCCAACAGCCTCTCGGAGGAAAGGCTCAACACGGAGGACAGCGCTTCGGAGAAATGGAAGTATGGGCGCTCGAAGCGTACGGAGCTGCACACATCTTGCAAGAAATGCTCACCATCAAGTCAGACGATACCTACGGACGTGCTAAAGCGTACGAATCTATCATCAAGGGTGAACAAATCCGCAAGCCTCGCACTCCAGAATCCTTCAACGTACTTGTTAAAGAACTTCAATCTTTGTCACTCAACGTAGATCTCCTCCAACTAGAGGAAGACGTAAAGGTGGATGAAGAAGAGTATGTAGAACCGGAAGAAGAAGAGCCACTCTTGGATTCTCCAGGACCTGTGGTAGCTGAAGGCGACGAAGCTGGATTCAGCGAAGAAGGAGACAGCTTTGAAGACGAAGACGGCGAAGAAAGTCCAAAAGAACCTGATTTTGAAGAAGAGATCTAGTTAGTCGGCGCTTTGCGCCCTCCCTATTACCTACTATGCAAACTTTACTCTGGTCACTCATTCTCGTAGCTTCCCTGGCCGTGACGGCGTGCGCTGCACAAGTGTTCGCTGCCAAGGCGAGTGAAGGCGCGCGTGCGAGCCGCTTCTCCCCCTTTACGGTGGGAGTGCTGCTCAGCGCCCTCGCAGTGAGCCTGCCTGAACTCGTGGTTTCCACGGTGGCCAGCGTAAAGGGGTATTCTTCTTTCGTCCCCGCTTACGCACTGGGGGCCAACCTCATCAACCTTCTTTTGATCGTTGGAGTGGCGGCTACCGCAGCGCGAACGTTGAGCGTGCAGAAAGAGAGTTCCCTGATGCAGCTTCCTTTGCTGCTTTGCAGCGTATTCTTGCTCATTGTTCTTGGCTTCGATGGCAGCATCACTCCTTTCGAAGGAGTCCTTCTGCTCATTGGGCTCGTTTGTTTCTTGGTGGCTCGCGTAAAAGCTGCCAAGCAAGGCCTCATGGACCGTATTGAACAACTCTTCAATATGGAGAAGTGGACGGCTCCCCTTGCTGCAACCCTGCTGCTCAGTGCAGCAGCGCTCGTAGCCGGAGCCTACTTCACCGTAGAAGGCGTGATTGAGATTTCTGAGACACAAAACTGGCTCCCCAGCCTGCTGGGTGGCAGCGTGGTGGCTCTCGGCCTCTCCGTTCCTGAAATGGTCCTCGCACTGCGAGCGGCTAAAAAAGGCGATGGAGACAGCGTGATGACCACCCTGGTGGCATCTACGGTACTCAATTCAACGCTTGTACTCGCGGTTCCTTCGTTCTTTGAAACGCTCAATGTAACCGGCGATACGCTGGTGCTTGCGCTGCCTTTCCTGATTATTGCCCTTATCCTTTTTGGATTTTCTACGCTTCAGAAAAAGTGGTCCGTATACGAGGGGACTTTCCTGATTCTGCTTTACCTCGTTTTCCTCTTACAATTTATTAATCCTTTATTCTCATGATGAACAATCAAGATTCAAAGAAAGCTCCAACCCTCTTTGATGCGATTGCTATCTCTGTTGCTTCACCTGAGCAAATTCTCTCATGGTCTCACGGAGAAGTTAAAAAGCCAGAGACCATCAACTACCGAACTCAAAAGCCGGAACGTGATGGACTTTTCTGCGAACGCATTTTCGGTCCTACGAAGAACTGGGAATGTGCCTGTGGAAAATATAAGCGCATTCGTTACAAGGGAGTTATTTGTGAAAAATGTGGAGTGGAAGTTACCCGCTCTATCGTTCGACGCAGCCGAATGGGACACATCACCCTCGCGGTGCCGGTGACTCACATTTGGTTCCTCCGCTCTACCCCAAGCCGTATTGGTTTGCTCCTCAACCTTCCTGTGAAGACCCTCGAGCAAATCGTTTACTTTGCTGCCTACATCATCACTGAAGTGGACGACAAGGCTAAGGAAAGCGCGATTGCACAACTCGATGATGAGTTCCAAACTTACAAGAAGGACCTCATTCGTGAATACGAAGAACGTCTTCGAACTGGAGCTGGAAATCCTAAGGACATTGAAAAGGAACAAGCAAACAAGGTTGAAGAGCTTTCTGAACAAATGGATCAAGCTCGAAACGACCTTGAGTCACTCGAGAAAGGAAAAGTACTCACGGAGCTTGAGTACCGAGACATGTCTATGAAATTCGGACACGTATTCAAGGCGGGAACCGGAGCAGAATCTCTTCACAAGATCATCCAAAACATGAACATGGATGAAGAGATCAAGGCTATGGAAGCAGAAATGGAAAAGGCAAGCGGACAAAAGAAGACCAAGATCATGAAGCGCATCAAGCTCATCGGATCTCTTGTGAAAGCGGGAATCAAATCAGAATGGATGATCATGACCGTTCTGCCCGTTATTCCACCAGATCTTCGTCCGATGGTACAACTCGACGGAGGACGCTACGCGGCATCTGACCTCAACGACCTTTACCGCCGTGTGATCAACCGTAACAACCGTCTCAAACGTCTCATTGCGATCGGAGCACCTGAAGTGATCTGCCGAAATGAAAAACGTATGCTTCAAGAAGCGGTGGACACCCTCATCAACAACTCTGCTCGACAAGGAAAGACCGTGTTCAACTCTGGTGACAAGCGCAAACTCCGCTCACTCTCTGACATGCTCAAAGGTAAGCAAGGACGCTTCCGTCAAAACCTCCTTGGAAAACGTGTGGACTACTCAGGACGTTCAGTAATCGTGATTGGGCCAAACCTCAAGCTCGATGAATGTGGACTTCCCAAGCTCATGGCACTTGAACTATTCAAGCCATTCGTGATCGGAAAACTCATCACCGATGGATACGCTCACAACATCAAGAGCGCTGAAAAGATGATTCAATCAAACGACAAGGCAATCTGGGACATTCTTGAAGATGTGACCAAGGGTCGCTATGTGCTCCTCAACCGTGCACCTACCCTGCACCGTCTGGGAATCCAAGCATTCCGCCCTGTGCTCATTGAAGGTAAGGCGATTCAAGTTCACCCTCTCGTATGTTCAGCGTTCAACGCCGACTTCGACGGAGATCAGATGGCCGTACACGTACCTCTTTCAAACAAGGCTCAAGAAGAAGCCAAGGATCTTATGTGCTCTGCACGTAACCTCCTCAAACCTTCTGCAGGAGAACCTATCACCGTACCTACTCAGGACATGGTGCTTGGTCTCTACTACCTCACAGCTATGCAAAAAGGTAAAAAGGGAGAAGGAAAGACCTTTGGAAATCTTGAAGAAGCCCTCATTGCTATGGACTTCAAGGAAGTCCACTTACAAGCCAAGGTTAAGATCCGTCTCAAGGGTGAAATCATTGAAACCACCATTGGACGTGCTATCTACAATACCGTGGTGCCTGAAGGAATGGGATTCCAAAACCTTACCCTCAAGAAGAAAGAAATCGCTGAAGTGGTGGCGCTCGTATTCGAACGCTACGGTCTAGAAGTGACTTCTAAGTTCTGTGACGACCTCAAGGAACTTGGATTCAAGTACGCAACTCGCTCAGGAATTTCTATGGCCGCGGCCGACCTTCTCATTCCTAAGGAAAAAGAGAAGATCATGAAAGAATCTGAAGAGCTCGTGGCTCAAGTTCAAGACTTCTACGATCGCGGATTCATCACCGATGATGAACGTTACAACCAAGCTATTAAGATCTGGTCTAAGACGAAGAACGACATCTCTAAAGTGATGATCGAAAACTTCGACCCAGAAAACGACATTTTCTACCAAGTAGACTCTGGTGCTCGTGGTAACTGGGGACAAATCACCCAGCTCTGTGGAATGAAAGGACTCGTAGCGAATCCTGCCGGAAAAACCATCGAACTTCCAATTAAGTCTAACCTTAAGGAAGGGTTCTCGATTCTTGAGTACTTCATTGCTACGCACGGAGGACGTAAAGGTAAATCCGATACCGCGCTTAAGACCGCAGAAGCAGGATACCTCACTCGCCGTCTCGTAGACGCGGTGCAGGATATCGTGATCAAAGCAGAAGACTGTGGAACCGAGCTCACTCACCTTGTGACTCGTGAAGAATCTGAAAAGATTGGAGAAGCGTTTGAAAACCGAATCTTCGGACGCACGCTTGGAGAAGACGTGCTCGACTCTAAGGGCAAGAAACTGCTCGCAGCCGGAACTGAAATCGACAAAGCCGCACTCAAACTCGTTAAGGAAGAAAAAGTTCCTGAAGTGCGTGTACGCTCAGTGATGACTTGTCTCACCCTAAACGGAGTGTGCCAAAAGTGTTACGGACGTGATCTTGGAACCTCTAAGACCGTGGACCTTGGAACCGCTGTAGGTATTATCGCGGCTCAATCCATCGGAGAACCTGGAACCCAGCTCACCATGCGTACCTTCCACATGGGAGGAATCGCCGACGAAGACGACATCACACAAGGTCTTACTCGCGTGGAAGAACTGTTCGAAGCTCGAACTCCAAAGAAGCCAGCTGTACTCGCTGAAATCGATGGGAAGGTAACCGTGAGCAGCAAGGGTAACCAAACCGTGATCACCATCACCCCAACTGACGTTCCTGAAGTGAGCTTCGAAGTTCCAGAAGGATTCGAGGTGACCGTGAAGAAGGATGACAAGATCCATCTCAAAGATGTGCTCGCTGAAAAGGGAGCTAAGAAGGTTCGCGCTACCCTTGATGGAGTGGTAGTGAAGGCTGGAAAGAAAGAAATCGTGGTACAACCTGATGTGGTTGAACAAAGCTACAAAGTTGACGCAGGTAAGAGCATTAAAGTGAAGACTGGAGATCTCGTTGCTAAGGGAACCCCTCTCACTGGAGGACATCTCAATCTTCGTAAGCTCATGAAGCTTTCAGACATCTACACCACTCAAAAGTACATCATGTCTGAAGTACAAAGCATCTACGCATCACAAGGACAAACCATCAACGACAAGCACATCGAAATCATCACTCGCCAAATGTTCTCTAAGGTTCGTATCGTAGAACCTGGAGCGAGCAACTTCCTTCCTGGAGAAATCGTGGATTTCCAAACAGTAGTGGAAGAAAACCAAGAATTCGAAAAGAAGAAGAAACCAGTGATCGAATACGAACGACTCCTCCTCGGACTCACTCGTATCGCTCTTTACACCGAAAGCTGGCTCTCAGCTGCATCGTTCCAAGAGACCATCCGTGTACTCGTGGAAGCTGCCACCACTCACCGTGTGGACCTTCTACAAGGACTCAAGGAAAACGTTATCATTGGACGTCTCATCCCTGCTGGAGAAACCTTCCGCAAGCAATTCCGCGGAGAGGAAATCGACACTCGAGAAGACTAGTCCCCCATTCGAACTCCAACAAAGAGCCCTGCCGCAAGGTGGGGCTTTTCTATTCGTTCTTACCTCCTAGCTCACGCGGCTTAAATTCTTGAATAAGAGTTCGTCCCCACTCCGGAGCATTACGTAAGGCACACTTAGCCGCTGTCCAAGCAGCAGCAAGCTGCTCTCTATAAGTAGGTACCGTCATGTAAGCCGTGTACTCAACACTTCCAGAAACAAAGTGCCATCCGCTTGGAGCCAACTGTTTTACCAAGTCAGGAAAGTGAGCAACTCCCCACGGTACCATAAGGGTCCCTGCCCTGTTTGGTGCTTGATTCATTAACTGAGCAAGTCGTTCATTTCTTTTTACAACTAATCCTTTGTACAGAGCGGTGAAAGGCGCGACGGAATCTAACAAAAAAGAGCCCGACTCTAAAGTTTTACAAAGCTGTCCTCGAGCACTGGCGGCAACCGCCTTTGCGATTTCCTCAGGTACAGGGAGCTCTGGAAACTCCGTGGGTAAGCTAGGAAACTCACCTGCATGTCTAGCATAAAAATCCATTAGAGGGCCCATGAGTACACCACTGCGAACATGTCCCATCAGCTCTTCGCTGTTCAGATCTGCAGAATACACTCCTGTGGTATTTCTAGGGAAAACATCCGTTTGAGCGACAAGATTTTCACCCAAATTTTCAGCAACAAATCTATAAACTTGAGTCAGTCGGCTTAGGCCAGACGGATGCATTGCTTTATCTTTAGGCCTAACACCCTCAGCCAAAACTATACGGCTAGGATCTTCTTCTAGTTGAGCGTTTCGGTGATCATAAAACCTTCTTTCAGCTATGTGAACCATGCCTAAAAGACGAGCCCTCGTTTTCCCCCTCTCTAGATCAAAAGAAAGAATCTTAGATTCATTTCCATCTCGTATCACCAGAGGGGTTGGCCTATCTAGTTTTACCTTCATAGTAGTATGTTACGTTATTTTTTATTTTTGTCAATATACCTCCTCTATCAATGAAGCTGATCTAAAATAAAAAGATCAACAAATTCGCTTGCAATAAGCCAATAGATCTACTAAACTGCCTCAGCTAATTCACAGTTTCAACTTAATGCCAACCATTAATCAGCTCATTCGCAAGCCTCGCAAGGCCAACAAGAAAAAGAGTAAAGCTCCTGCGCTTCAAACTATTTTCAATACTTTGCGTTCTCAGAATCGTCCTCTTCCCTGCCCCGCTAAACGCGGAGTATGCACCAAGGTGACGACCATGACTCCTAAGAAGCCTAACTCAGCGCTTCGAAAGATCGCGCGTGTACGTTTGACCAATGGGATGGAAGTGAATGCTTATATCGGAGGAGAAGGACATAACTTACAAGAACACTCAATCGTAATGGTACGTGGAGGTCGTGTTAAGGACCTTCCGGGAGTTCGTTACCACATCATTCGTGGATCTCTCGACTGCCAAGGTGTACAAAACCGAAAGCAAGGACGAAGCCGTTACGGAGCTAAGAAACCTAAAAAGTAAACTAAATGAAGACTAAGATCACTACCTACGTACCTCCTATGTCTGATGAAACTTCTGAGAAGTTCATCAACTACATCATGCTTGGAGGAAAGAAGAGCGTTGCTCGCCGAATCTTCAACGAGATGCTTGGTGAAATTGAAAAGCGTGGACACAAGGCTCCTCGTGAGCTTTTCTTCCGTGCTATCGAGAACACCAAGCCTACTATGGAAGTACGTCCAAAGCGTATCGGAGGAGCGGTGTATCAAGTGCCTTTCGAAGTAAACCCTCGCCGTCAACGAATGCTTTCATTCCGATGGCTCATTGATGGAGCTCGCAAGCGAAAAGGAATGCCTATGGCTAAGCGTCTCACCCTCGAAATTCTTGAAGCTGCCGACGGAAACGGAGGGGCGGTAAAGAAGAAGGACGACGTAGAACGTATGGCACAAGCAAACCGCGCGTTTGCTCACTACGCTCGCTTCACAAAGAAGAAGTGATTTCTATCCTAGTCAAACACTAAGCCTCCTGCTAAAATCAGGGGGCTTTTTTTCACGCCACGTATGCACAAATCTACCCCTGCCCTGCTCCTTTTAAGCGCCTTTATCCTGACCGGCTGCTCGTTTCTCGGAAAATACAGTGAAATTGAATACAATAACTTGGTTGTAGAAAAAGTGAATGAAGCCTCTCTAGCCGTGGAAGCAACCACCAGTCTTTATAATGAAACCCTGCCCGATGTGGTGACAGAAGAGTCCACCATTGAAATTGGCGAGATGGAAAATAGCTACGACGAAGCCGTGAAACTGATTGAAGAAACCGATGATCTACTGATTTTAGAAAGCCGTAACCTTGAGCAACAAAATGCTGTTCGAACCGAACTAGAGACCTACCGTAGCGCCGCCCAAATTTACTTGGAAAGCTACGAAGCCATGCTGAGCTATTACAGCGAAGGCACTTATAAAGAAGACATCAGCCAGGTAGAAACGCTCGACGAAACCATGCACACCAACTACACCACCTTTATTGAGGCCAACAATGACCTGGTAGACACACTGGAGAGCTATGTAACCCCCGCGGCAGAGTAACCCTCGAGGCATTGACACAAACATTCTTCCAGGTATAATACCTGTGCTTTAATTTTACCAAGCCTATGAGTGAATTGATGTTTAAAACGTTAGGGGAACAGCTCGACTGTGCTGCGCGAAATGGAATTACAGAAGCTGGTCATCATAAGAACGCCCTGGCAGCTGCCTTTGTCGAAGAGTTGTTAGCTGAACAAAAACTGAGAGGCGCTACCGATGGAACGCGCACTGCCTTACAAGACGTTCTCGACGGTCCTGAAAACAAGTAGCTCTATTGCCTTTAAATCCCATTTCTTGACTTCTGCCCTGGCTTCCCTATAATGCCAGGGCTTTTTTAAACACTAAATTTTTATATGGCCGACGCTCCTGTAACCGACCTAGCCCATCTCCGAAATATTGGAATTTGTGCGCACATCGATGCTGGTAAAACCACCACCACCGAACGTATTTTGTTTTATACCGGACGCAATCACAAGATTGGAGAAGTACATGAAGGCGCTGCGACCATGGACTGGATGGAACAGGAACAGGAACGTGGTATCACCATCACTGCGGCGGCAACCACTTGTTACTGGAAGGATATTAAGATCAACATCATCGACACTCCTGGTCACGTGGACTTCACTGTGGAAGTAGAACGTTCTATGCGTGTACTCGACGGAGCCGTTGCCGTGTTCGATGGTTCACAAGGAGTGGAACCTCAATCTGAAACCGTGTGGCGCCAAGCAGACAAGTACGAAGTGCCTCGTATCGCATTCGTGAACAAGATGGATAAGATGGGAGCTGATTTCTACATGTCTATTAAGAGCATTTGGGATCGTCTTTCAAAGGCTGCGTTTGCCGTTCAACTTCCAATTGGAATGGACTCAAGCTTCGAAGGGATCATCGACCTCGTTGAGCAAAAGGCTTACAAGTTCGAAGGAAAGCACGGAGAAATTCAAACTGAAATTCCAATTCCAGATGACATGAAAGATCAAGTGGCGGAATACCGAGCAAAGATGATTGAAGTGGCTGCAGAACAAGAAGACGACCTCATGAACAAGTATCTCGAGGGACAAGAACTCAGCGTAGATGAAATCAAGCGTGGTATCCGTAAAGGAACGGTACAAGGAAAGATCTACCCAGTATTCTGTGGATCTGCTCTCCGAGATATGGGAGTACAACTTGTACTTGATGGAGTGCGTGACTACCTCCCTTCTCCAGTGGATGTGGGAGCTATTAAAGGAGTCAACCCAGACACCGAACAAGAAGAAACTCGTTCACTCGAAGACAATCAACCTTTCTCTGCACTTGCATTCAAGATTGCTACCGATCCATTCGTAGGAAAACTCTGCTTCTTCCGTGTTTACAGCGGAAAGCTCGATGCAGGTTCTTACATTTTGAACACTGCAACCGGAGACAAGGAACGTATTGGACGTCTCGTGCGTATGCACGCGGCTGACCGTGAAGAAATCAAGACTGTGCACGCAGGAGATATTGCTGCAGCCATTGGTCTTAAGAACACCTTCACCGGAAACACTCTCTGTGATCCCGATCATCCAATCACGCTCGAATCTATGAGCTTCCCTGAACCGGTGATCCAAATTGCGATTGAACCTAAAACCAAGGCCGACCAAGAAAAGATGGGTCTTGCACTCCAAAAGCTTGCTGAAGAAGATCCTACTTTCCGTGTATCTTCCTCTGAAGAAACCGGGCAAACCTTGATCGCCGGAATGGGAGAACTTCACCTCGACATCATCGTGGATCGTATGCGACGTGAGTTCAAGGTAGAAGCGAACGTGGGAGCTCCTCAAGTGGCTTACCGAGAAACCATCAAGAAGTCTGTAGAATGTGAAGAAAAATACTCTAAGCAGACTGGAGGACGTGGACAATATGGACACGTGATCATGACCGTTAGCCCCAACGAACCTGGTAAGGGTTACGAGTTCATCAACTCAGTGGTGGGAGGACGTATTCCTCGTGAATTCATCCCAGCCGTTGATAAGGGAGTTAAGGAAGCCCTCACCCGTGGAGTGGTTGCTGGATACCCAGTAGTGGACGTGAAGGTAGAGCTCACCGATGGTTCTTACCACGATGTGGACTCATCTGAAATGGCGTTCAAACTTGCTGGTTCAGTAGCCTTCAAGAAAGGATGTACAGCTGCAAACCCAGTACTCCTTGAGCCTATCATGAAAGTGGAAGTGACTGTTGCCGATGACTACTTCGGAGACGTTATGGGGAACATCTCTTCTCGTCGTGGACAAATCGTTGAAACCACCAGTCGTGGTATGGCTAAAGTTATCCGTTGTACCGTTCCTCTCTCAGAGATGTTCGGATACGCAACCGATCTCCGTTCTATGACTCAAGGTCGTGGAAGCTACGCGATGGAATTCAGCCACTACTCTGAAGTTCCTTCAAACGTTGCTGCCAAGATCAAGGCAGACCGTGGAGTGAAGGAATAAAGCCTTTTCCAAGATTAAATGAACTAGGATAAACACACCGTTTATCCTAGTTTTTGTATGGTATGAAAGTGTATGCTACATACAACATATTCACATACCATTATGGCTAAAAAACTTCTCTCCCTCTCAAGCTTGGTACTGAGCAGTCTTTTAATAAGTGCTTGTGCTAGCGATGTCTCTGCACCGACCGTTGTTTCCACCAGCCCTGAAAACGAATCCACGGTAGAGGCATCTACCACTGAACTGTCTGTGACCTTTAGTGAAAAGATGACAGACCACTCTTGGTCATTCACCTATCAAGACGAATCCAAGTTCCCTGCCCTTGCGGGCGAACCTTGGTACTCAGAAGATCTAATGACGGTGACCCTTCCTGTCACACTTGAACCTGGAAAGGACTATGAAATTTGGCTCAATTCAGTAAATTACGATGGCTTTAGAGATGCAGCTGGAAACACTTTGGAACCCTATCAATGGAGCTTCTCAACAAAAGAGTGATTTCCGCTTGCACTAGCCTGAAGCTTCAACTACAATTCGCTCGCTCTAATTAGCCATTTATTTTTTTATCACCATAACGATATGGCAGGAACCTTCGACCGTTCTAAGCCGCACGTGAATGTGGGAACCATCGGTCACGTAGACCACGGAAAGACCACTCTTACAGCGGCCCTTACCGCTGTAGCAGCGGCTCGTTTCGGTGGCGCTGAGAACAAAGTCGTAGCTTACGACCAAATCGACAACGCTCCGGAAGAAAAAGCTCGTGGTATCACGATTGCTACCTCTCACCAAGAGTACACGACCGAACACCGTCACTACGCTCACGTAGACTGTCCCGGTCACGCCGACTACGTAAAGAACATGATTACTGGAGCCGCTCAAATGGACGGAGCCATCCTCGTGGTTTCTGCCGCAGACGGACCCATGCCTCAAACACGTGAACACATCCTCTTGGCTCGCCAAGTTAATGTGCCTTACATCGTGGTGTTCCTCAACAAGATGGACATGGCTGATCCAGAAATCGCTGAACTCTCAGAAATGGAAGTTCGTGATCTTCTCAACAAGTATGAATATCCTGGAGACACTACTCCAATCATTAAGGGTTCTGCTCTTAAGGCCTTCGAAGATCCTAAGGGACCTGGAGGAGATGCCGTTGCTGAACTTCTTAAGACTCTCGATGAATACATCCCAACTCCTAAGCGTGAACTCGACAAGCCATTCCTCATGTCTGTAGAAGACGTGTTCTCTATTAAGGGACGTGGAACGGTAGCTACGGGTCGTATCGAACAAGGAGTGGTTAACACCAACGACGAAGTAGAAATCGTAGGTATTAAGGATACTAAGAAGGTTGTGGTAACCGGAGTAGAAATGTTCCGCAAGACCCTCGACCGTGGAGAAGCGGGAGACAACGTAGGTCTTCTCCTCCGTGGAGTTGAGCGTGAAGATATCGAACGTGGACAAGTTATTGCTAAGCCAGGTTCTATCAAGCCTCACACCAAGTTTGAATCAGAGGTGTACATCCTTAATAAGGAAGAAGGAGGACGACACACTCCATTCTTCAAGGGATACAAGCCTCAATTCTACATCCGTACTACGGACGTTACCGGAACCATCGAACTCCCAGCTGGAGTAGAAATGGTTATGCCAGGAGACAACGTGAACATGATCGTTACTCTTGGAGCTCCAGTAGCTCTTGAACAGGGAACTCGTTTCGCTATCCGCGAAGGAGGACGCACTGTAGGAGCCGGAGTGGTTGCTAAGATCATGGAATAATTCCTTCGACTTTAGAAAAAGCCCTGCAGAAATGCGGGGCTTTTTTGTTGCACACTTTCTTATTCTTCTAAAAGACGGAGTTGCTTATTCACCGCGTAGTCCAAAACTTCACTCGCATCATATTCTCCCCCACTCATGAGTTTGAACTTCCAACAAGGCTCTCCATTATAAGAACCCTCCTCATCTTCGCAGTGTTCTCTTTTAGGAAACAAGGTCTCTACCTCAATAGATCCATCGAAATTTTCAAAGGTAGTACGAAGTGTATTGGCATCCGTTAGTTCTACCTGAAATCCTTCATTCTCCAAGGCTTCATAACCAAACTGAAGCTCATCCCCTAACGTAGCAGCCCACTCTTCGTTGTCTTCCATCTTTTTACATCCACTATAGTCTTGAGGATAGTCACAAGGGGTTTGGTCTGGTTCTTGCGATAAGACTTCGAGAGCATCACGGCAGATTTGAGTGTAAAACTCTTCAGCTTCTTCCGGGTTTGACTCTACGGAAGGAGCAGACTCATAGGATGTATACCCACCATTCGGCAATCGCATATTTATGTTAACCCCACCCACCTCTGCATCCGGACGAACTGCAAAAAGAACAGGACTAGAGAACTTCCTCCAAGTGTTTGAATAACATTCAAGACGAGTTCTAAACATTAGCGAATACTCGTAACTCAAATAACAGGTATTATCAGCTGCTTGAATGCACTCTGCGAGCGCCTCTTCCATCTTATATAAGGAAGCTGGCCTATCCGTTAAGCTAACTCTTGGTTCTTCATTTGCTTTTGAAAGAACTTCCCGAAGCGCCTTCTCAAAAGGATCCACTTCAGCTTGAAGACCCGTGTCCTCATACGTTTCGGTATGGACTTGCTTTGGCTTTAGAGAGATTTCATCTTTATCCGTCTTCTTTCCGCTACACATCGCTAAAGATGCCAGGAGCACGGCCCCGCCTGCTGCGACATAGGAACTAGGTTTTTTATACCAGCTTTCTGCGCTCATATAATAAGTAAGCCAGCATTATAAACAGACTCAGTATACTTGTCAAACAAGCAATTATATTGTATAATACAGAGATACTTAAAACAAAGATATGCCAAAAATGAACTGGAAAGTCGCCCTGTCCGCTGCTCTACTCTTCACCTTCATTGGCCTCCCTGCCATTGGTCAAGAAACTGGCAACGAAAGTCTTAAAAAGTTGGATCTGCTTGGATACAGCAGTGAACTGATGATGACGGGAAAACATGAAGTGGAGGTACAGCTGGCCGAAGACCTAGACAGGGATCACGGTGAACTCAGTGAGCTCAGCCAAGGAGTACAAAAAACAAGCCATGGTGAAGAAGTGGAACTCAGCAGCGAACATCAAAGCCTTTCCGGAGAACCCGAGGGTGATGGTGAACTCATTCAGTTCCTCAAAAAAGTGTTTGGAGATGCTATGGATTTTTAGAGCATCCTTGTAATAAAGGGTTCAGATCCAGCTATAAAGTATGGTTTAGAAAGGTCTCCTATAAATGTCCCAAGCAAACTTGACAAGCTGGAGTCCTGTTGTTAATTTTACTTCTATGGCTAGACTTGTGGATTTATCTCTGGAGCCTCAGCGTAACGAAGCAGAATGTCGTGCTATTTTGCGACTCGATAGAGGTTTGGACGATGTGAGACAGGTCGGAAATTTGGCGCTCCAAAATCGCCGCCGCTTGCATGGGATAAGTAGCAACCCTGGGCAAACGGTTTTTGACTTTCAAGCTCTGCAAAGAGGAGATGATGTCCGCCGTACTCGCCATGCCCGCCTCTACGTGCACAACAGCGATGACCTCAATAGCCCCAGCACGCTAGCTGTGAATGGTATTTCTTTGGCAGACCTGGAACGCGATTGTGATCGATTTTATAACTCAAAAGAACCTTTTCGTGATTCAACCATTGTAAAGGCCCTCACTGTAGATGGCGTAGGTGGGAGGATGGACTGGATGAGTGGCCGTTTCTCTGCGTGTATGCTCTACTACCTTGAAAATGGGTACATTGAGGTTCCTGGCTTAGCCCTAGAAAAGATTCAAGCTGTATCCAGATTCACTTTGGATCCTCGAGTGAATCTATTACGCCCTCAAGTCGAGGACCTGCGAGCTTGGTACCGGCAGCTTTACGAGAGAGCCGTGGCCAGCTGCCCCACTCACCGACCTATCACTGAACGCTACTTTAGACAGCTCCGTGAACACGGATTCTCGACAGCAGAAGAGGAAGAACTCGGCAACGCATTTTTTACTGACTACACTTTCCGTAGGCTCAAAAGCCAGGAGGACGAAATTTTGCGAAGAAACGAAACTGCTTGACACTAAGGCGATTTTTCCTTTATATAAGCGGCACAAAATGAGTGACTCTGGTTTTAGAGTCGCCCTCGGCTCAGCCGGGACACCTCGACTTCAACTCTAAAGACCGGAAGGTCTTCCTAGGCCGAGATGTACAAATCTCGGTATTTTTTTAACCCAATTGCCACTATGGCTAAGCAAAAGATCCGTATCAAGATCAAGTCCTTTGACCACAAAGTGATCGACGACGCTGCTCGTATGATCATCGAAACCGCCGAAAAAACCGGCGCTATCGTAATGGGACCAATCCCCCTTCCTACGAACATCGACAAGTTCACCGTGAACAAGTCTACCTTCGTTCACAAGAACTCTCGTGAACAATACGAAATGCGAACTCACAAGCGTCTCGTAGACCTCACTGAAACCACCCCTGCTACTATTGAGGAGCTCTCAAATCTCTCCCTCCCTTCTGGAGTGGACATCGAAATCAAGATGATTATGGAAGCAGGTGAAGATAAGGAAGAAAAGAAGAGCACCGCTAAAAAGGCTCCTGCAAAGAAAGCTGCTAAAAAATAGTCCTTTCTATATATAAACCTTTAAGAGGAGGCCGAGGCCTCCTCTTTTTGTACTCAAAAAAGGCTGTCCACTCGCAAAAGTAGACAATTTGCAAAAAATGCCTTGACTATGCGCTTAAGGGTCATTAGTATCTTCGGGCATTTATCTTAGAAAAGAAGTTCAAGGCTCCCACGTGGATCCCAGCAGGGAATAAGACCAAAACACTTCAATTCACACTAAGCTCTAAACTATGTCAGGAATTCTAGGAAAAAAAATCGGTATGACTCGTCTCATCCAAGACGACGGTCGTGTGATCCCTCTTACGGTCATCGAATGCCAACCTAACAAGGTGGTGCAGGTGAAGACCGCAGAAAAAGACGGATATCCGGCGGTAGTCCTCGGGTTTGATGCGTTGAAGAAGCCTACGAAGAATCGTAAGTTCCGCTTCGTCCGCGAATTCCGCACTACTGAAAACGACTCTTTGAAAATTGGAGATGAGACGAACGTAGAAATGTTCGCCGTAGAAGAAGAAGTTAAGATCACGAGCACTTCTAAGGGTAAAGGATACCAAGGAGTGGTACGCCGTCACCACTTCCGTGGAGGACGCCGAACTCACGGTTCTCACTTCAAACGTGAACCAGGGTCTATCGGAGCTCGTGCACGTCCAGGTAAGGTACACAAGGGAAAGCGAATGGCCGGACACATGGGTACCGACCGCGTTACCGAGATGAAGCAAGTGGTATACGTAGATGCTAGCAAGAACCTCATTGGTCTCAAGGGCGCAGTTCCTGGAGGCAATGGAACCCTCATTATTATTCGTAAGAAAGCCTAACTAGATGAAAGCCCCACTTTACAATCAGACTGGAGAAAAGACGGGTGATGTGACCCTCGCTAAAAACATCTTCGAAGTAGAAGGTGGAGAAGGCCTCGTTCACAGCTACCTCGTTTACCAACAAAAGAGCGCTCGTCGCCCTATTGCTCACGTTAAGAATAAAGCGGACGTATCTGGAGGAGGTAAGAAGCCTTACGCACAAAAGCACACCGGACGAGCTCGACAAGGTTCTACACGTAACCCTCAAATGAAAGGAGGAGGGCGTGCATTCGGACCTAAGAAGTGGCAAAACTTCACGATCATGATGCCTAGGGGGCAACGAAACCGAGCTCTCTTCCAAATCCTCAGCATGAAAGCTAAGGAAGGGAAAGTTCTCGCTCTCGATAAATTCGAACTCGATGCTCCTAAGACTAAGGACTTCGCTAAACTCCTCAGCAAGCTTGATCTCAAACGAGACGTGCTCGTGGTAGGAAACCGCGAAGAAAAGACTCTCCGAATGTCTGCAAAGAATATCGGAAACGGTAAGGTTATCCTCAGTGGTTATCTCAACCCTCAAGATCTCCTCACCTACGACTCTGTGCTCTTCACTCAAACCGCGCTTAAGGACCTTGAAACCACCTATTCTAAGTAATTATGAATCTCTCACAAATTCTCATTCGACCGGTTCTCACTGAAAAGAGCGTGCATCAAGAAAACGCTGGGAAGTACACCTTCATGGTGAATCAAGATGCAACCAAGATCGATGTGAAGAATGCACTCCGTGCTCTCTATGGAGTGACCGTTGAGAAAGTGAACATCTTGCATGGCCTTCCAAAGTACCGAATCGGTCGTGGACGCATGCCAATGCAAAAGAGACCTTCTACTCGCCGAGCGATCATTACGCTCAAGGCAGGAGAAAAGCTAGACCTCAATAAAGCTGGAAAGACTTCAACAACTACCGCTAAAAAATCTACTAAGAAAGCAGCTGCTGCTGCCTAATCAGCCCACTAAATTTTTATGCCAATCAAGAAGATCAAAAATACGACGAATGGACAACGCTCAATGACAGTGTTGACCTACGAAGAGATCACCACGAACAAACCGTTCAAGGGTCTGCTTATGAGCAAGAAAGAAGCGGCTGGGCGCAATGCTCATGGAGTTATCACCGTGCGTCACCGTGGAGCTGGAAACAAGATTCAGATCCGTATGGTGGACTTCAAGCAAGATAAGATGAACATCGAGGCAGTGGTTAAAACTGTAGAGTACGATCCCAATCGAAGCGCGTTCATCATGCTCGTGCTTTATAAGGATGGAGAATACCGTTACCACCTCGCTCCAGAAGGAATCAAGGTTGGTGACCGTATCATGACCGCTAAGAAGGCTAAGGCTCGACCTGGAAACCGCATGCAACTTTCAAACATCCCTGTTGGATTCGATATCCATAACGTTCAAATCGACTTGAGCGGAAAGGGACAGCTTGCAAAGACGGCGGGATCCGCTGCAAAACTTGTTTCCCTGGATGGTGAGTACGCTCAAGTACAACTCCCTTCTGGAGAAGTGCGTTTTGTTCACAAAGAATGCTACGCAACCGTAGGACGTGTTTCAAACGCGGACCATGGAAACGTAACCATTGGTAAGGCTGGACGAAATCGCCACAAAGGACTTCGACCTGAAGTTCGTGGTAAAGCTATGAATCCTAATGACCACCCTCACGGAGGAGGAGAAGGAAACTGTCCTATTGGACTTAAGTATCCTAAGACTCCTTGGGGTCTCAATGCGCTCGGAGTGAAGACTCGCCGACGCAAGAACAGTTCAAATCGCTGGATTGTTAAGACTCGTAAGGGCAAAATGGTCGCTGAATTAACTGAAAAATAATCTTAAACTATGGCTCGAAGCTCATACAAAGGTCCGTACGTTGATGAAAAACTTCTCAAGAAGGTTCTCGCAATGAACCCCGACAACAAGAAGATCATCAAGACCTGGGCACGACGTTCTCAGATTGCTCCTGAATTCGTAGGTTACACCTTCGCGGTTCACAACGGTAAAGATCACGTTCCTGTATTCGTTACAGAAACCATGGTTGGTCACCGTCTCGGAGAATTTGCTTTCACCCGCCGATTCAAAGGACACCCTGTTAAATCTAAAGAAGCCGCTGCCGCTTAATAACACATGAAATCACTACTCAAAAATACTCGGATCTCACCTAAGAAAGCGAACCTCGTAGCAGGTCTCGTCCGTGGCGTGATGGTAGAAGATGCGCTCGCTCAACTTAAGTTCACACCTAAGAAAGCAGCTCGCCTTCTCTACAAGGCCATTGACTCTGCAGCTGCAAATGCTGAGAACAATCTCAAGCAAAACCGCAGCAACCTCTACATCAAGGAAATCATCGTGACCAAAGGACCTACTTACAAGCGTGGAGTACCTGTATCTCGTGGACGACAGCACCCTATCATGAAGCGTACCGCTCAAATCCGAGTGACCGTTGACGTGATGAGTGGAGCTAGCACTAAGAAAGCTTCTAAGGCTAAAAAAGCCCCAAAATCTAACCCTCAAGCATAAGTTATGGGAAGTAAAGTAAATCCAGTTGGGCTTCGAACCGGAATCATCCGCACTTGGGATTCAAGCTGGTATTCTAATCCGAAGAACTACGGAAAGATGCTCGCTGAAGACATCAAGATTCGTGCATTCGTTCGAAAGAAATTGAACGACTCTGGGGTTTCAAAGATTGAACTCGCTCGAAACGCTAAGGACATCACCCTCAGTATTCACTCAGCTAAACCTGGAGTGATCATCGGACGACAAGGAGCTAGCGTGGAAGATCTTAAGGCAGAACTGGAAAAAGAATTCGGACACAAGTTCACCATCAACATCAAGGAGATCAAGAAGCCTGAACTCGATGCGTGGCTGGTAGGAGAAAACATCGCAATGCAAATCGAGCGACGTGTTTCTTACCGCCGTGCAGCTAAGATGGCTATCAAAAAAGCAATTGATGCCGGTGCTAAAGGAGTGAAGATTCGTATGAGCGGACGTCTCAACGGAGTAGAAATCTCTCGAACAGAGTTCTACGCTGAAGGACAAATCCCTCTTCATACCTTCCGTGCAGACATCGATTACGCCCTTGCTGAAGCTCAAACCACCTACGGTAAAATCGGGGTTAAGGTTTGGATCAACAAAGGAATGGTATTTAATCCACAGAAAGCTTAATACACTATGTTACTACCTAAACGAGCAAAATTCCGAAAATGGCAACGTCTCCGAGGAAGTTTCAAAGGAACTTCTAAGGGAGGTAGCACCCTCTCCTTCGGGAGCTATGGTCTCAAGAGCCTAGAAATCAGCGAAGTGTCTTCTCGTCAAATTGAAGCCGCTCGTCGTGTACTCGCTCACCATGTGCAACGTGCCGGAAAGATCTGGATTCGAGTATTCCCACACAAACCAATCACCATCAAAGCTGCTGAAGTACCGATGGGATCTGGAAAGGGAGCCGTAGACCGCTACACCACCCTCGTTAAACCTGGAACTATTATGTTCGAGATGGACGGAGTGGATGAAAAGGTAGCTCGTGAAGCGCTTGTCATGGCTGGTCACAAACTTCCTGTTAAGACTAAATTTGTTTCAATCAACCAATAAAGATGTCAGACGTAAAACTTTACAGCACCGAAGAACTTCAAAAGATGAGCTCAAATGACCGAGCTAAGCTCATGAGTGAAATGGAGCGCGAACAAGCGCACTTACTTCTCCTCATCCGTACTGGGAAGGAAAAGCAAAGCCATCTCAAGAGTGCATGGCAAAAGCAATACGCTCGTCTTCAGACCCTCAATAACCAACCTACTAACAACTAACTATGCGAACGAAAGAAGGAAAGGTTGTCTCTAAATCAGGCACCAAAACCATCGTTGTAAAAGTGGACACCTCAAAAATGGATCCTAAGTATAAGAAACGCTACAGCGAATCTAACAAGTTCCATGCGCACGATGAAAAGGAAGTGTACAAGGTTGGTGATAAAGTTACTATCTACGAAACTCGTCCCCTTTCTCGCCTCAAGCGATGGACTGTGGATGCTCCCGTAGCTGCAGAAAAGCCTGCAAAGAAAACATCTAAAAAAGCTGCTTAAACTATATGATTCAGCAACAAACCATTCTACAAGTCGCGGACAACAGCGGAGCCAAAGAGGTGATGTGCATCAAGGTGCTCGGAAGCTCTAAGCGCCGTTACGCAGGTATCGGTGATCAGATCATTGTTTCTGTGAAGAAAGCTGCTCCTAAGGGTGCAGTGAAGCAAAAGACCGTTCAAACTGCTGTGATCGTTCGTATCAACAAGAACTACAAGCGAAAAGATGGTACCTATGTTCGTTTCGATGAAAACGCAGTCGTGATCATCGGTAAGGACGGAGTACCTAAAGGAACTCGTGTGTTCGGACCCGTAGCTCGTGAACTCCGTGATCGTGGATACCAAAAAATCATTTCTTTAGCACCTGAAGTACTCTAATTCTATGAAAATCAAAAAAGGAGACATGGTCGTGGTGATCACTGGGAAGGAGCGCAACAAAACCGGAAAGGTCATGCGCATCCTTAAAAAGACTGACCGCGTAGTAGTGGAGGGTCTCAACAAAGTGGTTCGTCACGTTCGCAAGTCTAAGACTCAAGCCGGACAACGTGTTAGCTTCGAAGCTCCTATGCACGCTTCAAACGTGATGCTGCTCGATCCTAAGACCAAGAAAGGAACCCGCGTTGGATACAAAGTATCTAAGGACGGAAAGAAAGAACGTATCGCTAAAAAAAGTAACTCAGTACTCTAATCAACTATGTCTTACCTACAAGAAAAATACGTGAAAGAAGTGGTGCCCATGCTCAAGAAAGAGCTTGGACGCGACAACATCAATGCAATCCCTAAGCTTAAGAAAGTAAGCATCAGCGTAGGTATTGGTAGCATGGTGGTTGCCGGAGGAAAGGACTACAGCCATGTAGAAAACAGCATTTCTGAAATCACTGGACAAAAGCCAGTGCTCCGAAAGGCTCGTAAGGCTATTTCTAACTTCAAACTTCGTGCAGGTCTCCCAGTAGGACTCAATTCCACTCTTCGTGGAGAACGCATGTACGACTTCATTGCTCGTCTTGTGAACATTGCTCTCCCCCGTGTACGTGACTTCCGTGGAATCAGCTCTCGTGGAATGGATGGACAAGGTAACTTTTCACTCGGGCTCGAAGATTGCACAATCTTCCCTGAAGTGAACCAAGAAAAACTCACTCGAACTCATGGTCTTCAAGTGAATGTATCGACCACGGCTAAAAACAACCGTGAGACTTACCTTCTTTTGAAAGCCCTGGGCTTCCCATTCCGAGACGAACCTCGCGAATCTAAAGCTTCTAAAAAATAATTCAACATGGCAAAACTTTCGATGATCAACAAAGCGGCGAAACGACGCAAGGCGGTAAAGCACCGTCTCGCTCTCGGACTCGCACCTAAGCCCGGACAGGCTGTACGTATGTACAACCGCTGTGGTAAGTGCGGACGAAGCCACGGATACATGCGACGCTTTGACATCTGTCGAATTTGCTTCCGTGAAATGGCCCGTGCAGGGACTCTCATGGGAATCAAAAAGTCTTCCTGGTAATCCTACAACAACTAATTAACTAGACAAAATGACCGTCACCGATCCAATAGCAGACCTTCTCACTCGCATCCGAAATGCGGCTCGTGCTCGAAAAACACTCGTGCATGTTCCCTACTCAAAGATGAAGCATTCTATTTGCGACGTGCTTAAGGAAAAGGGTTATGTGCTTGAAGTGAAGGCAAGCGGAGAAGGAGTGGCTAAAGAACTTTTGATTGAAATTCCTGAGAACCGTCAAGATTTGCACCTCAAGTCAGTGAGCAAGCCTGGACAACGTATCTACGTTAAGTCTCAAGAAATTCCTCGAGTGCTCAATGGCCTCGGACTCGCGATTGTTTCTACTTCAAAGGGAATCATGAGCGGTGACGAAGCCCGCAAGCAAAAGCTTGGAGGTGAATATCTCTGCGAAATCTACTAATCAACTTTCTACCTTAAATTATGTCACGTATTGGAAAAAAACCGGTTGCCATTCCTGCGGGAGTTACCATCACTCGAGAAGCTGACGGTACCCTCGTGGCTAAGGGGCCTAAGGGAGAACTTCGCTACAAGCCAAATCCTCTTGTTAAGGTAGAAATCAAAGAAAATGAAGTGCTTGCAACCATCGACAACATCGAAGACAAAGCTCAGCACTCTCTCCACGGTCTCACCCGTACTCTCATCAGCAACATGGTTGAAGGAGTGACCAAAGGGTTTACTAAGACCATGGAAATCAATGGAGTGGGTTACCGTGTAGCCGTTCAAGGGAACAAGCTCGTACTCAATCTTGGATACTCTCATCCAATCGAATACCCTACCCCAGCAGGAATCACCTTCAAGGTAGATGACGAAAAGAAGAACGTGCTTTATATCTCTGGTATCGACAAGCAACTCGTTGGACAAGTAGCCGCTGAAATCCGTGAATTCCGCAAGCCTGAACCTTACAAAGGGAAAGGTATCAAGTACATGGAAGAACGCATTCGCCGTAAGGCTGGTAAGGCTGCTGCTAAGGCTGCGGCTTAGTCCACTAAAACCTCTTAATTCACTATGAATCGTCCTAAGACTAAAAACCAACACCGCACTCGAAGGCATATCCGCATTCGAAGCCGCGTAGAAGGAGCTACTGAAAAGCCTCGTCTGATTGTGTTCCGAAGCCTCCGCTTCACCTACGCACAACTCATTGATGATACGTCTGGAAAGACCCTCGCTTCAGCTCACGATATGAAAGCTACGAAGGGAACCAAGCTCGAACGTGCAATGGAAGTTGGTAAAGAACTCGCTGAAAAAGCTACGAAAGCTGGAATCAAGACTTGTGTATTTGACCGAAACGGATATAAGTATCATGGCCGCGTGAAAGCCGTTGCTGACGGTGCTCGCGAAGGTGGCCTTCAATTCTAATCTCACCTACCTACTAAAACACTATGGCAAGACCCGGAAAAAAACCATTACCAAAGGAAGTTAAAGAATTCGAAGAAGAAGTGATCCAAGTGGATCGCGTGACTCGTGTGGTTAAGGGAGGACGACGTCTTCGCTTCCGTGCAACCGTAGTGATTGGAGATAAAAAAGGGACCGTAGGATACGGAATTGGAAAGGCAACTGAAGTGCAACAAGCTATTCAAAAGGCCGTTGCTAAGGCTAAGAAGCGTCTCATCAAGGTTCCTGTATACAATGGAACCATTCCTCACATGATCCAGGTTAAGTTCAAGGCCTCTGAAGTAATGATGAAGCCTGCGAGCATTGGAACTGGAATCATCGCTGGAGGAGCCGTTCGTCAAATCCTCGAACTTGCTGGAGTGCACAACATTCTTTCTAAGTCTCTCGGATCTAACAACAAGATCAACACCGCTAAAGCTACCTACGAGGCGCTCACCAAGCTCCGCGTTCGCCCAGACATGGAAATGGATCGCGAGAAAGCTAAGAAACAAGAAGAAGGTGAAGATCGCGCAGCCCCAGAAGTGAAGAAGATGTCTAAGAGCGAAGCTAAAGAAATGGTGAATGCAGACAAGCGTATGAACAAACCTGCTGCACCTAAAAAAGCCCCAAAGGCAGAATCTAAAAAATCTGAATAATCATGAAGCAAAATACTATTAAACCAGCCGCTGGTAGCACCAAGAAAAAAATCCGTCGCGGACGTGGACTTCACGGAGGAAACTTCTCTGGACGTGGAGTGAAAGGAGCTGGATCTCGTACCGGTGCTAAGTCTCGTGCAGCGTTCGAAGGAGGACAAACCCCTCTCGTACGCCGAATGCCTAAGCTCAAAGGATTCAAGAACTTCAACAAGGAGATCTACCGTACTGTGAACTTGGAACAACTCGATGTGTTTGAAGATGGAGCTACTGTAAACGCTGAAACGCTTATGGCTAAGCGCGTGGTAAACCGAAAGGGCCGAATCAAGCTCCTCGGTACTGGTGCTCTCAAAGCTAAGCTCAATATCACCGTACATCGCGCTTCTGAAAGCGCAAAGAAGGCTGTTGAAAAGGCAGGTGGAACTCTCACCCTCCTTGAAAAGTCTTCTGAAAAAGAATCTCAATAACCCTCCACTCTCGTGAACGTACTCAAGCAAATCTGGAATTCTAAGGATCTGCGAAAGAGGATTCTTTTCACCTTGGGAATCGTTGCGGTTTACCGCATCATGACTCACATCACGATTCCAGAAGTGGACACGGCTGCTCTTAAATATGTATTCGACCAGAACTCTCTGCTCGGAGCTTTTAGTTTATTGACTGGAGGTAGCTCAGAGAACTTTTCCATCGCTTTGATGGGACTTTCTCCTTACATCAATGCATCGATCATCATCCAACTATTGACTGTGATCATTCCTCGCATGGAGGAAATCTCTAAAGAAGGTGAACAAGGACGTAAGCGTATGAATCGTTGGACTCGTTGGCTGGCTCTGCCTCTCGCCTTCCTACAATCGTACGGAATGATCACCTTGATCAACGCTCAAGCACAAGTGCCAATCATTCCAGGACTCGATGGAAGCCTTGTAGGATGGGAATACTGGTCAGTGATGCTGCCTATTATGGTGACCGTTTCTGCGGGAACCATCGTGCTCATGTGGCTTGGAGAAGTGATTTCAGAAAAAGGAATTGGAAACGGAACCTCAGTGCTCATCTTTGCAGGTATCATTGCATCTATTCCTCCCATCGTAGGACCTACCCTTACCTTGGCTCAAACAGAACCTGAACGTCTTTTGCCTCTCGTGGCAATCCTCTTGTTCTCGCTCTTGTTCACCCTCGTAGTGGTGCTCTTCACGGAAGGTCAACGACGCATCCCTATCACCTATGCAGGTCAACGTGGACGCGCTAAAGCAGAACAATCCTTCCTTCCTATTCGTGTGAACCAAGCTGGAATGATTCCGATTCTCTTCGCGGTATCTCTAGTTACTTTCCCTTCTATCATCGGACAGTTCCTGCTCTATGCAGACTCTGAATGGGTGAAGGCAATTGGACGCTTTGCAACGACTCAATTCAACTCTCAAAGCTGGACTTACATCGTGGTTTACTTCGTACTCGTTATTGCGTTCACTTTCTTCTACGTAAGCATCGTGTTCAACCCAGATCAAATCGCAGAAAACATCCAAAAGCGTGGAGGATTCGTGCCTGGACTCCGTCCTGGTAAAGAAACCTCAGAATACCTTTCAAAGGTGTCTAATCGTCTCAATCTCTTCGGAGGAGCGATGATTGGTTTCGTGGGAGTGCTGCCTATTGTACTTCAACTCATCTTCTCTCAATTCAGCGTTGGATCTGTTCCAATGGTGGTGAGCGGAGCTGGTATCATCATCATCGTGGGAGTGGTTCTGGATCTCATCCGCCGTATCAACGCGGACTTGCTCACCCACCACTACGAACGTTTCTATAAAGGCTAAACAACATGGATCTCGTTTTATTTGGAATTCAGGGCTCTGGAAAAGGCACACAAAGTAAGTTGATTGCAGAGCGCTGCGGACTTCAGATATTTGAAACGGGAGCTGAGCTTCGCCGTCTCGCTAGTGAGAACAGCGAACTTGGACTCAAAGTGAAAGGGATTATCGAAGCGGGGCATTTGGTGCCCACCGAAGTGGTGATGGAAATCATCGCGGACTTTCTTCACAATCTTCCTGCTGGTAAGGCTGCTCTTTTCGACGGAATTCCTCGCAGTGACGATCAACAAAAACTCTTCGATGAGCTCATGGCGCGCGAAGGCCGAAGTTTCATGGGCCTGCTGATTGAGCTCTCCGAAGCAGAAGCACTCAAGCGTCTCACGACGCGCCGCATGTGTCCCAGCTGCAAGACCATTTATCCTGCAGCGTACACGGCAGAAACCTGTGAAAAAGATGGCAGCACGCTCATCACCCGCCAGGATGACACACCCGATGCCATCCGCGTGCGCATCGATACCTTCATGCAAAAGACCGTTCCTGTTATTGAGGCTTACAAGACTCAAGGCAAGATGCTGGTGGTGAAGGGAGAACAAGCGATTGAAGGGGTGACCAAGGATATCATTGAAGTCCTCAAACCCCACTTCCCATGCGAGGAAAAATAAGCATCAAGACGCCGAATCAGATCAAGGCTATGCGTGAATCATGCCGACTTTTAGGTATTATTTTGGCAGAACTGGAAAAGTACATGGAACCTGGAATGAGCACCATGGATTTGGAAATGAAGGCGGAAGAACTCTTTAAAAAGTACAACGCACAACCTGGCTTCCGCGGTTACAACGGCTACCCTTATATTCTGTGCACTTCGGTGAACGATGAAGTGGTGCATGCCTTTCCCAACAAGATCCCCATGCAAAAAGGAGACATCATCTCGATAGACTGTGGGGTTTTGTACGATGGAATGAACAGCGACTCAGCGATTGCTGCTGTGGTGGGAGGAGAAACCGTGCCAGAAGCGCAGCGCCTCGTAGACACCTGTATCCGTGCCCTTTGGGCCGGAGTGGCACAAGTTAAACCCGGCAACCATGTGGGAGACATCGGCCATGCGGTGCAAAGTGTCGTGGAAGGAGCCGGCTTCAGTGTGATCAAAGAACTCACCGGACATGGAATTGGGACCACCCTCCATGAGCCTCCCTACATCTGCAACTATGGCGAACCGGGTGAAGGAGAAGAACTCGTGCCTGGAATGTGCATCGCTATTGAACCTATAATCTGTAACGGTCGCCCTGAAATAGAGACTCTCGACGACGACTGGACCATCATCACTTCTGACGGCTCACTAGCTATCCAACACGAACACACCCTGCTCATCACAGAGAAGGGACATGAAGTGCTCACTTTGCGTGAGGGAGAAAGAAAGATGTAGTTAGTCCTCTTGCATTCTCACCACCAGTGCAGCTATTTCGGCGCGGCTGATGTTTTTAGCAGCCCCAAAGGTACCATCGCTATAACCTTCCACGATCCCTTTCATATAAGAGGTATAGACGGCAGGAAAGTACCAAGCAGAGGTACTCACATCTTTGAACGGTGAGCTAGATCCGCTTTGAGTATCGACTTCAAAGATTCGAAGCAAAATCACCAAAGCTTCCGCTCGGTTTACAGCACTATTGGGTTTAAATTCACCGGTAGAATATCCTTCCACAAAGTCTTCCTCATAGGCGGTAGCGACGACAGAGTAGAACCAGTCTTTGCTGCTCACATCAGTGAAAGGCTCAGTGGCTGAATCGGAAATATCTACGTCCGCGCCCAAAAGGGCAATTTTCACTAGCTCAGCACGAGTCGCGCTGTCGTTGGGAGCAAAAATCGTGCTGCTCTTCCCCTGTACGGCTCCATCACAGTAAAGGTCTGCAATGTAGTCCTCTCCCCAGTGCCCATCTATATCCGTGAACGGACTCTCGTCACAAACGGATTCTTGGTGTGCGCTGGTGTTTGAACTTGAGGATGATCCCCCACCCCCTCCTCCACTACTGGTAGAGGTGCTTGTATCGGTTGGTTCGGCGGGCACGCCAGAATCCGTAGGGTCCACTGGTTCAGCAGGATCAGCGGGTTCAGTAGGATCGCTGGGCTCACTTGGCGACACAGGGTCCGTAGGGCCCACTGGATCTACCGGATCTACAGAATCGCTTGGCTCGATTGGCGTGCTGGGTGCCACGGGTTTAACCGGTGTCACTCCCGTTCCACTGCTCAAAATAACGTACTGTACTCCATAAGCGGGAATACTACCTCTCGAGTTGCTACCAACCAGAGGCTCGCTACCGGTGAGCGTGTCGTCCACTTGATAATAAGTGAAACTCAACCTTTTTCCCTTGATAGCCCAACTGAGTTCTGAGTCTGTTGGATTAGTGATGAGCAAAGCGGTTTGCCCCTGGTCGTTCTTTCCGGCCATAACAAACAGCTTACCTTCCTGAGAAAGCTCTACATTATAAAGCATAGGATAGTTCTTATATAAGGTAGACCAGAGCTTAAACGCGTATGAAAGTGGCTTATAGCTCCCAGCTTCATCCCCATGGAAAAGTCCACTGCGGCTTTCCTGTTCTCCGATGTCTCCACCACGGTAGTAGTAGGCTCCATCCAAATCTGCATACTGCATTTGAATGAAGGCACCCGTCAAAATAGCACTGGCCTGTGCCCCATTATAAAAGGCATCGGTTTCTTCAGCCGTGAGGTTCACCGTGTAAGTAGGATCAAGTCCATAGGCATCCACAATCACCTCGGTGTTATCGTAGTAACCATCATTGGCCCAAGGCACATTGGCGTAGTCCCCTTCTCCGAGCAGCAAGTCTTGGTAAGCAGCTGCAACCGCACCCCATCGAGCAGGTTGGTTGGCAAATAGGTGCCAGCCGAGCCAATCCAGAGGAATTTTCTCTTCGTACATTTGGGTCAGGAGCTGCAAGGCTAAACCTCCATCTCCATTGAGAACGTCTATAGAGACCTGCGCGTGGAATCCAGGCCCTCCCCACTTGATTTCAGGATACTCGCTGCGAAGAGCTTGGTAAGCTTTTAAGAAGAAAGCTAAGAACTCCTCATCACTGCGATCCCAAAACTTCCCTGGGAATTCAGTCCAAATGTCTCCATATTTATATCGTGGACCCTCTCCCTGCCAATAAAGATAACGAGCGGTCACATTTTTTGCAGCAACGATCCAATTATCTTCTTGCACGGTATTTTGTGGTCCGTAAAAACTATAGATTTCATTCACATTTGCGGACTCGCCTCCCAAGCGTAGGAAGGGCTCAAATCCCCCATCAATCCAACTTTGAAACTGAGCGTCGCTGATCTCCCAGTTGTAGTTAGCAGGGTCGTTTGGGTCACAATTTTCCCAAGAAGGGTATTTAGGTCCGCCGCAGTTGAACATCAGCTCAATATCCAAGCGGTCATCAAAATAGTCGTTGTTTCGAACAGCCGTTACTCCTACATCGTGGAAGTGCTCGGTCAGATTGGGGTAAGGGTTACCCATCGAAGGGTCGGGGCCAGCAATCACCCCAAAAAGATCCTTTATGACTGGATCGCTGTCCTCCGTGCTGAGCACTTGAATGGTTATGGCATTGGAATCCATTGGCGTAAAGGCAGCGAGGTAGTAGTCACTGTGGGAAAACATAAAAAAGACCGTCAGCAGAATCACGAGCGCAAAAGCAGAGAGGGTTTTTCTCATAAGCTAAAATTAATCTTTTTATTATACGCTTTTTTTGAAAATTTTGCGAGTGTCTACTCTGCCAAGATTTGTTCAACATACCCACGGATGAGCCCCCAATCGCCATTCATGGGCATCAAGGTGTCGATGGCATAGCTTTCACTACAAGTTTCAGGTTTGCTTTCGTCTAAGCAGGTCTTGATGGGATGGGAAGTTACGTAGCTCACGGGTACCGGAACGGCATCGAGCACATTGGCCGTTGAAATCACATAACCGTCGTTCAAAGTATAATTTTGATAGCGGAAGTAGTAGCGAAGAGCGCTATCTACAGATATATCGGTCTCAGTAGAATCGATCACCGTGGAGAGAATAGACATCAAGGTATCCGCATCCCCAATCCCTAGGCCCATGGCTTTTTCTTTAAGTCCCTCCAAAATGAGCTGTTGGCGTTCTGCACGAGAGTAGTCTGAGGTGGTGTGGCGAGACCGAGCTACGCGCAAGGCCTCTGTTCCGTTTAGGTGATGTTCCCCTGCCTCGTAGTAAAGAGTACTACAAACTCCGTCGTCACAGGTTTTATAAGTGGGATCAACAAGGTCCTCTTTCAGGGTAACATCCACTCCCCCCATCAGGTCAATGACGTCACGGAACACATACATGTCGATCAAAATATAGTTGTCTATACGCTGTCCAACCACTTCCTCCACCCAGCTAACCTGCTCCTCTACTCCGTACTGCGCATAGACACCGTTGATTTTTCGCCCGTTGAAATAGAGATCACGAGGGATACTGATCATAGTGATCTCACGAGTATCTGAATTGATGTTCGTGAAAATCATCGTATCCACATTGCTACCGTGCTTCCCCATCACCAAAATGTTGAAATGCGCAGGGTCATCCACGATTTCTCCTGAAGAACTCAAGACCACAGATGGGTCGAAAGTTTTTTTTTACCCGTCAGATCAATGGCTTCAATAGCCATCGAGAGGCTTTGGTTTTCTGTTCCATCGGGCATCTCTACTTTCACTTCCCCTGAGGCTTTATCGATATAAATAACACGAAGAACCTGTCCATCTACACGCATGATGGGGTAAGAGATGCGTGACTCCGTCTCGTTTTTAATTCCCATCTGCAGGTCAAGTTCACCCAGGACCGCTTTGAAGGCACGGTCTGCAAATACAGACTCCATCTCTTTTTCACGTTGATCCACCAAAATAGATCGTTCACTGCGATTCTCCATCCCGTTTTGAATAGCGTCAAGCAAAGCAGCTTCATCTGTTAACACGTTATTTTCTGGGTAATCCGCAAGCACTTTGGCAATGGTGAGCGTTGTTTTCCCATCCGTTTGGGAAACGCTCAATTCAGCAACTGCTTCAGAATCTGAATTTTTGATTTCGTAACGGTACTCTCCAGGAGCAGATAGCTCAGTAGACACCGTTAAGGCCTTTGCCGTTAGGGCGTCCTTCACCGTTTGAGAAGCAACCCAAGCGGCGGCGCTTGCTCGCGCCGCTTCAACGGTCTTAACTTGTGCACGCAATTCCTCCAGATCACTGTCCACCAAAGTTTGTAACTCCTCTACTACACTGGTGGCGGTTTCCTTGTCGTCAAACTTCCAAGAATCGTCCAAGGAATCGACTGAAAAAATTCCGTCGTAACCGAGCTCTACCGCAAAAACTTCAACATTATTGAGTGTGCTGTCTTTGAAACTGAAAACCATCGCTTCTGAGGTCTGCTGTCCACTATCTACGGAGAGACCTTTGCTCGCCCAAAAACCATCGCTGAGTGCAGCTTGAAAAGTAGACAAGTTGCTTTCGTAACGATCTTGATTTTTTTCATAGGTTCCGAGCTTCTCCACAAAAGTAAAAAGTTGCGTGGTCAAATCTTCTTCAGTGTCTTCTTCACTTAAGATCACCTCGTCCCCTTCCCCAAAGTCGTAATCCTTGGTTGGAAGAAGCAAAAACTCTCGAATGCTGTTGAGGTCTTCTCCAAAACTGCTCAAATACTCCTTACTTTGGCTCACTTCTTGGATCACTTCACTGTTGCGCTCTTCTAAACTGTCGATAAAAGCGAGCTCATCTTTGTAACGATAAAACTGAATGGTTTGGTTCAATAGAAGCAAACCAAGGACAAACATAAGACCCGCTTGAACCCGTTGACGAGTAAGGACTTTTTGGAGTGATTTTTTTTTCTTTTCTTTGGCCATGGAGTGAATAAACGTGAACCAATACATAGTATAGAAAGGAGGGCTGAAAACAAAATATAAAATTAGCTTGCAATTGCCATTTCCGCCGTGTAGAATCCCTCTGCTTTTACCTTAAAACGGGTATTAATGACGAAACAAGTCATCCAAGTGAAGGGTATAGTGGTGGAGTGTCTCCCCAATGCTACCTTCGAAGTAAAACTGGATGACCCGGCATACCCAACGGACCACGTAGTGCTTTGTCACCTCTCAGGAAAGATGCGGATCAATTACATCCGAATCATTCCAGGAGATGCGGTTACCGTTGAGCTAACGCCTTACGATCTCTATAAGGGACGTATTGTTTTCCGCCATAAGAAGGGACAACCCGGACCTGAAGCAGCCGCACAAGAAGCTCCTGCTGCAGAACCCGCTCCCTCACCCGAAGAACCACAACAACCTCAACAATGAAAGTACGTGCATCAGTAAAAACCATCTGTGAAAAGTGCCACAAGATTCGCCGAAAGCGTGTGGTTCGTATCATTTGTGAAAACCCTAAGCACAAACAACGTCAGGGATAATCTTTATATAAACAATCTTTAATATGGTCCGTCTTGCTGGAGTACAACTTCCCATGGAAAAACGCATCGCTATAGGTCTTACCTATATCTATGGAGTTGGACGTCCCCTTGCACAAACCATTCTCAATGAGCTCAACATTCCTCTCGACCGCAAAGTGAAGGATTTGACTGAAGATGACCTTGCTAAGCTCCGTGATGCACTCACTAAGATTCGTACTGAAGGAGATCTTCGCCGAAAGATTCAAATGGATGTGAAGCGTCTCCAAGACATCGCATCGTACCGTGGCAACCGACACAAACGTCGTCTCCCTGTTCGTGGACAACGAACCAAGACCAACGCTCGTACCAAACGTGGACGACGTATGACCATGGGAAGCGGACGTGCTAAGGAAACCAAATAATCCTTCGTAAAAAAATAACTTTATTATGACCGACGAAACAACCAATCCCGTTCAAGACCCAGCTGCTGGAGCCGCTACTGATGCTGCTACCCCTGCAGAAGGTGAAAAGAAAACCGTACGCCGAAGCAAGAAGAAGACGGTTACTTCAGGAAATGTGTATGTGAACGCGGGATTCAACAATACGATTGTAACCGTAACCGATAGTGAAGGGAACGTGCTCGCTTGGTCTACCTCTGGAACCTGTGGTTTCAAAGGATCTAAGAAGGCAACTCCTTTCGCCGCTCAAATGGCCGCTGAAAATGCAGCTGAAAAAGCAAAGGCATACGGATTCGAAAAAGCAGACATCTATGTAAAGGGTGTTGGACACGGACGTGAACAAGCACTCCGCGGTCTCATCGCACAAGGAATCACAATCGTTCGCATTATTGATACAACGCCGGTTCCTCACAATGGATGCCGACAACCTCGCACTCGACGAGTATAACCCCTTAATTCTACTTAAAAAATGTCACGATACACTGGACCAAAAGGACGCTTAGTACGACGCTTCGGAGTAGACATCTTCGGTACTGCCAAGATGGGAAAACTTTTGGAGAAGCGCCCTCAGGGACCTGGTATGCACGGTGCTGCTCGAGCTGGAAAGGCTTCTGAATACAAGAAGCAACTCCTTGAAAAACAGAAGCTTCGTCTCATGTACGGAATTACGGAAAAACAACTCCGTAACTACTACCTCAAAGCAGCTGCTGCAAAAGGAGCTACCGGTACCGACCTCATGAAGATGCTTGAACGTCGTATCGACAACGTTATCTACCGTGGAGGATTTGCTAAAACCCGTGCCCAAGCTCGCCAAATGGTGAGCCATGGAATCTTTACGCTCAATGGAACGCGAGTTACCGTTCCTTCTATTCAAGTTCGAGAGAACGACGTTATCGAAGTTCGCCCTCGCTTGAAAGAAAGCCCCCTCTTTATGGCCGTTAAAGAGGATAAAGACTTCGACCACGCTCGCTGGCTCAAGTCTGACCAAAAAGCTCTCAAGACCGAAGTTGCTGCCCTCCCTGAGGACACCGACCTCGATCAGCTCATTGAAACTCAACTTATCGTTGAGTACTATTCTAAGTAATCCATAACCTTAACCTTCTTGCTATGCATATCATCCAAGAAGAAATCGGTCTTCCAAAAATTTCTGAACAGAAAATGGGAGATTTCCACTCCACGTTCACGGTAAGTCCACTTCCGCAAGGTTATGGGACTACTCTGGGGAACGGTTTGCGACGTGTGATGCTTTCTTCGCTTCCTGGTGCAGCTGTGACTGGAATCAAAATCAAGGGAATTACGCACGAATATACCGTGGTGAAAGGTGTTAAAGACAGCGTTCTTGATATTATGCTCAACCTTAAGCAGCTCGCTTTGAGCATGGAAGGAAGTGAGACTCGTATGATTTCTTTGAAGGCTAAGACGGCTGGAGTAGTGACCGCTGGAGACATTGATCTTCCATCTGGAGTTACTATCCACAACCCTGACCTTTACATCACCACTCTCGATAAGGGAGGTGTGCTCGATATGGAAATCCGCATCGAAAAGGGTGTGGGATACCGTGCAGCGCTCATTGGTGATAGCAAGGATGGCGATGCAGAAATGATCGAAATCGATGCAGCATTCTCTCCTATCAAGCGTATTCACTACACCATCGAGGCAACTCGTGTGGGACAAAAGACCGACCTCGACAAACTCCTTCTCGAAGTGAAGACCAATGGATCTCTCACTCCAGACGAAGCTCTTAAGTTTGCCGGAGACGTTCTCGAGTCATACTTCAATCTATTCAACCGTGACCAAGCTCCTGTTGAACCTGAATTCATGAGCGATTTCGAAAAGATCGCAGCTAAGGCTCAAGCAGAACAAGACAGCGCTAAACCTCAACAACAATCGTACACTCCCATCGAGATCTTGGGACTTTCTCCTCGAACCCTCAATGCCCTCATCAACGGCGGCATCGGATCAATCGAAGAGCTCACCAAGTGCTCTGAGTCTAAGCTTTCTAACCTTCGCGGGTTCGGAAAGAAGGCACTCACGGAAGTGGCGGATGCACTCGAAAAGCGAGGATTTGCCCTTGCCATCGAAGATTAACTCCTTTAGGATCAAAACCCTTTTATGCGACATCGAAAGAAAAATCTCAAAATGAACATGCAGCGGGACCATCGCGAAGCGCTGCTGCGCAACCTCGCGACCTCTGTGATTCTCTTCGAAAAAGTGAAAACCACTGTTGGACGTGCTAAACAAGTACGCCCTATCGTGGAAGACCTTATTACGAAGGCGAAGACCAAGACTCCTGTGGCTGCTATTCGTCAGATCAACCAAGTGGTTCAAGATCCTAATGCAGGAAAGAAACTCGTGGAAGTTCTCAAGGAACGTTACAAGGAACGAAACGGAGGTTATACCCGTATCGTTAAGCTCGGGTTCCGCGCCGGAGATGCAGCGGAAATGGTATCTATTCAACTCGTTGACTAATTATGAAGCAAACTACGACTCACCCAAAATCGAAGGAAATGAACGCTACTGAACAGTGGTTCATTCTGGATGCAGAAGGGCTCGTTCTCGGACAAATCGCAACCAAGGTTGCTGATATGGTTCGCGGAAAGCACAAGCCTTCTTGGCACCCTTCCCTCAACTGTGGAGATCACGTGATTGTGATCAATGCAGACAAGGTGGTGCTCACCGGAAATAAGGAGCTCAAGAAAGAGTACATTTCTCACACGGGATACCGCGGAGGACTTAAGGTTAAAGCAGCTGGAAAGATGCGCGCTGAAAAGCCTACTCGCATGATCGAGCTCGCCGTAACTGGAATGATCCCTCGAAACCGAATCCGCCAATACGCAGTTGAAAAACTCCACGTATATGCTGGAACGGAACATCCTCACAATGGACAAAATCCAAAACCTTTAACGCTCAAGTAAACAATGGCAGATGCAATGACTTTCAACGGAACCTACTTCTACGCTAACGGAAAGCGTAAAGCTGCTGTAGCGCGTGTTCGTCTCTACAAAGGGAACGGACGAGTGGTAGTGAACGGAAAAGATGCTCGTGAATACTTTGGAACGGATGAAATGGTGAACGTACTCATGGCTCCTCTTGCCTTGGTACACGCTGAAAAGAACTTCGACATTTCCGCTATGGTGGAAGGTGGAGGAAAGCGTGGACAAGCTGAAGCCGTTCGTCATGGAATCGCTAAGGCTCTCCTCGAAGTAGACGGTGACAACCGAGCTACTCTCAAGCCAGAAGGATTCCTCACTCGAGACAGCCGTATCAAGGAACGAAAGAAATTCGGTCTCCACAAGGCTCGCCGTGCTCCACAGTTCAGCAAGCGTTAACGCTGGGCGAAGCCCAGTCCGTCCCTGTTCTTGCCGGGACAAGTATTTCAACTTACAAAGACCCCTTCCTGGGGTCTTTTTTGTAGGTTAAACTGGGCTCACTATGCGTTTTGATATTCTCACCATCTTCCCCTCCCTGGTTCAGCCTTACTTTGAGGACTCGATTCTTAAGCGAGCCATTGAAGACAAGAAAATTGAGGTGCATGTGCATGACATTCGCGAGTACAGCCAAAGCCGTCACAAAAAAGTAGACGATACGCCGTACGGAGGCGGCGCCGGCATGGTGATGGCCTGTCAGCCCCTATTTGACGCAATTAAAGCCGTAAAAAAGGCGAATAAAGGCCCTGTGATCTTTGTTTCCCCCACGGGTAAGCGTTTCACTCAGCTGCGCGCGGAGGCGCTGTCTAAAACGAAAGAAATGATCTTGCTGTGCGGGCGCTACGAAGGAATCGATCAACGTGTGATCGATGAACTAGTGGATGAGGAAATTTCTCTGGGTGATTTTGTACTGACGGGAGGCGAACTACCTGCTCTCTGCATTGTGGACGCGGTGGCGCGCCTGATTCCTGGAGTGCTGGGCGACGACGAAAGCGCGCAGGAAGAATCGTTTAGTGAAGCCACCGGGCGCATGCTGGAATATCCTCACTACACCAAGCCAGCGGTGTATGAGGGGCTCGAAGTTCCAGAAGTACTGCTCAGCGGCAACCATGCCGAAATCGCCCGCTGGCGCAAAAGTAAACTTAAACTTCCCGAATGAACGATTGGTCCACGCCGCCACTCCATACCGTGCTCAAGAAACTTGAGAGCTCCGAAAAAGGCCTTAGCTCCAGCGAGGCCCGAAACCGGCTGAAGCGGTTTGGTTTGAATGAAATCAAGGCAAATGATGGAACACCCTGGTACAAAATTTTGCTGAGCCAGTTCATCAATATAATGGTAATCATTTTGATGGCGGCCATGGTGGTCAGCATCTTGGCGAAAGAGGAACTGGATGCGATTGCTATTGGGATAATTATCGCTATCAATGCCACCGTGGGATTTTTGCAGGAGTATAAAGCAGAAAAAGCCATCGAAGCCTTACGCAAAATGACCGCTCCTTATGCCCTAGTTCGACGTGACGGCGAGCTTCAAAAGATCAATGCCAAGGAACTGGTCCCTGGAGACATTGTGATTTTAGAAGAAGGAGCACAAGTTCCGGCCGATCTTCGCTTGATTGAAGTGGCTCAGCTGCACTGCATTGAATCGAGTTTAACAGGGGAAAGTTTGTCGGTAGAAAAATCCCTGACTTTGCCCAAGCAAGTGACGGGTCTAGGGGATCAAAAAAATCGCACCTTTTTGGGAACGGTGGTGAGCCAAGGACATGGACTTGGCGTGGTAGTAGAGACTGGAATGGGTACTGAGTTTGGAAAAATCGCCACCATGGTGCAGATGGAACAAAATGAGCTCACTCCCCTACAAAAGCAGCTCAATCAATTGAGCAAAGTGCTCGCGGTGATTGTGGTTGCGACCGCCGCTGCGATGTTTTTGCTGTCGCTACTCACGGGTCGGGATCTACTGGAAATGTTTTTGCTGAGCATTAGTTTGGCAGTGAGCGTCATACCGGAAGGACTACCCGCTGTTATTACCTTAACTCTCGCGCTGGGTGTCCAACGCATCGCAAAGCAAAACGCCATTGTGCGTAAACTAGCCGCCGCCGAAACGCTGGGGAGTGTAAGCACCATTTGCACAGACAAAACCGGCACGCTCACTCAAAATGAAATGACCGTGAAAGTGATTTGGGTGAACGGTCGCGCTATTGAGATTCCTGGAATTGGGTATGCTCCCAAAGAGGAAGTACCCGTTGAAGACGATGAAATGGAACTACTCATCCGCACCGCAGCACTCTGCAACAATGCCGCACTCTTTCAAAACGGGAAAAAGTGGACCATCAGCGGAGACCCTACCGAAGGCGCCTTGCTAACCTTGGCACGTAAGGCAGGCATCAACCTCGATAAACTCGACAAACAGTACCCACGCGAGGAAGAGCTCGTCTTCGATTCAGATCGAAAACGAATGTCCACTTTGAATAAAGGCACCTTGTACACCAAAGGGTCGCCCGATGGCATCCTCGAAATTTGCAGCCACATCCAACTAGAGGGCAAAGTTGTGAAACTCACTGCTGACCAGAAAAAGAAAATCCTAAAAAAGACTGAAGAGCTCGCTAAGCAGGCTTACCGCGTGCTCGGATTTGCGTACCGAAAATCGGTCAAAGCCATGGAAGAAGAGCTGGTTTTCTTGGGGCTCGCCGCCATGATCGACCCACCCCGTCCTGAGGTAAAAGCAGCTATTCAAATCTGTAAAAATGCCCACATCAAGACCGTGATGATCACCGGCGATCATGCCTTAACTGCTAAGGCCATTGGTAAAGAAATTGGGCTTTATAACGAAGGCGACCTGGTACTCACCGGAGCTGAACTTCAAAAAATGAGCGTCTCAAAACTCGCGAGCGTAGTAGAGCAAGTGAGCATTTATGCCCGCGTAAACCCTTCAGACAAAGTGAAAATTCTAGAGGCATTACAAAAGCGTGGCCATACTGTTTCCATGACCGGTGACGGCGTGAATGACGCCCCAGCCCTTAAGCGGGCCGACATTGGGGTGGCTATGGGAATCACAGGCACCGATGTTTCAAAAGAAGCTAGCGATATGGTGCTGATGGACGACAACTTTGCGACCATTGTATCTACCGTGGAAATTGGACGCACCATCTATCGCAACATTAAAAAGTTCGTACGCTTCCTCTTAAGTGCCAATTTCTCGGCAGTTATTTTGGTCTGCGTTACCTTCCTTCTCAACCTGCCAATTCCCTTCTTACCACTTCAAATTCTGTGGGTGAATTTGCTCACCGACGCCTTCCCCGCTCTGGCGCTGGGAATGGATAGCGGCGAAAAAGACATCATGACCCTTCGTCCTCGTGACCCCAAACAAAGTATCTTCAAAGACCTCATCGTATTTAGTTTGCTGGCCGGATTCCTTTCTTCCGCAACCTCACTCTACCTCTACTTTGTGGCCCTGAATGAGTACACACTAGAGCACACCAGAACCATCGTTTTCACCAGCATCGTGGTTTTTGAACTCTTGCTGGTGTTTGCCATCCGCTACCCCGATAAGCACTACTTCACAAGCTTGTTCAAAAACAAATTTTTGCTGCTTAGCGTGGTGTTTAGCTTTGGTCTGCAAATGCTTGCACTTTACAATCCTTTCTTTCAAGAAGTGCTAAAAACCTACCCTCTTTCACGAAGCGACTGGATATGGATTGCAGGGCTTGCGGCTGCGTGTATGCTGATCATCGAAGTGTGGAAGAAATTCCAACCCAATTCAACTCACGTGTGATGCATCTTGCCATTAAAGTGATCCCTCGATCTAAGAAGAGTGAAATAGTCGGCCGCATGGCGGATGGCACACTTAAAATCCGTCTGAAAGCCATACCTGAGAACGGTGAGGCCAATGCGGAACTGCAGCGCTTTCTAGCGGATGCTCTAGACCTAAGTAAAGAAGATATTCAGATTGTGAGCGGCTTTACCGACCCAAGAAAACTCGTTAAACTTCCAGACCTAACCCTTCCCTGGTGAAAGCAAAAAAACATCTCGGCCAAAATTTTCTCCAAGACCCTGGTGTGCTTAAAAATATTCTGGAAGCGAGCGAGCTGAGCACCAGCGACACCGTGGTAGAAATCGGGCCCGGACGTGGCTTTTTGACGGATGAACTGGTTGAGCGAGCCGGCAAAGTGATTGCCGTGGAATTGGATGACGACCTGATCCCTGGACTGAAAGCTGGCTACCTCACCTACAAAAACTTCACGTTGCTCCACATGGATGCGCTCCGTTACGAGCCGCCACACGAACCATATAAACTCATTGCAAACATTCCCTACTACATCACCTCGCCTATTTTAAACCACTTTTTACTGGAGCAGTTTGAGGGTGGCCATCCCCCAAGCTTGCTGGTGCTGATGGTGCAAAAAGAAGTGGCGGAGAAAGTGATCGCGAAGAAGGAAAAACATTCGGTACTTTCCCTGCAAGTACATCTCTTTGGCGAGCCGGAGCTGGTGTGCATCGTGCCACGGCACGCCTTTAGACCAGCGCCGCAAGTGGACTCCGCGGTGATTAAAATTCGTGTGCACAGTGACCCCAAAATAAAAGGCGATCTCAAAAAACTCTTCTGGCTTTTTCACGTTAGCTTTGCTCAGAAACGTAAAAAACTGACCAACAATTTATCGAGCGCGCTCCGCCGCACCACAGGAGAAATTCGAGACATTTTGGTGAAGCTTGAAATCAACCCCGATATCCGTGCTGAAGACCTCACTATGGACGAATGGCGGAAGCTCTTTAACGAACTGAATTGAGCTCTGCGTTCATTTTAATAGTGGCTGCCCGCGCTGCCTCTGCATAGTTTTTTCCTTCCTTGTCCGTACCATCGGCAAACGCATAAATGATACCGCGCGCGCTCACAATGAGCGCTCCAAATCCATTTTCGTCGAAGCAAGGTTTGGTGTCTGCTGCAGTGCCTCCCTGGGCACCATAGCCAGGCACGAGGAAGATTGAGTTAGGCATGATTTTTCGCAGTTTCGCTGCTTCTGCAGGATACGTAGCTCCCACCACCGCTCCTACAAATCCATAGCCGCACTCGCCCACGTAGTCGCTTCCCCATGATTCCACAAAGCTTCCCATAAGCTCCGCGATGCTCATTTGTTCCTCGGCCGTCACTCGTTCCTGCAAATCTCCGCTGGAAGGATTGCTGGTCCGAACAAGTACAAAGATTCCTTTCCCCTCTGCCTCACACGCTTTAATAAAAGGACGGATTCCATCAAATCCCAGGTATCCATTCACTGTGAGCGCGTCCGCTTCCACAGCATACTTCTTCTCGCCAAATACAGTCACTCCACCTAAAAAGGCATTTGCATACGCCTCCGCAGTAGACCCAATATCGTTCCGCTTTCCGTCCACAATCACAATGAGGCCAGCTTCGCGCGCATATTTGCAGGTCTGTTCAAAGGCCCAGATTCCGTCGCTTCCCAGCTCTTCGTAAAATGCAAGCTGTGGCTTTACGGCTGGCACTAAGTCCTTAACGGCATCTATGATCCCTTTGTTGAATTCCAGATAGGCCTCTGCCATGGCTTTCAAAGTGGTCCCATTCTCTTCTTGAGCTTGCTTCAACAAAAAGGCTGGCAGTTTAGCGGCTTGCGGGTCGAGTCCCACACAAACAACGCTATTCTTCTGTTTCATAGCGGCGGTCAATCGGTCTGCGAAATGCATGGCAAGGGGTTAATCCTGCTTCTTATAGCACAAGTTTTTAGCGCTCGGAAGTCTCTTTAATCTTAATCACCACGGTTTTACTCTCTTGAATTATAAAATGTTCACCTCCAATCACATACTCGCCATTGGGCAGTGAAAGTTGATACTTTCCTGGTGTAGTTAAGACCTTTTCATTTAAGTAGGCTAGTGCAGCTCGTACAGCAGGATCAAAACTATCGCCTAAAAACTCTACTGTTAGCTTAGAGGCGTCTTCTGGTACGGTTAGCTGAAGCCATGAGTAGTTTGGATAATAGGAGTCGAGCCATTGTTTAATCTTTTGATTATCTGGGTAAACTGCAATTCCAGTTTCCAAAATTCGCTGCATTTCAGTGACATTCCCCAGCCCTCTCGCCGCTGAAGCACCATTAATAAAGTCATCTGCCGTTAGGTTGTATCCACTTTCCTCCATTGTAAGAAAAGCCCTATAAGCAGGTAAGTAGCTTCCCGCAGGGATATTCACCCCAAACTTATTGTATCCCATTAAGTTCCGCTCTAAAGCTGTGCGACTGTCATAGAACCTCGCGTCTGCACTTGGCGCCTCACCTTTCCACTTAGGAGCCTTGCGAGGCCCTTCAGAAGGAACTTTATCCTTAACAGTAATGGTCAAAGGGGCTTTAGGAGCCTGCACAGTTTCTGGAACTACAGGTACGGGATTGTCTTGAGGTTTAGGCTCCATAGTTATTATAAACTCACGACTCACCCCACATAAAGCAGCCACATTGAGTGGCAATGCACCTCCACCGTATAGATGAAGTTCAGCGGTCACTCCACAGTCCACATTCCATGGACCCTTTTGAAGAATTGTGCCTTGAACCAAGGTTCCTACTGATAGCGCCCCATCCAGTGCGGAGCCCGGTTTACGCGGTTCAAAACTTGAGCCCACCGTTAAGTATGCAGCGAGTCGATTGCCTTTATAACCAATAGCACCATTCACGCCTTCTACACCGGATCCAGCTTCAGAAAAAATGCCTTCTGCGCTAATTCCCGCCGCTACAGGGACACTATTGAATGGTTGTGCAACCACAAAACCAAGTCCTGCAACCGATTGACCCAAGTTCGCAGTGCTGGTTTCTTCCATGTCCACTCCAGCCATTAAGCCGGCAGAAAGTTCAGGTTTAAATTCAGTTTTTTTGGGCTTCGCCTCTTGGCTTTCCTCAGGTACTTCAGCTAATGAGGCAGGTGAATGAACGGCTTGTTCACAGGTGAGTGTGGCCGTACGAAAATCGTCTGGAAAAACAAAATAACGTTGTCCGTCTTTTACAAAGGTATCTGTGTATATAATAGAAACTTTGCACTCTTGGGTCTTGCTTTTTTCCTCACCCGCCCGGACAACCACCATCCGTCCATTGGATTCATCGTATTCTACCAAATCATACTTTTCATACACATGTACTCCCTTCGCATTCCGTACAATGAGGTTATTGGGCGTGTCCAACTTTGGATCTAAGTCACTTTCTTTTAAACCGAGTTTATTGGGCAGGATAATCCTGGCAGACTTCACCACTTCTGGATTAACGTTGAAGAAGTTCTGTTCTTTTGGTAGCTCGTCTTCATCTAAACCCAATGGTTCCAAAGGATATACTGTTGCTTCTCCTTTATTTGGAGACAACGCATCTTCAGGACACTGTACGGTCTGAATATTTGCCGGTGAGATAACATAGTAAATTTCACCGCCCCTGTTGATTTGATCTACATACTCAGTAGCAGCTAAACAGGTAACGCCGTCCTCTTCACGAAGGGGGCTCATTACCATGGTCCCTTCAACCATGTTATCGAACTTATAAACGCGATCGAAAACAATGAATGTGGGACCTGCTGAAGAGTAGATGCTGTCACCTAAATAGTAATGAAATCCATGCTCAGTTATATCTGCCAAATGTTTGGGCGTAGGTTTGGAGGAAAGGGTATCGTTTCGAACAATGAAACGGATATCTTCCAACTCACTCACAGGTGTGGTTTGCAAAGACATCCCGTCCTTTGGTGAAGAAGCTGGTTCTTGAGCCTCTGCCGCACCCGTTACTGCTAGAGCGCTTGCAAGCAATAATTCCTTTGTCCCAAAACGAGGCATAAGTACAGTTAAGAGCGCAAACTATAACACCTATCTGTATTTTAGTCAAATTACAGATTATGCTTCCCTGCCCAAGCGGCTGGGTCAGTTCGGAAATCCGCCAAAAGGGCCTCCTTTGCTTCGTCGATAAGCCCCTGATCCTTGGCAGCCGACAAAATCACTGTGAAGTTGGTAAGAGTGAACACGTTCACGTTGGCTGCAGCAAATTGATCTTTCGCTTTTTGAAGTTCATAGGTATTGATGGCCACAATGGTATCCGCTTGGCACTGCCCTTCCTCACGAATCGCTTCCAGCGCAGAAATGCTGCTGCCACCCGTTGAGATGTGATCTTCCACGAGCACTACTTTTTGCCCAGGCTTGAGGTCTCCTTCAATGCGTTTTTGAGTTCCATGTTCTTTGGGTTTGCTACGAATGTAGATCATGGGTTTTCCAAGCGCCTCCGCCAGCCACGCAGCCCAAGGAATGCCGGCGGTTGCCGTTCCAGCAATCACATCAGCATCCTTCACGCTTGGATACATGGTTGCAAACGCTTCAATAATCAGTCGGCGTGCGGCTACGTTTGAAATAAGCGCACGAAGGTCGCAGTACACAGGGGATTTAATTCCGCTGGTCCAAGTAAAAAGTGGATCAAGTGAGATTTTAAACGCACCCGTTCCGAGCAGGTCTTGAGCAATGCCGAGAGGATAGTTTTCCATGTTAAAAGTTACTTAAGGTATTAGATGAAACCACTACTCTGATCGGATCAAGCCAACGCCCTGCTCATTGCCCATGATGGCTTTTCTATGGATCCCAATTTCTTCTTCGTTCAAGCCCCGATAAACATAATTCACTTTTTCACGGAAGTAACCGAAAAATGCTTTAACGGATCCTACTCGTTTAGGATCATCTAAGGGACGTACTCTCGGAGCTTTTTTATTCAAGGAAGTAGTGTTGTCTCTAACCACAGCCCGTATTTCAGAAAGTGAGCGAGTCATTGTTTAGAAATTGTAATATTGTTTTTTACCGAGCTTATCACGGTGATACTTTCCAAAGTCGCGGAGCTGTTTTACTTTTTCAAGCGGCATCACGGGCCCTTCCATGCACGAAGGAACTCCAAGCCCATCCACGCAGCAATTTCCACAGACTCCAAATCCGCACTTCATATAACGCTCCACGGAAATTTCCGCTTCAATGCCTTTTTCGTCCGCCATTTGCATTCCTTTCATCATCATGATTTCAGGACCCACAGTGTACACACGATCGATCTTTTCTTCGTCGAGAATTTTCTTCAAAACATCTGTGTTGAAACCGGCGTAACCCGCACTTCCGTCGTTCGTGGCAACATGTAGGTTCACTCCTTTGAGTTTAGAAATGCGCTCGGTGAAGAGCAATAAGTCCGCGCGCCGCGCTCCCACAATGAACTCAACCGTGCATCCTTTTGCAACCGCCTCGTGTGCAAAAAAGTACAGCGGCGCGGCGCCATACCCTCCGGCAAGGAAGGCCAAGTGCTCTCCTTCTTTGCAGCTAAATCTCGTTCCAAAGGGCCCACGAACTCCCACTTTATCCCCCACTTTCAGTTCATGCATCGCGTTCGAAAAAGGTCCCACGGCTGCGATTGAAAGGTGCAGTTCCAAGCCATTGTCCATCGCCACCGAAAAAGGTTTTTCATCTTTACGGGGAATCCACACGTTCACAAATTGTCCAGGCTTTGCACCCACGCTGCCATCCAGCACGAAGGTTTTCACCTGCTCGGTTTCCGTGATGATGTCCTTCACGGTCATCGCCACCGGCAATGTATTAATTATTTGCATGGGCTTTTCCAATTAAGTCTGAAAGTTTTTTCACTCCGTTTGCATCGCACCATTCATTCATTTCTTCTACGATTTTCCCAAACACATCCTGGCCTCGCTGCCACACCGCGCTGCCCACTCCCACGAGCGTCGCACCCGCCATCATCATTTCAATCGCATCTCGTCCTGTGCTCACTCCCCCGGTCCCAATGATGGGCGTTTTACAATTCTTATAAATGTCATACACATACTTCACTGCAAGCGGCTTAATGGCTGGCCCCGTGAGCCCCCCCACTTTATTTGCCAAAATGGGCTGAGCGAATTCAATATTGATCGCCATTCCAGGTCCTACCGAGTTGATGGCGGTGATTCCGTCGGCACCCGCATCCAGGACACTCTTTGCAATGCTAACGATGTTCTCCACATTGGGTGACAGTTTCACAATCAGCGGCACCTTGCTCGCCCCGTTTTCGTTGAGTTTTGCACGCACCAATTTGGTCACCTCGCTCGATTTGCTAACCGAGCACGCCATGGGCTTCCCGAGTTCGTCTTCCACGTTTGGACAGGAAATGTTTAGTTCCACAATATCTGGCTGCATGAGCGCAACTTCCGCAGCAATCGAAGCGTAGTCGTCCATCACTCCACCTACAATGTTCGCAATAAAAGGTGCATCACACACCTCGCGGTAACGGGCAATTTCTTCACGGGCTTTTTCAGGTCCTGCATCAGGAATTCCCACCGCATTGAGCATCCAGTGCTCACTCGTGATGATGGTTGGATTGGGATGACCTTGATGCTCGTAAGGCCACAGTGACTTGCTGGTCACGCCTCCGGCGCCATTGCGCACGACCTGGGCCATGCTATCGGCGGTCACCCCCAAAACGCCGGAAGCCAGAACGATTGGGTTCTTGAACTTCACGCCGCAGAATTCTACTGAGAGGTCAGCCATGTTTTAAGGTTCTTCTGCATAAAACCATGCCCCCTTTAAAAACACAAGAGCTGTCTTTATAATGACCCCATTTCCACCCCTCATGTTTAAAAAAATTTTCCTCCTCTGCCTTTTGCTAACGTCTTGTGGGCCTACGGTTCATGAAGAAGCATATACACCTGTGCTCACCGCACAAGAACTAGAAGATTCCCTCAATGCAGGCACTCAATTTTTACTAAACCACCAAAAAGAAGCTGGCAATTTTGACTACGAATATGACTTCTCCACAGGAACTTTGACTGAAGACGACAATCAAGTTCGTCAGGCTGGTGCACTGTGGGGCTTAGCCACCATCTATCAAAATAACCCAACCGACGAGGTGGCGGAAGCCATTGAAAAAGGCCTCAATTACTTCAAAACCAATTCAGTGCTTGGAGAAAACGGTCGTTACATTGTCTACCCTGGTGACAGTGAAGGCTCCACAGGAACCATGGCATTGGTGGTTCTGACTCTTGTGGATTACCTAAGAACCGAGGGATCCAACCCTAGCTACGAATCCGATCTAGAGGAGTATTTAAGTTTCCTACTTTCCCTCCGCAAGGAAAACGGTCAGTTCTCAAGCAGTTACGATTTCGAGACTGGAGAAGGCACCAAAGCCCCCTCACCTTACTTCGATGGAGAGGCCCTCCTTGCCACGGTGAGCGCAGCCAAGTATCAAGGCCATAGTGAGCTCGCCGAAGACTTAGAAGAGTCGGCAGAAAACATGTATGAAGACTATGTTGAGGAAGCACTGGAAGACGATCCTGACAGCGCAGAGACCAAGGGATTTTACCAATGGGGTTCCATGGCTTTTTATGAGCTCTACACGTCTGAGTGGAGCAAAAAAGACTATGCCAACTGGACAATAGACATGGCCTACTGGATGGTCGACACTCATGACGTGCTCGGCCGCAGTAAAAACACGGGCTATGCCTATGAAGGTTTGATAGTCGCCTATGAGCTGGCGCGCCTCACTGAAAACAAAAAGGCTCAAGACAAGCTGGCCGCTGTGGTGGACGAAGGACTAAATAAACTCACGCTTTGGCAGGTTATTTCCACCGACACTGCAGACCCTCTGGCCATCGGCGGCATCCGCAATGAAACCAGCGGAACCACCTTGCGAATAGACACCACCCAGCACCAAATGCATGCGGTGATACTCGCGCTCAAATACTTGTATTAATCTTGGTAAAACGGGCTTTTTGCGGTCACTTCTGCCTCACATGCCTCTTGGTTTTTCTCTTCAAGCAAGACACATAAATCGTGGCCTTTTTCAGCAGAGGCATAGTTCACAATGTAGTAACTGGTCATTCCACGGATGCAAAAATCTGTGTAGCCATCCGCTCCATCACACACCTCTTCAATCCGTTCAATTTCATCCATAGAGTACTTCATCATGGTGCTCCCCACGCCACGCATGCAGTCCTGCACGTATGCAGACTCAGCCGAGTAACACCAATCAATGGCCAGCTCATACGCTCCTTCGTTGAGTCGGTTGAAGAAACGGGGCGCATAGAAGTAACAGGTGTTTTTATATTTTTCATCCTGCCCACTACAAGGATACATAGGGTCATCGAGCTTCAAGTAAGGGTGTGCGTGCAAATTCCAGTCGAGTCCAAAGTTCTCCATAAAGACGCCTTCTGAGCAGTGGATTTGCGCAGAGTACTCTTCAAATTCTTCGCAGTACGCAAGGGCAGCTGGGATGGCATTATTCGTGTAAATCATAAGTCCGTGCCCTACTCCATGGAGGCACACTCCATCGTCTAGGTCGCAGACCGTTCGCATCGCTGCGAGCATGTCGGTTTGGTCAGCGAGGTAGTCCTCCACCACTCCGTGCAGGTAACCTGCCCCACACAGATCTTCTTCAAAAATCAGGGCATCTTCAAAGCCGTAGTGCTCGTAGGCGGCGTGTCCCACTTCATGCGCCAGGGCGTGGCAGTATTCAAAAACAATCTCGCTCTGGTTCATCTCTGCTTCCAGGTCCACTAGAGTCAATTCTGCCCCTTTTTCAGCCACTAAGTCATGGAAGTAAGCCTTGTAATCATCAAAAGTGGAGGCCACCGGCTTATCTTCCTCTTCGCGAGGAACCGCACGCGTCTGCACAGGTTCGCTGGGCAGCTGGGCTGCTCCAAAAACCAAAGAAACGACAAGAAATAAACTGAAGAACTTCATAAATAAATACAAAATAAAAAGCCCTTACGTCTATATAAGGGCTTTTTATTTGTTTTATTACAAAGATTTATCGAGCGAGATTAAACAGGAAGTCAACGAAGCTTCCACGAGTCATGGTGTCGGCTGCCTCGTAACCTGCCTCAGCAAGTTCTTCTCCAGCTTCATTGTCCTCACCAAGAATTTGATCGAGCGCTTCTACGATTTCACCTGCAGTGAGTGCATCGTGAGGCATGAAGTAAGCCTCATCAACGAGTTCACCATCTTCATTTTCAAAAGTATCTGAATCGAATGCGATGATGTTTTCTTCTGCAGCCATTTCAACGTAGTAAGCGAGTGCATCTTCTGCAGACACATCCACGAACGAGCTTTCTTCAACGACAGGAGTTTCTCCATACGCTTCGGTTACGTACCCGTACCAGCGAGTGAAGATCTTAGCAGCTTCATCACGGCGGATCACATCTTCAGAATCGAAAACGTTTTCAGTCTTACCGTGAATGATGTCCGCTGCCCACAGTTCACAAATCGCATCGTAGAAGTCGTCACCCATTTCAACGTCGTCAAAGGCCATGGCACTGCAATCTGCAACGATATTGTCCTCATCGTCTTCTCCGCTGAGTTCAACATCTTCATCCTCATCGTCAGAAGAACCTGAAGATCCACTTGATCCGCTAGAGCTGCTGTCGCTTCCACTAGGCATAGTGTCTCCTCCACCACTGCTTTCTCCAGTAACAGAAACATGAGTGGTATCACACAGTTCTTCTTCTCCATTATTCGCACATACGGTCACCGTGAAAGTTTCGTGGTGGTCGTAAAGGTGGTACGCAATGAGGTCAATTCGATCCCCATCAGGATATTGAGTAGGTTCTTCAACGGCTGACCCATCTCCCCAGTCCACAGTTACCTCAGTAAGCGTATCTGCATTGAGAGTGTATGCAGCAAGGTTGTACATGTATCCAAGCCCCACACCCATGTCATCTCCAGCTTCAACGCTGAATACAGGACAAAGATCGAAGCTAGTTCGGTACTCGTTGTTGAGGTCGTCAGACTCTTCCACTTCACCCGTTCCGTCGGCTACTGCAAGCACGTAAAGGGTACAAGAAGGGAATTCTGATCCAGGACCTGTGGTAATGGCAGTAGAGCCACCTGCGGTTTGGTATTCCGTTCCAAAATCGTTGATCGCGTAGTTGATAGTAGAAGAAGTAGAAAGATCTGAGTTAAAGAAATCAAAGTAGAAGTTCAGGTAAGGTTCTGCATCGCTAGACACATTTCCGGTTCCTTGGTTCTTTACCACGAAGTCCACGCTTCCATCTTCGTCGTCAAAGCTCACCGACTCTACAATGAGGTCTGGATCGAGTCCGTTGTCGTAAACAGCAGTCAAACAGTTGTTTTCTTCATTCAGTTCGGCAACAACATCGGTAGAGTCTACACACACTTGAACTTCATCACCATCTTCCAAAGTCACCAAAGCTCCGAAGGATTCGAAGTCAAAAGTTCCTTCATTTGCCGAGAGAAAATCCAGGAATACAGGGTCGAGAAAAGTCCAAGCATAGTTTTGCATAGCAACTCCATTCAAGCTGGACTCGGTATGCCCATCTGCAGAAGAATCCACATCCATGTCGGCAGTATTTGCAATATCCACCAAAACCTGGAATACGCCAGTCGTTTCAGTTTCAACAAAAGTAATGTCGGTCACCACCAAGTCAGATCCAACTGAGAAAGTTTCAACTTCACAGTTGTCCATTCCTGAAGCCATTTCACCATGCATGGCAGCACGATCAATACATACCATAACGCTGTGTTCACCAGACGCTAGTGTGAGCCCAGTATTGATGGTTTCACTCCCACCGGCAGTGAAGAAAGTACCCACCCATGAACTTCCCGTTTCGGTGTTCCAGTCATAAAAGTTATCAGTTTGATCCGATTCACCGTAATTCACATATACAGCGGTGTAGCCCATATCAATGGTGTAATCTACATCCAAATTTCCTGCATTGACTGCGGTGTAGCTGATTTCTCCAGTTACAGGGTCAAGACTGATATCGGTAATGTCGAGGTCAGCAGCCTCATACACAGCAGGATCGGTACCATAAAACACCTCATCCCCATCGGTGCGGGTATCTCCATCGGTATCGGTATTGCTAGGGTCGGTACCGTAGCTGTATTCATCCACGTTAATGAGACCATCACCATCAAGATCATCTGCAGAATCATCCACTCCCACAGTAAGACCGTAGGTAGTTTCCCATAAATCAGGCATCCCGTCGAGATCGGTGTCGAACTCGTCAGCACCTACAGGCATAGCCACCGCATTGAGCAAAACAGCGCTCAAAGCAAGCACACGCATGCTGCGTTTAATAAAGTTAAGAGGGTTCATATGTTAGGGGGTAAGGGGGTTGAACCTATAAATAGATAAGGGCCTATTCTACTTATGGAAAGCAATAAGTCAATATTTTGGGGTACTTTTAAAAAGCGCTTGATGAAGCGGAAAATTGATTATGCTATAGCCAAGTTTTAAGAGGAAATCCCTTGATTTTATGTCCTAAGTAGGGTGACCATCCGCACTTAGACCGAATATCTTCCTGGGAGAGCGTCTTTTCTAGGTTCAAGTCCACGAGCACATGACCTGTTTGATGGAGGCCAAAGACACGAGCAGGATTTTCACTAGTCACCTGCACCAGTCTTTCTAAGCTGATCTTACCTTCATTCACTGCGGTGAGCATGAGGGGCAGCATGAACTCCACACCCGGCACTCCGGCAGGTGCCTCCTCCATGGGTTTCTGTTTTTCTTCAATAGTGTGAGGGGCATGATCGGTAGCAACACAGTCGATCGTTCCGTCGCGCAGCCCCTCCCACAGTGCTTCTCGGTCTGCTGAACTCCGCAGGGGTGGATTCATCTTCAAAAAAGCGCCCTTGCGGTCTTCTTCTGTAAATATAAGGTGATGCGGCGTCACCTCGCACGTGAGCTCCGGCACTTTGTGTGCCCGAATCAACGCTAGCTCTTCCTTACAAGACACATGCGCAATATGGAGTCGATTCCCCACTTTTTCTCGCAAAGCAATCGCCGCCTCGGTGGCCATGCGAGCACATTCGCAGTCCCGCTTCCCCTCTCGAATCATCGCCTCCGTTTCAGCATGCACCACCACGGGCAAGTTTTTTTCTTTCGCAACTCGGAAAAATTCCTCCCACATGAGCGGGTCATCGAGCAGCAAGTTTCCAGTCGAAGACCCCATATAAATTTTCACTCCCACGATGTTTTCGGCGCGACGAAACTCCTCCAAGTTATCGCGAGTGGCTCCAAAAAAGAGCCCATAGTGCGTTTGGCTTTTGGCACGAGCAATGGCGTGCTTTGCTTCTAGTGCCTCCACCGTGATGGTGGCCGGATTTGTGTTTGGCATGTCCAGCACCATGGTCACTCCCCCCGCCAGCGCCGCACGCGTACCACTTTCAAAGTCTTCTTTATCGGGCGCGCCAGGGTCACGAAAATGGACGTGTGCATCGATCGCGCCCGGTAGCAAAAACTTCCCAGTCCCATCGATCACTTCATCGCCGCCCTCAAAAGAAACGTCGCGCGTCTCGCGTCCTTGCGAGCTAACAACGGTGACATTCTTTATAAGAATCATAATCCGAGTAAGGTGGCCAAAATCGCCATACGCACCGCAACTCCGTTTTTTACCTGCTCAAAATATTTAGCGCGAACGTCATTGTCCACAGCAGGATCAATATGATTGATCCGTGGCAAAGGGTCGATTACCATCATATCTTTTTTTGCCTTACCCATGAGGGCAGGCGTGAGCACATACACTCCATTGTATTTAAGGAATTCCGCTTCGGATTCAAAACGTTCTTGCTGAATACGAGTATCTGAAAGTACATCACATTCAGTAATCGCGCCGTCTAAATCCTCCATCTCAGTCACTTCAAACTTTTCTTTCAATCGAGCTACCAACTCAGCAGGCATTTTAAGCGCCGCAGGTGAAACCAATAGAAATTTCACCCCTTCAAAGTGCATCAAATACTCACACTGTGAGTGCACCACACGACTATTCTTTAAATCCCCCACCATCGCGATGGTGAAATGATCCAGTCGTCCCAAACATTTTCGAATGGTAAAAATATCGAGGAGCCCTTGTGTGGGGTGATCCCCCGCCCCATCCCCCCCATTCACCACAGGCACCATGCTTCCGGTCGCGAGCTCAGCCACACTCCCCACTTGAGGATGTCGCATGGCAATGATATCTGCAAAAGTTGATGCCATCTTTCCAGTGTCGTACAAAGTTTCCCCTTTTTTTGCGGAAGAGGTTCCCGTCATATCCGCGTTCGAAATCACGAGTCCACCTAGCCTGAGCATCGCTGTTTCAAAAGAAAAGCGGGTACGAGTAGAGGGCTCATAAAACAAAGTTGCTAGGATTTTTCCTTCGGCCAATTTTAGTCGTTGACGATTTTCTACGGCCGGCAAAAATTCCTCCGCCCGATCCAGCAACTTAAGCAGATCGTCACGCGAAAGGTCTTTAGAGTGTAGAAGGTGCTTCATAGACTGTTTTTGTGATAGTACAGAAATAAACTACTCTATTCAAGAACTCTCATCCACTCCTCATTCGTTCCCTTTATGAAAGAGTGGCTTAAGAGTACTTGACATGTACGTATTCCGTGCAATAATGACCTCTACAATTCGAGCAGGACAAGTGCCCCACCTGTGAAAAAAATGGGGTAAAAGGAGCTCGACTCCTTCTCTCCAACCCGGAGGTTTCCTAACAAGGAAGCTGCTGGGCATTTACCCAATAAACAACTTATATATGAATACTCCAGACCAATACAACAGTTGCTTAAGAAAGCTAGAGACTGACTATAAGGAAAGAGGAGTCGTAGACCTCCTCCACTGCACAAACACAACTAGAGACCAATTTGAGGAGGCTCTAAGAGCAAACCCTCATCCAATAAGCTGGGAAGAAATACTTAAGCAACTCAAAGTTAATAATTGGGCCTTGCTAAGGCTTGCGGCAAGGATACCTGGCAATGGAACGAATGTTGAACTAGTTGGAGCTGACGCGGCAGGCGGGGTCGCAATAAGATCTACCTTTAATCTAAAGGGTGACCTTCATACCTTTCAAAGCCTAGATCATGTTAATAAAGAAAAAAAAGGAGGCGGATGGATTAGGGTACTCCCCACATGGGAGAGTGTCCGCTTGCTAGCACCCGACGAACTCCATACCCGGAAAGGAGCAGCAACTCCTTTGCAAATAGCTAGCCTCGTGGAGGCTGAGGGGTGGAGTCTAGCATCACCGGTCAAGAGAAAAGGTGAATATGTAGATAAATACGATACCAACTGTGGTTTAATCGCTGCTTATGAAGCAGTTACACAAAGGCCCTACAGCAGGAATCCAGGTGAGACATATGGATCCACACTTGTAGTTCCAGAGGAATATAAAGATGCTGATCATATTTATTTAGAGCTAATCACAGGTGATTCTAAAAAACCTGAAAGCTCTAGCTTATCTCGTTATTGCAGCACTAATCCCGAGCCATATTTGAGGGCAGCACCTTGGGCTAAAAATAGAAGCTACAGTAGATAAAAAAGTAAGCGCTTAAGTTTATACTTTTTAATTAAACAAGACATACTTGAGCTTGGCGATGAGTTTCGCTAGACTGCAGAAAATTCTCCATGCAAAAACTCACCCTCACTCTTAAAGACGGAACTCAAATTACTGGTAAAGCCTTCGGAGCTTTCAAAGAAAGTGAAGGTGAAGTGGTGTTCACGACTGGAATGGTGGGTTACCCCGAGAGCCTCACAGATCCTTCTTTTAAGGATCAAATCTTGGTGATCACCTTTCCTCTCGTGGGAAATTACGGCGTGCCTGCCGAAGAACTGGATGACGAAAAGATCAGCAAGTTTTTTGAAAGCAACCGCATGCACATCAAGGGACTCATTGTGAGTGACTACAGCGAGGTCTATTCTCACTGGAAAGCAGCCAAGAGCCTCTCAGACTGGATGCGTGAGTACGACGTCCCAGGAATCACGGGTATAGACACCCGCGCGCTCACTCAATACATCCGCGAGAACGGATCTCAACCTGGAAAAATCCACCCAGCTGATGAGAAACCCAGCAAAGAATTCTACGATCCCAATAAAGAAAACTTGGTAGCCAAAGTTAGCCCAACCGAAATTCGTGAATATGGAAAAGGCCGCAAACACATTGCTGTGATCGACTGCGGAGTGAAGAATAACACTTTGCGCAGCTTCTTAAACCGCGGGCTCAAGGTGACTCGCTTTCCTTGGAACAGCAACCCCTTCCGCTACGAAGAAGCGCACAAAATAAAATTTGATGGGGTGTTTTTCTCGAATGGCCCTGGTGACCCTGCCAACATGACGGAAACCGTTGACATCATGAAAGAGTGTTTCGAGCGCGAAATCCCAACCTTCGGAATTTGTCTGGGAACTCAAATCATGGGAATTGCAGCCGGTGCGAAGACCTACAAACTGAAGTATGGACACCGTGGACAAAACCAGCCTTGCATCGATACAGCAACCGATCGCTGCTACATCACCTCTCAGAACCACGGATTTGCTGTAGATCCCAAGAAGCTCCCCAAAGACTGGGAAGTGTCTTTCCTGAATGCTAATGATGACTGTGTAGAAGGTATTCGCCACAAGAAATTGCCTTTCTTCTCTGTTCAATTTCATCCAGAGGCAACTCCAGGACCCACGGACACTTCATATCTGTTCGACGAATTCGTAGCGATGCTATAGAATGGGCAAGCCTCCCATTCACGCCATATGAAACAGTTCTTATTTGCCTTTCTTCTGCTTGCCGTGAGTAGTTCACTTCCGGTGGTTTTAGCTCTGGCGGAGGATAGCCCCATTCCTCAAGTGGACGACCCACTCTCCCCGGTGGACGCAGACAAAACTTTTATCACAGGAACTACCGAGCCGGGCGCCTTGGTGCAAGTGACCGGTGGCCCTTATGACATCGGCTCTGTGACCGCTGACGAAGAAGGACATTTTTCTGTGATGGTGGGTTTGGTTCAAGAGAGCGAAAACAACTTTTCCGTAATGGTGACAGTGCCAGGCTCGCAACCCAGTGACGTAGTGACAGTAGAAATTATCGAGGGGGGAAAAGCAGCGCAGGAGTACGAAGCCAGCACCGGTGAAGACCGCACCGCGCCCGCGGCCCCTGACATTGAAGACACCGAAGTAGAAACGTCCGAGTTCAGCTACACCATTGAAGGCACCGGCGAAGCGGGCGCCTCGGTTCTGGTGAACGGTGAAGACAGCGGTGAAAACGTGGATAGCGGCGGAGATTTTGCCGTAGAAGTAAGCCTAACGGGAGGTCTACAAGAAAGCTTCAGCATCTCTCTACAGGACAAGGCTGGGAACTTAAGTGCAGGCGTTAAAGTGTATGTGCTCAGCAGCAGCGACGCAAAAATTCCTCTCACCGACATTGAAACTCACTGGGCTAAGGACTATATCAATGAGCTGTACTACGACAACGTAGTGAGTGGTTATGGTGACGGCCGTTTTGGGCCGGACGATAAGCTTACACGAGCTCAAATTGTTAAAATTGCGCTCCTTGCTTTTGATCACGGCGACGACAACAACGGCGAGAATCCTTTCTCAGACCTCGCCCAAAGTGAATGGTACTTTGACTACGTGCTGGCGGCCGCGGAACAAGAAATCGTCACGGGCTACAGCGATAAGACCTTCCGTCCCAATAACGAAGTAACCCGCGCCGAAGCTCTTAAAATTGTGCTCACCGCTGGCGGACTCGTGGCGTTCCCTTCTGTGATTCCAAATTTTAGTGACGTGGACACCGTTGCGGATTGGTTCGCCAAATACACCGCTTATGCCAAGTCTTCCGGACTTATCAGCGGATACGAAGACGGTACCTTCCGTGGCAACCAAAGCATCACTCGAGGGGAGGTTTGCAAGATTGTAGTTGAGCTTATGAATCAGCTGTAGCAAAAGTTGGACAAAAAACAGTCGAGTTTTCCTCGGTCAAATTAACACCACGGTTATCTCGTGCATGTGCCAAAGGCCTGAACGATTCGTCGGAGTTGCCCGCATCCCAAAGAACAACCTGCCCACTGCTTGCCATCGATTGTGGGTCGGACCAGCTAACTCGAATCTGGTTTGGATTATGAAAAAATACAGCCTGATTAATGGCTTCAATCAGATCCCATTCCTCTCTAGATTCACGCTTTAAACAAATGAAGTGGGCGTTCCACTTCATAATTAAGGAGCCATCCAAGTCTGCTGTTCTTATAATCCTCTGCTTGGTTTTTTTGATGGCTTTTGTAAGGTAAGCTTTTGCTTCAGGGTCAAGTCGTGCATCATCAGGATGCATAAGTCCTCGCATAGTCTCCGCAACTTCAGAGCTGGGAGAAAACAAAGTGTCAATCGGTCGTCCAAGCGCTGTAGGTTCTTGATACAGCCACTGATAACCACTGGCCCATACTGTTGGGTCTAAGTAGTCCCTATCTCCCCCTCCTTCTAAAGATTTCACGTCGTAATGATAAGGCAGCGACACGTCGGGGCTGGTAAATACCGATTGGCCCCTGAAGAAAGTGAATGGATCTTGATCCAAAAATTGAAGTATCACAACACCCATTTTCTTCAATACACTAAGCAGCTCGTGACTAAAACGATCTTCATCAAGGCCCTGCTCAAGAGTTGCCTTGGAAGGCAAAGTGACACTAAGGCCAAACCCCTGTGGAAATTGCCTGTTTATTCTGGTATTCACAGGCAGAAGCGGTCCGCTGAAAGGCATATCTCTCAAGCTAAGCTCTCGAATAAGAGTACTCATATTTTGATAATATAATATATTTTTGAAAAATAGCAAGTATCATAAAAGTGTATACGTTCAAAGAAGATGCTAGAATCCCGACATGTTTATATGTCTGGATATCGAAACCACCGGGCTCAGTGCCCAAGATGACCACATCATTGAAGTGGCCATTGTTCGTTTTGACTACACCGGCATCAAAGACGAATGGTCCAGTCTCGTGAAACCAGCAATCTCCATCCCTGCCTTCACAACTCACCTCACGGGCATCACCAACGACATGGTTAAAGATGCTCCCAGTCTCAAGGAAGTGAAAGCAATCATTTTAGAAAAACTGGGAGATCTACCCATCATGGGACACTTCATCCCTTTCGATGTAGGCTTCCTCAACGAGAAAGGCTTCGGACTCTCAAATCAACTCCTCGACACCTGCCAACTCGCGCAGGCTTTCATCGCCAAAGAGCCCAGCTACAGCCTTGAGGTGCTTTGCCAAAAACTCGGTATCAGTCAGACCAACGCACACCGCGCCCTCAACGACGTAACCGCCAACATCGATCTTTTCCTGCGTCTCGCGGATCACGTGCGCAGTCTCTCAAAAAAGCAGAAAGAATCCATCCGCCCTTTGCTTGAAAAAAGCGAGTGGGGTTGGGCCGAGCACATCCTACCTTTGCTCGATGAATCTAGTAAAAACAACATTGAACAAACTGAAGAAGTCGCCGTAGCGGGACACTCCGAAGAGCACGCAGATCTGGAAGCACTTTCAAAGGATTTAAAGACACCTTTCTTGCTAGAGGAACGCAGCCACACATACAAAGACTTGCTCAACTACTCAGTCGCACAAAAAGAAAAATCCTTGCTCGTGGTGAACCGCCCCGAGCACTTGCCCACGCACAAGGACCTTGGCATTTTAAAACACCCCAATTCCTACCTCGATGAAAATCGTTTCGCAGCCTTTCTCGCTAAGGCTAAACTCAACGGAACAGAAACCATGATTGCTGTAAAAATGCAGCTCTGGCTTCTAGAAACACAGACCGGTGAGAAATCTGAACTTCGCTTCATAAAAGAAGAAAAAGAAGTTTGGTTCGACCTCTGCTGCCAAGAAGGTGGAGAGCCCGAGTCGTTTTTTAAGAAAGCTCAAAACGCAAGCCAAGAAAAAAAGGTTATGGCGGTAAGTCACCACTACTTTTTAAAGGATCGTAGCCGCAAAGATCCCCTGCTCAAGCTACCTAAAAATGTGATTGTGGGAGAAACTGAGCAGCTCGTGGAAGCGCTCGAAGAAGCCTGGCACATCAAACTCGGCGAAAGCCGTTTTCTCCAAGATATCGTGCGTCTCAAAAATGAAAATCCAGATTCAGAAACCATCATCGATTCGCTCGCTTCCAAACTCTCCATTTTGTTTGGTTTTGTGGGCATGTTTTTGCAGAACCACGGCAATCCTGGCGACCCTCACCACGCACTCATTTTAGAAGCACACCACTGGAACACAGCTGAGTGGAACAAAGTGAAAGGCTCTGCCGAGTCGATTGAAAGTGTGGTCGCTTCACTAAATGACGAATGTAAAAAAACATCTACACTCGAGACCTTCAGCCGCTACCTTTTGTATCTCACCAAAATCCTGCAAATGAACGCGCCACTCATGTGGCTCACGCTCAGCAAAGAAGGCCAACCTATCGTGCATGCATTCCCAAAAAATGCTCACGAAATTTTTGTGGAACGTGTGTGGAAAGACATTAAAAATCTTCATCTTTTCACGCGTCACGGCGACCTTAAAGACGATTTCAACTTCCTCAAAATTGAGCTCGGGCTGCCTGCAGATCTTCAAACCCTCGCCGCTAAAGACGCGCTTCCCCTTCCCCTTTACTACCCTGAAAAACCTCTCAGTGGTCCCAACGATAGCCAGAATATTGAAGACGTGGTACACGAGCTAAAAAGCTGGCTCCCCAAGGCCGGTGGCAATGCCATGCTCGTGGCCAACTCTATGGCCACCGCGGAGCAATTTTTCTACAAACTCGCCAAAGTGTGCAAGGAACTGGATCTCAAACTGCTCGTACAAAACATGAGCGGCGGCATGGGAAAAATTGCCAAGCTTTCGAACAAAACCAATGGTAAAAACCTCTTCGTGGGGAATGAAAGTTTTATGAATTTTTTAATGGAAGAAGGCATCGAACTCAAGTTGCTTGCCATCCACCGCATTCCCTTCAGCAGTCCCGACGACCCTATTCAAAAAGCCCGCACCGCGCGCTGCAAGGATCCTTACAAAGAGTTTTCACTGCCACAGGCCAGTCTGCGCTACACCACCCTGCTCAGCCACTTTTTGGGCAATGCTTGGGAAGACAAAAAAATCCTCATGCTAGACCCTCGCGTGAATGACTACGACGGATATTTCAGCTAGAATTATTTCGCCAATTTCATCTGTTTCTCTACTGCTAGTTTCTCTCCCTTTAAGAAGAGCACTTGGAAGTCGCTGAGGTCGCCTTTAGCAAGTTCTGCTGCCAAGAATTGGAGGTACTGTTCCGTTGTCTGGTAGCTCACTTCGCTCTGTTCTTCACAGTACATACAAAGCAAAAGCGCCTCGTTCTTCTTGTGATCAAAGCTAAAGATCCCGTTACGCGCTAAGAAATTTTGATCGCGATTGTCCACAGGGTCCTCCACTTTAATGGGAGAAAACAGCAGCGTGGTGGTGAAGTTGGCGTGATGTGCCAAGATTTGCACGCGACCCGCTTCCGTGTTGAAGCTAAGGCTGCTCACTTTGCCGTCAAAAACATCTTTATCAGGCGTTCGAATTGTTAGGTGAAATTCGCTCATGGAATGTAAATTTCTTTAATAGCTAAGATCATGTCTGAACGTTCTTGACCGTCTACCATGCCCGTTCCGTATTCAAGTTCGAAAGGAGTTCCTGCGAAGAATTCAGGATTATTCTCAAAGGCTGCCAAGAGATCCTCAAAGCTGATGGCCTCAGCCTCAGCCCCATCCCCTACTTCAGCATTTGTCATGCCGAGGAGTGGAAGTAAGTTCTCCGCATACACAGGAGTGTCTTTTGGAATCACATAGAACATCTCATCCTCGCTGCTTTCATTCACGATCAGGAATCCATTTGGATTGCATTCAGGCAGATCATGCTCACCTGTCGTTCCAGGTGTAGTGCATCCATCTGGTGATGAAAGCCAAATTACAGGATCTGCGGTGATCATTTGTTCGCTGTCCACAACGGTCACCTCGGTGATGTAGAAAGGTTGAGGTGCCATAACCTTAGCGTTTGAAACGGGCTCAACTTGAGTCATCTCAAGCACTGTATCGTCGGTGAGTACAAAAGTGAAAAGGTAGTCATCGCTGTTTGAAGAAGACATGATTTGCTCCGCTGCCGCTTCTGGAGGGAGCATAACGAGTTCACCGTTTTGGTAGAACTTCACAATAGTATCTTCACCAAATGCATAGTCATTGGGGCAGTCTGCATCCATGACTTCCATCTCGAGTCCAGCACAGAAAGTCACAGAGTCAGCATCCATAAAGGTAACGCGTCCCTCCACCTCGCCAAGTCCATCAATAGGCGCAGAGTTGCAGGCAGTTAAGAGCGTGAGTCCGAGAGCGATGAGAGGTTTTTTCATGTGAATTATTTCTTAGATGCTTCGTGCTTTTCGAGTACGGCTTCGATTGAAGGAGCCATGTAGAAGTGTTGTTCGTCGATGTGGTCGTACTTACCTTCGAGAATTTCCTTGAACGCACGAACGGTGTCAGCCACCTTATAATATTGACCAGGCATGCTGGTGAATTGTTCAGCCACGTAGAAGTTTTGTGAAAGGAACTTTTGAATCTTACGAGCACGGTACACCGCCTTTTTGTCGTCTTCAGAAAGTTCGTCCATACCCAGGATGGCGATCACGTCTTGAAGTTCCTTGTAACGTTGAAGGATTTGTCGAACTTGAGTGGCAACCGCGTAGTGTTCTTCTCCCACAATGTCCGCCTTGAGAGCAGTCGATGCAGAGTCGAGAGGATCCACGGCTGGGAAGAGTCCCATAGACGCTTGTTTACGAGAAAGTACGATGGTCGCATCGAGGTGGGCGAAGGCCGTAGCAGGAGCAGGATCGGTAAGGTCATCCGCAGGCACGTACACCGCCTGTACAGAGGTAATAGAACCCTTTTTGGTAGAGGTAATACGTTCTTGCAGAGCTGCCATATCGGTTGCGAGGGTTGGTTGGTAACCCACGGCAGAAGGCAGACGCCCGAGGAGCGCAGACACTTCGGCTCCAGCTTGGGTGAAGCGGAAAATGTTGTCCACGAACATCAGAATGTCGAGTCCGTCATCACGGAATTTTTCAGCGATGGTAAGTCCCGTCAAAGCCACACGCATACGAGCTCCGGGAGGTTCGTTCATTTGTCCGAACACCATGGCGAGCTTGTCGATAACCCCAGACTCCTTCATTTCTCCAATGAGGTCATTTCCTTCACGGCTGCGTTCTCCTACTCCGGCAAACACTGAGTATCCTCCGTGCGCCATCGCCACGTTGTGAATGAGTTCTTGCATGATCACGGTCTTTCCCACTCCGGCTCCTCCGAACAGCGCTACCTTTCCTCCCTTAATAAAAGGACAAAGCAGATCCACCACTTTGATTCCCGTTTCGAAAATTTCTACGGTTGGATTTTGTTCAATGAGCGTAGGAGCTTCTGCGTGAATTCCACGGTATTCCGTATTGGCAGGCAAAGCAGCTCCTCCATCGATCACATCCCCCGTAACGTTGAGCACACGTCCAAGCACGGCTTTCCCCACCGGTGTTTGGATTTCTTTTTCGGTGTCCTTAACTTCCTGTCCAACGGAAAGTCCATCGGTGGTTGTCATGGCTACTGTTCGCACCACTCCGTTTCCAAGGTGTGCGAGTACTTCAAGCACCACGCGTCCATTGGGACCCTCGGTGTGAAGTGCAGAGAATTGAGTGGGCACGTGGTCCGCAAAGTATGCGTCCACCACCACTCCGATGATGCGGACGATCTTACCAACTGGGGATGTACTTTTTTCTGACATAGGGGAAAGAATTAGGGATTTGATTAGTTAGAGATAGCTGCGCTGGCACCCACGAGTTCGGCAATTTCTTGCGTGATCGCTTGCTGACGAGCTTTGTTGTATTGAAGAGAAAGTTCGGCAGTCACCTTGTCGGCGGCGTCCGTTGCACTTTGCATGGCCATCATACGGCTTGAATACTCGCTGGCCTTAAGTTCCAGGAAGGATTCCACAAAGAGCGAAGACACCACTTGTTCATGAAGGCGGCTGACTACGTATTCTTTTGTAGGTTCATAAATCATCAAGTCATCCGGTTTTTTGTGACGTCGATGCTTGTTTTCTTCGGTTCCAATATTGCTCTCAACCATCTCGGGAGAGAATGGCAGGAAGGTCTTAAGAACCGGATAGAACGTGAAGGAATTTTTGTAGTGTGGAGCCACGAGAACGATCTCTTTAGCTTCCCCACTGCGCCAGAATGAGAGGATATCGTCCACAATTTTGAGCGCTTCTACATTGTTCATTTTCTCAGGCACTCCAATGAAGTGCTTGTCCACATGGACAGCATTGTTGCGAGCGAAGTCGTACCCTTTTTTACCAAGAGTGATGAGCATGCGTTCGCTTTCTTTTAGACTGTTCCAGCGTTCGCTGCGGAAGAGTCCGTTGATGAGTTTGTTGTTGAGTGGTCCGCAGAGCCCCTTATCGGAGGTGTAGAGCACAAAGAGCACTTGGCCCTTTTCGCGCTGCTCCGTGTAGGCGCTTTGCACCAAAATATTTTCTTCCAAAAGATCGATGAGATCCCACACATAACGACGAGCAGTCACCGCGCGCTTTTGGAATTGGCGCATCTTGCTGGCCGCCACGAGTTGCATGGCTTTCGTGATCTTGCGAGTGTTTTTCACACTGCCGATCCGTTTCCGAATTTCAAGAAGTGAACCGGACATTAGTTAGCGTTAAAGAATTTTTCTACGATGGACTTGAGGCTGCTTTCAATTTCAGCCGTGAGTTCTTTCTTGCTTTCAATTTCTTTCACAAGGTCGTCGTGACTAGATTCAACGAGTGCATAGAGTGCTTTCATCTTAGGCTGTACTTCTTCCGCTTCTACTTTATCGAGGTAACCCTTGGTCGCGCTGTAAAGCACGAAGGCTTCTTGCCAGAGCTTGAGAGGTTGATTTTGCCCTTGCTTGAGCGCTTCCACCACACGTTTTCCACGAGTGAGCTGTGCCTTGGTAGCGGCATCGAGCTCAGACGCAAATTGTGAGAAGGCTTCAAGTTCGTAGTACTGAGCAAGGTCGAGCTTCACGGATCCAGATACCTTCTTGATGAGCTTGGTTTGAGCCGCTCCTCCCACACGAGACACCGAGGTACCTACGTTGATCGCAGGGCGAATACCCTTATTGAAGAGTTGTGGTTCCAAGAAGATTTGCCCGTCTGTAATAGAAATCACGTTGGTAGGAATGTAGGCAGAAATGTCGGCAGCTTGCGTTTCAATGATTGGCAGAGCTGTGAGACTTCCTCCTCCATTTTCGTCGTTCATTTTAGCGGCACGTTCGAGCAGACGGCTGTGGAGATAGAAAACGTCTCCGGGGTACGCTTCACGTCCTGGAGGACGGCGAAGGAGCAGAGACATTTCGCGGTAAGCCACCGCATGTTTAGAAAGATCATCGTAAATAACGAGTACATCTTTTCCCTTACCCATAAAGTATTCTCCAACCGCACATCCGGCGTAAGGAGCTAGGTATTGCATTACCGCAGAGGATGCAGCAGGAGCGGAAACCACAATAGTGTAGTCCATAGCGCCGTGACGCTTGAGGGTCTCAATAACTTGAGCGGTCTTGGATTCACGTTGACCAACGGCCACGTAAATACAAACCATGTTTTGTCCTTTTTGATTGATGATGGTGTCGATTGCAATCGTCGTCTTTCCTGTTTGGCGGTCTCCGATGATAAGTTCACGTTGTCCACGTCCTACTGGAATAAGAGCGTCGATGGCCACAATTCCAGTTTGTACTGGTTGGTGCACAGACTTACGCACCATTACGGAAGGAGCTGCTGCCTCGTGAGGCATACGCTTTCCACCCTTAATGTCGCTTTGTCCATCGAGTGCGGTTCCAAGAGGATCGATTACGCGTCCGAGCAGGTCTTCACTCACGGGAAGGGACATGAACTCCCCCGTCGCGCGAACAAAGAGCCCTTCACGAACTCCACGGTCAGCTTGGAGTACAAGAGCATACGCGCTGTCTTTTTCAAGATTCATCACGAGCGCCTCTGCCTCCACGCCTTCGATCTTCACCACCTCATTCATTTTGAGGTTTGAAAGTCCTTTGATCCAAATTACTCCGTCCTTGTAAGACTGAATAACTCCATGATTTCCGCCTGACTCGCTGGCTTCTTCGGACGCCGTGAGGGCGGTCTCAATTTGGGCCAGAAATTGATGTAAAGTTTCTTTAGCCATAAATGATTAAGATTTTAGAGAAGTGAGTTTTTGAACTTGAGAGAACCAAGAGAGGTCATGAGACTGTCCATTGATGAAGACTCTAAATCCGCCAATGAGCTGGCGATTGATTTGAAACACGGGAAAACTGAGAGGAAAGTCTTGCGCGAATTTCTCACGCATTTCCTTTTTGAGCTCAGCGTCGATGTCTCGAGGAGTCTGAACCACTATAGTAGCACCATCGGCGACAGCTTTCGAGAGCTGTTCAAGTGCCTCTGTGATTTCTTGATACGAATTGGTCACCAGCAAGTCGCGAAGGGCGGCTGCGGTGTGGGAATCACTATCAATGAGCTGCTCTGCCTTTTTCTTGCGTTCTTCATAGGACAGCAGATAGAAACTGCTGCCAAGAGCATCGAGTTTAGAAGCAAAGTTCTCAGCAAAGAACCGAAGCGTCGTTTTGAAAAACTCGCTTTCGTTCAACTTCAGTGAAGAGATCTCGGTTCCATTTATAACTTGGAACACGAGACGAAGATCACTGAGCAAATCTTCTTCACCCACTTTATCCAAATAATCTTTGTAGACTTTGGGCCCCGTGAATCCGCCCTCCTTTTTAAAGGATTTGAGAATTTCGAGTGTGAGTGCGCTGAGAAAATCTTTAAACATGTAAAGAATTATTTAAATTGCTTCCAAGCATCTTTGATGCTGGCTTCCACCACTTCTTCAGGAACTTTGTTCTGAACAATGTGAAGCACAATTTTCTTGATGAGGTCCACGGTTGCCTTTTCAGCATCCTTGAGGAGCTCCTCCTTTCGGCGAGTGATATCAGCGTCTGCCTTTGAAAGCATCTCAGTGCGAGCGGCTTCCATTTCAGCGGTGAGCTCAGCGCGTTTTTCCTCCGTAAACTTACGAAGATTTTCCATTTCGCGCTTGAGCGTTTCCTCTGCTTTTTTTGAAGCCTCCTGTGCTTCGGCAGACTTTTTATCGAGCTCCTCCTTTAAAATTTGTGCCTCATGAACAGAGCGCCTGATTTGGTCTCTTCGTTCATCGAGGTAGCGGAGAATCGGTTTATAAAGAACGTAAATTAAGACAACAAGAAGCAGCCCCGTGTTGAGCAGATACAAAAGTATGCTCAATGGATCGATTCCGAGTGTAGCTAATCCTTCCATAAGAGGGGGCTGTTAAAAATTGAATTAAAGTACGAACATGATGATCAAAGATACCAAGAAACAGTAAACTCCGAGAGATTCTACGAAGGCCATGCTGATAAGCATGTTCGTGAACATCTTTCCTCCCATTTCTGGGTTACGGCTAACTGCTTCCATCGTCTTAGCGGCGATGTGGGCTTCTCCGAGGGCCGGAGCTACTACTCCTACTGCAACTGCGAGAGCGGCAGCGAGCATTTTCATCATTTCTGCATCCATACAAATTGGGTTAAGGGATTAAAAGGATGAATAAAAGAAAGTTTTTGTTTTAATCGTGATGCGCCGTAGCGTGAATCAGATTGTTTGATATGAAGATCGTCGAAAGCAGTCCAAACACAAAGGCCTGGATGAGTCCGGCGAACGTCGCCATAACAATGAAAGGAATGGGCACCACAAATTGAGTCGCAAACATAAGTCCAGAAATCACAATGATCACCACTTCCCCAGCGAGCAAGTTTCCGAAGAGACGAGTTCCAAGAGAAATGACTTTAATAATATCTCCCAATATTTCGAGTACTCCCAGGAAGATTTCAATGAATGCATTGAAAAGTTCACTCACCGGTTTTTTGCCTGTGACGATTTGCCAGAGTGGTTTAACACGAATGTAGTTTCCAATGTGATTGAGGGGGGCTGCAAAGAAAGCAATCAAGTGGGCCGACCCCATGGTCACCAGCGCGAGCGCAATCGTTAAACTGTAGTCGGTGGTTGGTGTACGGAAGAAATGTCCGTGTTCAGTCACAAAACTTCCCAATACTGGGATCAAAATAAAATTGTTGGCAACAATCACAAATAGGAACAAAGTTACAATCAGAGGTGCAATCATACGAGCTCGTTTTTCACCCACCGCTTCTTCGAGCTGATTCAAATACATCATGAAAATTTCTTCAAACGCCACTTGTAAGCGGCTAGGCACCACACCTGCCTTGCGTCGTACAAGAAGCGCAAACGCAATGATGACTAAAGTAGTCACAAAAGTTGCGGTCATCGCATTGGTCACTGTGAAGTTCCCAATCTTAAACGCGGGCTCGG
>CAZUWE010000004.1:74487-82865 GCA_964624175.1 uncultured Candidatus Peribacteria bacterium | reverse complement strand
CTGGTGGAGATGGCGGGAATCGAACCCGCGTCCAAAAAGGAAGTGCACTACCTTCTACAGTCATAGTCCACTTTGTCTACGGCCTAGTTATAAAAAGCGGACAAAAGCAACTGGGTCGTGTCTTCTTAGTTTCGGTACGCCGTCGGAACACAAGCGGCAGTTTCCCTACACCCCGAGTATTTCGCCTATTTCACCCACAGGGCCTCAGTGAGTAGACGGCACCGCGCTAAATGGCGGTGCGAATTGCACTAGGCAGCGAGCGCGAACGCAGGCTGGCGAAGACGCATAGCATCTTCTGCAATTTTTTGAGCAGTGGTTTTATCACTTAATTTGTCTGGACGGGTTGAGGTGGGACCAGACAACCACCTGAAAGCAAGCAATGGACTTCAAAATCTTTCTGTCAAAGCCTGTACATCCCCACATTTTCAAAGAGCTAAGAGAGTATATCTTTAAACCCACTTATCAACAAGGGCCTTCCGCTTTAACAGCTTTTGTGCTATAATTCTAAGATTTAACTTCACACATGAGCGGAGACCGACAAGGGGAATCCCCCAAAAGCAGTGCGGAAGCGCTGAGAAAACCGGATGTTCGATTCGATGCTGCTCTACTTTCCACAGAGGTCCAGTCGGAACACTACCAACAATTGATCGCCAAAGTCGACGCACGGTTTCCGCAAGGCTCTACTGACTTCTTTGCTGGGAACGTTTTCAAACGACACATAAAAACAGAATTCCAAAGTGCGCGTGAGGACATTCCCAATGCTCTGATTGGTTTGGAGACGCTCCTCCCTCGCTACATTCGAATGATGGATGGCGTCGAACGTAAACTTACAGATGAGGCTTTTGCAAAAAAGCTTGGGATACAAACAAAGTACTCGCCTGAAGGTTTGGCTGAGTTGGCACGCAGAAACGGTGTATCCAGCCCTGAAGATATGGGGCTAGTAAAAATGATAGCAATGCTCCGTGGGGTGAACACCACGCTCAAAGCTGAATATCTCAGTTACTTGGATGGACTCGATCTTTCTTACCTCGTAGACCGCTATGAAGAATTGGCTTAAACAAGAAGTCGCCATGCTGATCAAAAACTCCCCAGCCTTGCTGGAGAAAAAAACTGAGCAAATGTTCTGGCTTGAAAAGCTGGAAACTCTAAACCAGGATGGCCTCAATAAAGTAGGCTCTATTCTGGAAGACGAAAGGGCTGCACGGGAAGCCGAACAAACACGGCTATTAAACAAGACTATCGAAATCAACCAGGCCTACATTGAAGAACTACAAAAAGTAAAACCTCGCCTGCTTAAGGAGTGGGAGGCATCGAGTCGTGCTGAAGAAAAACCCGATACAATTTTAAATAACTTAAATGGCATCTCCTGAAAAACCACGCATGGAGGTTACTGAGTCGATGTCTGCGGCTGAACGCCGTGTGAATGTTAACAAAGAAGACATCCCTCGAGAACAAAAGTTGCAGATCGCTACCCTTGAACGAAGCATCCGTGATTTCATGCGTGACCCCAAATACGCTGAGCTTAAAGACTCTTACAAACGGGATCTGGGCAACTATGACAACAGCCCCGAGTCTGTCCTGGGAACCGTTAAATACCACTTCGATAAGATGCAAGCGGCAGAAAATGAAGCCTCTGCCGAGGCACTTAGGTCTATCAGCTTCTTGGCGATTTCCAAGTTGGAAGAGGTTAAGCATGACCTGGGAATCGTGTCACAAATTCAAGAAGACCATGACCGCAGCTACGCAGCCGCGGTGGGCCGAATGACGGGTGCAGACCGGCCGATTGCAGAGGCCCAAGAACTTCCTGAAAATATGGATGCTATTGAAGAGATGCTTGGGATTAAGCCACGACAAAAGCTCGAAACAAATGCGGTGCTCAACGAAGAAAAGTTGGTGGAGTTGAAGCGTCCGGAGAATTCGGTCGCCTACATGAACGCAAAAGTGATGTATGCATCGATAACCGGTGGTGCCCATTTAGAGGATGCCACAAAAATGCTCGACGACGCCCTCACAGAGGGAATCGCAAAGGCAAAAAGCCTGACCGACCAACAGGCCAGACAAAGCGCTCTGCTAAAACTGGTCGAGCATCAACTGAAAGGGATGCAGGGTTTATATAAAATCTTGACTGCAAAAGACCGCGAGGAGCCACCTCACCATGCTGCAGAAAGCAAGGAATCTAGCGAATTTACGGACGAACAAATGGCTGAGATTTTGGATAAAATCATGGCCGAAGTTCGCTGGGATCGAGTGGATGCGTCTAAACCTGTTAAGGTGCCCACAACCATTTCTGAGGGTCTTGATGCTTACTATAACGTTGGGCAGGCCTACCAATTTTACACGGGGCGTGGCCCACAAGATTTGAACTTTGTTGAGGCTTCACACCTAGGAATGGCACAAGGGGCCTTGGATGCTCTGGTCGGTTTTGACAAGATGGCGGTGGGTGCGGTTAGCTGGGTTGGAGAAAAAACTGGCCTAGTGAGCTCTGAACACAAAAGCGAAGCCACTGCGCACGCGGAAGGTGCAGTAAGTAAAATCCTTTCTACATGCAAGTCACTTTTAGACCCACACACATGGACTATGGGGTGGCAGATGCTGCAGTACGGTTTCGAAAACACAACATCCAACGAAAAGGTGTTCATGCTTAATAAAATTGTAACCGAACTGATTACTGGTGGCGCCATCGGTGGAGAGGTTTTGCACGCACTGAAGCTCGGTAAGTACGTGGTTGGTGGAAAGGCTGCCCTGGAGCTTATGGGTGGCGCTTTTGAAGCAGTGTCAACCCTTTACCCATCCTTAGCTAAATATGGATTCACCGCTGAAAAAATCGTGACTGGTCTGGAAGGGGCGGCTCATAAAGTCGTTCACCTGTGGGATCATGGGGTGCTCCATAGTGCGCATCTGGCTGAAAAAGCTCATGGTGTTGAGGCGGCGGTATACCATCCAACTGTCGGGGCTTACAGCCACGCTAAAGAAGAAGTTATTCACGAGGAACACTCTTTTGAGTACGACGAAATGAAAGAAGTCGCGCAGGATATCCGCCAAGCACTAAAAGGAGCGGATTCGCTCGGACTCACAGAAGATCAGGTGGCTGATTTGCGCCATGAAAGGGCACAGATCGAAAGCCGCATCGCCACCGTTTCTCACGGCTAGTCTTCTTTTTCCACCTCGCTTCCCGGAGCATTTTTCATCTTCTTACCAAGCGCTGCGAGGCTCTTTTTAAGTTCCTCTACCCAGCTCACTCCAAGGTCTTTGAACTTGATTTTGAGCTTGGTTCCCGAAATGATCCACTTCGAATTTTGGTCGAGCAGCGACATAATGTTTTCCGGTTTTACAAACGAAGACATGTGCAAAATAATCTGTCGGTCTTCGGTTGAATGTACGTTTTCTGCCTTCACATTGATGACGCGAGCCTTCTTGGCGAGCATTTTGATTTCAAGCACACGGAACAAATTTGCCACTTCGTCCGGCATTTTTCCGTAGTCCTCCGTTAGCTGAGATTTGAGCTCGGTGAGGTATTCCATAGTGTCTGCACTTGCGAGTTTTTGGTACACAGAAATCTTTTCCTTGGATGAAATGATGTACTCGTCTGGCACATAGGCGGGCAGCGGAATTTCAATGGTCACATCGGGAATCGAGTTTTCTTCGGTCACCTTGCGTCCCTTCTTGAGGTCTTCCACGGCTTGGTTGAGCATGCGGATGAAGTGAGAAACTCCCACCACTTGAATGGCTCCGCTTTGGTTCGCTCCCAAAATATCTCCCGCTCCACGAATCTCCAGATCCTTCATCGCAATTTGGAATCCAGCTCCCAGTTCGTTCGCTTCCACAATAGCGCGGAGTCGCTTCTTCGCATCCAAGGGCAAGCGTTTCATATGGTACAAAAAGTACGCGTAGGCCTGTTTGCGTCCGCGTCCCACACGCCCTCGAAGTTGGTAGAGCTGCGCGAGACCAAAACGCTCGGCGTTGTTCACAATGAGTGTGTTTGCGTTTGGAAGGTCGATTCCGTTTTCAATGATCGTTGACGAGACGAGAATGTCATATTCACCGTTTTTAAAGGCCAAGATGCGTTGCTCCAGGTCCTCGGGCCTCAACTTCCCGTGAGTCACCACAATGCGCGCCTTAGGTAGCAAAGATTTGAGTTTTGCGGCCATGTCATCGATGGTTTGCACACGATTATGGAGGAAGTAGATTTGTCCCCCTCGTTCCATTTCTTTTTCTACCACTCCCTTAATGAGTCCGAGCGAAAAGCGTCGCACCTCCGTTACAATGGGCAGACGCCCGGGAGGCGGGGTCGTAATCGTAGAAATATCGCGGAGTCCATGGAGCGAAATATTGAGGGTTCTTGGAATCGGTGTCGCGGTCATCGTGAGAATATGCACTTCCTTTCGGAGGTTCTTGAGCGCCTCTTTTTGCTTCACCCCAAAGCGCTGCTCTTCGTCGATGATCACAAGTCCAAGGTCCTTAAATTTAATGTCATCTTGCAAGAGGCGGTGAGTTCCAATGATGATATCGATCTCTCCGCGTTCGAGTTCGCGAAGAATTTTCTTTTGCTCGGCAGGGCTGCGGAAACGGCTGAGCATTTCAATGCGCACATCAAACCCATCCATACGCTTTTTAAAGTTCTTGTAGTGTTGGTCCACCAGAATGGTGATGGGCGCCAGCACCGCCACTTGCTTACCTTCCTCAATGGCTTTGAAGGCGGCGCGCATGGCTACTTCCGTCTTTCCAAATCCCACGTCTCCACACACAAGACGGTCCATCGGCTTCTTCGCTTCCATGTCTCGCTTAACATCCAAAATAGCACGCGTTTGCCCGGGTGTTTCTTCGTACTCAAAGTTCTTTTCAAACTGAATCATGCGCTGAGAGTCGTCGTGAAAGGCGTACCCCTTCGCACTTTCGCGCTCCGCGTAAAGCTCCAAAAGTTCTTGCGCGATTTTCTCGGTTTCCTTGCGAACGCGATTTTGCATGGTGTTCCATTCAGCGCTACCAAGCCGTGTGAGTTTTGGGGGCTTATCACCAGAACCGATGAATTTAGAAACCTTGTCCGCTTGGTCAATTGGCACAAAAAGTTTGTCGTTCTCCGCATATCCAATCTTCAAATACTCACGTGTCACTTCGTCGATGGTGCGTTTGTCGAGTCCAAGAAACTGTCCAATTCCGTGGTCAGAGTGCACCACAAAGTCGCTGGTCTTGAGTCCAGTCAAAAAGTCCATGTACACCTTCTGTCTCTCGGGCGCGCGCTTCTCCGTTTCTACAAAGTTTCCAATGTTTCGGTCCGTAATGAGCGTGAGCTTGAGCGCTGGATTTTGGAACGCTTCAGGGAAAACATCGTCCTGGCCGATCGGGAAAATCACCACTTCGGCTCCTCCACGGTATTCACCTTTACTGTAATCACGGTAGCTAACACCTTTTTCTTCGAGCAAATTGTGGAAAAGTTCTGGATGCTTGGTGAACAAGAATACGGTCCATTCTTGGCTCATCTTTTCGCGTAGATCCGCAATGAAATCCAGCGTGTTGTAGTACTTGAGCACCGAGAGATAGTGCAAATGATGGTGGTATGGGGTTTCCTCCATAAAGGAGCGGAACTCCATGTACCGTGACTCAGGATTTCGCTTCGCCATCGCTGCTTCAAAGCGCTCGGTTTCTTCGTCAGGGAATTCCACTTCATCGTCGAGCACCAAACTTTCCTTCCCAAAATAGCTAAGCAGATCCACGCCGCCTTCTCCGATCGTGATTGGATAAATCTCCACTTCCTTGAGTTCACTCACATCTTCTTTAGTCGCTTGATCAAAAATCGCGATTTTCTCGACTTCGTCAAAAGCCAACTCCATGCGCATGGGAAACTCGCTGTTCACAGGCCAAATGGTGAGCAGGTCTCCCTGGCGGAAGTACTGCCCTTTTTCGGTGTATGCGTCATCGGAAACCTCGTACCCAAGCTGGATCAGTCTTTCAAAAAAAGACACGCTGTCGATTTCATCGCGCTGTGCCACCTTGAGCACATTCGCCTGAATATCACTGGCACTTGGGTAGAGTCTGAATAAATCGTGGTAGGTAATGGTGAAAAACTTGGATACTTCTTTTTGAAGAATCATAGAAACCATCTCCATGAGCTTCACTTTATTTCTTCGTTCGAGTTTTCGATCGCGCACCTGGTTTTCCTCAATCATGAAATCATACACAGGCGCTTCTCCCCACAGGGAAAGCGCGCGCGCAATATTGTCTTTATGCACTTGGTCACTGCAAATCCACAGAACCTTCTTTAAGGTCTTGATTTCACGAAGTAAATCAGCGATTAAGAAAGCTTTGGAGGAGTAGTTTCCACCACCAGAAATGGACGTATAACCTTGTTGATCAAATTGCTCAATCACCTTCAGGTTCTGGCCTGATGGGAAAAGCTTGATCAGATGTCTACAATCTTTCACAAGTCTCTAAAATGCGGCTCCTGTTAAATTTTGAGCGGCATGATTATATGCAAATACCCGCTCGATTGGGCCGGCGTTACCATAACAGGCGAAAGTCCATCGTTCAAGCCAAAATGAACATTTTCGCCCTTCAGGTGTGAGAGTACATCCAAAAGGTACTGAACATTTAGCGCAGTTTCGATGTTTTCTCCTTTCATTCCAGCAGCTGGAACTTCACAAGCCCCCTGTCCTACTTGAGTTTCATCACTAAAAATGAGAAGTTTTCCTTCTTGAGCACGAACCTTAACATTGTTGTTATTTTCACGAACAATCACGCTAAGTTTTTTAAGTGCCAAGGTGAATGCTTCGTTTGAAATAGTGAGCTCAGTTTTAATTTCCTTAGGAAGAATACGTTCGTAATCAGGAAAATTTCCTTCGATAAGCCGACTCATAAGCTCCACTCCCCCCACTTTAAACAAAATTTGCCCCTTACCAATCCGCACTTCAAAGGTCTTTTCTTTTGCACTTTCTAAAATCTTTGATAGTTCTTGGGCCGTCTTTGCGGGAACAATAAAGGTCATATCACTCTCGCTGGCATCTTGAAGCTCTACAGTCTTTTCTCCGAGACGGTAACTGTCCGTTGCCACCAGTTTCAAAGTATTCCCCGTGAGTTTCCAGTAAAGTCCAGTGAGCACCGGACGAGAGATATTAGTGGAGGAGGCAAACACCACCTGCTCAATGGCTTGTTTAATTTCTTCAACCGGAAGCACGAGCACGGTTGGATTATCGAGTTTTGGTAAGAGGGGAAATTCTTCACTCGAAATTCCTTTCATTTTACTTTCAGAACCTGCCGTTTTAACCACAAGGGTGTTTCCGTTTAAAACGTCTAAGTCCACATTTATTTCTTCAAGCAGGCTCACATAGGAGCTAAACACTTTTGCGGGAACGGTCAGGGCTCCTTCGTTTGCAATCTCAGCTTCAAAGGAAGCACTGATGGCAATTTCAAGGTTGGTCGCACACAGGAAAAGTCTTTTTCCTTCTGCCTTCACTAAAATATTATTAAGAACAGGTAATGTGTTGTTTGGACTAACCGCTCTATTCACAAGAGAGAGGGCCAGAGCAAGATCGGCTTGTAAGCAAGAAAGTTTCATAGATGTTTGGAAATCGCTTACATACAATCAAACTTCCTTTTGCATGTCTATAAGCAATTTTCTAATTAATGAATAAATTAAATAAAACAGTAGTTATTAATAGTAAGCCCTTGTCAAAGACCCCCTTTTTAATGCACAAAGCTACATTTTTCTGTCTACTTTAGACACAGTCCATAGGTTCACAACTTTTGATTGTGCAAAACTTTAATCTGTAAATAAAGTTTTTTGTGCAAAACTCGTGGAAAAGTGCATAAAAAAGTTTAAAACCTGCGGAAACTTATACAAAAAAGTGACAAACTCCAAAACAAAAAAGCAAAACTCACAAGCAGAAAGCACACGTTTTGCACATCGCATTGTGCACTTCGTTAAAAACACTTGTGAACCACTTATGCACAATTGCACAGACTTTTACACAATCCTAAATAAACACAACAACAGGTAGGATCAGGGGGCGTTTGTTGAACTTTTGCACAATGAAACCTGCAAGATCGCTGCGAATCACGTTTTCATAGTCGTGCACAGAAGGTTTCTTGTTGCGTTTTTGCAGTTTAACAACGCTATCGCGAACCTTACGATCCATTTCTTTAAGATTCTTTTCAAGATCCTTCCCCGCCAAAAATCCACGTAGAATGATGAAAGGACTTCCTATGATCTTTCCGCGACCCATTTTAATAGTCACGCTGACAAGCCCGTTTTGCGCCATGGTTTCACGCTCTTTGAGTACCTGTGATCCAAGGTCTCCGCGTCCAAGCCCATCCACCACCACATAGCGCGTTTTTATATCTTCCTTGGTTTGTTCCACACGTCCGTGGCTGATTTCAATCACATG
>CAZUWE010000004.1:0-74387 GCA_964624175.1 uncultured Candidatus Peribacteria bacterium | reverse complement strand
CCTTGTCCTCCGGTGCTCAAGATCAGTACCTCACGATCGTTGTATCCGTTTACTTCTTTAATGGTGTGCACGAGCTCTTTGTTGAATTTCAAGAACCCGAGCTTCTTCGCAATTTCAAAGTTCGCCTCCAGACTTCCTCCGGAGAGAAACACCTTTCGCCCGTGCTTTTGGGCGAACTGAAGAATCTGTTGAATACGCCCAATGAGGGACGAGAAAGAAGCCACCACAATGCGCCCCTTGGCGTTTGCTATGGCGTGCTCCAAATTTTCCGCAATCATACGCTCAGAAATGGTGTGCCCTGGCTTGAGCGCCCCGGTGCTATCCGAAAACAAAATGTCCACTCCACGCTTTCCAATCTCATTGAGGCGCTGAATATCTGCCTCAATGCCGTCAGCAGGAGTGAAATCAAACTTAAAGTCTCCCGTGTGCACAATGTTTCCAGCAGGGCTCTGCAGATAAATACCCATGGCATCAGGAATCGAGTGGTTCACACGGAAAAATTCTGCCTTCATTTGTCCAAGCTGGTAGACCGATTTATTATCCACCACCTTAAATTTGGTGTGCTTGAGGAGTTTGTGCTCTTCCAGCTGCTTTTGCACGAGCCCCAGCGACAGTGAAGAACCGTAGACAGTTGGAAAACCCAGCTCAGGGAGCACATAAGGGAGCCCTCCAATGTGGTCTAAGTGTCCGTGCGTGATCAAAATTCCGCGGATGCGGTCCTTGCGCTGCACCAGATATTGAATGTCTGGAATGATGTAATCCACCCCAAAGAGTTCATCTTCAGGAAACTGAAATCCCATATCAACCACCACAATGTCGTGCTCATACTCAAAAATCATAGCGTTCTTCCCCACCTCCTCCAGCCCTCCAATAGGAATGGCACGAAGTGTTTTGGGGTGAACCGCCGGCCCGCGAGTCTTTTTAAAAGACTGAGGCTGGGCCGCCTGCTGCTGTTTTTGCTCAGACTGCGAAACCAGAGGACCTTTGCTTCCCCCTTGCACGGCTTCTCTAAGCCATTCAGACAATTTATCGAGCTTATTCATCAATGTACTATTAAACGAGTCTTCTTCCCTCGAGTTTTTTCAACAGGTGAATCTTATCAAAAATTACCTCTCTTCACAAGCCCATCCCCTAGCGGCTTGACAATTCTGTCTAATATGCTAATATTAGCTTCTCCTTAAAAACACCCCAGCCTTATGGGCAGAAAAGAACTCCTCGGATTAGGATTAATCGCAGCCGTAGAAGCCGGTTGTGGCGGAGAAGAGCCTAAACACTTCACCCAACCTGCGCTTCCCCTTGAAATCACCACTCAACGGGACGCGATCATAGATGCGAGCTTCAACTGTGGAACGAGTCTGGATGGCGATAAAAAAACCGTTACCGAGGTTTACAACACAGGTTTAGTGGGAGATCAGCCTACTGCTATCTACGGACAGGCGTGTGGCCCAGAGTACACTCGTGAAGGGAAACCGGTATTTGGAGCAAATGTGGATGGAAACCGTACGCAAGACGTAACCGACGCCGACGGAAACGTGACAGGACAAACTCATACACCTGTTAAATACCAAGTAATTACCCCAAGATTCTTTAACATCAACAACACGCCTTGCGAACGAGCCACCGCGCTAGCTACGCTCGATCTTTGTGCCGCACGTGGTGATTGCAATGCCACCGACGGCCCCACGAGTCCGTACCTTCCTTATGAAGTGCAAGATCACGCCAAGCACTTCCAGAGTGTTTGTGAACGTCTCAAAGACGGGGTCATTACCGGGCATGGACTGGTATTTGAAGGAACCACGGTAGATAAGCCACTCGGAAAAGAGTACACAGGTACCGTTAAGTACAAGGATGGTGGTACGGTAGAGGGTACGTTCATTAAAGAAAACGACAATTTCAAACCAGTGGGGCCAGCTACCATCACATGGCCCAGCGGTCTCAGTTTAAAGATTTCTCCCGACTGGAAGGATTCCACAGAAGAAGATGCGATTTATCAAATGGCTGGCGAGGCGCCCCTAACGTTGACCGGAGACCCTACTTTGTCAGACGGGAACTGGACGACGGATGACGATCCAAGTGACTTCACTGTTGTAACATATAAATACGACTGGGAAACGCGTGCCTTCACACCAGACGAGAGAGCGCTCCCCAACCCTAACGGAGTGGAATTCCACAACGTAACTGACGCCGAGCTGGCCACGTACACAGGTTACGGACGCTACACGAACTTCGACGCAGCCAGCAAGCTTACAGGCTACGAAGGGTACTGGGATGGAGGTAAGTTTGAAGGACAAGGAACGCTCCGTACGCGAAGCAACCAAACCATACAGGCAGCATTCACTAGCGGAAAACCAGATGCAGGCTATCCTCTCAAATTCAAAACCACCAGCGAGGCTGGACCGTTAAAGCCACTCCTTGCACTGCCAGATGCTACTGGATGGGTAGTGTCCAACACCACTAGCTCAGAGTGGGACAAATATGTATGGGATGACACAGAAAAGAAGCTCGTGGTCGTAAAGATGGTTAACCCTTAAGCCAGCTTCTCGCCTACCTTCTTACGAAACTCCTCGGGGATGGCCCCAAGTAGATAGAGTAGCGCCGCATAAATAGCCGCGCCGATTCCCGCTAGCAAGAGAACGTTTAAATTCTGAAGGCCCCACAAATTATAGGTGGGGTCTTTTAAGTAGTACACCGCTACGCCCATCAGCACGCCCGCAACGGCCGTCTTAAACAGGGCGAGAAAATCGAAGCGATACTTAATATGACGCCTCGCCACGTTGTACGAAAGGATCAAAATGAAGAGTTCTACTCCCACGCTCGTGACGCAGGCTCCGCGGAAACCGTAATGTGGAATGAGATACGAGTTCACTAACATATTGAGCACCGCAGCGCTTCCGTTGATCCAGAGGAGGTGGTTTTGCTTGCCGAGCGAAATGAGCGAGTAATTAAAGGTGCTGTTCAGGAAAGAGAAGAACATCGCGACCGCCAAAATTTGCAGCGCATAGTCAGACCCGTAAATCCCTTTATCTAGCTGGCTCAAGAACTCCGGCTGTGTGATGAGGAAGATGATGGGGTATGCGAGCAAGTACAGCCCTACCGTCATGGGAAGTGCGGTCATGAAAAGGAAGTTGAACGCCAGCTGCACAATGCGCTCCACACGGTCGCTCTTTTCGCGAACGGCCCGCGATAAAACGGGAAGCACGCTGTTCATAAAGTAAACCGGTATCACGTTGAGAATCTCAAGTATGCGCATCGCGGGCCCAAGAAACCCCAGCTCTGTAGGTCCTTTAATAAAGAGCAACATGATGCTGCTGATGCGGAAGTACACCATGTTGAGAATGAGCGCCGTGCCGTAAGGTGCCGCCGTGACAATGATCTCTTTCCAGTAGCTACGCGTGAACTGTGGACGGATTTTCTGTACTCGCAGCACAAAGAAAAGCGTGTAAATAAAGGAAACCAAATTTCCCATTACGCCCGCAATCATCAGTTGATTAAAGGCAGCCTGAGAGGGTTCTCCTTTGAAAAAATAAAAAATCACAGCCACCATCCACGCGAGCGAAATCACCTTTCCCACCACCAGCCCCCATGTGGAATGCTGCATTTTAAGTTCCACCTGAAGCACGCTCGAAACAGTTCCGTGCAGGATGGCCAAAAACACCGACATGGAGGCAATTGCCACTCCCATAGGAATGTAGGTTCCCTGGTACGCAGGAATAAGGAAGGCCGCAATCGTAGCCAGAGCCATCATGATGGCTCCGAGTGCCATACGCATCCCGAGAATATTGTTTGCAATGAAAACCCTGTCCTTTTCGCCTTTGCTCATTTCTCGCACCGCAATGGTGAAAAGCCCTAGATCCGCCGCAATTCCGAAGAACGCCAAAAATTCATAAACCGCTGTGTACATTCCGTAGCCCTCAACACTGAGGAAGTGTGCGATGATCTTGAGGATCGCCACACTGAGCACCGCCATGATGGCGCGCCCAAACACTTGAACCGCGGTGTTGCTGAGGATTTTCTTTGCGGTAGACATATCACGGGGTATTCTAGGCCTCGTGATGCAAGAAATCAAAGATCGGCTGACCCTGCTTCAGGACGAGGTCAAAAAATCCCTCGAGCACCTGGGGCTGCCCGCAAAAAAATCCAAACTCGCTTCACTAGAGCAGGACATGGCTGCCCCTGACTTTTGGAATGACCAAGCTCGTGCTCAACGCATTTCTAAAGAAGCTGGTTTCATTCGTGAAACCATCGAAAGTTGGGAAAAACTGGAGCACGACGTTCAGAGCCTCCTCGAGCTCAATGAAATGGTGGACAGTTCAGACAAAGAGACCTCTGCCCAACTCGAAAAAGACACAGTCGAAGTGGAGAAACTCCACAATCGATTGAACATTGAATTGTACCTGTCTGGTCCCTACGACTCCAAAGATGCCATCCTTTCTTTCCACGCGGGAACGGGAGGGGTGGACGCACAAGACTTTGCGGAAATGCTGATGCGAATGTATCTGCGCTACTGCGAAAATCGTGGTTGGAAAACCACTCAACTAGACCTCTCCCCCGCTGAAGAAGCCGGCATCAAGAGCGCCTCGTTCCGTGTGGAAGGCCCCTACGCCTATGGCTACCTTAAGCACGAACATGGGGTGCATCGCCTGGTTCGCCTTTCCCCTTTCAACGCTAAGCAAAGCCGCGAAACCTCCTTTGCCATGGTAGAAGTGGTGCCCGAACTTGAAGAAGTGGAACTTGAAATCAAAGACGATGATCTTGAATGGGACTTTTTCCGCGCCGGTGGAGCCGGTGGACAAAACGTGAATAAGACCAGCACCGCTGCTCGCGTGACGCACATCCCAACCGGACTTTCGGTGGCCTGCCAAACTGAGCGCAGCCAGGTTCAAAACCGCGAAAATGCCCTTAAAACTCTAAAGACCAAACTCCTCGCCTTGCAGGAGCAAAACCAACTCGATACCATCGCCGAAATCCGCGGAGACCATGTGCAGCACTCCTGGGGAAACCAAATCCGGTCCTACGTGCTTCAGCCTTATCAAATGGTTAAAGACCACCGCACCAACTTCGAAACCAGCCAGGTAGACAAGGTACTCAATGGTGAACTTGACGAATTTATAGAAGCCAGTCTAAAATATAAAACTTAATATACTCTATGCAAAATCGAGCTCCTGCTGACGTCCGAGGTGAACCCGAACCCAGGCCAGGTTGGGATAATAGAAGGGTGCCACACCGTCCAGATGCCCGTTTTGAGACGCCTACAGGAGAGCCTATTGCTCCTCACGCAAGCCTCGCCCATTTACTTGGTGGTATTAACGGTAATCATCCTGAGCTCGTTGCACAAATACTCAGACAAGGGCTTCCTCATCGCACCGAACTGGGCCTCGACCGTGACGAAGATACCGCTGAAACGAGCGTGGGTTAGGCCTAGAGAAGTTTAGCACCCCACTTTAGCTCAAAACATAATGGAAGCCACTAAAGAAACCCAGCACCCTACCATCAAAAAAGTTTTAAAAAACCCGGGTGGCTACGCTCGTGCTCTGCTGGTTGTTATTTTGGCCATTAAACGCGCCTACGGGCAGGCACTTAGAGAATCTACTTCACCGGAAAACAAGTCTAATGTGTCAAAATGAAAATGCGTAGCTCTCCTACCGAAGGTGCAACAAAAATTCTAAAAGCTCTGTCCCGAAAAAATTTAGCTGCTTTTAAAGAAGCAGGAGTTGCCACTCCAGGCATTCGAGAAGCTATCTCCAGGCAGTTTGTTCTCACACGCGCTAAGCTCGTCAGGCTCGCGCTTTTGTACCCAGGCGCAGACGCCCAAGGCCTCTTGAGCCGTTTGGAGGAGCTTAAACAACGTGAAAGACGTCGAAAAGAAATGGAGCAATTGCTACGAAAAGACTGATCTGCTAAAGTCTCCCCGCTATGGCAATTCCAGTAGAATCGGGTAAGGACAATACGATACTTCGCACGGTTTCGAAACCGGTGGCTAAAGTGACGCCCGAAATCAAAAAGTTCGCTCAAGAAATGACAAAAACCATGTTCGTGGAAAACGGCGTGGGCATCGCGGCACCCCAATGCGGCAAAAACCTCCGCATGTGTATTGTGCGCCTGAACCCTGGCGAAAAAAATGAGATCGTCTTTCCTATGATCAATCCAGAGATTGTAGACGCATCCGACGAAATGGAAGACGGAGAAGAGGGCTGCCTCAGCCTGCGCGGCGTGTGGGGAAAGGTGGAGCGCCACTCGCGCCTACTCGTGAAATTCAAGAACATCAAAGGCCAGGACCAAAGCCTGCTGCTTGAGCATTTCAACGCGCGCATCATTCAGCATGAAGTGGATCATTTGAACGGCATGCTCTTCATTGACAGAGCTCACGAAATCGAAGAGAAAAAGGTAAGCAAGAAAAGATAGCCCCACTTGTAAAAGGGTTAACTTGAGCTAGAATGGGCGCAGTTTAACCCACGCCCTATGCCCGACAATCTGAAAGACCTCCTCAGCAAGGCCGCCTCTTCGGTGAGCAGCCAAGCCGGATCCTCTGGTATTCGTATGACTTCAGGTGCCACTGGAGTTCGAATGAAAAAGTCTCAAACGCTCATCGGGGCGATTGTTGGAGTATTTTTGGGTATTGGGCTTGTGCTCGGATCACCTGTGGTGCTTTGGTACGCAGAGAGCCAGCACACTGCCAAGGACTTTCAAAGTGCTACCCCAGTAGAAAGCTCTACCGCAACAGACGGCTACGTGTCTTTCACTGGAGCTCCTGAAGTGGCAGCACCCTTCTCTTGCGTGGAAGGCAAGGAAAGCTGTCTCTACTACCTTGAAGAAAATCAGGAACTCGAAACCATCCAAGAAGAACAATGTGGAGACGTGAGTGAAGACGCTCGTATCATCCAAAAGACCGTGATGGAGTGTGACGAAGACGGAAACTGTGAACAGTGCTACCAAGTAGAACGTGATGTTTGGAAGACCAAGACTCAAGATCAACAGTACGGAACCGCCGTGGTGGGAGCCTACACCGTTGAATTCAGCGCGGAGGCAGTGATGCTGGGGCTTGAATCCACCACCATCGACCACACTGCGACCACTCGTGATGTGTGGACCACCTTCCCTGTGCCCGATCAATTGACCGTGGCTGGAGACGCAAGCAACGGAAAAATCAGCTCGGCCGAAACCACCTACGTGCTCTCTCCTTACGACAGCGCAAAGACTTTGAGCGAACTTGAAAGCCGCGATTCAAGCCGCGCTTGGATGCTCCGCCTCATCACTCTCGCGATGCTCTTTGTTGGATTCTGCAGCATCTTTGGACCGATCAGCTATTTCTCTCACTTGCTCCGCAAACTGCCTATCGTTGGACCTTTCATCAAAGAGGCAACCGGGCTTGTGGTTGGAGCGGTTTCCCTGCTTTTGACCATTGTGACCTTTGCCCTCATCTGGGTGCTGGTGATGTTCATTAAAAATATCGTGGTCCTTCTCATCGTGCTCGCGTTGCTGGGTGGAGGCTTCATGCTTTACCTCAAGAACAAGAAAGAGCCCGCTAAGGCCTAAGCCACTTGGCTGCTCGATACAGTAACCACCACAGAGGCCTGAACACAAAAACCTTAGACGAATGATACGAAACCCGCTTCCCACCGAAGCGGGTTTTAAATTGAGTCACTCCAGCCCAGGGATGCTCGATGTCTCCTTCCGGTGCAATGCCGAGAAAGTCGTAGATCTTCATGCCCGCCTTCTTGGCGTCTTGAATGGCGGTCCACTGCAGAAGATAAGGCGCCTTGCTATCGCGGTGCGCACTGGACGAAGCACCAAAGTAGTAGGTAGCCGTTTCACCAAAATAAGTCACCAGCATGCCCGCTACCACTTCCTTGTCCTGCCGCGCCAAGTAGAGCTTCCCTTTGAGGCTCTTCAAAAAGTCTTCATAAAAGTGTCCTTTGTGAACAGAGAATGCATCGCGGTCCGCGGTATCCGCCAGCAGCTTGTAAAAATCGTCGACTCCTGTTTCTCCGACCTCTTCCACCGCCACTCCCTGCTTCTCAGCTTGTTTGATGTGGTAACGTCCCTTCTGAGTCATCTGCGCCAGCAAATCCTTTTCCGAAAGCGACAAGTCTAAAACCAATGTATGTTCTGGAAAGTACCGGGTTGCCGTATCGCTGCCTTCAAGTGGGAACCCCTCTTCTACAGGTACACCCGGCTCCACCCGCATAAAAACATCTCCCCCCTCCCGCGCGATCTGCCTAGCGGCCTTTAACAAACCGTTCCACGCCTCTTCAGAACCTTCTTTGGGTAGCAAAGGGCCACGCGGGCACCAGAGCCAGCTCTTCCCACCCCCCATTTCTTGCCGAATGAGCAACATGCCGCCCACCAGTTTTTTTTCGGCTGAAACACCCAGGGTAAAAAAAGCAGGCCGCCCGGGGATGCGTGTTTGCAGCTCGCCCCACTCATAGCACTGCTCCACACCCCCATAGGGATGCTCCAGCACCATTTTATTGAACGCGCGAGCGTCCTCTGCTCTGTAAACTCCATAATTCATTGCCAGTATTCTAGCAGATCCCTTAGACTGATCCCATCTAACTCTCACGCCATGAAAAACCTATTCGCTCTCACCCTTCTCACCGCAATTCTAACAGGGTGTGGAACCAGCGGTGAAGACCTCCAAGGCCGCTTTGGCACGCCTACCCGTGCGTGGACCATGGCACTTTCTACGGCTAGCCCCAGTGGAACTCGCACCGTCTCTGTCAGCGATGATGTGCTCCTCTTTGAGATGACGCTTCCCATCAAAAACACTCTGGCAGTAGGGTCTAGATTTGAAGTGGCTTTCACCACCGATAGCGATTTAGATCCCATTGCGGACGGAACCACGGTAAACCTTAAGGTAGATGGAACCACCGTTGGAACAGGGACTTTTAACTTGGTAGACCCTAGCATTCCTGACGAAGGCACAGCAACCGTTACCACCACCAGCATTGTTAAACTTAAGGCTGGAACTCCAGTGACCTTCACAGTGAATACAAATACCGCTTCCATACTCGCAGAAGACGCTGGAGTGGATGACGAACTCACCGTTGAAGTGGAATACAATGGAAAAAGCGTAACCGGGAACGTTTTGAAGTACTAATTTTGTAATGAATCGGCTTTTGCTCCGTTATATATAATGGAGTAAGCAACCGTAAGAAGAACCCACAAAACAGGGGTTCTTTTTATTTGCGAAAACCAAATAGTAGACTAAATAAAAGAATCTGGTATTATAATCGATATGAATCTGAAAAATTTGAGCCTCGCAGCAGTTATATCAATCGCTTGCCAAGATGACCGAGCGCCTGCAGCCAGTGTTGTAAGCCCTAAAGTAGAAGCCTCGCCGGTTGTATCCCACCCCCACTCGTCAATTTTCCATGAACCAGTGAACTTTGAAGTTGAACCGAGTACCAAGGGGTTTCAAGCAAAGTTTAAGCAGGAATGCGACACTTTTGCTCAGCTTCCCCCCAACGAAAGGACCCAAGATAGGCTTAAGGACCTGCTCAACAGATTAGGCTCATGGGTGAATGGACAGGAGCCGAAAGGCGCAATTCAAAAGGCCATAGCCACTCAATTTCCAGGCCAAAAAGTAAATGTTTTTGACGTTACTGCTGTGCTCAATACTTTTCTTCACGCTGACGGAGCGCACCTCATGCTTCAAGAAGAAAATGGTATATGGGCAGTATCGCTCTATGCTTTCGCAAGAACAGAAGCAATCCAAATTAGTGACAATAAAAGGAGCGAACGCTATCCCGTTCTATTTGTAGACAAAAACTTATGCGGAACCATCCCCGACAGGACGGAGGCTCAAGCGGACCCTCACAGCAGAGTGATACTCTTTTTCATGCCAAATCAAATGGCTGCGGACAATGAAGTTTTAAGAGAAGTCAGACAGCTTCCGTATCAGCAACCTACTGATGTTGAATTCGTTGCTTCTCAACAAGAAAGCCGCCTGCACCACGAAGCCACTCATCTATTTCTCTTACAAGTGCACCCAGAAATTGTTGACCAAAAAACCTGCATTAGAGACCTTCTAACAATTACCTTAAAAACAGGAGAGCACATTCAAATGCCTGGATGTTATACTACCGAGCAGGTTCAAGAATTGTGCGCATTTTCTTCGCAGTTAGAAATGTCCACCAACCCATGGAGCCACCTTTCCTACTTAAATGACAGCTATCATAGCGATGAAAGCAACGCGCTCTTTGCAGACCTTCTTCGCGTGTATACGTTAGATCAACTTTCTCTCGAAGACAGGAGGGTCGTTGAGCAAAATGGCAGAATAGATGGGGAGCAACTAATGAGCGTGTTTGGCTCGGGCAAGTACACCCTTGCGGATACGAATGCCGTTGGCTATCGCGGCTACGAAACCTGTTTGAATCTCACCAAAAAACTTAGCGAACAAGCAAAGCGCGAACAGTAAACACTTGCGGGCTGGAGCTCTTCAAGAGGGGAGAGCAATTGTCACGTCCGTTCTTAGCGTCCGATCATATAATATCGGCTCACTGTGCTATTACAGGCCGTCGTAGTAGAGGTACATTTGCTCGCGGCTGCCAAATTATAATCTGCTGTAGCGTTGGTTCCGCTTGTAGTTGGTGTCCATGCAGAAGTGGTGTAGTAGACCCCAGTGTCTCCGGTTGCGGATGCGTATTCAGCCCACGCAACGAGAAGATAACCCTCTGCATATGAATTTACGTCATTGGTATTTAAGGGGATATAGCCGTAGCCACCGCCGTTGCTGACGCTACATGCGCCCACCACTACATTGCTGGTCAAAACACGCGCCGTGGGATCTTCCGGGAAAGTAGTCAAAAAGTCGGACAGCTTGTTTTGGAGTTTAACTTTCGCGCAGCCTCCATTGTTTGGGTACCCTCCATCGTGTTCTTCTGCATAAAATTCCAATCCAGTAGCAATCTGTTGAAGATCTGTTTCCCTTTGAGCGTCGCGTGCTCGAGCGGTAGCTCCATTGCTGGTACTTGGGCTTGAGCTTGTAAGCGTAAATGTAGCGCTGCCTAGTGGGGATGCCCAAAAGGCTCCCGCGAATAGGGCCACCGCTAAAAGACCTATCACGAGCTTTGAGTGAGAGGGTGTTTTTTTCATACAGCTTGGGTGAATTGAATACAAGATACTGAGCTAGCCCGCTTAGCACAAGCAGAGCAGCTCATAAAATCCCAACGGAATTAAAAAGAGCCCGGCGAAGGGCTCTTTAGTTTTGCGATATTTACTTCTGCATCTTCTGACGAATGAACGCTGGGATGTCGTACTCATTTCCCGTGTCCTCGCCCATTGGCATTGAAGGGTTGCTTGGACGCATTGGAGTGTCCAAATTAGATTTTGGAAGTCCGGGAGTTTGCAGTGGCATTTGCTTTTGTTGAACATTTGCAGGACGGAATTCACCGAGAGGGCGAGCAATTTGAACGCCACGCTTGATGTCGTCGAATCCGGTTGCCACCACGGTGATCTTGATTTCACCGGTGTATGAATCATTGATAACTGCTCCGAAGATGATGTTCGCTTCTGGGTCGGCAGCCTCCGTAATGATGCGAGCTGCTTCGTCCACTTCGAACATAGAAAGATCGGATCCTCCAGTGATATTGAAGAGGATTCCCTTCGCTCCTTGAATGTCGAGTTCGAGGAGTGGGCTTTCCACGGCAGCACGAGCTGCTTCGGTTGCGCGGTTTTCTCCCGTTCCGTATCCAATTCCCATGAGGGCGCTTCCCGCATTCTCCATAATCGCCTTCACGTCCGCAAAGTCCACGTTGATCATTCCGTGCACCGTGATGAGGTCTGAGATACCTTGCACACCTTGTCGGAGCACGTCATCCACCACTTGGAACGCTTCCGTGAGAGGAGTCTTCTTATCGATGAGAGACAAGATCTTGTCGTTTGGAATCGTGATGAGCGTATCTACTTTGTTCTTCAAGTTCTCGAGCCCTTCTTCCGCTTGAGTGCGTCGTCGATGTCCTTCGAATGAGAATGGCTTCGTTACTACAGCAACGGTCAAAATTCCAAGGTCCCGAGCAATTTCAGCAATCACTGGAGCAGCTCCAGTCCCCGTTCCTCCCCCAAGTCCACAGGTAATGAACACCATTTCAGCACCATCAATCGCTTGCTTGATTTCTTCAGAAGATTCTTCGGCTGCTTGTCGTCCCACATCAGGATGACTTCCCGCTCCAAGTCCACGAGTGGTTGCTTTACCAATGTTGATTTTGGTAGGAGCTTCGCTGTGGTAAAGCGCTTGTGCATCGGTGTTCACCGCGCAGAAGTCGATTCCCTTGATGTTTGAACGAATCATTCGGTTGAGGGCGTTTCCTCCTCCTCCTCCGACTCCAATAACTTTAATACGAGCAACCGGAGTCACGTCGGGAGTGACTTCAAAATTGCGTCTTTTGGATGAGCTGCTGGAGAAAAGATTCTTCAGGCTGTCATCTTGCTGTCCTTGAGATGCTGCCATAGGGATAAAGGGTTAAATCGGTCGGGGAAACCGAGAGTGTGTTAAGGGTGTATCAGGGAAGAAGTCCGCGGAACCAGTTTTTAATTCCTTGGCCGACTTTTTCCAGGTTGAGATTCTTGAAGTCAAAACGTGAACCGTAGCTTTCGCCTTGAAAGCGAGAGCCCCAGATCACGAGTCCAATCACGCTTGCGTACGCAGGGTCTTCGATTTTATCCACCACTCCTTCGTAGTTGGTTGGGAACCCAATTTGAACGGGCAAATTGAGTACCTCACGAGCGAGATCGATCACGCCCGGCATCTTCACCGCCGCGCCAGCCAGGATCGCTCCAGCGGGCAGCATTCCATCACGTTGTACCTTTGCGAGCTCGTCCTTAACCATCATGAAGATCTCGTGGTAACGAGCTTGGATGATTTCGGCGAGTTGCTTTTTAGAAACGGTTTGGGTGTCGATTTTTGAGAGCAAAGAGAGGTCGATGGTTTCGCGGTCGTGAATGTCTTCGGGAATACAAGACCCGTATTCTATTTTAATCTTTTCTGCGGTATCAATCGAGGTCCTTAGTCCAATCGCAATATCGTTGGTCACATTGTCTCCACCAATAGGTAGAGAGGCGCTGTGGAGCACGGTTCCTTCTTCGTACACGGCCACGTTCGTTCCGCCCGACCCAATGTCAATCACCACGGTCCCAAGTTCTTTCTGACGCTTGGTGAGCACGGATTCTGCAGCCGCAAGCCCACAAGGAATAATATCATTGATATCCACTCCAGCTTGGTGCACACACTTTTCAATGTTCTTCACGGCAGGTACTAGTCCAGTCACAAGGTGCGCAAGCACCTCAAGACGAATTCCAGTCATCCCTACGGGGTATTTGATTCCTTGCTGTTCATCCACGGTGAAGGCCTTTGGAATGATGCGAAGGATTCGGCGATTGTTTGGAATCGCCACGGCTTGAGCCGCTTCGAGCACTCGGTCCACATCGTCTTCAATGATTTCATTTCCACTGTGAGAAATCGCGATCACTCCCTTGCTGTCCATTGAGGAAATGTGATCTCCAGAAATTCCAAGGAACACATTGTGCACAGGCTCACCCGCCATACGTTCAGCATCTTCAAGTGCCGAAGCAATGTTCGAAACGGTCTCTTCTACGTCGATGATATTACCTTTGCGCAGTCCTCCCGAAGGCGACACCCCTACGCCAATCACATTGGGAGTGGTGCTTTCTTCGTCCATAACTGCTACGGCCACACGAATTTTGGAGTTTCCAATATCGAGGCCAGCGATGATTCTATGCTTTGGCATGCACCGACTTTAGTACAAGTGACTAGCCCCCGCAAGCCTTTATAGGCAAAAGAAGGGCTTTTAGAAGCCAAAAAACGCTTATTGAACCTATTTTTTATTCAAAAAATAAGGCTAAAATAAGCCGAATTTCAAAGGCAGCCCATCTCGAGAATATTGGCTTGCCTTAGCCAAAAAATGTGCACAATAACATTTGAGCCCGCGGACCGCATGAATAAGCCTTTTATGCGGGGCCAAAGCATTGAGCAAAATACTTGATCAACAAAACCTATTCAGAGTGTCCGCAACCATCAAACGTTGGCCCGGAGGAGGAACTCCCTTCCACGCAAAGTGAAGATCCCGGGGATGGAACACGACGTACTCAACTTTCCCCCAATCCACCTCAATAGCCCAGGGCCTTAGCTGACTATATAGCTGTGGTAGCCGAGCTTCCACAAAGGGGTATAGAGCGCCGCACATATTTACAGCAGCGGTGTAGTTAGTGGCGTTCGCAAAGGGGCCCTCTTCACTCGCTTTTAGGTAGGCTTGTATTTCCTCACTTCCACTGCACAGTTCCATGGCAAGGGGCCTTAAAACCGCTAAGCCTGGCTCAAGCCCAACAAAGCCCGTACTCACTCCTGGCATGGGCTCCCTACTCCAAAACGAAGTGGCGTTGGTGAACATTATACTGTCATCGTTATGAGGCGTTCGACTTTTTAGTCGAGGTGGCGCAGACACCCAGTCAAAGCCATTGTCTTGATTGGATAAAGCGGAGCGCTGCTCGTTAGTAAGCTTAGGAAAAAGCACTGGCCCCACCTGCCTGGTGAGCGGAGCTAAAAACTGGTCAAAAGACCTCCGGTCAAAGCACAGCTTTTCACGCCCCTCGCCCAAGACCACCCCATACTGAGGAAAGCGTTTATCGGGGTAGTTCCGCTTGAGCACGCGCGTCCTTACACCTAAACAATCCTGAAAATACGTAAGAGGAAACTGCTCCATAGGTAAAATAGAAGTATATTTTACAATAAATACAGAAAACTACAAGGCACTAATGCCACTCACCGATAATTTTAGCGTAAACGATGCTCGCATCCGCATCATTACCTTCATACTTGAAATGTGGGGTGTGAGAGGAGCATAGGACGATTTTGCCGGGTTGCCACACTTGAGCGCTGGGCTGGGTAGATTCTTGCAGTGCCTTAACAAGCTCAGCACCTCGTGGGATGGAGTTGACCAGTTGCCACAGCACTTCAATAGCGTTCACCACTGCCTCCAACGGCACCCCACGTGCGTCGTAAAATTCCGCCCGATCTACGTGCGCCTGTAGCGTCTCACCCGCTTTAGAGGCACGTTCTTTAGCCTCTTCTTTAATTCGTATTAAGATTTCGGGTAAGTGCGTTAAGTAAGCGTGTACCGTTAAAGGGAGCCGAGAAAAACCGGTTGATCGGACTACATTTTCCTCCACGGACTGGCAGTAGAATAAAGTGACAATATTTAAAGTGGGATTGTCTAAGTGGGGTGATCTTGAAGCGTTGGTTTGAGGCACCCTCTCCCATTCAAAAAAAGACGAGTCCAAATCCAGCCTTTGACGAGGGTTTATTGCATCGGCAAAAATAACTTCTCGGTCATGTATTTCAGGGATCATCTCACGGATGGCAACGTACGTGAGACGAATTTCCTCAGGCAAGCAACCGTACCGCACCCCCCAACCCTCCGGTGTGTCGTTGTCTTGAAGTTGTGGCCCTGTTAATCGTACAACCATAATTAAAAATAGCCACAACTATAATGACTTTAAGCTTTTTGGCAAGACTTCAGAACATGCTCCACTGGCGCTCCGCTTCACGCTGAAGATCCCACTCGCGGTTGAGTTTTTCCATGCGCGCGGTGTGCCCTTTAAAACCGAGCTGAGCAAAAACCTCTCGCACTTTTTTCACATCAAAGTTGTGCGTGCCACAGCAGTCCAAATCCACCGTTATGCCATCTTCTCTGACCAAGGTTGCAATACGTTTGCACAGGCGGGCTGTCTCTTCGTGGGTGCGCAGCAGCTCGCGGATGCGGTCGGGCTTAACTTCTTCGATGTGCTCGTAAATACCCTCCACGCTGCCAAACTGTTCGAGCAGCTTGCAGGCCGTTTTTTCTCCGATACCAGGCACGCCGCCGATGTTGTCGCTGGGGTCGCCGCTTAGCCCTTTGAAGTCGGGAACTTGCTCTGGCCACACCCCCATTTTTTCTTTCACGGCGGCGCGGTCGTAACGCTTCACTTTAGTGTATCCACTGATGGGCGAAACCACGGTTATGCGGTCCTCTACAAGCTGCAGCGCGTCCTTATCCCCTGTTACTATAATCGTTTCAATATCTTTATATTTCTTCTTCACTTCAGTCGCCACAATCGCCAAGTAGTCATCCGCCTCCAGTCCCACTTTTTCAAAAATAGGAATGTTGAAGGCCGCTATGACCTCACGAATGGGCGCGAACTGTTTGCCCAATAAATTGTCCATGGGTCCGCGTGTGGCTTTGTATTGAGTGTAGTCAGCATCGCGGAAGGTGGGACCGTGTGAGTCAAACGCCACCGCAATGTACTCGGGTTTTTCTACCTCCAAAATTCCCAGCAAAATGGCTGTGAAACCAAACACCGCATTCACCAAGTCCCCGTTGGGAGCGTGAATAGTGGGTGGCACCGCATGAAAAGCGCGGTGAATCAGGGCATTGGCGTCGATGATCACAAAATGTTTCACTCACCGAGCATACCCAAGTTTAAAAATCCCCGCAACGATGCTCCGTTCCCAAACACAGCCCCACACCGTCTATCCCGTAAGCAGGTCCAACAAAGAAGGCAGAACGGTAGAAATCATCTGGATTCTCTGCAGATGGACAGTACTTTTTCCAGTTCGCATGGTAAACCCCCTCCCCCTCTTCACTGTTATGAGCCTTCAAAACGGCTCCCAGCTCAGAAAAGAAAGCAGCCTCGTCAAATGGATCCTCTCCAAGAAGTGAGCGCCTTGTGGCATGTCCGTTGAGATACCAAGTCATCTGCGTATTTATTGTGTCTCTGTGTCCGCTGTCTGACCGTACGCCTGCAAACGCTGGCTCAAGTGCATCGGGTAAAAGCATTTTGCCATTCACGCTGTTTTCGAGGGTGACGTACTTATCCATAATACAAGCACGTGCGTCTGCCACCTCTCCCATATATAAAGGGATATCACTCACGGGTATCGATTGGGTTTCAGTTCGTAGACCTTCAGCGCCTTCTGCACAAGAGATCAGGCTACCAAGCGCTACAGCTCTAAGGGTTTCTTTTAGCATAAGTTTACTTAAGAAGGGCGAATTATCACACAAAACATACTTTATGGCAAAGCCTGAGTCTTTTCAAATAGGTAAATATTTGATATAATGTCCTAATGTCTTCACGTATGGCAAAAACAAAGACACCATTAAAGCTTAAAGTTCGGATCCCGCACGTCATCCTAGACGTTCGCACCGCCGACCCTGCTTTAGTAGAAGCACTCCTACCCGGTCTCGACGACCTTCCCGCACGCTTCCGTATCCTCGGAGACAGCGGAAAAAGCCTCCCCCACGTGTTCTCCCTTGAGGAAGCCATGGAAGAAGGCCACATTTGGGTGGTGCTTGGGGAAAAGATCCCTGCGCAGTTCTCCATGATCATCGATCGCGGCATTGTGCCCGTCATGATGGAGGGACTCCACAAGGATGCTGAAAACTACAACCCCGTGGAAGAACAAGGAAATTCCTTCCTCTTCCAAAAGCTCAGCGCATGGAACGTTCACACCGCTCTCGTCCGCGCACTCGAAAACTTCGCCTTCGCCTATGACTGGGAAAACCTCCGCAATCAAGGGAAGGCGCTTATGAAACTCTAGTCTAAATTCAAGTCACCACTTGGTCCGCTGTCGGTCCCAGAGGTGATATTTGCAATGAGGTCGAAAATCTCACCGAGGTTGATGTATTGAATCACGTTGAGTCCCATTGCGCGGCCCACAATTGCCACAATGGCAACCGAAAGCATGGTCACGATCAGTCCAATGATCGCGTAACGAATGGTGGACACCGCTTGTTTGATTTTGTCTTCCTGACCTCCTGAAAGGATGAAAGAAATACCTCCAAAGAAGATGAAGACCACACTCAGAAATCCCGCAATGATAATCGCGTAGGCAATGGCACGGTTGATCACTTCAAGGGCGTCGTATTCTTGGGCAACGTCCAAAACCGATCCTTCGGTCACGGTGGCAATAACAAGAGAAGCAAAGTTCATAGCTAAGCTAGTTTACATTGCTGACCCTTCCGGTTCAATGATTTTCAAGTTATAGCGAGCATCGAGCTTTGCCCCCATCATTCGGAGCAGCACTCGAAGGGATTTAGCAGTTTGTCCCGCCTTCCCAATGATCTTACCCATATCTTCTTTGTTCACCTTGAGGGTGATGAGCACACCAAGATCATCTACGGTTTGTTCGACACTCACTTCTTCAGGATGGTCTACGATCGATTTAACGACAAATTCAATAAACTCTTTTGCGTTATCGTGCATATCAGAAGCCATAAATGGTGGTGTTAAGGATTACTCAGCCTAAAAACTAGGCAGAAGGAGCCGCATCGGCCGCGGCAGGCGCAGGAGCAGCTGCCTCTTCAGCAGGCGCACTCTTGCTTCGGCGTTTCTTGTTTCGAGGTTCAAGGTACTTGTCCATTCCGCTCATTCCGTTGGTCTTAAGAAGAGCCGCAACAGAGTCAGAGGGTTGAGCACCTTTTGAAATCCAGTATTCAATTCGTTCCTTGTTGAACTCCGTCTTCTTGTTTTCTGCAGGATTGTAGAATCCGAGAATTTCTTGATTTTCTCCTTTAACTGCACGTGCTTTTTCAGCGAGCACAATACGGAATGCTGCTTGATTTTGCTTTCCAATTCGGGTCAGACGGATAACCTGCACAAGTTCAGGGTTAGAAATTATTGCTTACCGATTGTAGTCAGGAAGCGAAAATTGTCAAGAAGAAAGCCGCGAAAAGCCGAAAGCAGTGAATTTTGACAAACACAGGGAATGAGTTATAGTTCAGTCTTCTATATTATGAAAAATATTCTCGAACCAGACCGAATCATTGCAAATCTAGACAGAGGAGACGGACGGCTCGTAGCGGTTAATAAACCCGCTCGGATCGCTGCTCACGGGCCCTGCGCAACCAGTAACATTGGTCTAGATAAAGCTGTTTCTCATGTGATTGGCGACACGGTGTACGCAGCGCATCGTCTAGACCGAGACACTACCGGAGTGATGCTTTTAGGGAATAGGACCCCCCTAAGGCAGGTGCAACACGTATTTTTTGAACGAGAAGCACAAAAAACCTACTGGGCTCTGGTACACGGAAAATTTCCCACTGAATGTGTGGTGGAAATGACGTGTCGCTTAGACCCTGATGCCAATCCAGTTGTGGTGGGGAGAGGAAAAGAATCAACGACCTACTTTAGAGCGCTCGAAAACTTTGGAGAAAGGTGGACCCTTGTGGAGGCAAAACCTCACACGGGAAGAAAACATCAAATCCGAGCTAGTATCGCATACCTCGGGTACCCCATAGTGGGAGACAAGCTCTACTACCCCCACCGCATGAGGGACAAACTCGCTCGGGCAGATGAAGAACTTAAGCCATCTCGATTTTACTTACACGCTAAAGAACTAGAAATCAGAGGGCCCTTCAATATGGAGTTCGAAGCACCCGTTGAAAGAGACTTCCAGGAAACTTTGGAAGCATTAGCCTCTTAATGAGAGAAAGTGTTCGCGAGCCACTCTCGTACGGTCTTGTCCACAGCAGCTTCTGGGCTAAGGCTATAGCCTGTTTGATGTGAGGACCGGCGCAAGTACGCCAGTTGTTGCAGGCTCAGGGTGTGGGAGTAGGAGCCTGCGAGAGACTGGCGAACGGATTCTTCACTCGAAAAACGGTCTTTAAGATCCTTACCCACTCGTTCACGAAGAGCGCGCTCGTCATCTGGAACTGAATCGGGAACAGGGTAAAGACCCGCCTGAGCTAACAAGTTGACAGCGTCTGTGACTTTAAGGCCTGTTAAATAAAACATTTGTACAGCCGCACCTAAAGCGTCGGAGTAACTGTCCTTTTCCGCCACATCTGAGCAGTCACCCGCAATGAAAGGCATGAGGAGCGCGGCCACTTGAGTAGGGGTCGGATCACGTTGAATCGGTTGTTTCAAAGCTGCGTCGTACCGTGGGCGGTTTTTCTTGAACGAGCCCTCCTTCCATCGCGCCGTCATCTTTTCCGCCACACGGTCAAGTTTAAGTTTTTGCCAAGGTTTCTGCACTTCAATGGGGCTCTGCAGAGATTCTACGGCAGTTCCCATAGGATAGAGACCACTCGCTACTAAGTAATCGCGTAGAGCGGCAGGCGCCTCAGCGCCCAGTTCACGCTCCACCATCCGCACGCCGGACTCGGGATCTCGCAAGTAATGCAAGAGTGCTTCAGCCGTTCGGCTGATTTTTCCGCTTAAATGACGCGCCATGGTTGCGCCGCCCACATCCGTAGTAGACAAATCTCCCGGTTCTTTTCCGTGCTCTCCCCTATCCTCTAAAGAAAAACCCATAGCAGTGAAAGCACTTTCAAGGTCCACGCCCGCCGCAAGCAGCCGATCATGGACATGCAGAATCACCGAATCCAGGTCACTATGGGTATGGAGCTCTATCGCTAAAGTCTCTTGCCCCAAACGGCGACATTCGGTTTGGACGCCTCCTAAATAGATGGGTTTTTCGCTTGTCATAGCCTTTATTCTACCACAGTTCTGAGGTCTGTCACCCACTCCTTCTCTAGATGCAAATTCAGTTTCATGAGCAAGTCATGGCGGTGCACGTACACACGCTGCGCCCACATGCTGTTTGGAACGGCTACATATAAAACCCCTGCTTTAAAAAACTTAGGGTGAACGGTTTCAGGAAGGTCCTTGCCCACCACAGATGGCAGCAGAGTTTTGAACCGAGCACAAATAAGGCCGGCCCGAGCTTCGCGGGTCATTTTATATTTCTTGAGCGCGTTGGGGATAAAGCTTGAAAAGTGTATGAATTCGTTCATTTCTTTCGACGTGGAAGACTGTCTAGAACTTCATTGTAGACCTCTAGTGTCTTTTCAGCCATCTTTTCCCACGAGAACTTTAGACTGTGCTTGAGTCCACACTCACGCAGCTCTTTTTGGAGACTTTCATCGAGAAGCACTTTGCGAATGCTGTTGGAAATGTCTTCAGGGTCGTAAGGGTCGAAGTAAATCGCGCTCGCCTCCCCACAAATTTCAGGAATACATGACACTTTAGATGCCACTACGGGTGTCCCACAACGCATCGCTTCCAGCGGAGGAAGTCCAAACCCTTCGTAGAGAGATGGAAACACGTAAGCCGTTGCCGTTTGATAGAGGGCCACGAGTTCTTTTTCTGGCACCATACCCGTGTAAATCACGTGATGCTCCAGCCCAAGCTCTTTCACCGTACGCTTAACCTCCGGATAGTACGGATCCTCTTCTCCAGTGATCACTAGTTGCATATCGTAGCCTTCAGGCCCTTCGCGGAGCAGGGCAAAAGCCTTGATTAGATTCACCAAGTTTTTGTGCCCGCGCCACACCCCGGTGTAGAGCAAAAAGTCGCGCGTGATGCTGTATTTGCGGTGTACATCCTCCTGGTATTCTTTGTCACCACGAGGGCCAAATTCCTCTCCCACTCCTTCGTAAATCACCTCTACTTTGGCAGGTGCAGTACCCGCGATCTCTACAAGATCGGCCTTGGTGTTTTCTGAAACCGCAATCACTTTGCGAGCATTTTTCACAGCCGATTTCAGAACAATATTATAAGCCGTGCGGTAGAACGCTGAGTTCATCTTCTTGCCAGGAAAGAAGGACAGGGTGAGATCGTGAATAGTCACCACGCTAGGACGGCGGTACAAGATCGGCGCATTGAAATGCGTGAAATGCATGAGGTCTAGTTTTGCGCGGCGTAGCGCCCACAAATACCCCAGCTGCTCGCGCACCGAGTAGTGTCGTGCCTTCACCAGTACCTTTTTAAAACGCTTTGAATCTTCAAATTTGCTGTACTCAGGCTCGTTCATAAAAAGCACATATTCATTCTTATCGTCCACCTCTTTGAGCTGTTTCACTAGCTCATAGACGTAGCGGCCGATTCCCGTGAATTCGGTGCTGTACATGCGCGCATCAATTCCAATTCGCATACAGAACTTTTAAGCCTTGATGTTTTACAGCAAGTTCGTTCGAAGAACAACCCCCACACACTTGCATGCAAGAGTGGTAAGCTGTATAATAAAATAATATTTAGTCAACCTATGTTGAATAGACCTGATGAGACCGAAAAAAAGTCTGAGGAAGTCCCTGTTTTTGGGAAGGGCCAAACCGTTTTTAGGCGGTGGTTGGATAGAGGAGTGGTAGCTGCAAAAAATACTTGGCAGGATTTAGTCAGTTCAGCAGAATACGCGGCCTATGAGTATCCTCGCTTGTATGTGTTGATGCCGTTTATGCTGACAGCCGTGTCCGCCTCCTATGCCCTCCCAGCAGGAGCCATGTTTGCTAAGACGCTTGAGCTAGAATATCTAATCAATTGCTATACGAGACCCCCAGAAACAACGCAGGGCAACCTGATGTGTAAGGTGGCCCCATGGTTCGGAGCGCCGGACTACGAGGATTTCCAGAAGTATTTGGAAGCTAGGATGGACGAAGAAGGTAAAGCAACCATCTCTGTAATCCAAAAGGATTGCAAGGACGAGCTTGGATCTTGGCTCGTTGGTACACACTCTATAGACAATTTTACTACTGTGAACTGTGAAGACAAAAACGACGACGGAACCCCTGACGCCGTTCATTATTCGGGTTCAGGAGAAGACGTGAGCTATAGTCTCAAGACAGGACGTGAAATTTAACAGGGCCGATCCTCTTGCATCTAAAAAAGGCATTTGCTAAAGTGCGTTGGCTTTTAGAAGCCCCCATTGTGGGATGGTAGCTCAGTTGGTTAGAGCGCTGCCCTGTCACGGCAGAGGTCGCGGGTTCGAGTCCCGTTCATCCCGCCATTTTAATAATGACTAAGCATCGTGGGACGAGAACGGGTTCGTGAAGGAGCGAAGCGACTGTCTAGCGAGCAGGGCGAGCGTCGTCCCGTTCATCCCGCCATTTTATAATAGCTCCTCAATTTCTTCGAGTTTGAGCTTTTTGATTCGGCCCTTCTGGGTACGGCCACGTAAATAGCTACGGATGATTTTGTACTGGTCGAGGTCAAAGGGACTGCCGTCGCGGCGTAGGTCGAGACCAAATTCTCCATATTCTCCGCGTGCGAGTAGGCGCCATTCATCCACAATAAACACCTCACCTCGTCCTGTCTCTGCGTCCTTTTCTTCAATTGAAATAGGGCCTTCATAAGGCCAGGTTTCCAGGCGAGATTTTTCAAATGCTTCATCAAAACGCGCATTGTATTCTTGTGGATCTTCCTCACCTTTGCAGGCACCGTAACACGCGCGGAGTTGCACCGAAAAGCACTCACCTTTTCCACTCTCAAGCCCGAGTAGTTTTTTACAAAGGTTGAAACCTTTGGCGACCGCAAGCAAGTATTCTTCCGCCTGGCTTTTACTGCGGAACATGCCAAGAACACTAGCTGGGTCGTAGATAGGTTCCGTGAGAAAATCGATGTGGCAGGTGCTAAAACCCTCAGGCGTTACGGTACGCACCAGCGCAGCTAACTTTTTAAGCCGACGAAGCTTGCGGTTGTGCAGCGGCTGCATGCTTTTAATGAGCTCGGACTCCAGCATGAGCGCACCCAGTTCCCCCGCCGTGGGCCTGGCCTCGATGCGATGCACGCCCTGAAACATTTTCATTTCTTTGGGGCTATTGAGGCTCGCAGAAAAGTGGGAAGTCACACGATCTTTAATGTTCACACTCTTACCAATGTAGAGGGGGAAATCGCGTTCGTCGTAAAAAATATATACTCCCGGTTTTTCCGGCAAACTGCGAATGTCCTCGGCCTTCATGGAGGGCGGGATGAGTCGCTCACCACACACCTCTTTCACGACTTTATCCAGCTCGCCCACGGGGAAACGCTCCTTTAAAATTTCCCAAAATTCCACCAGTACTTGGGCGTCCCCCAGCGCCCGGTGTCTCGCCTCGCATTCAATGTTGAAACGCTGCATAATTTCATCCAAATTGTGGCGGCTATAGCCGGGAAAAAGTCTTCGCGAGAGACGCACGGTACACATCGTTGGCGGGTTCCACGCTATGCCACAGCGCGCAAACTCCGCACGCAAAAACCCTTTATCAAAGCGCGCATTGTGGGCAATAAAGAGCGCGTCTTTTAAAAGGTCATGCACGGTGAACAAAATGTCTGAAAACCGTGGCGCCTTCCAGAGCTCCCGCTCATCAATTCCCGTCAGCTCCAAAATAAAAGGCGACACCGATTTTTCTGGATTCACGAGCGTCTCGTACACCGTGGTGACCACGCCATCCTCCATAATTACAATCCCGATTTCGATGATGCGTTCGTTAGTAAAGCTCCCGCCCGTGGTTTCTAAGTCCACAAATGCCCATTTGTTCATAAGCTTATTTTACTTCACTGAAGTCGTTTCTAAAAATGGAACGGTGATACTCGGACCTTGCTCCTGCGGATCGACCGTGGTGGGTACCGGGTTTCCAGGGTTAGGACCAGGCTCCTCACTCATATCCTGCTTCACTTCATTCATTTTTTTAAAATAGAAATCAGGTGTTGGCACTAAATAAATTTCTATGGGGTCTCCTCCAGAGAGCGATACTCGAATGGTACCAAACCTGAAAACATGCTGAAAAACCCCAACCTGCTTTTTTTGAATGTCCTGAATTTTACTGAGATCGATGGTGGTATTTGTGTCTCTAAAAAAAACAGACTTATCCAAAATCACCACACGCATGTTCGTGAGGATGACCGTACTCAAGTAGTAACGAAAAATGGAAAGAAATTGGTAGTGAGCGATGACCGTAAGCAGAAGCAAACCCAACGAAAGCAGCGTAGCTCCCAGTAAGGTTTGAGTGGTCAGAGGGACTCGAAAAATAAAAGCCCCCAAAAAAATTGCAAACGAAATAGGCAAAGTGGCTATAGAGGGGAGCACTTGAATCCAATGCCGCCGAAAGTAACAGAGCACGATTTCATCATCCATCTGACCCTTGAAATTTTTATGCTGGAATGTCATGCGAAAAGAGTGAAAAAGCAAACAGAATGCCGGTCACCGTAGCCAGACCCATGCAGAGCAGGTAGCCCAGTACGAAGTAATGCAAGTGGAGAAAGCCAAACAAAAGCGTGTAGACATTTTCAGGAAAGCGGTAACGACGGATGTATTTATATAACCGTTTGATACCAAACAGACATACAAGAATCGAAACGATTTCCGCTAAAAGCAGAGCCCAAAATAACCACATAAATTTTTGACAGGGGATTCTTACACGCTACCACTTTTGTTTTTGTAGTCAACGACTTGGTCTTGCTATAATCCCATAAGATGAAATTTTTCAGTGAACTGACGGAAGAAATCAAAGGTGCCATCGTATTTTTAGATATCGATGGAACCCTGTGTGGTGAAAGCGGACGATGCCCGGATCCTGAGGCACTGCGTGCACTCCAAAAACTCACCAAACACAACGACGTTTATTTATGTTCCAATGGAAAAGATTTTGCTCGAAACCGGGGCATGAGCAAAATCTGCGGTGTGCCCTACTTAGAAACATCGCTGCGAAAACCCAATAGAGAGATTTGTGATCTTGTTGAAAATAAAAAGAAGAAACCACTCGTGGTGATTGGAAACTTAAACTATACCGACGGCCGCTTTGCACGAAACATTGGTGCCAAGTTCATCAAAGTGAAAACGGTGCTCGGACCAAGCGAAGGTCTTTTAAACCGCCTGTTTTACTGGTTTGATGAACACATTACTGCGCGCTTCTTATGAAAAAAGCACTGGTGATTTTCAATCCGGTATCGGGCAAAAAAAAGTGGAGAGACGTGCCGACGACTCTCCAGGACTGTTTGGAGAAGTACGGTTACGATTACACGTGGTACGAGACCAAGCCCAGTCAAAACCTAGGGAAGCTGTTTAAGCATAAATATGACCGAATTGTGGTGAGCGGCGGAGACGGTACCGTGGCGGAAGTCATTAAAACTATGGTGGACTGCGAGGTAAAAACTCCGCTCGTGGTGGTGCCGCAAGGCAGCGGAAATATTTTAGCGCTCACGCTGGGGATTCCGCTGTTTCAGCCGGGCCGCGCCCTTGAGCTGGGGATCAATGGCGAGCCACAAAAGCTGGACCTCATGTGCATCAACCGCAGACATTATGGCGCCATTGCGGTGGGGCGCGGCTACGATGCTTTCCTCATGCGCGAAACACCGCGCGAGCTGAAGCGGAAGCTTGGACTTTTTGCTTATGCTTGGGTCTTTTTAAAGACCGCGCTTTTTTACCGTCCGCAGCAATACACATTGTGTGTCGATAAAGAGGAATACGAAGTCACCGCTCGTAGCATTTTGGTCTTCAACCTCTTCCCTCTCCCCTTCGTGCCCATTCAACCACACGACGGCATACTGGACGTGGTGGTGCTCAGCTCCAAAGGAATTCTGGAATATTACACGGGCAAGAAAATCTCCATCAAAAGCAACAAGGAACTTGAGTTTCAACTCGATGGCGAGGTGCTCACGAGCAAAGTGGTGAACGTGGAAGTACTTCCCGCGGCCCTTTCAATCGTTTACAAGAAATAATGGAAACTGTTCAGCTCTTCCGCATGGAACAGTGGTACAAAAATCTTTTACAAAAACACCACGCTCGTCATCAAGCCCCACTACCTCATTAAAATGAAGAGTCGGGACACACTGGCTCTGCTGGGGCTACTGGCTTTCTTCCTGAAATAAAACCCCCTGGAACCCCCTGCTGCGGAACGCTACTCCGTCGGTTCCCACGAGCAGCGCTTCCACGGGCAAGCTAGGCAAAAGCTCGCGTGCCTTTTCAAAACCGAGCACAAAAAGGGCGGTTGAATACGTGTCTGCAAGGAGCGCACTTTGACTTTGGGTGTACACCGCTATCATGTCTGCAGCGGGCTCTCCACTGCGTGCATCCACCAAATGATGTCGATTCCTCCACGACCTACGTGAAGGACTGCTGCATGCCAGCGCTAAATCGCTTGTATCGGTGTAGCCAATCCCTTGTGAAATATCGGTGGGGTGTTCAAAAACAATGCGCCATGGCTTGCCTGCATCGTCCACGCCGCGCACCCGCAGATCACCGCCCGCATTGATGCACACATTCGCGAAGTCCTGCAAAAAGCTATCCATGCGGTCGATGGCGTAGCCCTTTCCAAGACCACCCAGCTCAATCGGTGCCGACAGTTTGATGCGGCCGTCCGCGAGTTCTAAATTGCCAGTATGTCCAGCCGCACATTCTGCAAGCGAGTAGTTTTTGTCGTAACCCCAGCCCTCCAAAATGCTTTTTACACTCAGGTCAAACGCCCCGCCCGTGCGCTGTTTCACGCGTTCTCCAAATTCAATGAGCTTATAAAGTTCTTCACTCACCTCAGCCCACTGCCCAACCTGCGAGTTGAGTGCGTGGAGTTCATTTTCTTCAAGGAAGCGCGAGTAGGCCTGCTCGATCCTGCTGCATTCACTAAAGGCGCGCTCAATCGCTTCGCGTGCCCTCATTTCGTCGTGCGCCGCAAGGGTCACCGTGATCGGCGTGCCTAGGCAGCGGCGCTGGACTTCAATCTTCATGAAGAGGCTTGATCTTTGATCGCTTCAAGCGCTGCATCAAATCCATTTGGAGTGAGCGAGCTTCCGTTCACAGAGCTGTACCCACCAATTTCATCGAGCGATTTCCCAACAACTTTTGTAGATATACCTTTAGCGAAGTTTTCTTGATACATCTTGCTGGCTTGATCGGTTGCCTCTACTTTCACGCTCACCGCAGTCACCGCGCCATCTTTTACAGTTAAAGTAACCCCAATGCTTTCAGGGCCTGCGGGGCTAGCGTAGGTCCCACCTGCGGTGTAGGTTCCGTCTTCGTAAGCGCTCGCTTCTTCAGATGCACTGGTGTTTCCTGTAGAGCTGCTTCCTGTAGAGCTGCTGTTGGCATCGTCCACTTCAGGGCTTGGGTTTCCTTCTTCATCGCTGCCTTCTTCAAGTTCGATGTTATCAATGCCTGTTTGTTCTTCCACCTCTTCGTTGGTAGGAAGAGTCATGTCAGCATCTTCAACCTCGCTGTTACAACCAGCGAAAAGACTGCCACTCACGATAAGTAAAAAAAGTGCGTATCGAATAGTATTTTGCATGGAGAGTGTTAGAATAATGCGGATAGCACTTTCTCACAAACGCCTATGAACTTCAAGCTCGACCCCATCAAACGTTTCGCTTTATTTTTGACGATTTTCAGCGGGTTCGCGCTGGGCTACAACTGGTCTACGGACGTACTGGTTCATCTGGCGTCGACTGTTGGATTCGCACTGGTACTCTTTGCGCTCTACAGCAAAGTTTCAAGCAAGCACAAAAACGTGTGGGACTCTCTCATTACAGGAGAAATCATTTTCCTTTTGATGCACTACGGTGAGGGGTTGTCAGCCGTGATTTACCCAATGATTGCGGTCTTCATTGCCGAAACTTTGAAGTTCTTTATTGAGTGGAAGAGCTCACCCATTGTGAACCCTGCCGCAGCAGGTCTACTGCTCACTGCAGGGCTGAGTGCCATCATTGGATGGGAGCTACCATTTGTGTCTTGGTGGGGTGCCTCCTTTTGGGTTCTGCCCATTGGCGTTTCAGTTTCACTTATTTTGATTGCGATCTGGGTGCTAGGCGGTTTCCATGTCTGGAGGAAGTGGCCCATTTTCTTCAGCTTCCTTTTGGTTTCGGCTATCGTGTTGTATCTACGCACAAAAGATCCCAGTGCACTTAGCTTCACCTACCTCGATTCCACCATTTATTTCTTTGCAGCCATTATGCTCCCCGAGCCCAAGACCTCCCCCTTCCTCCCTTGGAAGCAAGTCGTCTACGGAGCGCTGGCCGCACTGCTACTCAATGGGCTAGGAGCCTATGGAGTGCCTTACGCTGAACTTTTTGCTTTGATTGGAGCCAATCTCCTCAACGCGGGCTTCAAGTGGAAGACGGGACCCAAGCTAGCCCCAGCGGCTTGAACTATTTGATCACTTTCCCATTGAGGTACACCGCTACCTCTTTTTGGGTTTGTAGACGGAAAGGAGCGCCTTCCACAATCACGGTCTCATCGAGGTCTCCGTGCTCACGAGTCTGGTTGGCTGCAAGGGTGAAGAGTTCGAGCTTCGCCTTTGCGATTTCTTCCTTAGCGAGCTGAACTTTTTCGCGGTATTCCGCGTACTCTAGGCTGTCTTCCAGAATAGTCTTCATATGCTCGTCTTTGCGATCTTTGGCTTGTTTCTTGAGATCCTTGAGTTGAATCATGAGGTCCTCAAGTTCCATAGGAACATCGTCCTCGATGTCCTTCATCAGGCTCTTGATCTCCTTCAGCTCCAACATCTTTTCTTGAAGCAGCTTGATTTTTTCTTGAATGACAACGTCTGACATAGAGTGGTTTTTAAAGTGAGGCCAGCTTAGCAAAAAGCAGCCGTTTGCGAAGAGCGGAGGACTTGCAAAGCGGGAAATTTATTGCCGACTTCACTCACGGGAGTGCTATAATCGCCTCATGAGCATCGTCACCAAAACTGGAGACAAAGGAGAAACTGGCCTCTACAACGGCCAGCGAGTGAAAAAATCCGATCCACGTATGGAAGCATTGGGTGACATCGATGAGCTTTCCTCGCATCTTGGATTTTTGCTTAGGCCAGAAATCCAAAACATTCAGCGTGACCTTTTTGAGCTCGGGGCGCGCGTGGGAAATCCAGGTAATAAAGGCAGTATGAGTCAGGCGCTGGCGGCCCTCGAAAAAGAAGTCGAATCGCTGGAGTCTACCCTTCCCCGTCTGCACAATTTTGTATTTCCGGGCGGCTGCGAAGAAGCGGCGCGCCTGCATCTGGCGCGCGCGGTGTGTCGCCGTGCAGAACGTCACCTGTCGGCACTCGACCCGCTTCCCGGCGACGCCATCCCCTACCTCAATCGCCTATCGGACTACTTGTTTTTACTAGGCCGACAGGCAAATATTCGCAGTGGAATGCCAGAAATCTTGTGGCGGGGTGGTCTCGAGGACTAAAGCGTGCTACAATAGCTTTCTCTTTTAATTCCTTAACCCTATACGCTATGCGAGTACACAAAAGGATTAAAAACTTGACGGAGCCCGAGCGCGAGCAGTTTGAAACTTACCTCGCAAAGAAACTCGATGCGCTTATGCCTATGATTGAAGCACACCACCGTGACTCAGACGCGGTGCATGTGTTCGCAGAAATTCAAAAGCACGAGAAGCACACCGCTTTTGCCTTTGATATTATTTTGGAGTTGCCGCGCAAACGACTAATGGCTGAGGAAGTGAAACATTCCATCACGGAGTCTCTCGACTTTGCGATTGAAAAACTTGAGCAACGAATGACCAAGCACTTCAAACGTTTGCGCGAGCCAGCAAGGCGTCAGCGCAGCGTTCGTAGCATGAAATCCGTAAGCACCGAGCTCGCCGAAGAAGCCGTATGATCTATTTAGACTACAGCGCGACTACGCCTCTAGATCCAAGCGTTTTGGGGGCGATGTTGCCGTATCTAAAAGAAGACTTCGGAAACGCTTCCTCCATTCATCAATTTGGGCAAGCAGCGCGCCGTGGTATCGATGAGTCACGCAACTCCGTGATGCGTCTACTCGGTGCCTTTTTGCCGCACGAAATTTTGTTCACGGGAAGTGGCACCGAGTCTTGCAACATGGCTATTTACGGCGCTGCATTCGCTCGCCAAAACCGTGGAAAGCACCTGGTGATTTCGGCGCTTGAACACCCTGCCGTGCTAGAGCCTGCTCGTTACCTGCGCGACAACTTTGGTTTTGAACTCACTGAAGTTCAACCCGGCAACGATGGAGTGGTTACTCCCGAAGCTGTCGAAGCGGCGCTCCGAAAAGACACGATCCTCGTGAGCCTGATGTATGTGAATAATGAAGTAGGCACGATTCAGCCCGTCAAAAAAGTGGCCAAGCTTTGTCGTGACCGCGGCATTTTATTCCACACCGATGCCTGCCAAGCACCTGGCTATATGAACATGGATGTGGAGTATTTGGGGGTGGACCTCCTCTCCCTTAACGGCAGCAAAATCTACGGCCCAAAAGGAGTTGGAGTTTTGTACGTACGCGAAGGTGTGCAAATCACGCCGCTCATTTTGGGAGGCGGCCAAGAATTCCGCATGCGTGGAGGTACTGAAAATGCTGCACTTATTGTGGGCTTTGCAAAGGCACTTGAGCTGGTTATGCAAAACAGCAAAGACGAAGCAGCTCGCATAGGCACCTTGCGAGATGAGCTCCTTGAAGAACTGTTAAAGCTCCCCGGAGTGACCCTCAATGGCTCTCGAGAGAAGCGCATTGAAAACAACATCAACCTGCATATTCCTGGCATTAGTGGCGAAACCCTGGTGATGCGTCTAGACATGGAAGGCCTCGCCACTTCAAGTGGCTCGGCCTGTGCTTCTGGGAAAACGGAGCCCTCTCACGTGCTCCTAGCCATGGGACAAAGTTCTGAGCAAGCCACTCAGTCCCTTCGTCTCACGCTTGGACGGCCCACCACTAAGGAGGAAACCGATGTCGCGCTAGCAACATTGACAAAAACACTAAATAGTCTAAGATAATAGACCGTTTAACTTAGATTTGTGATTAAAACACCAGAGCGAGCGCTGCGTCCAGGAGATGTGGTGGGTGATGAAATTTGTGTAGCCTACGATCACGAGAGCCCCTATTTCCGTCCACTGAAAGATGTAGTGGCAGATGTTAAAGCAGGCAGAGTTATTGTTCCTTTGGCGTCAAACACGCATCCCGACATCCGCACGGCACTCGCAGATTCACGTAGAAAAGTGCGGCCTCACCTCCCTATTGAATTCAATGTTCACGTAGGCTTCCATCCCGAAAGGACTGGAACCCGCGGCCGTTAAAAGCCTAATGGTTGAATCTGCCTGGATTTCAGGTACAATCAGACCACTATGTTTTTAAATATATTTTTAGTTTTACTTGGCCTAGGACTAGGGGGCGCCGCTGCCTATGTTTTGCTGAAGCCCACCGAGGAGTTCAATCCCGCGGATGTGAAGCGCCGACTGGACAGCGCCGAAGAAGAAGCTCGTCGCATCACCCTGGAAAATAAAGAACGCATCACTTCCATGCACAAGGCTTTTGAGATGGAGGAGCGCAGCCTCACTGAAACTTTTGAAAAAACGGAAAAACTCATTGAACAAAAAGAAGAAATTTTGAAGCGTCGTGAGGAGCGTAATAAAGCAGTGGAAGACCAAGTGGCTCAGCTAAAAAGCGAACTTGCCAGCCTCCACGAACGAAGAGAAAAAATGAAACACCAGACGGTGGATGAACTCAGCAAGCGCAGCAAGCTCAGTCGAGATGAGGCTCTAAGTGCTGCACGCAGTGAGCTCGAGTCTCTGGTGACCTTCAATGTGGAGGCGCACAAAAAACAAGCCATTGAAGATTTGGAAGAAGACGCTCAGCGCCACGCCAAGTCTATTTTGCAGATTGTGATCCAACGTCTTGGCGTGCCCAGCTCAGTGGACAAAAACAACACATCTGTGACAGTTAAGGACGATAAGTTTAAAGGCCTACTCGTTGGTAAAAATGGTGTCAACGTACAGTACCTCGAAAGCCTGCTGCCTGTTTCCATCATTTTCAACATGGGAGACAGCGAAACCATTCATGTGGGAGGAGTGAATCTTATTCGAAGGAATATTGCAAAACGCGCCATCGAAAAAATGCAAACCCTAGTGAAGAAAAAAGGCAGCCTCGACCACGCCATGATCAAACAAGCGGTGGACGAAGCAGATAAAGAAATTATGGAACTCTGTGATCGCAAAGGAGCAGAATCGCTCAAGCTGGTAGGTCTGGATCCCAAGCAAACACCTCCCGAGCTCATCAACTACGTGGGGCGTCTGTACCTCCGAACCAGTTATGGACAAAACGTAACGGGCCACTCCAACGAAATGGCCTTTGCTGCTCGTATGATTGCGGACTTCATTGGAGCCGAGACAGATGTGGCTATGCAAGCTGCGTTCTACCACGACATTGGTAAAGCCATCGACCACGATGTGGGTGGCGCACACGACGATCTTTCCAAAGAAATTCTTGAAAAGTTCAACTACGATCCTCGTATTGTGCACGCGGCCTTTGCGCACCACGACAAGGTTCCTTGCGTGGCACCCGAAGACTTCATCGTGAAGGCAGTGGACGCCATCTCTGGAGGACGCCCTGGTGCTCGCCAAGAATCCGTAAACAACTATTTTGAACGTATACAAAAGCTTGAAGAGGCTGCCCTCTCCTTCCCTGGCGTGCAAAAAGTATTTGCCATTTCTGCTGGCCGTGAACTGCGTGTAAGCATCGATCGTGATCGCATCCACGACGAAGACATGAAAGAGCTTGCAGAAGCCATGGCAGACAAGATTGAGGCCGAAGTTGCATTTCCAGGTGTGATCAAGGTAAACTTGATTCGCACAACCAAATCAGTAGACTACGCACGCGAGCTACACAAGCCAGCTCGCAAATAACTAACCTTATTGGTATGCCAGAAGAAAACGGAAAAAAGAAGTCAGCGATGGACGACGTTATCATGGGAGCCATCATTGGGACCGCTATTGGTTCCGCGATTGGAATGGGACTCGCTCCAAAGAAAGGAAAAGAAACGCGTGAAATGCTAAAAGAAAAAGGAGTGGAAGCCGGTAATCTCGCAAAAGAAACAGGCACCGGACTCTTCAAAGTAGCAAAGAAGCTTGTTAAGCGATTCTTCAAAAAGCAATCAACCAAGGGAATGAAGGAAATTCCTAACGAAATGGAAGTCCTTCCGCCCAAATCTGTAGATCATGAATAAACCTCATCGCCAGGTCCTAGTTATAGGCTTACTCACCGTCGCCGCTCTTTCTTTTGTGGCTGGTGGGTACGCGATTGTAAAACAGCCTGAATCGGCGTTTGTTCAACGTCTGCGGTCGCCTCAATTGGACTTTAGCTACTTCACCAGCTTTGAAGAGGCAGCGCTCGCGCTACAAGTGGAGGAAGAAGCCTTTTTACTGAAGGAACTGGAGCTCACTTCAGAACGCGGAAACACCACTAAAACTCTGCGGGACTTTGGAGCCAATGTGCAAGCAGACGAAGCCATTCAATACCTGCTGAGTTTCAATGAAGAAGCGAGCGCGCTCGAAAAAATTCGACTCTACCTTTTCGGAAACACGTTGAACACCAAGGTGACCGTGGACAGCGACGTACTCAAAGCAGCTTTTGCAGACACTGGTATTGAACAAGGAGTGAAAAACGCCGAGTACGCGTCTGAAAATGGAGTTGTAACCATCGTGCCCGAACAGATTGGATACGGCGTAGATCTTGAAACACTCACCGCTCAAATCCAAAACTACTGGGATAGTGACTTCACTGTGCCCGAAAGCGACGAACTTCCCCTACGCCAACGTGAGCCAGAGGTGAGCACAGCAGACCTTGAAGCATTGCTTCCAACGGTTCAAGACCTCGCTACGCGTACCCTCACCCTGCAGGATGAATTTGGAAGCACTTGGGATTTTGTAATGGCTGACCACATTGACCTCATTTTACCCACCACCGCTGCTGAGCTGTCCAATAAAGGACAAGAGTGGACTTTCGATGAAGAAAAATTCATCACCTATGTGGAAACTGATCTCGTTCCTTTGGTGGAAAGCGACCCCATGCCCGCAACCATTTTGGAAAACGAAGATGGCACTTACAGCTTTGAAGGCAGTGCACGTTTTGGAGTGGAGATCGATAAAATGGACCTCGGAAAAGACATGGTCTCTGCTCTGCTAGCCGAACCCAGTGAAGCCCTTTTGGAAATTCCAGTTATCAAAACAGAACCCGTGGTTACGGTGCCAGACAGCCTTAAAGAGCGTGGGATCACCGAGCTGGTTTCCGTGGGTTACTCTTCTTACAAAACCTCTCCTGCCAATCGAATCGCCAATGTAAACCACGGCTTTGAAGTCTTCAACGGAGTCATTATTGAACAAGGCGCTGAGTTCTCTTTCACGGACCTCATGGGACCCGTGGATGCCGCTCATGGCTGGCTTCCTGAACTGGTGATCAAGGGAGATGAAACCATTCCCGAATACGGAGGAGGAATGTGCCAAGTGTCTTCCACCATGTTCCGTGCCGCCCTATACGGTGGTCTACCCATTACCCAGCGCAAGAACCACTCTTATGCGGTTTCGTACTATGCCTACCCTTACGGCTATGGGCTGGATGCAACGGTGTACGATCCCAATCCAAATCTAAAATTCATCAACGACACTCCAGGAGATATTCTCATTCAGGGATATACCGATGGTTTTGATGCCTACTTTGTGATGTATGGAACCTATGATGGACGCACCGTGAAAATGGAGGGACCTTACAGCTACGATTATGTGAATCCTCCTGCTGCTCAAACCGAGTACACCGATGAGCTGGAGCCCGGCGTACGTGTGCTTGAAGAGTATGGCCATACAGGGTTTAAAGTGGATTGGTACCGCACGGTGACCTACCTGATCCCTACGGAAGAAGAAATTGCCGAGGGAGCTTATGTGAGCCCTTATGCCGCTACGGCTAGTGGGGTGCGTGAAAATATTCACAGCGACTACGAAGCTCGCCCCGCTAAGTATAGCGAAGGAAAAGCAGCTGAAGAAAATACTGAAATAAATTAGGTAGTTTGCTCGTCATAACTTACGAGTAGCCCTTAACCATTTTAGCCATGAAACGACTTGGTTTAGCCGCATTTTTGGCAGTAGTTTTTTTACTTAGCACCACTGTAAAGACGGATTCATTGCACACGATCCCGGAACGAGCCAAGGTGAAAACTATGTCTACTCCTACGACACGATTGACAGCGCTCTCCACGATTGGACCGGCTCGAAAAGCACCGCCGAGTACGGCGAGCGTGTGATCCTAGTGTTGAACGACTAAAGGCTACCTGTGTAGGCTTCGCTCATCATCCAAAGATGTAAAACTTACTGCTCGATGTTTTGGCCTGCTTTCTTTTGCAAAAGCTTAATTCGCTTCTTCACTTCTGCGTTGTAAGGATCTTGCTCCAAAACTTCTTCGAGTTTTTCGATGGCCTCATCGAGACGTACCAGCCGTTCGTAATAATCTGCCAAAATAAGCTTGAGATCAACGTCTTTAGGTTTACGGCGGGCTGCTCGTTCGAAATAGTGTAAAGCCTTATCATCCTCACCTAGCTCGTAGTAAACCTGCCCGAGGCTTTGCAAACGCTCTCCACGACGGTCATCCAGGGCAATGGCATTCTCGTAAGCCTCCGCTGCTTCCACGAGGCGTTGTTGTTGGTAAAGCGCCGCTCCCAAATTCGAGAAGTAAATAGGATCCTGCTTCAAGTTCACGAGCTTTGAGAAATACAGCTCTGCTTGAGGGAAGTCGCCCCTTTTCATGAACATGAGCCCGAGTTTTTGGTGAGCATCCAGATGGCTGGGGTCGGCTTCAATAACTGCTAGCAGCAGTGGCTCTGCTTCTTCAAACTCGTTACGGCTTAAGTGCGTGTCCGCTTTCATAAAGGTCTTACGCACGGTTCCGAGCAGCTCTGCCTTAGCCGTAGCCTCTTCTTCGGTTTCTTGCTTCATGTCCACTTCTTCGGCGATCGCCTCTTCCATCGCGTCCACTTCTCGGTCCAGGGTTTCTTGGAACATCAAGTCCTTACGCGTCATCCGTAGACGGCGCAAAAAAAGAAGAATGAGAGCGAGACCCGAAACGATGAGTAAAGTCCAAGCGAACATAGTTTAATGTGCAAAAGTGAGTAAAAGATTTTCCAGGACCAGTTTAGCGTTCACATTTTGTTTCAAAAGCTGCTTACTCGTCTCAACCTGTTCCATCAGAGTAGAAGGAGCCTGCTGAGCTAGAGCCCATGTTCTCGTACGCTGGAGAAGGATGTCAAGCATTTCACTAAGATGTTCAGATCCTTCGTACTTGCGCACTAGATCAAAAACAGCACTTTTCTGAGGATTTTCGAGGAATTTAAGCACATCCTGCAGCACCGTTTGGTTGGCCGTTAAGTAGTCTGGCTCGTCCATAAGCCGTTTCAGCTTACCTGGCCGCCCCATGGCAAAGAAAAGCAGCTGCTCCTCAAACACGTGACCATTTGTCATCTGCTTGAGTTCACTCTCCGGTACCGTTTGAAAGTACGTGACTTGGCAGCGCGACTTAATGGTGGGAAGCACATCCTCCTCACTGTTTGCCGTGAGTAAAAACAGGGTGCCGTCGCTGGGCTCTTCTAGAGTTTTAAGCAGCGCATTAGCCGCCTCCACTTTCATGCGCCCCAGATTCTCAATAACGAAAATCAAATAGGGGTACGAGTGGCTTTGGCTCGCCCGCTCCACGATACTACGCACTTCTTCAATGGACAGCCCCTCACCTTTGTCGAGGTGCAAGATAGTGTCTGGATTTGCACCTTCCATGATCTGCTTTTTAAGCACCATTTGATCTTCTGCTCCCTGCAAAAAAACGCTCAGCAGTAGTGCGAGATGCGTTTTGCCTACGTGCTCAGGTCCCACAAAAATGTGCGCGTGGTGAAGTTTCCCCGCTGCGGTTTTTAGCTTTTCTAAAATGCTACCGTGTCCAATCATCACATGTGAGTAAGCCAATAAGGTTCTTGTCGCACCAGAAGTTTGCGGGCATCGTCTGGGTTCTTCATGCAGGCCTTCACCAGGTGTTCCATGCGCACTCCACTTTGCGATCCCTTCGCGAGTACGGTGTCGTGTCGCTCCAAAATATTGCTGAGGAAAGCGCCTGCCTCTTTAGAATTTTTAAAAGTGTGAATCATCGATGCGGACATTCCTCCGCGCTGCGCACCCTCCGCCAACTCCTTGGCGCGTTCACCCACTGCCAGCAGCATATCTGCATGCTCCGCCGCCACTTTCCCAATCTTAATATGTTCGCTTTCGCTGAGCTCGCCCAGTTCGTTCATGGTTCCTAGCGCTGCAATTTTTCGCCCATGGAACATGCTCAAAATCTCAAGTGCGGCCGCCGTGGTATCGGGGGACGCGTTATAAGTGCTATCAATGATGAGTGACCCATTTTTCCCTTCAATTTTGTTCATGCGGCCCGGCGGCAAACGGTATTCCTGTAGCGCAATGTCGATGGCCTTCCATGGCATTCCTTGGATGAACGCCACGGCAATAGCGCTGAGCACCATGGTCACATGCTGTTTCCCAAGCACATGGGGCAGCGTCACCGGCATAACTTTGTTTTCGTAGTTCAAGTTGAAGTGGAGTCCATGCAAATCCATGCGAACATCACTGGCGCGCAGGTCGCTGCCCTCCTCGGTTCCAATAGTCACAATGTGAGCTGGCAGATGGCCTTCAAGCTGCTTAACAAAGGCGTCGTCGTGGTTCAACACCACCCACCCGTCCTTAGGAACAGCTGCAGCAGCTTTAGACTTTTCACTAAAAATAGCCTGCCTATTTGGGAAATGCCCCTCCCCGAGGTGCACGTTTTTTACATTCAAAAACACCATCACATCGGGCCTAACCACTTTCAGCACTTCGTCCATGTCGCCGGGCTTGTCCACACCCATTTCCAGCACCAGCACTTCGTATTTTTTAGGTTTTTTGAAGTTGTCCATCAAAGCCTGAAGTAAGATCTTCCCCCAAGCTACGGCCGAGGAGTATCCCGATTTCAGGTCCAAAATCGTCAAAGCTGTCCCAAATTCCGTATTCAAATTTTTCTCACTCTTTTTCGTGTCAAAACGACGGCTCAAAACCTCATAGATGACCTCTTTAGCGCTGGTCTTCCCGGCGCTCCCCGTAATTCCGACCACGGTTGGACGAATCTTCTCAAGCTTTCGCTTGGCGAAAAATTGCAATATTTTGAGGACCCAATCTTTCAGGAGAGCCTTCATAGTTTTTTAAGGGGGTAACCAAGTATAGCAAACCCGCTAAAAACACACAAAGCCTAGCTACCCACTGGACAACAAGCAGAAAATGATGCATAATTCGCTCTCTTAAGCCTATTTATGCGTTCACTTGCTCTAGCTACTCTCCCCACTCTCCTGGCTTGTAACGATGGAAAAGACGGTGCTGAGACTGCAGATACAGGTTTTAAACCCGCAGAAATCACCACGACTTCTTGTTCAGATGAACTAGAAGATCAAACTGTAGCGGTGGGCGCGACAGATGTAGATGCCCTTTGTCTCCAGTTCAAGCTTGAAGGACAAGGTGCCATCACCGACCTGCTCATCCGCAGCACCAACGCAGCAGATATGGTCTTTGACCGAAGCGCGCAACTGATGAACGACAATAGCGAGGTTCTCGCTGGACCCGTTAACTGTGAACCAACTGGTGAATGTGCTTTTCGTGATATCAATATTGAAATTCCTGCCGGTGTGGACTACCCAGTGTGGTTTAACCTCGCAGACGTAGGTTCAGTGGCCACCACCTACCAAGCGCTCCTCGCTTCACCCGATGAAATGATCACCGATCCTGCGGGCCTTCAGCCAGGCGGAACCTTCCCTTACGTGGGACCCACCATCACGATCCAGTAAAGATACTTAAAAAGCCCCACCGCAAGGATGGGGCTTTTTTGTTTGAAAGAATTACTTCTTTGCTTCTGCAACAATCTTTTCGAACACTGCAGGCTCATGGATAGCCATTTCGCTGAGCATCTTGCGGTCGAGCGCAATTTGCTTCAGAGAAAGCTTGTACATGAGCTGACTATAGGACATACCTTGAGGTCGGACTGCAGCACTGATACGCGCGATCCACAGACGTCGGAAATCCCGTTTCTTTCGTCGGCGATGCGAGTACGCATGCATGCCCGCTTTCATGACACGTGTCTTCGCTTGCGTGTAGAGACGGCCTGAAACTCCTCGGTATCCTTTAGCCGCTTTCAAAATTTTGTTGTGTCGACGGCGTTGAACCGTTCCACGTTTGACGCGTGCCATAGAATTAAAGGGTTAGAACTGCGGCCTTAGGCGGGGCAAACTGCCATGGGCCTGCGAAATAAATAAAATTAGATGTGAAGCATCGCTGCGAGGCGACCTTCGTCGGTCTTGTGAATAGCGCTCTTTTGACCTCCCAAGTTCTTTTGGCGGGCGGCCTTTTGAGAGAGACGGTGCCTGTGGGCAGCCTTCTCCATACGTACCTTACCAGTTCCGGTTCGGTCCGTTCGCTTCTTCGCACCTGAGTGCGTTTTCTGCTTACCAACTTTTCCCATGCGTCCCATATTATTTGAGGGGTGAAAGAATCATAATCAGGTTGTATCCCTGTTTTTTAGGCTCCTGATCCACCTTGGCAACTTCTTTGAGGGCGTCGCGGATGGTGATCATTTTTTCAAGCGCTAGGTCATAATGTGTAACCTCTCTCCCTCTAAAAATCAAGGTGAATTTGAGAGAGTTACCATCTTTCAGGAAGCGCTTGGCTTGGTTGAGCTTAACTTCAATGTCGTGATCTCCCGTGCGGAGTGAGAGACGAATCCCCTTCACTTCGCGGCTCTTTTGAGAGGCATTGTGCTTCTGTTCTTGCTTTCGCTGACGGTACAGATACTTTCCAAAGTCCATGATCCGGCACACCGGAGGATGCACATTGGGAGACACTTCTACCAGGTCAAGACCCTGCTCTTTAGCGAGACTGCGGGCTTTTTCAATACCCATGATCCCGGCAGGCCCGCCTTCTTCTTCAGAAATAAGTCGCACGGTTTGTGCGCGGATTTCTTCGTTCTTGCGGAGTTGCTTACTTATACCTGTAAAGTGAGTAAAATAAAAACCTCCTAAGAGGCATAGCGCATTCTAGGAGAGAAACAGATTAAAGTCAAGTTGTTGCCTTTTCAGGCTATTTACACTAGGATGGGGCCCTGTTTGACAAACAAGCATGTCTATTACTAGACGTACAACTCGAACCTGCACCATCGGAGGTGTAAAGATCGGGTCGGAGCACCCGATTGCCATCCAAACCATGACCATGGGAAAGACTGAGGACGCGGCGGGCGTGATCAAGGAGATTTTGGAAGTGGAGGCGCTGGGCTGCGACATCGTGCGTGTCACGGTGCCCACTTTTGACGCCGCCAAGTCCATCCCTCTCATCAAAGAAAAAGTGCATGTGCCCATTGTGGCGGATATCCACTTTGATCCGCGCATGGCCATTGCGGCGCTGGACTACGGGGCGGATAAAATCCGTATCAACCCCGGGAATTTTTTTGACCGCAGCTACCTGGAAAAAGTGATTTTGCTGGCCAAAAAGAAGAACGCCGCGATGCGGATTGGAGTGAACGCGGGCTCGCTAGAAAAAGATCTGTGGGCCAAGCACGGCGCTCCCACGGCCGACGCTCTGGTGGAGTCCGCTCTACGCTGGGTGAAATTTGTGGAAGACCTGGGTTTTAGCAACTTTGATGTGTCCATTAAGAGCGAACGCGTGCCCACCATGATCGATGCCTACCAAAAGTTTGCGGCGGCCGGCAACGATGTGCCTCTGCACCTCGGGGTAACGCACGCCGGCCTCCTCATTCCTGGCGCAGTTAAAAATGCACTCGGAATCGGAACCTTGCTCATGCAAGGAATCGGCGACACCATTCGTGCCTCTATCACCGACGATATCACCAAAGAAGTGGAAGTATGCAAAAGCATTTTGAAAGCGCTCGGTCTCTACACCAAAGAACCGGACATCATCGCCTGCCCCACCTGCGGCCGCATTGAAGTGGACCTCCCAAAAATGGTGGCTCAAGTGGAAGCCGCCACCAAGCATTTAAAAAAGCCCGTGCGCGTGGCAGTGATGGGCTGCGTGGTGAACAGTGTGGGCGAAGCCAAAGAATCCGATTTTGCCATAGCCAGTGGCAAACACGCCGGCGCCCTTTACTACAAAGGCGAGCTCTACAAAGCGAACGTGCCCGAGGCAGAGCTGGTGCCGGAGCTGCTTAAATTGATTAAAGAAAAAGCTTAGTTTTTCCCCTCAAGGGCCCTAGCCACCAGCGCTTGTACAGCCTCGTGAGCTTCTTTGAGCGTGTTGAAACGTGGCTCTCCTGGCAGGTAACCATCCATGGAATTCAGGGCACGGTCACGTTGACTTTGTGGAAAAACATTCGCACCTGCAAAGATGCCAGCGTAGACCTGCACACCTACTCGAGAGGCAGCTTTGCGTAGGCAGAAAAAGGAGAGCGGCCTTCCCTGTGAACGCCATCAAAAAAAGTTGCATGTCCTGGCCCACTGCAAAACGAAGATCGGTAAGACTGCCTCTTAAAACAGCCAAAACATCCCGCGCATAGTCCTCTCTGAGCCCATCCATTTCAATCCTTAAAGGCCAACGCGAAAATTCTCCAGGCATCGGAAGATAACGTGGGGCAACTAAACGCGAGTCGCGATTTTCTCCATCAAGTTCGGCAACTTGTAGACACCCTTGGGAGAACCCTCTCGCTAAAACACACTAGCCCCAGAGTCGGGGTCTTGCGTGAGTTCAAATAGATCTCCAGCCTTTAGCATTTCGTCGGCTCCGTAGGTTTTCATACAAAGAATTTATAAGCTGCCACTTTAGCACGACTTTAAAAACAGATCAAACTGTGCTTTAATGCTCACTTGAAATGCATCCATTGAAAAAACTCGCCATCTTCGGTTCCACCGGCTCCATCGGTCAGCAAACGCTGGACGTGCTGCGCGCGTTCCCAAACGACTTTGAAGTGGTCGGGCTCACGGCGCTCACCAAGTCGGACGAGCTTACAAAACAAGTTGAAGAATTTAAGACTAAAGGTTTTCTTGGTCTCGACCAAAAAGAACAGCTCATCGCGGAGGCGGACTACATCATCAACGCCATCCCGGGTTTCACGGGACTTGAAGTCTCCCTCGCTGCGGTGCGTGCCGGAAAAACTTTGCTCTCCGCCAACAAAGAGTCCCTAGCCATCGCAGGTCGCTACCTTCGCGCGGAGGCAGAAAAAAGCGGCGCACAAATCTTCCCGCTCGATAGCGAAGCCTCCGCCATTTGGCAGCTCATGCATGAGTACGGAAGCGAAAATATTTCGTCCATCACACTCACTTGCAGCGGCGGTCCTTTTCGCGGACGAAAGAACCTAGAAGGCATTACAGTGACAGAAGCACTCAATCACCCCACATGGAAAATGGGGCCCAAGGTGAGCATCGACTCAGCAACGCTCATCAACAAGATTTTGGAAATTTACGAGGTGCACAATCTCTTCGATATCCCGCTTAAAAACATTGGCATCACCATTCATCCACAAAGCCTGGTGCACAGCATGATTCACACCAAAACGGGCGCGACCAAAATGCACATCACGCAAAATGACATGCGGCTTTTTATTTCGTACGCGCTCCACTACCCCGAGCAGCCCGTTTGTCCTTGGCCTATTGAACGCGCCCGCAAAAGCGAACTCAGCTTTGATCAGCCGGACCGAGAAACATTCCGCTCGCTTCAATGGTTCGACCTTCACAAAGGGAATCCCAATTTTCCCATCGTGCTCAACGCGCTCAACGACATTGCGGTGAGAAAGTTTTTGGAGGGCGAGCTCACGTTCCTTGGCATTTACGAGTTCATTGAAATGGGCCTCGAGCAGTGGCTTTGGGAGACGCCTCCTGCTACGCTTAAGGAAATGATCTCATTCACTCAGCGAATCACTTCTTACTATGAACATAGCGATTTTACTGGCTGCCGGATCGTCCAGCAGGGCGAAGCAAAATAAACTCTGGGCAGATATCCACGGGAAACCGCTGTGGATGCTGAGCTATGAAACGCTTGTGAATCATCCGGAGGTTCACAAACTTGTACTGGTGGTCCCCAGGGGAGACGAGCTGAGGTTTTTGCCTAAGATCCACTCCGAAAAAGTGGTGCTCACCAGTGGTGGTGCTACGCGTATGGAGTCTTTTAAGAGGGGTCTGGAGGCCGCTGATTTTGGCGAAGCAGACATCGTGATAGATCACAACGCTGCGAGTCCCAATGTCACCGCCCGCGAAATTTCAGAAGTCATTGCTCAGGCCAAAAATACAGGAGCAGCGGCGGTATCACTTCCAGCGGTAGATACCATGCTTACGAGTGACAATGGACTTTATGCCGTCAAGATCTTACGTGAAAATGTTCGGCTCATGCAAACGCCGCAAGCGGTGCAAGGATCTCTGCTCAAGCGCCTCAACTTAAGTGACAGCACAGATCTGACCACCGCTTTGCTGGAGACGGTTCCTGTCGCGGTAGTGGAGGCTAGTCCCCTCAATAAGAAGGTCACTTTTTCTGAAGACATCGACACACTCAAAAATCAAAGCTTCATAGGCGAAGACTCTCACGAGTTTTCAAGTGAGGGAAAACTGGTGCTTGGTGGAGTGGAAATTCCAGAGCTCCCCGCGCTCAAAGCGAGTTCAGACGGAGATGTGATTTTGCACGCCATTGGTCGTGCACTTGCAGTGGCCGTGGGAGAAAACTTTTCCGAGCACGCGGATCCTCTCATGCTTTCAGGTACTCGGGACAGTCGCGATTATCTCGAGCCCTTCATGTCAAAAGTGACCATTCAAAATCTTGTGCTCTCTTTGGAATGCGCACAGCCACGTATTGATGATCTTGCACCACAATTAAAGGCCTCGCTCGGAACGATCTTGCGCCTGGAGCCCGCAAACATTCGCATTTCTGCTCACACCGGTGAAGGCCTCACTGCGTTCGGCCGCGGCGAAGGGATCCGCTGCATTGCCTTGGTGCAACTCCGGCATGTACAGTGAAGGCACGTAACCTCACCGTATGCAAAAATTCTTAAAAGTACTCGGGTCGCTGTCTCTGATTGCTAGTATTGTAATGTATCAAGTGGGTTCCAATTCTTCGCACCTTACAGAGCTCAAAGACTTTTTCTGGTCACCGCTCATTTTGGCGGCGGTGTGTTTTTTGGCTGCAACCAGGAAATAAATGCTGACCATTCTCTGCCCAGCAAAGGTGAATCTTTTTCTCGCCATTCAAGGCAAGGATGAGACAGGCTACCATTTGCTAGACACAGTTTTCATGCGCACCATGCTGTTCACGGATGCACTAAGCATCGAGCGTGCGGATGAGTTTACTTTTGAGTGTGCAGACCTTCCTGCCGAGGGCAATAGTGTAGTGAAAGCCGTTGCGGTTTTTGAAAAACACGTGGGTAAAAAACAGAGGTATCGTGTGCGACTGGAGAAAGGAATTCCTGCGGGCAGCGGGCTGGGCGGCGCCAGCAGTGACGCGGCTGCGATGCTTAAAAAACTAAACGAGCTCGGCGGCTACGATCTCTCTCCTAAAGTCCTCATGAAGCTTGGCGCCCAGGTGGGCATGGATGTGCCTTTCTTCCTCTCCGGCTACGCTATGGCACATGGCACTCATTACGGTGAAGTTCTCGAACTTCTTCCTCCCCTTCCCAAAGAAATCCAGCTCCGCATTGAGCTCGGCAACGCCCCCACCTCCACCAAAGAAGCCTTCCAGCAATGGGACGACTCTGCTCTAGTCTCTACTAAAACCAGCACTGATTTCATTGCTGCGCTAAGAGTGGGTGACAGCGCCACCCTCCTCCAAGATCTGCACAACGACTTTGAGTCACTCTACCCAAACAGGCCAACGCTAAAGCCTGGCGAACACACCGTGCTTACAGGCAGTGGGTCAGCTTTCGCTGTACTCACACTCTAGAGTCTCCGCATTCCATCTTCCTCCACGGTCCAAACAAGTATCCGTGGCTTTGAAAGTGGGGTCGAGTGCACTTAAAAAACTATATCCAAGTGCATATAAAACAAGTACCGCGACAAACAGAAGCGCGATCAATCCAAAAAACACACCTAGAATCACAGCAAAAATCTTAGCAGTTTGTTTCATCTCACATCGTTTGACGGCCTTGCAACGCTCGGATGAGCGTGTTGTCGTCAGTGTACTCCAAGTTTCCTCCGCTAGGAATACCCCGAGCGATGCGGCTTACGTTTACAGGGCACATACTTGCCAGTTTTTGTCGCAAAAACAGCGCCGTGGTGTCTCCTTCTAAATCCGGATTCAGCGCCAAAATGACTTCTTTCACTTGGCACCCTTCCTCTGTTAGTCGCATAAAGAGTTCCGTGATTTTCAAGTCCTCGGGACCGATTCCCTCCAGCGGAGAAATTTTTCCTTGTAGAACATGGTAGAGCCCGTTGAACTCACCGGTCTTTTCAATTGCAATCAAATCGAGCGTGGTTTCAACTACGCAGAGCAAAGTTTTATCACGCCTCGCATCACTACAAATCTTGCAGGGACTCTCGGTGGTCAGGCTGAAACACTGGCTGCACTGCGTCACGTTTTTCTTAACGTTCCCCACCGCGCTGCCGAAACTTTCCAGACGAGCGTCGGGGGCCTTGAGCAAGTGAAAAGCGAGTCGCTGCGCACTCTTAGGTCCAATACCGGGCAGTTGCTGAAGCTCTTCAATGAGCCGCGTAATCGATTCGGGTAGGAAATCCATGCGGCTATTCTAGCCCAAGTTTTCCAAAGCACAACGCATCTAACTTAGGATTGGAGCTTTCATTAAGGCATCCATCAAACGTGAAGACCCATCTTTCGAGTGTATTCTCGAAAGAGACACCATACTACCTGTTCGGGTGCTATCTTCCACCATCACCAACTGTCCCGCTTCATGACTGAAATCCAGCTCTACCTGCGTATCGCGAAGTCCAACTGGAAGGTTAGAGTCGCGAATGGAGACAAGGTGTGGGGGCCGGAAATCCGAAGGTGAAAGAGTCGAAGACACTACGGATGGGCTTGGATCTGCCCCTACCAGAAAAGACAAGAAATCGTGCTTGATTTCATATCGTGCAAGCAGCGTTCTTGAAACAAGGACAATGCCCCCCTCTAAACGTACGAAGTGGATATAAGGCTTGGAAACGGGAGACAGAGTGCCAAGACTCAAAACACCTCCAGGGGTCACCCGAAGAGCTATAGATATGGAGCCGCTATCATTCAAATGATATGCGTCTTCCAAGGGCCTTCGAGTGAGTGCTTCGAAGAGCTCCTCTGTTGTTGCACGTTCAATCAAATCAGTTTGTGATTAGTCTTAAAAACTCTTCCCTTGTCGCAGGCCGTTCTTTAAACAGTCCCTTCAAAGTAGAGGTCGTTACTTCACTCAGCTGCTTTTCAACCCCGCGCGCCATCATGCAAAAATGCTTGGCCTCAAGCACTACCGCGACCCCTTTAGGCATAAGCAGTTCTTCAAGCGCGTCCGCAATTTGCTTGGTGAGTCGTTCTTGGTTTTGAAGCCGCCTAGAAAAAATTTCAACAATGCGAGGCAGCTTGGAAAGTCCTATGATTTTATCTCGTGGAATATAGGCAATATGAGCGCGTCCAAAGAAGGGCTGCATGTGGTGTTCGCAGTGCGAGTAAAACTCAATATTCTTCACCAAAATCATCTCGTCGTAGCCTTCGTTTTCAAACACGGTCAACACATCCGCTGGGTTTTTATTGTAGCCACTAAATAAATGGTCCCAAGCTTCGTCCACGCGCCGTGGAGTGTCCTTGAGCCCCTCACGAGAAATGTCTTCCCCCAGGGTTTTAATGAGCTCGGCGATGAGTTCTTTTCGATCCATGTTCGTATATTAGCGGCGACCGGGCCTACGTTCCACCTCACGTGCGTTCGGAGCAACACGTCGGTATCCCAACAGTGGCATACCTGCGAGTCTATTTGACCACACGTTCTCATTCAGGTCTGCCTTTTCAATTTCTCTGCCGAGCCCAATGTGCCAAAGCTGCCCACGATTTCCCGTGCTTCTTAGTCCGCGGTAAATATCTGGAAGCGGAGGAAAATGAAAATGCTTGCCATTGCTTCTGCGTGCACCCTCAACCACAGCTTTGTAAGTGCTTCCTCCTACGACAATCAAAGGCCGATCCGTCCGAATGGCTAAACTGAAAATAGTGGGCAAGGCCTTAACGTCCACCGCGAGGCCAGGCGCGGTTAGGTGGCCTTCTCCAACCCTAAACTCATCGGTAGGCTGCCGTGGCAAGCTGAAGTAGGTTTCTCCACCCGCCGTGTCGGCATTGGGGCTAACGTCCACCGGTCCATCAACGTCATTCAACATCAGCACACGTGCTACACTGTCCTTATCTCCACTTAGGCGAGTTAAAACAATGCTGTCTAAATGGGGCGCTGAAAAGCCGTCGCGATCTCTGGGTGTACTTCGTTCACGAATAATACGCAGGCTATCGTCCTCTTCGAGGCCAATGTCTATATAGAAAGGTTTACCGAGAGCTGTCATGGGTTGAGTTAAGGGGGCAATTTATCCCACAGTTAAGCCCTCTGTCAACCGCAGGCCTACCTTTGTTATTAACAATCGTTGACACTTAGTTCCGCTGGTCGCTTCAAATTAAAATCCATACGTATTACAGTAGAGGCATTCTTTACTGGCTCTTTTATGGAGGCGACAACACTGCTTTACATGACGGACATGGCCGCCACTGAAGGCAACGCAACGGTGCGAGCCGTGCTTGAAGTGGAAGGTAAAACCATTGTCTTTTTGGATCAAACTTTGTTTTATGCACAAGGGGGTGGCCAGCCCTACGACAAAGGCAGTGTCACCACTAACGCAGCGGTGTTTGAAGTGGATGAAGTGCGTTATGTCGACGGACTCATTAGACACATTGGACACTTCACAGCGGGTCAATTCATTGAAGGCGACAAAGTGAGCTTGCATGTGGATCCTACACGTCGCATGCTCCACCGAAGGCTCCACTCGGGTGGACACGTGGTGGATCTCGCCGTTAAACGTTTGGGTTTTACCTGGCTCCCCGGCAAGGGCTATCACTTCCCTGAAGGACCCTATATTGAGTATCAAGGAAGCTTGCCAGAGAACAAGGAGCATCTGATGAAAGACCTTGAAGCTGAGTGCAACAAAATCATTGCGGAAAATATCCCCACACGTATTGAGTTCGTGTCTGCCGAAGAAATGCAGAAACGTGGGTATGCGATTCCACCCACTTTAGCTCCCGATAAGCCACTTCGCATTGTCTACTACGGAGACTTTGGTGTGCCTTGTGGGGGCACGCACGTTGACCAAATGGGGGACCTTCGCAGCATGAGCATCCGGAAGATCAAACAGGAAGGCCCCACCATTCGAGTGGCTTACGACGTTGAGCGTTAAGCTGAGTGGAACTTTTCTCTCACTTGGGCAATCCTTCCCATGCCCACATCAAAGAGTTCACAGATGCTAATGTCACCTGCGCTCGCTTCGAGGGCTTTTACCATCGACTCCGTGACTCCTCCAGCGGTGGCCACCTCGTTGATTTTTTGAGCAAAGTTTCCCCCACTGTGCACGCGTCTTTGCAATCGTTCCATAGCACTGCGAGATACCCCGAGCATTGAATGAGTAAGCTCATTGTGAGCCCTCAGCCACGCGTCGGCTGATTCCGCGTTGTTTAAAAACTGCCATGCACTGATGCCAGGGTTGCAGGCCACCAAAGTGGTGTGCTGATCCAGCGCGAGTTCATCCGCCGTTTCTAAACACTCATCTTCGCTCAGTGCTTGCATAAGCAGCTGAGAGCGTTCATCCAGGCCGCAGTGTAGAGCTTGTTCAAAATTTAAATCTGCCATCGCCCGGCTTACCGATCCACCAAAGCGCGCCCGCAAAAATTCCAAAGGCACCACACCCGCAAGTGACAAAAGGCCTGTATCTTTGGACACATGGCCTTCAACCCCTTGCAGGGCAGTCTCAACCTGCCCAGGGCGCACAGTTAAAAGTAAGAGGTCGGTCAAGCTTGCGAGCTCACGGTTGTCGTGGCTGGTGGATTCTAAAAGATTCCAGTTGCTCAAAAGGCCGCGTTTTTGCAGTTCACGGATGCGCCGGCCAACGGCTTTTCCCATGTGTCCCTGCGCACCAATGAGTCCAATGTTAATGTTTTCCATATAGTCAAAAGTTTACGAAATAAAAAAGCGCACAAATGATGTGACCCCTTGCGGGGTTGCTTTTTATTCCACGGCTTTTGAATGAAAATAAACATAAAAAAAGCCCGAGTTTTGTCTCGGGGAAAGTGTTTCGTAAACGCGCAAGTTTCCCACGAGACTAGGCTCGAGGGCTTGGGTTTACGAGTTGTGAACGTAGGGTGTTCATGGGGATGAAAAAACCGCCTCATCGGCGGCCAAAATTCAAGTTAACAACATATAAATTATACACCCCTCCTCTTAAAAACACAAATTTAAAAATAAATAAGGTATAAAAATGTTAACTTTCTATGTTTGAGTTTTGCCAACATATGTTATAATTTGATTATGCATTTTTTGAAGCTCGCTCATAAACTTCCTAAGTTTTTCTCCACCAAAGATGTCCAAGAAATTTTAGACATCCAGGCGGAGTCTTCTCGCGTGCTCTGTGCACGCTACGTTAAGAAAGGAATTTTCCTTCGCATCAAACGCGACCTCTATGTTTTTAAAGAAGTCTTTCTGCATCTAGAAAAAGAAGACTTTTTAAAACTCGCGAGCCTTATTCAAAGTCACACCTACCTCTCGTTCGCAAGCGCCCTCTCCTATTACCGCATACTTCCAGGTGCGGCGCACCTCACTGAGTCAGTAAGCTTCACCCGCAGCCTTGAAAAACAAGTGGGACACCACACATGGAAGTATCACAAGCTTCCTAAAAACCTTTTCTTCGACTACCGTACAGAGAAAGATTTCGTCATCGCATCTCCTGAAAAAGCTCTGCTCGACCTCCTCTACCTCTTTACCCTCGGTCGTTACTACATTGACCTCAAGCGCATAAACCTAGAGGCACTTTCATTTGAGCGTGTACTCGAGCTGTCAGGAAAATTTCCTTATCGTACGCAAAAGCTACTCGCCAACTTATATGCGCGATCTAATCGAAAAAAGCTTTAAACACTCTGTAATGTACGATACTTCTCAAATGTTGGGAGATTTACTTTGCAATAAATAAAAAAGCACGTATTCTACAGCCATATTTTTCCCACGCCTTATGAAAAAGAAAAACCTTGTCATCGCATCTGTACTTGCGGTGGTTCTTGTTGGTACTTTGGCATTCGCTCAAACAGGAATGCTCGAAGGCCGCTTCCGCTTATTCAGCAAGTTTGACCCCGCCAAAATTTTCTTATATCGAAGCAGATACGTGAGCGCGGTAGCCAGCCCAGTGACCTCAGTAGTTGTATCTGAAGTACCTTCTGAAGTGGTATCTGAAGTGCCTTCTAAGGTGACCTCTAAAGGCGGAACCTCAGTAGTGGTATCTAAAGTTCCTTCAGAGGTTACCTCTGAAGTTCCATCTACAGTGACTACAGCAGTGGCTTCTGCTGTTGCCGTTTCTGATGCATGGGCTCAAGAGGCTAAGAAATACAGCATCAAGCAACTCACCAAATCTGTGCTTGAAAAAGCAGCGAAGGAAGACTACAAAGCCAATCCTTCTAAGTACAAACTCACTTCAAGGCAAATCCAACAAGTGCTGGATATGTACGAGCAAAAGAATAAATAATGCTCACGAGCCTTTCTCGTTTCAAATCATTTGTAAAAGAGGCTTGGTCCCTTCCGGGGCTTAGCCTCTTTCTTATCCCCCTGGTTCACTTCCCGTTTTTCACGATGTCTTTTCTCCAGGGTAAAGAGCTCACTTTTAAAGTGCTTGGGTTGCTAGCTTACGGAGCACTGCTAGTAACTTTTTATCGTAAGAAGAAAGTGGAGGGACATGCTCTCACGGATTCGCCACTTTTTCTGCTTTTGCTAGCCGCTTTGGGCATTCACGCAGTGACGGATTTTTTGTCGAACAACCCAATGGTGGCTATGTATGGGACCTTCACTCGTGGAGAAGGTTTTATTTTTGAACTGTATTTGTTCGCTTTTCTAGTGTGGACTGCGCTCTTCACCACTCGAGAAAAACTGAGCACAGCGTTTAAAGTGTTTTGGGTTTCTATGCTGCTAGTAGCGTTCTACGGCTTGTTACAAAAAATGGGCATTGAACTGTTCTTCCAAAGTTACTCTGTGAACTTATTTCAAGGTCGCATCTTTAGTCTGGTGGGGAATCCTTCTCTACTTGGGCAGCTTATGTTGCTAGGGGTGATCTTAGGTGCCTATCTTACCGTGCAAGAAAAGAAGTGGCCTTACCTTCTCGGCACGTTACTAATGCTCATAGTTTTAGTTTGGTCAGGAACGCGGTCGGCCGCACTTGGACTCATAGCCGTGGCCTTCCTTACTGCATTGCGCTACCGAAAAGAAATTTGGGGGCTTGTGAAAAAGTGGAACTTAAAACTGCTCGCCCTTGTACCTATTCTTTTACTGGGTCTCTGGCTTGCTCCATCGGATCGCTTCGATCTCACCAGCCTTTCACTTCGTTCACTCAATTCACGTTTGGAAATTTGGAAAGGAACGATGGAACTGATCTCACGCCACCCCCTGCTTGGAAATGGGCAGGAAACTTTTTATATCTACTTCCCCGAAGTGGTCACCAAAGAATTTTTAACCCTGGAGGAAGATTTAAATATTTCAGCGGATCGGGTGCACAATGAACTTTTAGAAACCATCTACGAACACGGAGCCCTGGGTGGCCTAGTGTACTTGGCTTTGCTGGGATACGCGTTGAAACTTTTCTTCACGAGGGAGAAAAAAGAAACTGTACTCCTAGCGACTTTAATTTTAGGAAACACTATTCAAAACCAACTATCCTTCCCAGACCCCACTTTGCTCGTAGCGACGAGTTTTGTGTGGGGCGCTTTAGTAGCGCTCGAAAGCAAAGAAATGCAGCTTCCCCCACTCCGTCGGCCTTTCGTTGTTACAGGCTTTATTTTACTGGCTCTCGTGGCTTTTCAAACAGTGGTACGTCCGGTGGTGGCAAACCGATACTATACGCTTTATCCTCGTGCAGAAAGTTACGAAGAAGGGGTCGAGGACTTGAAAGCAGCCCTCACATGGACACCTTACTACAGCCAACTGTGGTTTGACCTTATGATGGTGGACCCCAGCAGCATGGGTCGCGCTCTAGAAAACTTAGAAGTGCTGGATGGTGAAAGCGGAGACGTGCTGGCTTGGAAAGGAAATTACTATGCGGAAAGTGATCCTGTACTTGCAGCCGACTACTTCATTGCCGCCCTTGAAAAAAACCCTTACCATCCCAACTGGCTCCGCGCTTTTGGCGACATGCTTTACGAGCAAGGCGACTGCGAAACCGCGCTCTACATTTATTCTCAGTACATTGAAGCCGTGCCCGATTATTGGAAGTGGAGCGTAGATTTAGACAGCTACACCTCTGCTCAACAAAAGAGCTACGACACCTTCTTTAAACACGCTCCTTACTTCTTTGGAACCCTAGAGAAAATGGAAGCCTGCACTGCTAAACGTAGTGACTCCATGGCTCAATAGCCAGGTCATCGATGCTGTAGCGCTCCAGGGTATCCACCATGAGCTTGGCCACCTTGAGGTCGATGGTGAGAGGAATATTGTTGTCGATGGTGTAGCGGCGAATTGCATACCCTACGGTCATTTCTTCGTGGCTGTAGTTGCGAGGGATGTTGATCACCCAGTCCACTTTGTCTTTCTTAATGATCTCGGCGCAGTTGGGATGCAAGTCGCTGTCCATTTTGTGCACAACGGTTACGTCGAGGCCGCCGTTTTTGAGCACTTCAGCGGTTCCTGGTGTTGCATAGAGGTTGAAACCTTGGGCCGCGAGCTTGCGAGCGGCGGGAAGGAAGTCTGCTTTGTCCTCAATCTTTCCAATTGATATGAGCACGTTTTTCTTAGGCACTTCGAATCCGGTTGAAAGCATAGCTTTGAAGAAGGCCTCGTGAAGGTCATCTCCAAAACATCCCACTTCTCCGGTTGAAGCCATTTCTACTCCCAGCACAGGGTCTGCACCCTTGAGACGTGAGAAGGAGAACTGAGGTGCCTTCACTCCCACGTAGTCGAGATCCAGCGTCTTGTAGTCCCGTTTCTTTGCGATGCCGAGCATAGACTCAGTTGCCACTTCAATGAAGTTGTACCCAGTCACTTTTGAGCTGAATGGGAACGATCGGCTTGAGCGCAAGTTACACTCGATCACTTTGATGTCGTTGTTCACGGCGAGGTACTGAATGTTGAAAGGTCCGCTGATCTTGAGCGCCTTCGCAATCTTTTTGGTGATGGTCTTGATGCGCTTAATAGTTTCGAGATACAGCTTTTGTGGTGGCAGGGCAATGGTCGCATCTCCGCTGTGCACTCCGGCATTCTCCACGTGTTCGGCAATGGCATAAATCATAATCTCCCCGTCCTGCGCCACGGCATCGATTTCAATTTCCTTAGCCCCGAGCTCGAACTTCGTAATAACAACGGGCGCCTCTTTAGAAATCTTCACCGCCTTCGCCAAATACGCCTTAAGACCCTCTTCATTCTGCGCAACCGCCATGGCGGCGCCCGATAGCACGTACGAAGGACGCACGAGCACGGGGTAGCCCACCTCATCCGCAAAGCTCAAAGCTTTGTCGGTGGTCGCGAATTCTTTCCACTTGGGCTGGTCCACTTCCAGTTTGTCGAGCAGCTGTGAGAACTTGTGACGATTCTCCGCTTGGTCGATGCTGCTCGCCGCGGTTCCAAAAATCTTCACACCGGCTTGGTCGAGTTTCATCACGAGGTTATTGGGAGTTTGTCCTCCGGTTGAAATCACTACACCATCAGGGTCTTCAAGTTCGTAAATGTCGAGCACGCGTTCTAGTGAGAGTTCGTCGAAGTAAAGTCGGTCACACATGTCGTAGTCCGTGCTCACGGTCTCGGGATTGTAGTTGATCATGATGGTCTCGTATTTGTTCTTTTGCAGAGTCTTCACCGCATTCACCGAGCACCAGTCGAATTCCACAGACGATCCAATGCAGTATGCTCCGCTTCCCAGCACAATCGCGCGTTTCCCTCGCCCGCCAAATTCCACGTCGTTTTTCGTTCCGTGGTAGGTCATGTAGAGGTAATTGGTCTTCGCAGGATATTCCGCCGCGAGCGTGTCGATTTGCTTAACTACGGGCATCACATTCAGCTTCTTGCGAAGTGCGCGGATTTCCATTTCCTCCTTTCCTTGGATGATCCCAATTTGCTTATCGCTGAACCCGTATTTTTTTGCGCTCAGCAGCAAGTCTTCATCCAGCTCTTCTTTCTCGAGCTTTTTGCTCATGTCCACAATGTTCTTGAGCTTGCCGAGGAACCAAGGATCAATCCCTGACAGCTTGTAAATTTCTTGAATATCCCAGCCATCGCGCAGCGCCTCCGCCACCGCGAAGATACGCTTAGGAGTGGGGTGCGAAATAGCTTGTTTCAAATTCTCCGTATTGATGTTGAGGCGCTCATTTTCGGTGAGCCCGATCATTCCAATTTGCAGCATGCGGAGTCCTTTTTGCACCACTTCTTCAAAGCTTCTTCCCAGCGCCATAATCTCTCCCACCGATTTCATTTCGCTCGAAATTTCATGCGCCACTTTGCGGAATTTATCTAAATCCCATCGAGGAATCTTGAGCGCAATATAGTCGAGCGAAGGTTCAAAACAGGCAGTCGTCACCCCCGTAATCGCGTTGCGAAGTTCGGGCAGGCTGTAGCCGAGTCCCAGCTTCGCCGCTACATACGCCAGCGGGTAACCCGTGGCCTTAGACGCGAGCGCTGAGCTGCGAGACAGACGGGCATTCACTTCGATCACACGGTATTCGAGCGACTGAGGATCCAGCGCGTACTGAATGTTGCATTCTCCCACAATTCCCAGGTGACGGATCACTTTGATTCCCGTCTCACGGAGCATGTGGTATTCGGTGTTGCTCAAGGTTTGTGAAGGCGCGACCACGATGCTTTCTCCAGTGTGGATTCCGAGCGGATCGAAGTTCTCCATGTTACACACCGTGATGCAGTTGTCGTACGCATCGCGCACCACTTCGTATTCCACTTCCTTCCAACCTTTCAAACTTTCTTCAACGAGCACTTGTGGAGAATACGCAAAAGCTTGGTTCACTTTTTCAATGAGTTCTTCTTCATTGTGTACAAATCCGCTCCCCTTCCCTCCGAGCGCGAATGCCGCTCGGATGAGCAGTGGAAAACCAATTTCACGAGCCGCATCCAGTGCACTAGAAAGGTTGGTGCAGGCATAGCTGCGAGGCACCTTTACATCGATCTTTTGAAGTTCCTTATTAAAGAGTTCTCGGTCTTCAGTTTTCACAATCGATGCCACCGGAGTTCCCAGAACGCGCACATTGTGCTTCTTCAAAATCCCTTCTTCTTCCAGAGCCACTCCACAGTTCAGCGCGGTCTGTCCTCCAAAGGCCAGCAAAATTCCGTCGGGCTTTTCCTTCGCCAGCACTTTATCTACAAAGTAAGGCTTGATCGGCAAAAAGTAGACTTGGTCCGCAAGCCCCCAGCTGGTTTGGTTGGTCGCAATGTTTGGGTTGATCAAAATCACCTCGATCCCTTCTTCTTTCAGGGCCTTAATAGCCTGACTTCCACTATAATCAAACTCCCCCGCCTCTCCAATCTTCAGAGCGCCCGACCCTAGGATCAGAACTTTTTTAGGAAGATTGAGCTTTGTTTTCTTGGGGCTCATTGGAGTGAATTTAGCGATTTAATTCCGCTTATGCAAGATCTTTGTAATAAAAAGTTAAGCTGCGGATTATATGTTCAGACAAATCATTAATTCTTATTTATTCTATGTCTAAATTTCTCACGACTTTTCTAGCCCTCATGCTGCTCACTGGTTGCTCCGTAACCACCCCAGAACCCACTAAGGTTCCCCCAGTGGATCCGGAAGCCCTCGATCCAATGGAAGGGCCTATGGGTTTTGAGTTGGATAGCAAAGTGAATGACGATGGTACGTACACGGTTTACTTGCACCAAGGACCTAAAGATATTGCTACCATCGATCTAGAAAAACCTGCTGACGGATACAGCGTTTACCTATTTGATGAGATCGGAGACATGGCATACGTAGCCGTGGATCCAACCGGACTTGGGGGGTACATTCTTTATACGGGGGCCTTTGAGCTTTACGAGGTAGACACGCTAACGGGAGATGTACGCCAAATCGTATACGAGGGGCTGGCTATGGATTTATCCGACAATGGAAACCTGGCTTTCCTAAAAACTGATTCAGATGGATCTAAAGAAATTGTGATTCAAAATGTAGAAAGCAATGAGTTTAAGACTTTCCCCATTGGGGATGAGTTCGACCAAGCTGGAGATGCGACTTTCAATTTCGATGGAACTAAGTTGGCGTATCAAGCCACAATTACTAGCGCGGAACCCAACGTGGAAGAAAGCGCTGTGTTTGTAGTCGACCTTGCGACCGGAGAACAAACCGAGTTCGCACGCCAAGAGGGTCTCTTTGACATCATCTGGCAGGACAACGACCGACCAATTGTAGACTAAGTCTGCACGCGGTACTGAAGTGCTTCCATAAGGTGGCTCGACTCGATGTAATCTTTTCTATCTAGATCCGCGATGCTTCGAGCCACTTTAATTATGCGATGCAGGGCTCGCCCTGATAGCGCGTGATGCTTGGTGGCGCTTTTGAGCAGATCCTCCGACTTGAGGTCGAGGCGTTCTTGCTTAATGAGCCGCGGTGTCATTTCTTGATTGGTGCTAAGGCCGTGCGCACTCAGCCGCGCTCGCTGCCGCTCGCGCGCCTCCTCCACCTTGGTCCGGATGCTTGCCGAGCTCTCGAGGTCGCTTAGCTTAAAGTCTTCGTACGGGAGGCGTGGCACATGGATCCGCAGATCTATGCGATCCATGAGAGGCCCGCTCACTTTGGCTTGGTAGCGCGCCACTTGCGCCGCGGTGCACGTGCAAGTTTTTTCGCGGTCCCCATAGTAGCCGCAGGGGCACGGATTCATGGTTGCGATGAGCTGAAACTGGCAAGGAAACTCTCCGCTACGTTTGCCGTGCCGCAGCGAAATGCTGTGCGACTCCAGAGGCTCGCGCAAACTTTCCAGTGCCTCGCGATCAAACTCCGGAAATTCATCCATGAACAGCACGCCTCGGTGAGCCAAACTCACCTCTCCCGGGGATAGATCAGCGCCGCCGCCCAGTAAACTGTGCCGCGTGCTGCGGCAGTGGACGGCCCTAAAAGGCCGCCCCATACTGAGTTCAGCCAGACTTCTTCCGGCCACAGAATGGACTCGCAAGACCTCAAGTCGCTCTTGTTTAGTCAGCTCCGGCAAAATGGACCGAAACGCTTCCGCCAGCAAACTTTTTCCACTGCCGGGCGGCCCATTCATTAGCACATGGTGTCCACCCGCGGCCGCCACTATCAGCGCCCGCTTGGCGGCCGTGTGGCCCGAAATATCGGCAAAGTCCACGAGGCCCGTCTCGGCGCTCCAATCCACCTGCCCTTCCCACGGCAGAAGTTTTTGTCCGCAGTAATGCAAAACCACATCCCGCAGACTGCTGGCGCCATACAAAGTGATGCCTTCCACCAAACTCGCCTCTCGCAAATTATCTATGGGCAAAATCACCTCACGCACGCCCTGCTCCCGAGCAAAAAGCAGCGCAGGTAAAACGCCGCTCACGCCTCGAAGCGAGCCATCCAGTCCCAGCTCCCCAATCATCCACTCGTCGCTAAGGTCGCTCATCTGCCCACTCGCCAGCAAAAATCCCATCGCCATCGGAAGATCAAAATGGCTGCCATGTTTCACTACTTCCGCCGGCGCCAAGTTCACAATTTTTCGCGTGAGCGGAAAGGAAAATCCACTGCTCGTGAGCGCGCTGCGCACGCGATCTTTAGCTTCTTGCACACTGGTGCCCGCCATTCCAATAATGGAAAAGACAGGCATCCCAGGGCTCACGCTCACTTCTACTTCCACCGGAAGCACCGTGAGACCTTGCAGCGAATACGATGGAAATGAAACGGACATAAAATTGGCTAAGTCCCCTCATGCTCCACCCGCCGTAAAAATTTGACAAAGCCGACCCCACGGTTAGATCTGTTAAAATGCGTTGTTAAAGGTCCTACAACACCCCCTTTCTTACTCCACGCAAAACTCCTCAAAAGTCACTCGTTCACCTTCCATCAAAATCCCCAAAAAAACAATTTGCCCCGTTCTTTTATCGTCCGACGCACCGCGCCATCTGTAAATCGCCTTCTTCAGCCGCTGAATTTTTTGCGTTGTCAAAGCCTCTACAACACCTCCGAACTTTTCATTCCGCCGCGCCTTCACTTCCACAAAACGCAGCTCTCCCTCTGCCTCCATAATCAAATCAATTTCACCCTCGCGAAACCGAGCATTTTTCTCAAGCAACTGCCATCCGTGCGCGGTTGCAAGGTACTTTGCCGCCACACCTTCCATATCTCGTCCAAAACTATCCATAGCTCTATTTTACCCCTCACCTCAGGGTCGGAGCCGCTTTGCCAAGTCTTCAAAAGACCGCCTCAAAGCCTCTTGTTGAGCGCCAAAATCGTTGACGATATCCATGCCTCCCATGTGGTCTTGCAGAGCGCCCATGTCAGGGCGATAGTTTACTTCCATGAGTTGAGCACGACCTTCTTCGTCTTGAACCCAGTCTGAGGCAAACCAAAGGCCTTTAATCACTCCATCGCGGACTCCCAAATAGCGCGCAATGGCTTGGCTTTGCGCCTCCATTTCTTCAGGAATACGAGGGCGAACTGGGTCTAAACCATGGGCTTCCAGAATAGCTGCCTCTTCGTGGGAAATAGGATGAGACAAAGGAGTACCACCGAGCACAATGCGGCCTCCGATGGGTTCAACAAAGTTACGGCGAGTATCGCTCTTAGGGTCATAGCGATTTCCTTTAGGATCATACAGGTTTCCCTTACTCTCCAGTTCCTGACCCGTGATCAAACGGAACATTCGATTTGCTGCAATGGCTCGTGAACCCAAGTAAAGATCTCCCTTCGGGATTTCAAGATCCGCGGTGGGGAAGTCTTTTCGAGCGATATAAACATCATGCTTATACGCATCGTCTCTAGACGCTTCAGACCACCAGTTGGGTCGTGGAGCATCAAAGGAAGGCAAACGGTCTTGAATGGTCACTGGACGCCCATCTTTAGGATGAGAGTACATCAACTGCCCTGCAAGGGTAGCGCCCGTACAAGTTGCAATCACTCGAAACGCAGTCAAGCGCCCCCCAGGACAATCCACAAATCTTTGAAAAGCCCAGCCCGTTCGCACGTCACTTTCTCGCTTCGCTTTAAGTCCGCCAGCAGTAAACTGTTCATAGCCATAGTTCTCTGGCACCACGCCTCTTGCTTTTGCTTCTCCAGCTACCCATCTTTTAAGTTGTGCAACTTGCTCCGGTGTTTCCAATAGGTACTTACCTTTCCCATGGGCTTGATTGGTGTCCTTTGCAACAAAATTCGTGGGGCTACCTGCTTGAAGCCATTCGTCGAAGCCCAGGGTCTCGGGTAAATTCAGACCAGGAATGACAGATGCTAAGTCCCTTAGGTGGGTTACAGGGTTTCCTCGGTAAGCTGCGCTATTTTTACGCTCCTCACCCTCACCTTCAACTACTGCTAAACCTAAACTCCCAGCCCCTCGGCGAATCAAATCATGAATCCTTGTCACATGTGATCGTCGTCTTTCACTGCCCTCTTGTGGAGGCCTACCAATCTCAATACTGTGGATTTCCTGATGGTCCATAAAAGTAAGAGTCAAAGGTGTATTTATAAGCCTAATAATACAAGAAGGCAATAGAATTTACCTCGGAGCCTTGCCCCTGCAACATACTTGTGCAAAACTGAGTCCCCTACTCGGCGCCGCCGAGTGTGTCCCCTTCCCTTATGCCCGACGATCTACGCATTCCGCCGCACAGTTTAGAAGCCGAGAAATCCGTACTCGGTTCTATTATGGTGGAAAAGAACGCGCTGCTTAAAATTGCGGATCTCATTGCGCCAGATGATTTTTATTACGATGTTCATGGCACCATTTACGCCGGTATGATGGAGCTGTTTTCGAAGCGCGCACCCATCGACATTCTCACCCTGCGCACCTGGCTGAAGGACAACGAAAAACTGGATGAAGTGGGTGGACAGACGTACTTGGAAGAACTGGTGAACGAAGTGCTCACGGCTTCACACGTGTACCAGTACGCGACGATTGTGAAGTCTAAGTCTACACTTCGAAAACTCATCTCTGCAGGAAGCAATATTGCCGGGCTGGGGTACAAAGAAGGAGAAGAGGTGGACGAGCTCGTGGACCAGGCCGAACAGGAACTCTTCAAAGTTTCTCAGACCTTTTTGAAGAATCGTTTCGTGCACATTAAAGACATTCTCACGGGAACCTACGAAAAGATTTCAGATCTTCACGACCCTGAGGCTGCTGAAAAGTACAAAGGAATCCCAACCGGATTTGGATCGGTGGATCATATCCTCACAGGTCTTCAGGCCTCGGACCTCATTATTCTTGCAGCCCGTCCTTCCATGGGAAAGACCGCATTCGCGCTCAATATGGGTCTCAACATTGCACTCAAGGGCCGCACCGTGGGTGTGATTTCACTGGAAATGTCCAAGGAGCAGTTGGTGGAACGTCTCTTTGTTTCCATGCTCGCTGTGGACAGCTGGAAGATGCGTACCGGGCAGCTCACGCAGGAAGACTTTATGCGTATGGGAACCGTGATGGACCAACTCAACAACTGCAAGATTTTCATCGACGACTCCCCCGGCGCTTCCATAGCCGAGCTTCGTGCCAAGGCGCGCCGTCTGCAAATGGAACACGGGCTCGACATGCTGATTGTGGATTACCTCCAGCTCATGTCGCTTGGAAAAGGCAGCACATCTATCACCAACCGTGTGCAAGAAATTTCCGAAATCTCGCGCTCACTCAAACAACTCGCCCGCGAACTGCACATTCCAATCATGGCCCTGTCACAGCTCTCACGTGCGGTGGAACAGCGTCCCGTTAAAATCCCTCAGCTTTCAGACCTTCGTGAATCAGGAGCGATCGAGCAGGATGCCGATGTGGTATTGATGATGTACCGCGAGGACTATTACGAAGAAGACACCGACCGCCAAGGAATCACAGATATTTACGTTCGAAAACACCGTCACGGAATGGTGGGCCGCGCTGAACTGCTCTTCAAAAAGGAACAAATGCGCTTCTTCGACATCGATCGTCATCACAGTCTGGAAGGTGCGTTCACACCCGAAGCTGCTTACTAGCGCTCGAGTCTGCTTGAGAGAAAAGCAGCTGCGCCCTCAGAGCGATGTCCTGGTACAAGAACATCGTTGAGGCTATGGCAAATCACACCTATAACCAGCGTAAGTCTAACCCGCTTGTTGATTTCGCGAATCCCGTTTATTACGGCTTGAAAATGCGTAGGAGCTCCTTCAGCTTCAATACTCAACGAAGCGAGTGAGGTCACTAAAATACGATCTGCTACTTTATTGACGGTCAGTAAGCCCTGGTCTCCCCGGCTTACTACCGCGCCGTGAGTTGTTTCCGTAACTGATAAAGATTTATCTGAGTCAAAAACTTTATAAGATTCAATCACGCCCTTATGCAGAGTAAGGCTTAGCAACTTTTGCCCTGCCTCCTTTATTGAAATCCGCGTGGTGTCCAACGGCAAAATGGTGTCTTCACTGGGCTGCGGTTCTCGTGTTTCTCTAGAGTTCATTTCAAAAATAAGTTTTTAAAAGCCGAAGTAGTGCATCAACTCTCTTTCTAGACGCGCCGCCATTTCAGTCACTGCGTCCAGTCCTTCAGCGCCCTTATCAACGGCAGCCGGAAGACCCACGCCAATGCCAGCAACCGCCAAAATAGCTAGTAAAGAATACCGTATAACGCTGCGTGGATTCGTGATGGGTTTTGAGGCAGCTTCATGCGAACCCTCGCCACTTATAGCTTTGCGTCTAAAGCGCTGAGCCGCGCCCAGCTCCACTTCCTCAGTAGCACGACCGATTGCACGAATGGGTTCCTGTGCTTGGTTGAGCACTCGGAGTTCATTCTTCTCGTCCAGCTTGAAAATCAGTTCACTGAAGAGCTTAAAAGTTTCCCCAGGCAGAAGCTGCCGACTCATGGTACGAGTGAGAATGTACGTTTCCTCTCCCCAAAACAGAACAGAGCACAGTGCCTCCCCGTCCTCCGTGCTTAGCACAACGGTGCGGTTCCCTTCCCAATCCTTAGCTCTGTTGAGGGTATTGAGCCCTGGAGCCAGATGGTTACGGCTTAATAAACGTAAGTGAGGGGGGCGATTTTCAGGGCTGTCCATAGCTTAAAAGAGCCCCTATTATACAGTTCTGTCAAATTTATGGAATAGCGTGCTATCTTATACTTATCTAGTCAAAAGGTGCACCACTAGCTATAATTCCCACACTTATGTTTTGGATTGACCGAATTGCCGACGATATTTTAAAAACTTTTGGGGACAAAGAACCTCTGATTGTGCGTGACGAAAAAACCCTGTCGGGCCGTGTGCACGTAGGGTCCCTCAGAGGAGTGGTGATCCATGGAGTGATTGCGGAGGCGCTGAACGCGCGGGGCCGCAAAACTCGCTTCATTTATGAGTTCAATGATGCAGATCCTATGGATGGGATGCCCGCTGACCTCGACGCAAGCGTCTATGGACCCCACATGGGAAAACCCTTGCACGATGTGCCAGCTCCTGGCGAACGAGAGTACCAAGGGATGACCGCCAAAAGCCTAGCCGATTACTACGGGTTGGAGTTTTTGAAAGTGATTCATGGTCTGGGCTTTCAACCTGAAATCACGTGGGCTTATAAACTGTACCACGAAGGGTTTTATGACGATTGGATTAAAGTCGCGTTGAAGTATCCAAAAGAAATCCGTGCCATTTACAAACGCATCGCTAATTCTGATAAGCCTGAGGATTGGATGCCCCTACAAGTGGTGTGTGAAAACTGCGGAAAAATTGGATCCACCACGGTGATTGGTTTTGATGGTGAACTCGCAACTTACCGCTGTGAGCCAAACAAAGTGGAATGGGCGCAGGGTTGTGGGCACCAAGGAAAAGTAGCTCCATGGAAAGGACGCGGGAAAATACCCTGGAAAGTGGAATGGCCTGTTAAGTGGGCGTCCTACAAAGTGGATATTGAAGGAGCTGGGAAAGACCACGCTGCCGCAAGCGGTTCGCACGATGTTGCAGAAGCCATCATTGAAGAAGTGCTCAAAACGCATGTGCCTTATGATATTCCTTACGAATTCTTCCTCTTTGAAGGAGCTAAGATGAGTTCGTCTAAAGGAAACGCTGCCTCCGCAAAAGAAGTGACTGACCTGCTGCCCCCAGCAGTCTTTCGCTTCCTCATGCTCATGAAGGAGCCCAATCAACCTATTGAATTCAGCCCAGAAGGTGAAACCATCCCCCGACTCTTTGATCGTTACGATGAAGCGGCTCAGCACTACTTTGCACCTGAGTCAGAAAAGACGAATCCAGATCTCGACCGACTGTTCTACTATTCACAAATCGATGCTGAAAAAGTGAAGGCTCATTATTTGCCTCGTTTCAGTAAACTTGTGTTCTGGTCTCAAATCCCCCACCTGAACATTGAGGAGATGGCAGCCAAAGATAAAGGCTCTGCACTCACTGAGCTCGACCGCGAAGAGATTGAGCTGCGTCTGCACTACATTCGCACCTGGCTCCAGGATTACGCGCCGGAGCGTTACCTCTACACCATTTTAAAAGAAGTGCCCGACTCCGCTCGAGCCCTTTCTAAAGAACAAAAAAACTTCCTCTCCGGAGTGGTGGAAATCCTTCGTGACTCAACACTTTCAGGCGAAGACATCCACGGGAAAATCCACGCGCTCGTGAAGACTTCAGGCCTCAAACCGGCCGACGCCTTCCCAGCCGTGTACCAAGCCTTGATGGGCAAAGACTACGGCCCCCAAGTGGGCTGGTTTATTGAAGCGCTCGATCGAGACTTTGTGATTAAACAGCTAGAAGAAGTAGCCAGTTCAGAGGCACCCGTAGAAAAAGTGGTACCACCTTTTGAGTCCGGCATTTTGAATATTGAATCCGCCGTGCTCAAAAAATTCCCTGGCATTAAGAGCGCCTGGGTTCGCATGGATAACATTCGCATTGGAAAGAATCACCCAGTACTCACCGAGCGAATCAACGCCCTGGTGAAAGAACGCAACTGGGAAGAGGTTAAGAATCATCCTAATCTCGAAGCCTACAAGCAAATGTACCGTGAGTTTGGAGCAAATCCTAATAAGAACAAACCCTCACCCAGCATGCTGGTGGACCGTCTGGCCAAAGGAAAAGACTTCCCTCGAGTGAACGATTTGGTGGACTGCTACAACTATTTGGTGATCAAACTTCAGCTTTCGGCAGGAGCCTTCAATGCCTCTGCTTTTAAACGCCCTGTCACCCTTCGTTTTGCTCAAAAAGGTGAACGATTCCAGGGACTTGCAGACAAGGAACGGGTGCTCGACGAAGGCGAACTTTGCTACTTTGACGCCACTGGCCTTTGCATGGCCCGCGATTTCAATCACTTGGATTCGGACCAAACCAAGATCACGGAAGATGTCACTTCTCTCTATCTAAATCTCGATGCCAGTCATGTGGTTTCTAGGGAAGCATTTGAAGCAGCCGTGGACGAGCTCGTAGACCTTGTAAAGGAGATTTGTGAAGGCGAAGCTGGAGAACGTGTTGTATTTTGCTAAGTCAGCCAGTCTCTCTTACATCTAACTTTTCAGCATGAAAAACTTTTCAATGTTATTACTCGCAACGGTACTTTTCAGTGCCTGCTCCAGCACTCAAGACACGGAGCTCAGCTTTGATGAACAAGCCGAGTTGGACCAGGTCGAAGCTGAAGAGCATATGGCCGAGCAAGAAGCTCAGGCTGCAGCAGACGAAGCAAAATTCGCTACCATGCAGCCCACCGATGAAGATGGTGATGGCTACAAAACCTTTGTCGATTCTGAAAACAGCATCACTTTTGATTTCCCTGCGGACTGGATTTTTGAACTCAGCCGTGAGGGCGAAGGCTACCGCGTTGACCTAAACAACGAAGTGCCTATGGACGGCTGCACGGCCACTTCAGCTGCCTTGGTATTCACCTACCCAATGCAAAAAGATAGCGGTCTCTCTTTTGAAGACTTCGTAAAATCTCCAGGAATGTACGATGTGAATGGCGGACTTGGGCAACTGGGTGGAGAACTCACCGAAATGACCATTGCCGGGAGCCAAGCCTTCCGTGCCGAATACACTGGGTACGAGACCTTTCACTGTGAAGACGATGCTTACCTCGTTGAAATCGACTCTGACGAATACCTCTTCATTGGTGCATTCACAGGAACCCTTGGGAACGAAGCGGACGAAATCAAAAAAATCCTGAACTCTATCCGGCTGTAACTAAGCAGATTCATTGCAAGGAAATTGGCCTCGTGTATCATGAGGCCAATTTCAAAATTTCCTCATGTACGAGCGCGGATACGGCAGCAGCGGCTACACCCCATCTCGCTTCCACGAAAACAAGCGTGCTGAAACTTTAGCGATTCTCAAAAAGAAAAAATTGCCTAAGCGTTTCATCAAATGGGCCGTTGGAATTGTTTTTGTACTGCTCTTTTTTGTGTGGCTGCTCATGGGGCCTTTCCGTTTCATGTTCTGGCGCTACGCTGGGTTCAGCGGCTTTCCTTTTGGCAGCCGAACCTACATTGTACTCTTTCAGAACAACTATGAACTTCGCCCAACCGGTGGATTCATTTCCACCTATGGTGAACTGACTTTTGCCCACGGCTTTTTCACCGGGATTGAATTCCACGACGTGTATGGAGAGATTGATGACCATGAGTACGTAGAGCCTCCGCTCATTTTGAGCGCTCTCCTCGATGGCGAAGGCTACCAAGGTCACACTTTCCGTGACGCAAACTTTGACCCTGACTTCAACATTTCCCGTGATGAGATCATTGAATTTTACAATATGACCAATCCAGACACGCGTGTGGATGGAGTGATCGCGGCGGACTTCACCTTTTTGGAACAGCTCGTTGGCCTATACGAACCCATGGAAGTGGATGGTTTTGAACTCACGCAAGAGAATTTATTTGAAACCCTTTCTTCTGTGGTGTCTGACATCGATCGTCATAATGAAGAAGCGCTTGCAAGCCGTAAGAACATCACCAGTCCCATAGTTAAGAAAATCATTTTTAAGAGCATCATTCTGCCTTGGCGTCTACTCACCATTCGTGATCTTGCTGCACAGGCTTTTGAAGAAAAACACCTGCTCGCCAGCTTCACTCGCAGCGGGCTCGAAAGTTCTTTCAGCAAACGCAATTGGGATGGTGCCCTCCCTCAATCAGACATGGGTGACTTTTTGGCCATCAACGATGCGAACTATGGAGGCATGAAATCCAACCGTTACATCACTCGCGATGTGCAGTATGAACTGGAGGTAACGGGCCAAACCGATGTGCTCGGGAACCCCGTAGTGAAAGCAAACGTAAGCGTAACGCTTTCACACGAAGGCATTTGGAATATTCCGCTGAGCGGCCCATACACCGGCTATTTGCGAACCATGATTCCCCTTGGGTCCAATGTGGAGGCCGACGGCAGTATCACAGAAGACCGTGACGATGTGTACGTGCTCGGAGAAATGGTGGAACTGCTGCCAGGCGAGTCCGTGACCTACAACTATTCGTATGAACTACCTGAATACGTGTGGAGTGATGGAACCTACTATCTGCATTTGCATAAACAGCCCGGAACCGACGGAGACCGCTACCGCGTGGTGGTGAAGCTCCCTCAAGGGATGAGCATGCAGTCTTCCAGCTTTGATGTCCGTGAAAATGTGGGATTCTTTGAAACCAATCTTACAACGGACACCGATCTGAGCTTCAGCCTCTTGGATGACCAAAATCCTCCTCGCGTGGTGAGCCACGAGATCACTGCCATGAACGAAATCACCATTGTCTTCAACGAGCCACTTAATGTGGAACACGGCGAAGATCCAATGAATTACGAGATCGTGGATACTGATTTTTCAAACAGCGAAATCACGGACTCTCTCAGCATTGCAAACATTCGTGTGGATGGAGCAGCCGTGATCATCACGACCAGCGGCATGACGGACCAAGTAGAAGAGCGCTATGAGATTGAGCTGCATGGTATCACAGACACCAGCGGAAACGCTATTACGCCAAACCCACGCACCCTCACCGTGGTACAGCGCGATTTCCCTAAGGAAACGGGGGGAGAAACTGAAGACGAAGCCACTGAAGATACCGCTGCGTTGCCAGAAGAAAGTGGGGGCGAAGAAGTCACTCCTGCTCAATAAAAAAAGGGCCGCTGCAGCGGCCCTTTTTTGACTCTAGTTCTTTGGCCATTGGCGTTTCACGCCCATCTCCAAGGCACTGGGTTCCAGTGACATCGCTCTCGCAATGAGTCTTTGCGCTTCTCTATGACATGCCATAGCATCCATACGTGGGTCTTTGAACGAAACTTGTACTTCGCCCCAAAATCCGTTCACAAAAGACCGTGCAGCTTGAGGCACTCCGTTTTCAATCAGCCATTCCATGAGCTTAAAGCCTTCCACCACATAGACATCGCGATTGAAGAGGGCCTCCATCATACCAATGGGGGTTGATTTGTCGGGTGACAACTGCTCGCGTACCATCCTTTGGATCAAGCCAACAAATTCATCGACTACATGTTCTCCTTGGTCGAGTAAACCCAAATGCTCGCTAACAATTTTTGGCATAACGTAAGGCAAGCCCCCTTCCATTGCTTCTTGGTACCCTGCAATGGCCCCTCGCCTGAGCGCATTGATGTCCAGTCCAAGCACCTTGTAATGGCCGTCTCGTTTAGAGCTGTTATAAGCAGAATGTTCTTTCTCTGCCATGGTGTGCTGTACTTCTGCTCGAACAAAACCTCGATAAGGTTGTGGCAAGACTTCACTGGCTTCCAGAAGTGCATCGTACTCACCAGATCGGTGAGCAGCGAGATGCCGAGCATGCCCCACTTCGTAGTTGTGCTTGCTTCCTACTGCCACCGTAGCAATGCGGGCCGCTTCGTAGTCACTTAGCTCAGGGTCTTCAGGATCAAATTCTCCCAAGCCTAGTAGCCTGTCTTCTATTAAGTGAATGGAACTGTGCGCCACAGATAGAGGGACTTCCTTCTTTAGTGCTTCCCTCACTGGCATTTCTCTCCGCCGCATTTCTTCTAGGAGAGCTGGATCTCTATGGTAGTTGCGGGTACCAACTACTTCGCGATCCAGTAAAAAATTACGGAGTTCGTGACCACGCTCAAGTGCGGGCACATCAAATGATAGGTGCTTCATAAATTAGATTAGGTTAATGTTGAATTAAAAAAGCACGAGTCATGTGAGCCCAGGCCAACCGGTGGTGAACCCCGTGTAGGCTTCGGGCGCTTGCAATTGCCGCCGCTTGTAAAAAATAAATTGCATAAAAATAAACCGCCCAGGAGGCGGTAGTTAACTTAGGTCTAAATTAAAAACTACCGCTCCCTCGGTGAAGTTTTTGTGGTGGTGCTTGATGCTGGGAGAACACTTCGAATCATAAACTCAATTAAAGCAGATCTTTTGCATTAGTCAAATGAGTATCGACAATTCCTCTGAAAACCGTTATAAAAAGCCTACAATGAATAAAATTGCGATTCTAGATTTTGGAGGCCAATACGCACACCTCATTGCAACACGTGTTCGTCGCCTCGGAGTTTATAGTGAAATTTTGGAGCCCTCTGCCGTAAAAGCCGAAGATCTTAAGGCTTATAAGGGGGTGATCTTTTCAGGTGGGCCTTCTTCTGTTTATGAAGCCGGCAGCCCCACGGTGAACCCAGCTGTGTTTGAACTCGGGCTTCCTATTTTGGGAATCTGTTATGGGCATCAGCTCATCACTCATCTCCTCGGAGGAAAGGTGGAGCCCGGAAAAGGACAAGGCAGTGAATTTGGAAAAGCAGAAATCACCGTGATGAAAAACCAGGGCCTCTTCTCAACCTTCGCTCAAGGAGAAAAAACGCAGGTATGGATGAGCCACGGAGACCGCGTGACTCAGCTCCCCGCTGGGTTCGAAATCCTCGCGTCCTCTACAGATGACGAGTTCAGTGCCGTGGGAGATACCAAGCGCAATTTCTACGGACTTCAGTTCCACACCGAGGTGGTACACAGCTTAAAAGGAAACGAAATCCTCTCGAACTTTTTAAATATTTGTGGAGCCGAGCGTGATTGGGACCTGGGAAATTATGTTGATTACGCAACAGCGGAGATTAAGCAACATGTGGGAGACAACAACGTGTTCATGCTCATCAGCGGCGGAGTGGACAGCACCGTGGCCTACGTGCTCCTGGTGAAAGCCCTCGGCGCAGACAGAGTGTATGGACTTTTTGTGGACACCGGTTTTATGCGCGCTAATGAACGCACCCAAGTGGAAGAAGCTCTCAAAGCTGAAGGCATTCAAAACCTGCACGTATATGAAGGAGCCAGTGAATTTTACAGCGCTCTCAAAGGCGTGATTGAACCCGAAAAGAAGCGTGAAATCATTGGACGCGTGTTCCTGGAAATTCAACGCAAAGTAGCCAGCGATCTTAAGCTGGACCCTGCTCAGTGGATGCTCGGGCAAGGGACCATTTATCCAGACACCATTGAATCCGGCGGTACCAAAAACTCTGCCAAGATTAAAACGCACCACAACCGCGTTCCCGAAATTGAAGAGCTCATCAGGCAAGGCCGCGTCATTGAACCACTCAAAGATTTGTACAAAGACGAAGTGCGCATGGTGGGAGAAAAACTGGGCCTCCCTGCAAACCTTGTGTGGCGCCATCCCTTCCCAGGTCCTGGACTCGCGGTGCGCATCCTCTGCGCCGAACAAAACGACTGGCCAGAAAACCACGAAGCGCTTCAAGTTGAAATCAACAGCTTCCTCAAAGAAAAAGGCAGCGCCCTCAGCGCTCACCTTCTCCCTCTCAAATCGGTGGGAGTTCAGGGTGACTTCCGTACTTACCGTCATCCTCTCGCCCTCGTAGGTGATGCTAGCTGGGAAGAGCTCGCTTCGCTCGCCCCCGCCCTCACCAACCGTTTCCACGATGTAAACCGCGTGCTCTACACGTTTGCACCCGCCCAAATCACGAGCGCCGAAATCACTCCCGGCGACCTCAGCGGAGCCCGCACCCAGCGCCTGCAAAAAGCAGACCTGCTCGCCATGACCTGGCTCAAAGAAATTGGTGAAGACCGCACCGTGTGGCAGATGCCCACCGTGCTCCTCCCGCTCGCCATCAACGAGGCTGGTAAAGAATCCCTGGTGCTCCGCCCCATCGTTTCCGAAGAAGCCATGACCGCCAGCTTCGCGCAGCTTCCTATGAATCACCTTAAAGAGCTCACGGCGGCTCTCATGCAAGACTCACAAATCTCTGGCGTCTTCTATGACATCACCAACAAACCTCCCGCTACGATTGAGTGGGAATAACCCCCCCCGCCATGCAAGACTCGGTACAAACCGTAGTTAACTTCATCCTTGGCCTGATTGGCCTAATAGCAACCATTGGAGTATTCCCTAGTATCGTCACTGGTATTGTGCTTTTGGCAACAAATAGTAGGGTTAAAAACCCTAAACAGAAGAAAAGGCGGAAGCTTTTCGGCATTGCACTCATTTGTCTATGCCCAGCCCTCGTGCTGTTCACTCTGCTGGTTTTCGCCATTGTGAATACCATCATGACTAGCACGACGGGAGTTTAAGTTCGGCCCGCTCCTACCTGTTCATCTGAAGGCTTTTTTGCTATAATAATAAGATGGACATAGAAGCAAATAAAGGCGCTCACCCCCTTGAAGGACAGTTGGGATCACTGATCGATGAAGTTCAAGTTTTGGCTACTCAGGTAGCATATTTGCCAGAAGGAGACGAGAGAACAGCCTTGAACCAGCGCATCGAAGCACACTTTCAACAAATCGATAACTTAGTTGCAGCACACCCAGAGCTGCTAGCCTTTGCTTGGGAAAAATTGGAAGCAATTGGCTACGGCGGAGACGCCTACTACTTGGCTCTGCATACGGCGCGAGCCGGTAAATCCATGCCAGAAGATGCTCTTCATGAACATGTGAGCCTGGTTATGCGAGAGCAAATAGCAAAGCTTCCTGATGGTGAACAATTTTTCGAAAGGGCAATGCACGATGTAAGTATTGCTCGCCTCAATGAACGTCACGGCGATAAAGCTAAGCTGGCAGATCAACTGCCCAGTCCAACTGAATTTCAGGACATTGGAGCCGTACGAGCCCGAATTAAAAAACTTTTAGAGGATGATGGAGTAGTGGACACCGCTCGATTTGAAACAACTTTAGAAAGACGCTACGGGCAAAAAGTATTCGATCATTTCCACACTGCCCGTGACAGAGGAGAAGAAAAGGAGTTCATTGAAAAGTTCCCAGCAGGAATGGAGACTCGTATATGGAAGTCTTGTTACCTTAGCTACGTCCACAATTTGTTTGAGGAGGATAGAGCAAAAATTGATATGCATACGAAGCATAAAATAAGCGCCAAGGAAGCTTTTGAATATTTTTCTCCAGAAGTGCTTCTGGCCATGCTAGCGGGAGAAGAAGGAAAAGAAATTCATGGTAAAACTGATAGAGACCGATTGGGTTCCAGAGATAACTGGAGCGCCGCTGACAAAGCAGAAATCGTACGCAGGGTGCTTGAAAGTGAAGGCATTAAAGATGGTCTCTCTTTGATTGATGTGCTTGATCTTCCTCTTCCGGACTCAGAAAAGTACAAGGCCGAGTTTTACACTGCTTACTTAAAACGTGCTCCCGATAAAATCCTTGAGAATGTAGAGTTTTTTGAAGACTTGGTTCGCACAAATGGACAACCTGAAGAGGCCGTTAAAGCTTTGGATTCAAAAGCCAAAGTAAACATTCCACCGACAAGTGCTATTCAACTCCCTACCGAAGCAGAAGTGACTTCAATGCAAGCGGCAGAAGTGCTCAAACTCGTCGTGGCAAATCACGACTACCTTCTGAGGAAAATGAAAAAAATAGACTGCAAAAATTTGCCACAGTACGGTTTGAGTGGAGGTGACTCTCCTGACCGTTTTTTAGGACGTGCAGCGGCAAACGAAAGACTCTATTTGCAGTTTGTGAGCACGGTTGAGGCGGTGGCTGATCCTAACCTTGCCTTGATTGACCTCTACGACACCATTGGAGGTGATAAAAGTTACTTTGCCAATAAAGATTACTCTCTTTTTGTCATGGACATCACTGAGCCTCGCCACGAACGCTTGAACGATTACTGGGGAAGTGATGGAGAGTTTAAAAACTGGTCCATAAACGTTGACTTTTATGGGCAGAAGCCATTGGAAGAGGTTCGGACTCTACCGGTTGCTTTGAAACCCGAACACCTCCAGGTATTTAGGTATTTTGAGGAAACCAAAACACGGCAACGTCGTCCCCATGCTGAAAAGACCAGCAGAGAGTACCCCGCTGGGACCAGTAAAGACGAGATGGCAAAGCGAGTGATCGGTCGCATCGATGCAAACGACACACCACTCTACCTCTTAGAAAAGAACTATCAGTTGCTCCTTGCAGACCCTGAAACGCCGAATGTGCATAAACGGCAAATGCTCACAGAAGTTCTGTATGTTCAAGCCGTTGCAGAAAAGGTACTAGATGCTCTCACAGTTAGGATGGCAGCCTAGCAAACCAACCTGGCCCAAACCTTAAAAATCTGCTATAATAAATAGATGATTTTTTAAACGAATGCTGGATTTCCTCATATTTCTGTTCTCCCTCCTGGTGGTGGTGAAAGCCGCCGACTCAGCCACGCGCTATTCCTCAAGCCTAGCGGACTCCTTCCACCTGTCAAAACAAGTGGTGGGCTTCCTGATTGTTGCGGGAATTTCCGTGCTGCCCGAAACGCTTATTTCCATTCAAGCTGCCTTGCAAGGCGTGCCCTCGTTTGGAGTAGGAACCTTGTTTGGATCCAATGTGGCGGACGTGAGTTTGGTCTTTGCCATTGTGCTGCTCTTTGCTGGCAAAGGACTCAAAGTAGAAAGTAAAATCTTGAAAGATCAGTACTTATATTTTGCCTGTCTCGCGGTACCTCTGGTGCTTGGATACAACGGATATTTCTCACGCTGGGAAGGAATTGCCATGATCCTCACGGGGCTCATGTTTCACGTTCATGCTCTCAGACGAGATAAGCACGAAGTTGCAAAAGTACAGACTCATTTCTCTTTTAAAACCCTCGCCCTCCTCATTGTTTCTATGGTGCTTTTGCTCGTCGGCTCCTACTTCACCGTAGAGTCTGGAGTAGCACTGGCCGAGGCTGTGCATTTAAGCCCTATTTTAGTGGGGATGCTTGTTGTGGGGGTAGGAACTACCCTTCCCGAGATGCTCTTCTCTATAAAGGCCGTTAAAAACCATTTCGACTCGCTTGCTTTGGGGGACATCCTGGGGACCGTGATGACGGACGCCACCATCGTGCTAGGAATCGTGGCCCTCATTCAGCCTTTTGAATTTGAAGAGCGCCTCGTGCACCTCACGGGACTCTTCATGCTCTTTGGAACGGTTTTACTTTTCTACTTAATGCAGAGCGGCCGTACTTTAAAACGCCGAGAAGGAATTTTTCTTTTTGCCTTTTATTTGATTTTTATGTTCAGTGAATTCATAACCAGCAAAAGCTAATGGATTTCCAAGAAGCTGTCCGCCGGATCGAAGAACGTGGCGATTTCAACCGCTACGCTGAAGTGAAACCTTTTTTTGAGGATCAACTTAAGTCGCTAAAAAAAGACAACCACACGGAGCGAGCCCTTTG
>CAZUWE010000003.1:137010-142882 GCA_964624175.1 uncultured Candidatus Peribacteria bacterium | reverse complement strand
TAGCACAAAAACACCTGTTTTACTAGTGGAGACGCACGCGGTCTGCAGGGAGCCCCTCTACCTCTTCAGCCCCTAGCCCCTCTCCAAGTTGCAGCCAAGCTTCGTCGTGGTGGCCTGGCAGCCACGCCCAGTTCCATTCCTCGGTGAGAGCGTCTGGAAAGCCAATGCTGAGTTCTGGTGAGACGGTTGCAGCAGGGTCTTTAAGCACACTCGCGACCACCATAAAATGGTTTTCACCAGGCTGAACCAAGTAAGCGGATGAAGCAGAAGAAGAGAAGCGGAAACGCACCAAATCACCGTGGTAAATTTCGCTCACGGCTGCCGGGCTTTGATAGTCCACTGCTCCATCTGTGAGCGGGTAAACGGTCCATCCCGTAATGGGTTTGAGCCCTTGGGTCTGCACGTTCAAGGTCAGGTAGCGCAGCGTGAAGGGACCGTTGGCGTAGAGCACGAATTCAAAAACTTCTGCTTGCGAACTATACGAAAGCATTTCACTTTGTTCAGGTACGTCCACGGTGAGCCCCACTTCGGCAGCGGTGTCAGCATCCCAGTTGTAGCTAGGAAGTAGGTCAAAATCGAGCAAATTCGCACCGGCATTTTTCACCGCTTCGCTGGGCGATAACAGATTTGCAAACAACGCAATCAATGCAGTAATTAAAATGCTTGAACTGACCCAAAGGAGTGAACGACGCATGGCGGTGGCGTGAAGTAAATTAATGATATAGTATGGGCTCCCCATGCAAAACAGCATTTTAGACAATTTGAACCCAGCGCAGCAGGAGGCCGTTCGGGCGACCGAAGGTCCGGTGTTGATCATTGCTGGAGCGGGCTCCGGGAAGACGCGCGCCCTCACCCACCGCATTGCCTACCTTATTCAAGAACGCGGGGTTAGACCATGGAATATTTTGGCGGTGACTTTTACGAATAAGGCCGCTGGAGAAATGAAGCAGCGCATCGCAAAACTCGTTGGCGAAAGTGAAGGCGCAGAAATGCCCACCGTGGGAACCTTCCACGCTATTTGTGCACAAATTCTTCGCCGCCACATTCATATGCTCGGCTACGAAAATCAGTTTGTGATTTACGATGGGAACGACCAAGTGGTGCTGATGAAAGAAATCATGCACGACTACCACATTGACGAAAAACAGGTGAATCCCAAGGCCGTGCTTGGCCACATTTCTCAGGCTAAAAATCAGCTCATGGATTGGGAAGATTACCAGAACCTCGCGCACAATACTTTTACCGAAAAAGTGGCTCAGTGTTACAAGGCCTACCAAGCCAGGCTCGCCAAAAACCAGGCGCTCGACTTTGATGATCTGATCATGAAGACGGTACTACTGTTTCAAAACTATCCTCAGGTACTCGACGACTACCAGGAGCGCTATCGCTACATTTCTGTGGACGAGTATCAGGACACGAATCACGCTCAATACATTTTGGTGAAAAAACTCGCTGAAAAATATCGAAACATCTGTGTGATTGGAGATCCGGACCAGAGCATCTACTCGTGGCGTGGCGCGAACATTCAAAACATTCTGGATTTCGAAAAAGACTACCCCGAGGCACTGGTGATCCGTCTGGAGCAAAACTACCGCTCCACAGCTGTGATTTTGGATGCGGCGCACGGCATCATCTCCCGCAACGTGAACCGTAAAGATAAAAAACTCTGGACTGACCGAGACGGCGGTGAAAAAATTCATCTCTTCACCACACGTGACGAACGTGACGAAGCGATGCGCGTTGGGCAAGCCATCATGAATCATGTGAAACAGCACGAGACGCCTGACTACTCTGAGTTCGCCGTGCTTTACCGCACCAACGCGCAGTCCCGTGCTGTGGAAGAAGCCTTCATGCGCTTCGGTATTCCCTACAAGATCGTGGGCGGTGTTAAGTTTTACCTTCGCAAGGAAATTAAAGACCTCATCGCCTACCTTCGCGTGATTTTGAACCCGGAAGACACCATGTCTGTGTTGCGCATCATCAACACTCCACCGCGTAAAATCGGACCCAAAACCCTCGAGTCGCTGCAGGCCTACGCCATTCAACACGACCTCTCGGTTTTCCGTGCCATGGAAAACATCCAACTCATTCCAGACCTTGCTGCTAAAGTAAAAGCCATCGAGCCCTTCACTCGCCTCATCCGCCACTTCCAAAAACTCAGTGAAGAATTTTCAGTAGCCGGCCTGCTCAAACATGTGATTTCAGAATCTGGCTACAAGGAATTCTTGCTCGAAGACAAATCGCCTGAAGGTGAAGCCCGCTTCCAAAACATTCAAGAACTTATTACCGTAGCGGATAAATACGAAGGCCTCGAACCGCGCACCTCACTCGCTACTTTCCTTGAAGAAATCGCGCTCATGTCTGATCTAGACGATGTGGACGAAAGTCAAAATGCGGTGACGCTCATGACACTACACAGCGCTAAGGGTCTCGAATTTCCCGTGGTGTTCATCACTGGACTTGAGGAGGGAATTTTCCCTCATAGCCGCAGCTTATTTGAACCTCAAGAGCTCGAGGAAGAACGCCGCCTCATGTACGTAGGGATCACTCGCGCCATGGACCATCTTTACTTGCTGCATGCCAAACAACGCATGCTCTTTGGAGAATTTAAGCAAAACGCGCCTTCCCAATTTCTCATGGATATTCCTGAAGAGCTACTGGACGGCTACACTCCTCCCACACAACAAAACTTTGGGTCTCGCCCCATCCCCACCGAATACGATTACACGCCCACCATGGACCCCGTTGAACTCTACGAAGGCGACCGCGTGCGCCATCGCAGTTTTGGCGAAGGCATCGTTATGAAAATTCAGGGTGGTGTGGTGACCATTGCATTCAAAGACCCTAGCGTGGGCACCAAGAAACTCTCCGCCAGCATTGCGCCACTAGAGAAACTCGACTGAGTAAAAAGTGTTGTAAGGCTTACTCACGTGAGTGAATTCCACGATATCTTTTAAAACACACAAAAATATGTTATAATACAAAGATTTAACCTCAATAAATGAGCGCCAATTTTGCTCCGCCACCAGACATTCCAGCAGAACTTTTACAGGTTCCCGCTACGCCCGAGCAGCGCCCAGAGCCGCTTACAATAGAAACCGGAGTCTCTGCCCAGATTCACCAAACACATGACGCGGTTGCAGATCTTAATCTTGGCGTTCAGGCAGACCACATTGCGCCCAGTCAACAAGCTGAACCAAACTTCACTCCTTCATTTGAAGTAGGACGTGAGCGCGGTGAGGTGCACCACGAAGTGCTCGCTACTCTATCAGGCACGGATGCACACTAGACACCGTTGCGCCCTGCCCTAGCTCTGAAGCAATGAGCATATTCAGCGTGATTTCATCCCCGCTATTCAAAGCAGAGAGGATTTTTTCTTGTGTGGCGGTATTCATATAAGCGGAGCTCACAAGGGCCTCTTCTTCTTCCAAAACGCCCAACTTCAAATAGAGTTCTTCGCGGGCAATTTTGTCGATTTTTTGTTCGCCAGCTAGTTCGTAAAAGTAGTCGAAAGCGCTGCTGCCATCATCAGGCAGGACAAGGTAGACGATGTCCACTTCCTCCTCACTGAAGGGTGCAATTTCCTTAGAAGATTGTACCTCTCCGGTCATTTCAAACTGTCCAACGCCGTCATGAAAAGGGCGATTGTCCACGACCATGAGCGGATCGTCAGAATTAGCAAGACACACATCGGGGTCAAGTTGGGCAGTTTCTGTGCTGCATCCAGTCAGTAGAGCTACTGCAGAAATTAGCAGAAATTTTTTCATAACAGTGAAATTAGAATATAGGGAGTTGGTGCCCGCCGCCAAGGAAAAACTTGGAGGCGGGCACCGGCCGTAGTTCACTCAGCACGAAGCTGAGCCTTCTACTCGGCACGCGGCGGGATCCATGGAACCAGTCCAGGGCTTGCCGCAGCGTACAGGCAGTCGCTTGAAACCTTGGCCTTCTCCTACTCGACCTCCATGCTCAGGACGATGCTCGAGTTGCTGGCAGCGCGGGTCTCCGCCGTGTACCAGTAGGTGTAGATCGCGGGGTCGCGGAGGGTCTTCTCGTACACCGCTTCCCAACGGTCGTCGCCCACGTCGTCCAGCTCCATCTCGAAGCTGTAGATACGGGCGTCGGCCGCGCTCACGATGTTCAGGAACACCTCGGGCTCGTCGTCGCTCTCGACGTACGTGCCCCACTCGAACTCGGTCTCACCCGCTTCGCCGCTGCTCGGGCTGAGCGAGAACGGCCCGATGGCCGGCACGTGGCCTTCCTCGTCGTCCACCTCGATGGACTCCGTGGGGCTGGTGTCGTTCCCGTCGCCGTTGCTCGCCTTCACCCAGTACTCGTACTCCGTGTCCGCATCCCGCAGGGTCTTGCGGTAGGTGAACACGTAGGGGCTCTCGCGGCTCTCGGTCTCCATCTCGAACTCGTACTCGGTCCCGTCGTTGGGGTTGTAGATGACCAGCGTGGCGTCCGGCTTCTCGTCCGGGCTCACCACCACGGTCGCCCACACGAACTCCGTCTCCTCCGCGGTGCCATCTTCCGGCGAGATGCCCAGGAAGCTGATCCCGAGCTGCCCCTCGCCGTCGATGTCCACATCGTAGCCGTCGTCCTCCCCTTCGCCCGCCTGGCTCTCGTAGCCGTCGTGCTCCTCCACCGGGTCGTAGGGCCCGGGGTCGTCGCCGCAGTCCACGTCGCCCTCGCGGTTGTACCAACAGTACTCCTCCAGCTCGGAGTTCCCCGAGAGCGGCTCCGGCTTCATCGCCTCGCCGTCCTTGTAGAACGCCACGTGGAGGTGGGTCCCCGGGTGCTCGTCGCAGGCCGTTCCGTTCACGTAGCCGGTGTTGCCCACCGCGCCGATCGCATCGGAATCGTCCAGCTCCTCGCCCTCGTAGACCCAGATCTCGGAGAGGTGACCGTAGCGGCTGACGTAGCCGTCGCCGTGGTCCACCATCACCGTGTTCCCGTACCCGTGGTCGCCGTTCCCTTCGGTTGCGACTTCCAGCACGACGCCGTCCGCCATGGGCGTGACCGGCTTGCCGTAGCCCTCGCACCCGTTCTGGGTGAAGTCGAGGGCGTAGCTGTCGTTGCCGTAGTCGAAGCCGTAGTTCACGTGCGAGCCCTGGTTGTAGCTCTGGGTGAGAATCCAGTACTCACCCGAGGGGAAGGGCAGCTTGAGGAACGAGTCGCTCCCCCCGATGCCATAGCCCCACGGGCACTCCGGACCGTTGCACGGACCGCTCTTGCAGCCCGCCATCACCATGAGCGCCAAAGCGCCCAGCTTCATGTTCCGCAGCATGGAACCTCCTTTGTTATGGTTTTGCTGCTCACTTTCGTGCACCCTGTGTGCACATCCTGAAAAAGAAAATCAAATAAGTTTAAAGGCCAAATTTCAAAGATCGATAATGCCTCTCTAGGCTACCGAGCCATTCTTTCAAAATCCTGAAATTTTCCTGAATTTTTTGCAAAACTCAGGACGTGCAATTCTGCAAAACCTGTTCAAAACTAGAAGCTAGGGCAGGTGTAAGTAGAGAATACAGGCAGTGCACTGTAAGCCATGTTACCCACGCTTTCTGCACTCAAGTTGTGCGCACCCACGAGTCGAGCGTTGCTCACATCTCCTTGAACCCCAGCATAGTCATTTGGAATGGTATTCCCATAACGAGCTTCGTCTGTGGTCACAGCGGTGAGCCACTTGCCATCTGTATCAGAATCTTTCTTCGCGCCCACGGCAGTATTCAGATCATCAGTGTTTTTAATCAATGCGTTATGTACGAATGTCCCTTCAATGGTTATTGCCTCTGCTCGAGTCATTCCACACTTGTTCATAAGAGCGCTTCGAATGGCGTGAGTGATGTCACGGGTATCTGAAATGTTCCAATCT
>CAZUWE010000003.1:0-136910 GCA_964624175.1 uncultured Candidatus Peribacteria bacterium | reverse complement strand
GGTGCAGGAGGAAGTGTTTCAAAAGTGGTGGTAGGCTCCGCTGGCTCTCCACAAGCTGCCAAGGCAAGCACAGCCGCTCCTCCAAAACGAGGAAGACGACGAGTCACTGAGCCAGCCATGTCTCCTAAAGCAGACATCATCCGACTGAAGAAGCCTTGTCGAGCCGTGCTAGGTGCGTCTTTAGTCCCTTCCGCAGGTGCCTGCACTTCTTTTTTAAACCAGTCACTTTCTAGCTGAGTGAACGGAGCTGGCTCAATATGAGCTTTCCCTGTCGCGCTCACATTCCAATCCAAATTGAAAGGCAGAGGTTTAGGCTCTTCTACAGTAACAACTGGTTGGTAGGTTTGTACTCCTGTCTGTGCAAAGCTCTTGATTCCTTCCTTGGTATTGAACTTAAAGTCGCCAACCGCATCCAGTTGAGTACGAACCTTGAGACGAACCGATTGCACTTCCGCCGCTTCAGAGAGAGGAAGCACTGCTTCACTAACCGAGTCAAAAGTCTTTGAAAGTCGGTCGATAGTTTTATAGATGTAGGCTGCATACACACGTTCTCCATCTTTCATATACCCACGGTTTCCTTTCAAAAGCTCGCTAAAGTTCAAAGACTCCTTAAAAGCTTCCATGAGTCCAGGAATTTGAGCCGCTGCCACGGTGTCCCCTGCATTGGCTGCAGTAACCATACGACGAAGATCGGCAAGACCAATAAACACATCATCAGCCATCATGCGGCACTTGGAAGCACCTGAATAACGGAGAGTGTTTAAGAAAGCTTGGAGCTTAAGAGTGTTCTCAATAGCTGCGTTGATTCGCTCGAGAGCCACCTGCCCTTCACGACGCTCAGAAAGCTCAGCGGGAACATCCGCATTCACCTCAACTGAACCTGGGAGGTCTGTAAGATCGATGGCCAAGGTGGTGTCGTACATGGACATTTTGTTAAAATAGTGCACAATCATATGACGATCTGGAAAAAAAAGCAAGTAAAATCCCCTCGCCCCCCGCGGCGGCTTTCGCTACAATATTTAGGACCTAATTTTCACACATGCAAAAATCATCAGGCAGTTACGCGAAAGCGCTTTTATTTGTACTCGTTGGAGGACTGATTGGATGGCAGGGCAACGCTGCTTTTTCAGATAAGACCACGGTCAATGAGCAGGAAAACACCGAGGCAGCCAGCGAGGTCAACATGGACCTTTTTTGGAGCGTCTGGAATGAGTTAGACGAAAACTATGTAGACATAGACAAACTCGACGCTCAGCAAGAAGTTTATGGAGCCGTTGCGGGTATGGTGGAGTCCCTAGGTGACCCTTACTCTGTATTCATGACTCCCGAAGAAACAGAGCAATTCCAAAGCAGCCTAGACGGTGAGCTTCAAGGAATTGGTGCCGAACTAACCGTGGAAGAAGGACAACTCATTATTGTGTCTCCTTTAAAGGATTCACCTGCTGAAGAGGCTGGTTTGTTGCCTGGAGACTACATTTACATGGTAGAGGATCCAGAAGCCGAAGGAGGCTGGGCGGCGACCAGTGAAATGACCCTGTGGGAGGCTATTATGAAGATTCGTGGAGAACCTGGGACCGATGTAACTTTGCGCATTCTACGTGAAGGAAACGATGAGCCTATTGAATTCACCATCACTCGTCAGCAAATCGACGTCCCCAGTGTGGAACTGACCTTTGAAGAAAGGGAAGGGCAGAAACTCGCACACTTGTCTATTTACCAGTTCGGAGACGACACCTATGCAGAGTTCGAAGAAGCGGTTAGAGAAGTGCAACTTGCCGACACCGACGGTATGGTGTTGGACCTCCGAATGAACGGGGGAGGTTACCTGGATGTTTCTATTGAAATCCTCAGCGAGTTCTTGGATGAAGAAGCGACTGGAGTGATTGTTAAACGCCGCAACGAGGAAGACCAACTCGTGAAAACCACAGGGAATGGAAAACTCAGTGAACTGCCACTTGTGGTGCTGATCGACGAAGGCAGCGCCTCTGCATCTGAAATTTTGGCCGGGGCTTTGCAGGACTACGCCCGTGCGACCCTCATGGGAGAACAAAGCTTTGGAAAGGGAAGTGTGCAAGAGCTCACCGACCTCAGCGACGGCAGCAGCCTGCGCCTCACCATTGCAAAATGGTACACACCTAAAGACCGCAGCATCAACGACACAGGTATCACTCCTGACGTGAGCGTGAGCATGGAGGCAAACCAAATCGACACCGAAAACGATGTGCAGCTGGACGCCGCACTCGATTACCTTCTAAACCTCTAAGCTAAATGGAAGCCACGCTCCTCACCATTTTAATAGCAACCCTGCCGGTGGTGGGTTTGCTCTATTACTTTAAACATAAAGACAAAGGAGAGGCGGAGCCCGTTCCACTGATGCGCGATGTATTTATTTGGGGGATTTTGGTGATCTTCCCGGTGATCATCGTAGAAATCATTTTAGACGGCCTTGCGTATGGGTTTTTTGGTGGAGAGACTTTGCTCTACGCCATCGCCACCCCCTTTTTGTTTGTAGCGCTGCCTGAAGAGTACGCCAAACTCCATATTGTGAAGAAGTCAGTGTATGGCCACCCAAAGTTCAATGAAATCATGGATGGGATCACATACTGCATCATTGCGAGCATGGGTTTTGCAGTGTTTGAAAACATTCTCTACACCTTCCAGTATGGAATTGGCATTGGAATCATGCGCGCCTTCACAGCCGTGCCAGCCCATGCCATGTTCTCTGGAATTATGGGATATTACATTGGGGTAGCCAAGTTCACTAAAAACCCAGAAGCCGTGAAAGGGCTCTTCAGCAAGGGGCTCTGGCTCGGAGTACTCTTCCATGGACTCTATGATTTCCTACTGATGTCTGGCGTGCCACTGCTCATTATTCTTGTGTTCCCACTTCTCATTGGAATGTGGATTTACCTCCACCGGCTCATCAAAAAGGCGCAGCCACAGCTTCAGACAAAGGCACGAGCTAAAGCAGCTTAAGCATCGCGGCTTTCGTTGCGTCCTCGGTGTGAGTCGTGGCGAAGCACGGTTCCAATGCGATGCAGCGTGCGATCCGCTAGTTGAATCAAGGGGTCGCAGGCATTAAGCAAACGATCATTCCTATTCAAGCGTTTTAAACCTCGAGTGAGAGGTCCGTCCGGAGCTGAATCTAGTTTTTTTCCCATATTGTTTTAAACAAGGAAGAATTAAACCATTTAAAGCCCTTTTAGACAAGATTTGCTAGCCTCTTCAAATTTAGGCATAGTAGGCCTGATGAAAAAAGTCTTACTCTGCGTACTAGATGGCTTCGGCCACGGAAAGGACTACCAAGGAAACGCCATCATGCGGGCGAAGACGCCGTTTTTTGACGAACTGTACGCACGCTACCCATGGACGCTACTCAACGCCTCCGGCGAAGCCGTTGGGATTCCCAAGGGAACCCAAGGGGGAAGTGAAGTAGGGCATTTAACCATGGGCGCTGGACGTATTGTGCTGCAGCCACTCCAAGAAATAGATAAGTCAATTGAAGATGGATCGTTCTTTAAAAAGAAATCTTTGCTCGCGGCCGCTGCGCACGCCAAGAAACATAAAAGTGCCTTTCACATTCTGGGAATGATTTCGGATCAAGGTATTCACGCAAACCTCGACCACGCGCTAGCGCTGCTGGACTTTGCAAAGAAACAAGGGCTCAAAAAAGTCTATGTGCATGGTATTACGGATGGCCGCGACGTTCCGCCACAAAGCGCAATCGCATTCATTAAAATCTTGCAAAAAAAACTGAAGCAAACCGGAGGCGAACTCGCTACCCTCATCGGCCGCTACTACGCGATGGACCGCGACCAAAACTGGGACCGCACAGACACCGCTTATGAGCTTTATACAAAAGGGAAGGGCGAGCATGTTTCTGACCCCGTAAAGGCCATTGAAGCTGCGTATGAGGCCGGCCTAGAAAGCGATTACTATTTGAAGCCCGTGGTACTGAATCCCGAAGGGAAAATCCGCAAAGAAGACAGCGTGGTTTTCTTCAACTTCCGCACCGATCGCGCCGCCCAACTCACCGAGCGTTTCACCAGCAAACTAAAACCACATTTCGTAGCCTTTGGTCCATACACAACTAAGGCGCCCGTCGTTTTTCCTGAGGCCACGGTGAAGAACAATTTGGGAGCCGTACTCGATAGCAAAAAACTCAAACAACTTCGCATCGCGGAGACCGAAAAATACGCGCACGTGACTTTCTTTTTCAACAGCCAAGTGAAGCAGCCGTTCAAAACAGAAACCCGTATCATGGTGGACTCGCCCAAGTGTCCTTCCTATGCGGAGCAGCCCGAAATGAGCGCCCCTGGCATCACTAAAAAATTGCTCAAGGAGCTGCCAAAAGACTACAGCTTCGTGGCGCTCAATTTCGCGAACTTAGACCTGGTGGGGCACTCGGGTGATTTTAAAGCCACCGTGCGCGCGGTAGAAACCATCGACGCTTGCCTTGCACAAATCGTGCCCGCCGCCCTTGCTAGCGGCTACAGCGTGATCATCACGGGGGACCATGGCAACGCCGAGTACATGATTTACGAAGACAGCGGCGGGCCTTGCCCGTCTCACACACGCAACCCCGTTCCGCTCATTGTGGTGAGCGAGCCTGTAAATAAACTCAAAAAAAGTTCACACTCAAAAGCAACGGGCGGTTTGCAAGATCTAGCACCCACCATTCTCACCCTCCTCGGTCAAAAAGTCCCCAAAGAAATGACGGGACACAGCCTTATTTAGTTTTCTTCGTAGAGTCCGCCCAAATCCTTGATGGTGTAGATGAGGTCCTGGACAGCCTCTATAGTCGCGAAATTCGTTACGTTGGTGCTATCTCCACCTGAGCCCCACATGTCGCTCATGCCTTCAATATGCACGGTGCTCTCTTCGCCATTGATATTCACCGTCAGCTCCAACGTAACCGCTCGGCCCATTTCTCCAGTACTTTCAATTTCCTCTAAATCTTCATTCAGTGCGTGGTCTTTAATATACAGTTTCAAGCCTTCAACTTCTTCATCCGTCAGCTCAAAATCTACTGCTTTTTGAGTCACAAAATTGTCATCGGGGTGGTAGCCGTCGTAATTCCATTCGTAGTGTCCTTTGCCTCCGTCTAGGGTCAAAACTTCGGTTTCTGAGTTGCTGTCTTCTGAGTTTTCTTCGCTACGCAGCTCAAGGTCCATTTCAAATCCTAGCTTAGTGCCCGAGCTAGCGGTGCTGCAACCAGCGACCAAAATGAGCGACAAAGCCAGCCAACGCTTATACATTATTGGTTCGGGTTAAGAAGTGTGCTCTCGGGGACGGGTTCACCTGTTTGTCCCATCACTTCGTCACGACTAGCTTGGTCTGAGCTGCAGCCAAACAAGAGAAGTGAAGACACAAGGGCAGCGAAGAAAAGCTTCATGGATTCAGTTTCACAGAATCCTATTCAATCGTCAACGTAGCCCGTTCGCCCGAAAGGTTGATCACTTCAGGGTCTTTATAACTCTGCACAGTGGCAGGTTCAAGTATAAAGCTTCCAGGGTTGATCACACGAGCCAAATAATAGAAGTCATCTCCATAACACTGACCTTCGTAACAAGACATGTAGAACTTGAGGACTTGTCCACTTTGGTCGTAAGGATGTCGGTAGGAATCATCATTTTGGTAGTAATAGCTGTGGCTCGCCCATGTTGCCGTTTGAAGTCCACTAGGCAGATAGTCTGTAATTTCGTAGGATCCCTCCTTAGGGGCGCTCGCCTTGATGTGAACTTCTACAAGGTCTCCCACCTTCAAGCTGCTCACTTCCTTTCCGTTCACAAAGTAACTGCGGGTGATTTTCACACTATTTGAGGTGTCGATGTCGTCTAAGTCGATGGCACTTTGGTAGAAGCTCACGGCAGCGACTTCGCCGTCCACGTCGGTGATGCTCAAATTCTTCAAATCCTTAGGCAAATAACTGCGCGTCAGCACGTCGCTGCCACTCAGTTCCACTTTCTCTCCGTTGAGTTTAAAGGAAACAGTTTTTTGTGCCCCGGCCTCCAGACGTGCCTTGGCGTAGAGCATCTTTTCAAGTAGTACAAAATCTTCACTTTCATCCGCAATGTCATTTCCGATTTTCCATAAACCCACGGCTTGGTCACTGCCAATGGCCTCGGCAAGCGTTGCAAGCAAAATAGTCCACTCTGCGTCTCCATCCTTGTATATTTCAAGGAAGAGTTCAGTAGCCTTCATGTCTTCGTTGAACTCGCTGTAGGCCAGCGCTGCGTAGAGTTTATCTTCGTCACTCAGCTCAAAGTTGCTGACAAAGTAATCGAGTTCGTTGAGGTAGGCTTGATCCAGCCCAGCGAGTCCGTACAGCGCCAGCAACTTTTCGCTAAGTGTGCGATCTTTGCTGTTCAGCACGCTTTCAAAGTAAGCGCTTAAGCGGGCCTCACTCACCTGCTCAGGTGCCAACGCAGCCATCTTGGCAGAAAGCTCAAGGTCACTGTCGGCATAAGGGAGTAATGCGATTCCGCCATCCTCATTCACCTTTTGGTAAACTTCGTTTGCAAATTCAGGAACATTGTACGAAGCATCGAACACTTCATTGAGCCACTGCCCTGCAAGTGTGCGAGCCAAAGCTTCGTCGGCTCGGTCACCACTTTGGAAGTAGCCTTCAATCAAGGTTTCGTAAACGGTGCCCACTTCATTATTGAGGAAGTGCACTTCCGTTCTTTCTTCGTCTGCACCCTCAAGCTTGGTTCCCTCACTCAGTAATACCGCGCTCACCGTGTTTTGGCTCATGTGCGAAGGCAGCACGGTTACTGGCAAAATAACAGTGTCTTTTTTACCTTCAGCTTCAGCAGTGCTGCTGACTTTAAAGCTTCCAGTTTGTAACTCAGGCAAATTAAAGGTGCTGGTTTCGAAGGCCATGCCTTCAATGCTTTCATCGTAATCCAGTGCTTCAATGCCCATGCTGAAGAGCACTTCGCTGTCTTCACTCAAGGCATCACCGTACGCACGCACCGGCAGGGAAGGTTGATCCCCAGCGAGGTACGTTGAGTTGATAATAGGGCTTATGAACACATCCTTGCTCACAGGGATAGTTGCTGAAGTAAATCCTCCATGAATTTCTTTTCCACCACTCACCGCGGTTGCACTGACGCGCCAGCTGGTGATGTTGTCAGGAAGCTCAAAGGTCACGGTAGCGTTTCCAGCAGCGTCTGTATCAATCACCTCAAAGAAAGCAGTGTCGCGGAAGTCTTCACGTGATTCACCTTTATCGTTGTGTGCATAAATGCCATTGGCAAAGTAGGTGTGTTTGTCGGCGGTTTCAAAGTTGTACACGTCCACTTTCCGGCGAATGTGTTCAATGCTGTCCACCACTACAGGGTCTCCATCCTTGTTCAGCAGCAGGTCTCCAGGGCGCAGGGCGCTCGCAAGCTGCCACTGACCATTGATGAAGAGCACATGCTCCTCGGTCACTCCCAAGTTGCCGTTCACCAGCAAGTATTCACCCACGGTGTGGTGCACGGTGTTCATCACCTCTACGGTAACAAGCTCACTGCTCCAAGCGTTTTCTCTGGTTAGTACTTTGTCGCCGGCCACGATGTCTTCAATAGCTTTCGTGCTGCCATCAGTCATCAAAATCTGTGTTCCTGCAATGAAACATCCTCCCTTTCCTCCATCGCCTTCACTCATAAGAAGACGGTGAGAAATGTAGGTGTAGTCCACCCCGCTACCCACATCTGAGTAAAGCGTTCCCAAAGGATCACGGAAGCTTTCGGCATACAGAGCGTAGTAAGCTTCATCCACCAAGTACAAACTCACCTGCGCTTGCTCGCTGCTCTTAATGGTGAGAGTCACCTCTTCACCTGGTTCGTAGCTTTCTTTATCACCGGTAACTTCAAGATCTATGCTGCGATCATCCACATTGAGCTGGACGTCTTTAGCGCCACTTTCACGGTAGTAATCTCCGTCAAAGTTCACAGCTGTGATCACGGTGTTGGGCACGTCCTCTTCCTCAAAAGTGAACTCATAACTGCTTTCGTCTTGCACTTCGTACTCTTGTATTCCTTTATGGTTTTGCATAAAGAGAAACTTTCCCGTAACTGGTGCTAATTCATTCATTTGAACGGCCACCGTAACGTTGTCTCCAATCTTTGCCTCACCACTTTCCCATATATCTTTAGACCCTGGAATAACGAGCATGATCAAAGAGTTGTAGTTGTTGGCGTCGCCACGATTGTAAATGTAGAAACGTTCAACGTAGCTGCCACCTTCGTCGTCAAAGACACGTACTTTAATATCATAGTCATACTCGTCGCTGAGTTCTGGTTTGTACTTATACTCGCCACTACCATTCGGAGTAAGGTCTGCACTCTTAAGCAGCTTTTCTTCTCGATTATAGGTGTATGAGTCTTTCATCACTTTGTCTTTAGGATCGTAGTACTGTCCGTCCTTTGTTTTGACGTAGTCCACTTGAGTGATAGAAACAGTGGCGTGACTCTTGCTGTCTCCGCTGCCAAAAATAGAGTCCAAATCAAAGTAGGTAGCAAATGCAGAGGCGTCGTAGTCCACCGCTTCAAGGTCAACGTCGTAGGCTTGGAACGTGAAAATGTCGTTGGTGAAGTTTGCATTGTCGCTGTCGATAACCGTGTCTGAATTCAAAATCTTGAATGAGAGCCATTCTTGGACTTCACCAAGCTCTTCTTGCACTGGAGTCACAGATACCGAAGGATTGCTGTAGAGGCCACAGTAATCTTCTCCACAGCCATCGGTGTTGCTCGCTGTCCAGTCGAGTTCAATCTGTCCATTTTCGTCAGTGGTCAGCACTTGCTCAAGCATGTCATTGCCCGGCAAAGACACGCGGAAGTCAGTATTAGGTACGGGCGTTCCTTCAAAGAATTGAGCGGTGATGGTGATGTGTGCCGTTTCTCCCACGTAGAGCGCGGTCTTGTCTGCCTCAATGCTCACTTTGTATGAAGGCTTAACGTAGTCTTCAACGTAGAACTCTTTTGAGGTGAGTTTGTTATCGCCCTGTACAATCAAGATGGTGTAGGTTCCGTTGGCTAGTTTTTGAATGTCAAAGACGCTGCCAAATGCTTCGCCATCCTTAATGTTGATTTCACGCTGATCAATGATCGCATACGTGTCTTCAAGTTGTTGACGGCTTTGGTAATCCCAGACGTAGCCCTCCACCAAGTAAGCAGTAGCTTTGTCTTCAATTGGCTTATCACGGCCCTGCACGAATCCCCAATAATGAACGGTATCGGTAGGTTGGTAGGTGACACGGTCGGTGTTGATGATTTGCCAGTAGTCATCCACGCTGTACTCAGGTTCTTTGTAGTAAGGTACTGAGTAGTAGGTGGTGGCCTCCTCACTGCTCACCTCAATCATAAGGTTATACCAATCTCCCACTTTAAAGTTTTGAGAGCTTTCAAGCGCAGGCAACTCTGCGATTCCTTGCTTGTCCGTTTCTCCTTTGAGCTCCGTGTCCAACACGCGAACACTAGCTCCTTTAATGGGTTCGCCACTTTCGGTGCTGTTCACCCAAATAAGAGAATTTTCATCGTTCATATTCAAGTACACCGCTTGGTTGCTGACCTGTACAAACGCATAGTCAACTGCGTCGTTTTCACTGAACTGAACCAAGTAATAACCACTGTCGAGCGCCTCTGGCAAAATCAACCAGTAACCATTGTCATTCGTTGACTTGTAGTCGTCCACACTCAGTACCGTTTCAAGTGCTTCGGTGTTAAAGTCGTAAAATTCCTTTTGATAGTAAGCCCATGTGGGCGCCTTGTTTTGATAGTCTACAATCGCAGCAAGATAGTCTTTGTTGCTGTCGTAGGCATACACTTTTACTTGCGCCGTGAGATCTTCTGAGTCGTCGGACCAATAATAGAATTGAAGCTGAGGCACATCCTCAGGACTGAATTCGTAGATTTTTCGTGTGAAGTTGAGGTCACTTACCGAACGAGTGTTGTTGTCCGTTTCGAACTCAAAGCTATAGTCTTCACCCAAAGTTTGGCCCTCACCAATTCCCAAGCTGCCAGCCAACGTCACGGTGTACAGAGTGTGCTCAGCAAGATCTTCCTTTGGCATAAAGACTCCAGTCTTTCCATTCACCTCAAAGTCTCCGCTCACGCTTGGGCTGATGCTGAAAGACCTTTCAAAGTCTTCGCTGTCCACACCGTTGTAGGTGAAGTAAATCTCAATGCCAGTGTTTATAGGAACTCCAGCTTCTTGGTTGCCTGGCAGAGTGCCTGTGATGCGGAAAGCATCGGAAACTTCGTAAGCCCAGCTGAATTCTTTGGGGTAGGGGCTGTCATCCAAATTTTGTGCCTCCAAAGTGAAGCTGTACACGGTGCCTGGCTCAAGGTCAGCCACTGGCATCACGCGTACTTCGGTATCGGAAACTTGCTCCACCGTGATTTCGGCCTCAGGGTAAACCTTCAGCACTTCCTTCACTTCGTCGGCTTTCAAATCACCCTTGCTGGTGAGCGCAAAACTAGACTCACTCGCAACCCCTTCTTCATCGGTGCTTTCTGGAGTGAGCACGTAATAGTCCTTTGCTTCGGCAACGTCCACGAGTTGGGGGAGCATGCTGGCGCTTGGTACCAGGAACTGAATGGCCAGTAGCACCACCAGCACTCCTGCTGTTGCAGGTGCCACGCGTTTCAAGAGAACCGACTGCCACTCAGGCCACGCCCACGCTTTTTTAGCAGGTGCTTCGTTCAGCTCCAATGCACGGTTTAAAAGCTGCGCACGCAGGTCGTTTTTAAACGAAGCGCGTTTTCGCTTTTGGAGCAGTGTTCCCAATTTGGAGAGGTATTTTTCTATCATGTGTTGAGTTGGGGGCAAAGTTGAGTAAGGCGCTTGAGGGCGCGGTTGAGTTTAACACCAACATTATTCACATTGGTGTTTAAGGCATCAGCCATTTCGTTGTACGACATATCCTGAAAGTAGCGCAGAGACAGCACGTCCTGCTCGTCAGGTTTTAGTAAATGAAAGGCTTCGTTGAGTTGTTTAAGGTGCAGCATCTCTTCGGCTTTCGACTCTTTGTCTTTTACATCTAAATCAGCGGGATCGAATTGCTCGCCCACCTCATGCCACTCACGAACCATGGCTTCACGCTCACGCTTTTGTTTGCGGTAGTGCTGATTGATTTCGTTGATCGCGATGCGGTAGAGCCAAGCCCTGAACGGCTTCCCTTCGTAGCGATATTTGTCGATGTTTTCGAGCGCTATCATAAACGTATCCGAGGTTAAATCTTCAGCTAGTTGTCTGTCTGCTACCCGGCTCAGGAGAAACCGATGAATCGCTTCAAAGTGTGCGTCGTAAAGGTGCACAAACTCTCGTTTGTCTTTTTGAGCGGACTCAATCTGTTCTTTTTCCTGTTGGGTCATCGTGACCGTGTTGTTTTTACATCAGTATAAGGCAGTAGCTCCACTTTTATTACATGATTTTTCCAGAAGTGTTAGAATCCGCTTATGAAAACCATTCTCATCCTTCCCGGCTGGCAAGACAGCGGCCCTGACCACTGGCAGGGGCTTTGGCTTAAAAAATATCCAAACGCGGTGAAAGTGGAGCAGAAGGACTGGATGCATCCAAAAAAGGATGAGTGGGTGAGCACTTTAAATGAGACCATCAACCGCTACGACGAAGTGATTTTGGTGGCGCACAGCTTGGGTTGCCCCACCATTGCTCATTGGGTGAATGAGTACAGCAGCCCCAGAGTGAAGGGAGCCTTGTTGGTTGCTACTTTTGAAAAATTCGTACCCGAGATCACGGGCTTCGACCCGATCCCTTTGAAACCCTTTCCCTTCAAATCTATTGTGGTTGCGAGTTCTAACGATCCGTGGAGCCCCATTGAGGTCGCGCAGAAGCAGGCAACTGCGTGGGGAGCTAAGCTTGTGAATATTGGTGAGGCAGGGCACATCAATACCGCTGCCGGTTTTGGCGACTGGCCAGAAGGGGAGAAGTTGTTAAATTTGCTGGGGGGCATTTAAGGCACCGTCTCTATCGTTCTGCAAAAGCCAAGGTATGCTCAAATTATCAACCGCCTGCTTTACCAGTTCCATGACATCATCTAGAGTTGCAGGCGTACCTCCAAGACTTATTTCAGCCAGAGACAGTCCTAGAGTATTTAGTATACGAGTAGGGTCAGATCGTCTAAAGCGGAAGAGAAGATCATTCTTTTGTCTATGTCTATTGTAAACATCTCGAATTCTCGAGACGATTTTCCCAAGCAGTCTATTCACATCGGTCTCCTTTGCCACTGTTTTTGCATCAATGCCCATTGTATCTAGCAGCGCAGCAGCAAACGATTCAAACGCCTGGGACCTAAGGTCATGTCGAATACCCCGAGCTCGTTTTAAAGCCTCTGCCAACTCATCAAGCTTATCACGTGAGTCATCCGCAAGGTCGACCCTAACAGCTTCATACTTTGAAATGACCTCATCAATGTACGCAGGCTCAATTTGTAGCGTGCCATTATTCGCTCGCTGCCTCATAAAGTCGATGAGGTCAGTCTGTAGGGATTCATTCATCAAGTCTTGTCTCGAGGGCGAATAAGCTAAACGCATAAGTAAAATTTAACCAAGTTTATAATCTTAAATGAAAAATTCACGACGTCAAGCGTTACGGAATCAGTGGCTTGAGTGGTCGTCCATTTCTGCTCCGGCTTCCACATAAATGAGGTAGGGTATCGTGATCAGCCGGCCATCGATTTGAATTTGCGTGAACACGGCGTAGCGGCCTTCATCCATGAAGTGAGCGGTGAACTCGGGTGAACTTTCGCTGGGGTGCACATGCTCATATTCCAAAGTGCCTTCTTTAATGATCACACTGTGGCCCTTGGCCCCTAGGTAATCTTCAAAATTGGTCACGGGCTGGCCATCTTTTTGAACTTCTAAATGGTAGGTGACTTCACCCGTTTGAATAGAGTCTGGCCACACATAAGAAATGCTGTAGCCGGCGATGTCTTGAGGGTTTTCAAAGTAACCCAGCTTCTCGCGCACAAACTCACCGATGCTCATGGTGAAGGTGAGCAGCTGTGGCTCGCCACCCGTGGGAGTGAAATCTGCGTAGAACTGATAAGGGCCTTCGCTAGGGAAGTCCACGGTAGTGGTCCAAGCACCGTCCCAGCTCATGTCTGGATGCAGGTGCATGAATTCTTGCAGGTCGGTACGGACGCCAATGAGGTGCATGGGTTTTTCATGCACAGTTGCAAAGTCGGTCACTACTGCCCCCCACTCGTCTACAATGTGGAAACTGAGCTCCACTTGGTTTTCTTCCAAGTACTTCATGTCGTACTCAATTTCGTAGCTGCTGGAGTGGCCGCCCATGACCACCATATAAATCGCCATGCCAAGCATGAGTAGATCCTCCACCAAAGTAACTTTGGTCATGGGAAGTTTGAAGACGGTGCCAAGGCAGGCGCACTCAATTTTTCGCCTTCGAAGCAGCGCAACAAGCACACCCAAGGTGCTAATGGCCATGAGCACGAGCGCTACCCAGTTCACAATGGGAAGTTGAAAACGAACAAGGTAAAAGAGCCCGAGCCCCACTTCCAAAAAAGGATACAAATGCGCGTAGATTTTGCTGCGACTGGCGAGCAAGTCGTAGCTGGCGTAGGCCTCGGCAAAGTGGCGCAGTTTCACAATTTTAAACATTCCAAAGATGAGGAAGAACGCCGCCATGAAGTCGAGCATGGCATTCGGCAAGCTCCAGCCATTCAGCAACTGCTGCATGAGCGTGAACGCACCGATGAATGCAAAAATTGCGATCAAAGGCACGAACTTTTTAATGCCACTTTCTTCGTGATGATGGTGAGCATGGTCCATATTATTTTTTGTTGCCCCAGCGCCATTCGGGTTTTTCTCCGGTGGCGTAGCAAATAAAGATCAGCAGTGTTACGAGGACAAAGATGCTGACAAAGAAGGCGATAGAGTCTTCTCCAAATAACATGCCCGCCACAACGCCAAGAGCAAGGAAAAGCAGCGTGATCAGCCAACCTTCCCAAGTAGCAGGCGTCCATCCCCACCCGAAAAGTTTATTTTTAAACCAAAGCTTCTTCATGGCTCAATTTTATACTATAATGAGTTCTCCATAAATCTATTTATGTCTGAACCCCTTACGCCTGAAGAAGCCCGCGTGATTGTTCACAAAGGCACTGAGATGCCCTTCACCGGCAAGTACGACAATTTTTTTGAAAACGGAGTGTACTTGTGTCGCCAGTGTGAGACACCGCTCTATACATCGGACAGCAAATTCCGCTCCGGCTGTGGCTGGCCCAGTTTCGACGATGAAATTCCTGGCGCTGTTAAGCGCACAGTGGACGCCGATGGGCGCCGCACCGAAATCACTTGCGCGCACTGTGGCGGGCACCTCGGTCACGTGTTTGAAGGCGAGCAACTTACGGAAAAAAACGTGCGTCACTGTGTGAACAGCGTGTCGCTCAAGTTTGTGCCAGGAAAGTAAAAATGTTGTTTACCTTACTCACGTGAGTAAGCGACAGAACTTTTTTGATGCAGCACAAGTTTGATTCAAAAAACGGAGATGCCTGAAGTGGATGGGAGGCGTTAAAGTTCATGTACGCCGACCAGACACTTCAGGCATCTTTCCAGTTCCACCACTTCAGTTTTTCTGGGTCGTGAGTTTTACTGGATGCGTAGTAGACCGCGCAGCGGTAGGTATAAAGTAGACAGCGATCAATCTTCATGCCGGCTAGTGCGCACGAGCGATCGTACAAATCTTGCGGGTCGCGCCCCTTAAGGTCAGACACTTTAAAAATGCCAATCTCATTCAGATCTTGTGCAATGCTTTTACCAATGCCCGGGATTTCCTGCAGGGGATTTTTTATCAGTTGAGCAGGTAAAACCCAATATTGAGCGCGCTAGCAAAACTCACCCACGCGAGGTAGGGGACTTGCAGGGCAGCGGCGACTTTGTCCACTTTCCAGTAGAGCGCAATCGTCCCTACAATCATGAGCCAGAGCACTGCAATGACGCTCACGCCGCCTTCAATGTCTTGGAGGCCAAAGAACACGTAAGACCACAGAACATTCAGCAGTAAATGCACTCCAAAGAAAGAGGCCGCTCGTCCGGATGCAGCCGTTTGTTTTACGGTAACTCGGTACAGTGAAACGGCCATAAGCAAGTAGAGCAGCGACCACACAGGACTAAAAACCCAGTTGGGTGGCGTGAAGCTGGGTGCATTTAAGACTGCATACCAGTTTTCAATACTTTCAAACGTGGGCAGTGAACCTAATACTCCAGGTATGAAGCAAACAACTAGACAGGTGAGGAAACGTAGGAATTTTTCCATGGCGAGAAAAATAAAGGGCCAGCTTCTTTTCGGTCGCTGGCCCTGATTGTTAAAGAAACTACACTTTAACCACGTAGGTTTTAGCGAGCTTATCGTGCCAACCCTGCTTCTTTTCGTCGAATCCAATCCAAATGAATCCGATACAAAGTGCAACGGCGCTCACAAAGTAGCTGAGGAAACGAATCACCGCAGTTTGGGGGCGGAGAGGCTTTCCATCGGCTTCAACGATGCGAAGCTTGCAAATCATCTTTCCTGGAGTGGCACTCTTCCAGATCCAGAATCCAATGTAATAAGCCATTGGAATAATCATGCGCCAACCTTCGTAGCTGGCACAGTAACCGGTTCCTGAGCAGGTGTTACCAAATAAAATGCCTGCCGCTACTGATAGAATGATTACATCAATAAGATAGGCTAGTAAGCGGATCCAGAATCCGCCATAAGTCATCGTTTTCACCATGGGCGTGGGTGGTTTAGAGGATAGCACCAGTTTAATAGCGTCTTTCCACAAACGTCAATGCGTGACCTTTCTTTCCGGCTCGACCCGTTCGTCCGATTCGGTGAACGTAGTCTTCGTAGGCTTCAGGAGTTTCGTAGTTGATCACGTGGCTCACATTGGGAATGTCGAGTCCACGAGCGGCTACGTCGGTAGCCACAAGGATCTGAATGCGATTTGCCTTGAACGCATCTAGAGCACGTTGACGCTGCGATTGTTGTTTGTCTCCGTGAATGCAGGCCACGCTGAACCCAACATCCGCTAGGAAGCGAGTGAGTTTATCTACATTGCGCTTAGTTCGAGCAAAAATAAGCACTTTCTCAAAGTGAGCTTTGCGGAGCAAGTCCACCAGCATTCCAATTTTATTGTCGGTTGGGCTAACCCAAATCACGTCTTGATCCACATTCATCGAAGTTTCTTGTTTCTTTACGGACACCGTGATGGGGTCACGAAGGAACGAGTGAATAAGGTCCTTTACTTCTTTAGGCAGGGTGGCCGAGAAGAAGAGAGACTGACGCTTTTCAGGTACATGCGAAAGGATGTAACGCACGTCGTTGATGAACCCCATGTCCACCATGCGGTCCGCTTCATCGAGCACCACACGGGTGAAACGAGAAAGATTCACGGCCTTTCGATCGATCAAATCTTTAATACGTCCAGGAGTTGCAATCACAAATTGAGGATCCATTCGGAGGTCTCGGATTTGGCGGAAAATAGGAAGTCCTCCCACACACACCGCGGCATGAAGGCGAAGTCCACGGCTGAACGCCACAAATTCTTGGAAGATCTGAGTCGCGATTTCACGAGTGGGCACCAAGATGATCACACGTTCCTTAGGTCCTGGCTGAATAGCCATGTGAAGGAGAGGAATCAAGAAGGCAGCGGTTTTACCGGTTCCCGTGTTAGCGATTCCCAGTACATCTCGCCCTTCAGAGATCGGCAAAATGCTCGCATCTTGGATGGGAGTAGGTGATTTGTATCCTTTTTTAAGAATATTCCCACGAAGTTGAGGATCGATAGGAAGATCTTCGTACTCGAACGACGGAACAAACACTTCTTCGGGAGCAGGCTCCACCGCCTTGCGTATAAACATGGCCGGATCCAGATTGGAGCCTTTCGATTTGTTACGTGAAGGTCGGGGGCCCCTACGGAATGACGGTCTTGAATTCTGACGACGATTTCTAAACATTTGCGCTAAATTTAAAACAAAATGAGGTTAAAGTCAAGCCTGCTTTGGTTTAAGGACGGCCGCCGCCAAGAAACAGGCTAGAGCCGCAAACAAAGTTCCTACAAAGAAAGCCAAGTGATATCCACTGTTCAGGGCGGCAACCATATCGTTTCCTCCAGCAATCAAGAAAGAAGAGCGCGCCGCCGCCACACTGGCAAGCACCGCGAGGCCAAGTGCGCCTCCCATCATGAAAGCAGTGTTTACCATCCCCGATGCAAGTCCAGATTCGTGTGGCCCCACATCACCCATGGCAGCCAGCAGCAAAGGATTGAAGGCAATCCCACCTCCCAGTCCAAACAGCATCATTCCCGGAAATACATGCAGCCAGTAATTTCCGTCGATGGGGGCGAAGCCAAAGAGCAAAAGCCCCAGGGCCACAAAGCCCATTCCTGCCACGAGCGGCTTTTTGATTCCAAAGCGCACCACCAGTTTTGCTGAAACTCCCAACGATAAAGCTGCCATCAGCAGGTTGCTGGGAAGGAACGCTAGCCCCACATAGAGAGGGCTGTAGCCAAGTACGAGCTGCAAGTACAGCGCTGACAAAAAGAACCACGCAAACATCGAAGCTGCCCACAAAATACCGATAAGATTCGATGTCATTAAGTTGCGCAGTTTAAATAAGTGCAGCGGCATAAGTGGTGCCTTCATCTTTGATTCCACCATCAAAAAAACCAATCCAAGTGCTAAAGCGCCGGCCAATTCGCCGAGCGTTTGCGAAGATGTCCACCCTACCGTGTTTCCGTTCACAATGGCATACACCGCCAAGAGCATAGCGCTTGTGATGAGTACAGCTCCGGCAATGTCCAACTTTTCTTTCACGCCTTGATCCACACGCTTAGGTAAAAGCTTAAGTCCTAGCGCCACCACTGCAATTCCAATGGGTAGATTTACAAGAAAGACCCAGTTCCAGCTGAGCGAGTTGGTGAGTACACCTCCTAAAAGAACCCCGAGCGATCCTCCTCCTGAATTCACAAAGCCATAAATCCCCATTGCCTTTGCTCGTTCGCCTGCTTCGGTAAACAAATTCATCACCAACGAAAGCGCCACTGCTGCAACAATCGCTCCGCCAAAACCCTGTAGGGCTCGCATGGCCACCAAAAATAACTGAGAACCTGCCAATCCACACCCCAGCGACGCCAAGGTGAACAACACAATTCCCATTAAAAAAAGTCGTTTATGTCCGAACAAGTCACCGAGTCGTCCTCCCAGAAGCAAAAATCCTCCAAAAGTCAGCATGTATCCATTTACCACCCAGGCCAATGCGGCCTCGCTGAAGCCAAGGTCTTCGCGTATGGAGGGCAGAGCTACGTTCACTATAGTCGTGTCGAGCACGATCATGAGTGAGCCTAGACATAAGATTAATAGGGCAATCCAACGACTGTCGTGAGTTTTTTTCATATATTGCTTAAGTGCCTGGATAGCTTATATAAAAAAAGCCCCACCAGCAAGGATGGAGCTTTTCAATTTTACTACGCTAGCTTATTGCAGAGCTTGAGCGGCTTCATGATCAAAGAGCGCCTCTGCGCAGGCTGGGACAACCTGGTCGATGTGCTCCATAAGACAGTCAATTTGAGGCTCGCTTCCGGGCTCTGGTTCTACACCTCTACAGTAAGTACCTCGATCTGCTGCACAGTTGGTATTCACTGCTTCATTCAGAGCTTGGCGACGCTCCAAGGACTCAACGCACGAAGGGTCGAGTAAAGCGTAGTGCGATTCAAAGCAGTCCATGAGAGCATACTTCCAAGAGGCGGTGGTATATCCTGCTGCAATGGCTGCCTCTTCCCAGTTTTGTGAGCGGAGTTCACTGCAATATGACTCAATATCCTCTGCACAGGCATTAAAGTCATTCACACCATCGGCGGTTAAACCGGAGTTGCCACTACCTTCAGACTTGTGCTGCTCCGTGGAAGATGTGCTGCCTTCGGACTTATACTGGCGGGACAAAGAAGCAGATCCATATTGGTAACCTCCGTAGGCGAAAAGGCCTATCAAAAGAATACCCAGGACCCAAAGATACTTAGAGCGTGACTTGGAAGCCATAAAATGGGATTACTGATAGAAAACATGGTAGGGAGCCCACCTCTGTGAGTCAATCAACTGCTCTAGCTCAAAAGCGAGTCTGTTTTTTAGCACTTCCTCTAGCCCAGTTTGACTAAAATTAAAATGAGTTTAAAATGTAGAATCTTAAACCTAAGTCATGAGTGCATTAGACAGATTAAAAGATCTAGTACTGGGAGATGCTAACGAGGCAGCGGCTGCTGAGCGAATTCAAGATTTGAAGACAGCAGAAAGGAAAGAAAGTTTGGATTGGGGGCAACGTCGCGAGCTTGAGGATAAAGAATGGATCCGACTCAAACTACGTGTACGCCAAGGCCTAATGGCAGCAGGGGTTTTAAGTGCTGGCGCGGCCTGGGCTTGGATATCTTTAAATGGTGAGGCCTCCTCTTCGCAGACAGATAAGGTATCGAGTGCCGAAACTGAAAGTAAGGTTGGTGATGAGCGCATGGAAATGCCAATAACTGGAGACGAAGTTAAACTACGTACACAAGAAATAGAAAAATGGGCCAAGGCCATGCACGATCTTGCGGAGCGCACAGGAAACAAGCACGCTAGTGAAGTGTTCAACTATGTGATGCAATCAAGCGTTTTGGGAGTACCTCGGAGTGTACGTCATAAGTGGGCGTGGCAAACCATCGGTAAACCCAAGAGAGAAACAGCTAACCCAACGGTGCTGATGCCCCTGCTCGCTCAGGACGCAGCCTTGGAGGGATGGGAAAGACTAGCTTCTATACCAAATCCAACCAATAATCGAGATAGCCAGGCAGGAGCAATGTTTCTCCCGGACGAAAATATGGTATTGCTTAAAGGTGCCGATCAACTCTCAGAGACGTGGCGTGGGATCAACGGACTTCACGAAGGAGATCACGCTTTGACCTTTAATAAAGAGCACTATCGATGGAGAGATTCAAAGGAGTATTGTCGTCGAGAAAGAGACACTCATGAGTTCCAAAATGTCTTGATGGTGGAAGTGGGTGGCAGAGTTTATGAAACTGCTTTGGAAAGTGAAAAAGAACGCATGAAAGCAGTGCTAACTGGAGCTGGTTTAAAACCTGGTGAATATTCAGTGGGGCGCACCGCATACGACCCTCGTTTGGATCAAGCATTTGGCACCGCCTCATCAACTTTTGAACAAGACCTGAGGGCCACTGCTTTTTGGATCCATGCAGCTTTTGACTTAATCGACGACTCCATTATGGACCGTCAACGTGCCGAAGAAGAAAAAGCTGCTTTCTACTGCACCACAGTTAAGTAGAAAAACCAGTCGCCACGACTGTTAATCCTTCCACTCAAGTGCAAGACTCTCTCCAAAAGTGAGCGAGTTCCAAGCACCCAGCAGTCGGCGGAGCTTTTCTAAAACACGCTCTTCATAGTCACCCGTAACGTAAGTAGGCAGAGGTTTTTCGTAAGCACCAAAAATATTTTCCAAACCTTCCTTCAAGCTGTCGCCCGTTTTTCCACTGCTCGCTCTTTTCCAAGATCCTGTTAGTGCACCCACAACAATTTCCATGCACGCTAAATCCGTTTCTGGTTTATAGATTGTCATGTCTACGTCACTCTTTGCATTCATCTCACTTAATGTCTTCCCGTGCGCTAAGCTCCCCCAAAATCCCGTTTGAATACCAGCCTCTGTTTCCGCAGCAAAATGGAGTAAATCATGAAATAAAAAAGTCTTTGTCTCTAATTCAATGCTCTCGTGGCTGCCATCTTCGCGTTCAAAGTGCAGTCGGTGATGGGTGGGTGAAGTGCGGGCGAAAGAAATTCTCATGTTTAAAAATGGCAGGGAATTGCAAACGACCTAAGTGACTTATTTTTGACTCTTCGGATCAAATTCTATCGTCCACTCTATACCGTACTTGTCTCTGAACATGGCAAAAGAGCTACCCCAAGGGCTTTGATCCATAGGCATTTCCACAGTGCCACCTTCCGAAAGACCTTTGAATAGGCGCTCCGCTTCTTCACGGCTATCCACGCTGACTGCAATTTTACTTCGGTTCTCATTTTCGCTCACCCGCCCCATAAACTCTGGAACGTCATTCGCAATGAGCACGCTGTCACCAATCGGCAAAAGAATGCGCATGACTTTGTTTCCTTGCTCTTCTGACATGGAGTCTCCAAGACCAGGGATATCTTTAAAACGAGTCATGACTTTAACTTCCCCACCAAAAACAGACTGGTAAAAGTTAAACGCTTCTTCTGCGTTTCCGTTGAAGTTGATGTAAGGATTGATGCTTACCATAATTGAAATTCAAATGGCGGAGAGTCGTGGACGACATTAGAACCGCGATCGAGGCTAATCATACACAGTTCAACGTGTTTGCGAAAACCAAAAAACGAAAGCAGTTGACGGAGTTGCAAAAAAGTTGCACTATTTCCTCTTAAGCTCTATGAAATCATACAACCCTTCCGAAGCCCATTGGGCAGAAGTACGTCGAGCCGCCCACATGGGGCGTGTCGCCAACCGAGCAGCTGCAATTCCATTGCTGGAAAATCTCCTTGTCAGACACGGCAAGAAGGAAGTGCTTAGAGGATTACGAGAAATAAGAATTGGAGGAGATCCGTTAGCTTTCGAGGATGATTTTAAAAAAAAGACACTGCAAGAAATCCGAGAGGCAATACGTAGTGTTATTCATGACCTGGTAGAAATGAATGCTGAAGTCCCTGGTCTTTCTACTGCTATTGATATAGGTCTAGTAGGAACTGCTCAGTTTGGTCCTGAACAAGAAGGAAATTATGAAGCTCGACTGAATGCCCCTCAAGTGGAATGGGTAAGAAAAGGAATCGAAGCTCGTTATGACCGTACGCGTCTAGTTAATACTCCGCTCATTAAAATAGATGGAGTGCCTGACTTTCCTGAAAAAGAAGCTGTTTTAAGGTCAGCCCTCGGGCAACTCACCCGTGAGCAGGTTGCTTATATGATGGGACAAGGACGCTCGCCCTTCCTATTCCAGATCAAGCTGGTAGCTCCTAGTAGTAAAGTTGACCTACTAAAAAAACTGTTAAACGGGCAACCTAGCCAAATGAACACTCCCACTGCGAACCAACGAGAAGCGTACGTGTATCCGGCAACTGAACGGCACTTAGCAGGCAGGCCTTCTCCTGAGAAATACGAATGGAAGTGGGAATTTTACCAAGGAGAACAAGTCATGCAAGTTCAAAAGGAGGATGATGTAGCCTTGAAATTGAAAGACAGAGCTACAAGAATACGAGATAAAAGACCAAAAGGCATGCGAGGAACTGATCGTTTTTCATGGACAACACGGATGGCAGATTGTCTTGAGGAAGGAAAGCCACTTGATGTTCGCTTCAAGGATCATGCCAGAAATATTCTTGCATCTGAAGTATGCAATTTCACCGTACTAGATGAAGAAGGCGAGTTGATAGAGGACAGAAATCATATTCTGGTTAGTGGTGCTTTCCGTCCTGATAGTCGATGCGCGCGTTTGTCTGGATGCAGCGCTGATTTTCCAGATGAATCTGCGTGCTTCCGCTCCTCGGTTGAAGGCTCTGTAGAGGTTTAGCATTTAAACTATTTCATAATTTACATTCCCAACAGAGTTTGGGGGTCGCTACTTGGCAGGGGCTATCACAAGCTCAAGTCCACAAAAGACCTCGCGTGCCATGTGGAGCAGAGTCTGTTGAGAGAATATTGAGGGACTAGATAGAACTTGAAAACAACCTTAACGTGATTGAAGGTTTTGGTTCCAACTAAATGGCGGAGAGAGAGGATGACGCTCACTTTGTTCGCTATAGATCCCTCTCTTGCTGCTGCGCAGCGTTTTAAAAACCGCCCAACCCTGAGGGCCGGACGCTTTTAAAAATTCCTGGCGGAGAGAGAGGGATTCGAACCCCCGAGGGAGACAGGCTCCCTAACGGTTTTCAAGACCGCCGCTTTCGACCGCTCAGCCATCTCTCCACTGAGGTCTAGCGGGGGCTAAGGTACAGGGTAAATGCCTTTATTTCAATGGGTTTTTTGCTATGCTAGAGCCATAACCTTTAAATTCACGTATGGCAAAAACATCTAAACGCATCCCAATTTGGATTCTTGTATTGGTCGCTTTGGTGGTGATTGGAGGGATTGGCCTTCTGTGGAGTGCGGGTATATACAACGGACTTGTAGCTAAAGAGGGAGAAGTGCAAAATATGTGGTCACAAGTGGAAGTGCAGTATCAACGCCGCAGCGATATCGTGGCTCAGGTTTTACCTACCGTAGAAGCCACTGCTGAATTTGAGCAAGAAACACTCACCGCTATTGTGGAAGCTCGCAGCGCCTGGGCTCAAACTGCAGACGATCCAGACGCCAGCATTGAAGAACAAATGGCAGCCACAGAAGAGTTTGATTCAGCGCTGTCTCGCCTGCTCGTAACCGTGGAGTCTTACCCAACGCTCACAGCAACGGAAAGCTTCCAGGCCTTTCAGGCAACCCTTGAAGGGAGTGAGAACCGTGTAGCCGTAGCCCGTAAGGATTACAACGATGCGACCACCGTATACAACGTAACTATTAAGCAATTCCCCACAAACATTGTGGCTTCTATTTACGGCTTTGCCGCATACCCTCTCTTCGAGTCGGATGAAGGAACGGAGGACGCGCCTGAAGTTGAGTTTAATATCGGTGAATAATGAACTTTATTGAAACGGCTTACGCCGTTGCAGATATCCCTGACCGACCCATTGGAGCGGAGGGGCAAGACTTGTATGTATTAGACAGTGCCAACGTGCTCTCGGATTCCATCGAGCTCACCTTGCAAACCCAGCTGTCTACTTTGGCAAGTGAAACCAGCACCGGCATGGTGGTGGTCACCATTCCAACCCTCAACGACTATCCCATTGAAAGTTATGCCTTAGAACTGGGGCGAGAATGGGGAGTAGGACAAGAAGAATTCGACAACGGCATTGTTTTTTTAATTGTTCCCGAAGACCGTCAGGCTCGCATTGAAGTGGGTTATGGACTCGAAGGTGTGGTCCCGGACTCAACCGCTTACCTCATTTTAATGCACACGGCTTCTCCACTTTTTAAAGACGGGAACTACGATCTAGGTGTTGTTCAAACAGTCGCGCAGCTAGAAGCGATGGTCCGCCAAGAAGATTTCGATGTATCGCAAATTCAAGAAGATCCCACGCCGACGGGCGAAATTGTGTTCATGGTTTTGTTCTACGCTCTGCCGCTGCTCTGGGCGGTGACCAGCTGGTTCTCCAGCACTAAGGCATGGTGGCTCGGCGGATTTTTTGGCGGCGTGTTTGGATTCATTGTGGGCATGTGGACAGGGCTGCTCATTGGAGGAATTGGAGGGCTCTTTTTGGACTTCATGGTTTCAAAATACTTGTACCAAAAAATTCGCATGCCTGGGGGACGTGGAGGTTGGGGAGGCGGAGGTGGTTTTGGCGGAGGGGGAAGTGGTGGAATTGGCGGCTTTGGCGGCGGTGGATTCGGCGGCGGTGGTGCCAGCGGACGATTTTAAAAAGCGCGACCCATAGAGGTCACGCCTTCTAAAAAGCTACTTCGGAGGAAGCAGTTTATTTCTTGCACATCTTGCACCAGCAAGAAGACAAGGAAACGAGAGCGGCTACACCGACAACGATGTAAACCACACGTTCTACAGTTGGCCAGCTTCCTAGAAGCTCCGTAACGAGGTTCCAATCAAAAACCCCCACGAGCCCCCAGTTAAGAGCACCAATGAGAACCAATGCGTAAGCCAACTTGTGGACTCCGCAACATCCTTTCCATCCCATCATAGGAATAAAATTAAGGATAAATTGTACAAAGTCCATTATACCTGTAAATGCTCTTCAGCACAGTGAATGCCCTTTTCTGTTTTTAAAAATCTTTCCTTATTTAATTAGGCCCAATTCGTAAGCACCCATCAGAGCCATAACGGCATGCTGATTTCTGTCTACCTGATGCGAAAAATCGGCACTTGAGCCAGAAAATCCTCCCAAAGCGGCCTCCGCATAGTCGTTGGCCTTTTGGCCCTTCATGGGGAACTGTAGGGCCATGATTGCATTGGATCCCTCTTGAATGAAGTGTTCGTAACACTCGCTACGCTCCGTGTCAGCTACTTCCTCAGCCAATGAGTAAGCTTTATTCATGCCCTCTATATACACAGCAGTCACCACGCCCAGTGAAAAGTCGAATTGTTTGCAATACGCTCCGTCCGAAAAACTATTCACAATGTAGTCATTCATACCAAAGATATAATTCGCCACCTCCTCACTTGGCTTCACTTGATAGTACTTGTAATAGGCCTGAGTTTGCCAGGGTACAAAAGCGGTATTGGGGTTCTCGTCAAAATAGTCGTAGTAGAAAGGAAACGCTTTTTCCACTGCAGCCAGATAAGCTTCATTACCATTTTTTTCATATAAAGACATCAATGCCAGCAAGGCTTGTCCTGGATAGTAGTCTTTTCCACTAGAGCGATCGCTAAAAAAGAATGTTTTAAATTCGCCACTTTCCTCCTGTTGATACAAAATCCCATTCGCCAGTTGTTCTAGGGTGGCTTCCTTATCGGGCACATCCAGCTCCAGCAAACTCAAAATACCAAAAGCATTGTAGCTGAGCTTAATTTTCTCAGGGGTGGTAGTGAAATAACTAAAGTTGCCGGCTTCATCGTGTTGAATGGTTGCACCGAAGTAGTCCCATCCTCGTAAAGCGAGCGCTTCGTAGCGATCGTCCTCTAAAAATTTCCATAGCTTAGTGATGGACCATAGTGCTCCCATTTCGCGTGCCGAGTGATGTGCGCTCGGGTGCTGATCAGCTTCGGGCTCATATTGATAGTATATAAAGTTCTCATCTTGATTGTTCAAAAACCATTCTCCGCCATTTTCAATAGCCTCAGTAGCCCCGCGGGATGGTCCAAAAGACGAACATCCGACGAGGACCGTGAGACCGATGAAAGCTAAGAATCGCTTCATTGCCAGCTGGCCAAAATTACGCCTGCCATCATCAGAGCCACCAGGTAGTGACCTGCGTTGATCGCAAACACACTAAAAGGTTTTCCATTCCACAAAATGTCTCCCGCCATCACTGGCACAATGAATCCAAGCCAAGGCCAAAATGCGGTTTCTGCTCCTTCACTAGCCGTGTCAGCTTCCATGTAGTCCACATAGTGAGCGAGGATATAAATCATCAGCAGTCCCATCAAAAAAGCTACTCCGTAGCGTAGCCCCATGTACTTATCCGCCTTTATTTTATTTTTATCGATCTTCATACCTTTCATCCAAATGTTTCCAAAAAGCAAAGGAGAGTACCAAGCAGAACCGATGACCATGTTGATGAGTCCTGCCACTAGAATAGCGGCATAGTTTAGTGTGACTTCCATACATTGGGGGTAAGAATTTCTCGGCAAAGCCGAGTCTGGCCTCAATATACAAAAAAAGCCCCGCCGAAGCGAGGCTTTTGAAGCGTTAAATTAATAACGATCGTCGCGTTGTTGGAAATCACGGCGAGGACGTTCTTCACGAGGTTGAGCCTCGTTAGCGAAGATTTGGCGTCCAGCCATTTCCATCTTGCCTTCTTCGATCTGTTGGATAGCTGCTTCAGCTTCTTCCATCGTAGACATTTCTACGAATCCGAAACCTTTGCTGCGTCCGGTAGCGCGGTCTTTGATGATCACGGCAGATTCTACTGTTCCGAATTGCATGAAGAATTCACGCAGTCCGTCTTCCGTTGCGCTGAAAGGAAGATTTCGAACGAATAATTTTTTAGTTTGCATACTTAAAATAAAATAATTGAATTATTTTGTGATTTCGACCTGCCGTGAAGAGTAAAAGACATTTACGTTAACGGAAATAACACAAGACAATTCTACAGTAATTTCCGCCGAAGTCAACCCGATTACTCTAAGGTTACGAAGAGTTCCTCCTGGGAGAAGCGCACCTTCTTTTCGGTTGCATACTTATCTTCAGGCGACCTTGTTCCTACCGCGCAGATCACCACGCTGTGAAGCCCTTTTGCAGGAAGGTCCAAAATCTCATCGTATTTAGCAGGATCGAAGCCTTCCATAGGGGAAGCGTCGATTCCAAGCACGGCACAGCTGGTGAGCAAGTTTCCGAGCGCCAAATAAACTTGTTTAGCAGCCCACTGCGCAAAGGTTGCAGCATCTGCTCCTGCAGGTCCCATTACCATTTGCTTGAATCCCTCCAAGCTAGCAACATCCACGCCACGGGTTTTAGCAGTGAGTTCAATAAACTTATTTACGTACGCTTCATCCATTTTGTCGATTCGGCAAAGAACGAAAAGTTCAGACGCATCCGTCACTTGTGGCTGACCCCAAGACACTTCACGAAGCTTTGCGCGGAGTTCAGGATTCTTCACATGTACAAACTTGTAAGGTTGAAGCCCGTAAGAAGAAGGAGAGAGACGAAGCACTTCCTTTAAGGTTGCGACTTGTTCAGCGCTGAGCTTTTTAGACGCATCGTACCCTTTAGTTGCGTAGCGCCAGTTGAGTTGTTGAATAAGGTCCATTTCGTGGAGTTAGAAATCATTTAAGTTTTAACACAAAGGGCCTAGGCTTGCTAGAGCTAAAATTTCGTCTTAAAGTGATTCCATCTAACTCACGCTATGCACAAAGCACCTGCACATTCTTGGCTTATCTTAGTTTTAATCCTTCTTGCGATTGGTGGTGGTGCGTATGTGTACTCTAACCCCGATATGTTCGAAGGGCGTTTCAGCGTAAAACCGGGAGATGTAAAGATCAAAACCCCCACGTCTATTTCCACCACTGAAACCGTGGCCACCATTCAACCAAAAGGGGGCAGTGTGACGACGCAAACCATGACACTCAGCGAACTCGACTTTGATGCGGTGGACGATGCGGACAACCCTCTGGACGCTTACGATCAACGCTGGGTGACCGTTGGGTACTGGGAGGTGGATATGAAGCCTGAAATGCAATTTTGCAATTGGGAGGGCGCAAACAACATCTCAATTGGACTCAACGACGGTACTGGCTCCATTGCTAAGGGGATGGGCGATTTGGCTGACGACAGCCGTTTAGTACTGCGTGATAAAACTGGAAAAACCATCGCTACAATTGAAGACGCAAGCCAAATTGGATCTTTTTACCCCACCACATCTTTAAAGGATGACTTCCAAATTCAGTTCGATCTTCATCTTAAAGAAACAGCAGAGGGCTATACCGATGCAGACAACGGGATGTACTTAGGGAACTTGTGTGTTTACAACAGTGAACACCAATACACCTATGACAAAACAGATGTAGGTGGTCAGAATAAATACTTCACTCGTAAAGAAGAGAAGACTGGAGTCGGGCTCAAAGGAGGAATCCTAAAAATTGTAGAGTAATCACTCTTCAGTAGGCTCCCAATCTTCTACAGAAACATAGTCACCTTCTGCGTCTTGTAGTTCAAAGATTCCGGTGGCTGCTTCTACTCGGTAGGAGTAGCTTCCGCTTTCTTCCCCACATCCAATGAACTTGGTGACATCTCCGTAGTAGTAACCATCGGTAGATTCGGCACTTTGAATGGTGTAGTCAACGGAGCTAGCACAACGAGAAAACGCATCGTTGGGGTTTTCAATACCAAACTTCTCTCGAAGCGGCTCAAGTAGATTGTCGTTCACAAGGTCCATGCTTTCAGGTGCGTAGGTTAAGTAGCCGTCCACACTATTTGGTAGTGTTTGAACGGTGAGAGGAAGCGCGTCAGCACTTCTTGGACCTTCAGAAATCACTACTCCCAAAATAAGAATGACAGCAAGCGCTGAGAGGATTCCGACGAGTGCGTTGGATTGTTTTTTCATAAGCGTTAGGTAAGTCGTCTTTTGGTATACCGGAGAATCAGCTCTGCAGCAATTAAGTTGGGTATCCAGCTCAGCCACGGAGTGAGTGATAAAATGGCGGCTTCACCCATGCCAAAGCCAAGCGAAAGAATGGGCACCCATAGGCGTAGCGTTACAGCTGCAAAGGTAACCGCATAGCTGCGAGTGATCCATTCGCGATGCTCCTGCACATTTTTCTTCACCATTATGGAATACACGCCACGGTAAGTAGTGTAGATCCACGCGAGGTCCAGTGCCACGAAGCCAATTTGAGCAAAGACACCTCCACGTGCGAACACGGCCATATAAAGCCCTGAGGGCGCGCCCACCAAAATGCCCAGGGCGTAGAGCTTGCCAATGAGCTTATGAATTTTTATATGATTCTGACGAAACTTAGGAAAAAACTGCACGGACCCGGCCGCGAGTGCCAGCAGAGCGCCCGAGATATGAAAGTAAAAGGCAATCTTCCATAAAACTTGACGGATCAGCTCCTGCCGGACCAGGAGGAAATTCACGTCTGTTCGGAACGAAAAATACTCAAAAGTTCGAATCGCCAAATAAAACGCCAAAAACACCATGAGCAGCTTGCCGACTAAGGTCAGCGTTTTCTTCATTGAGGTTCGTTTCGGTAAAGGCCAAGCAGTCCTTCACCCGTGCTGTAGAGTCCAGTCGCACTGAAGTTTTTGAACCCAGTTTTTGCGTCCGTCATTTCATTCACCGGTAGCTCATCAATAAATGTGATGCCATCCACGTCTATAGTCCAAGGATAAAAGAAAGGGTCTTCTTCTGTTGGGTAAAGGCTTTCCATGATGGTCGCCTCGTGTTGGCCAGGGAATACTTGTTTTCCTGGATCGTCGGGCATGGCATCGCACATGTTTTCAATGTGAATGGTGTACTCCTCGTCCCAGAGTGGCGTTGCCGATAGTACGCCATTTTCAACCGTTGCAAAGCCCTTCAAAGTTCCCGCATCGGTGGATTTCACTTCACACCAAATGGGGTCGCAAGGTTCGGGCAAATAGTTGTACTGCGTGCAGGCGGTTTCGTTGGGCTCTACCGTTCCCGTAATCTCGTACTTGTTGTCTTCCGTCCGAGTGAACAGCATCTTCACTTGCACGGATCCCGTCACACCGTACGCGCCGTCTTCTTTGCTGGTGTAGTGCCAACTCATGAGACCCCAAAAAGTATCGGGCATGCTAGCGGAACTGCTTGAACAGCCAGTCAGTAAGGTGAGTGCCAAACTGCTGAGGGCGAGGAGTTTTTTCATAGGAAAAATTAGTCTGCCCAATACTAACCTACAAAGTAATTTTTAGTCGAGCAGCGTTTCGTCGGACTCAATCACCGTGTTCATTTGTTCTGCTTGGTATGCCTCCATTTTATCGGCCAGAGCTGAATCTTCAGTGGACAAAATGCGCGTTGCGAGGAGTCCTCCATTGAAGGCGTTGTCCACTGCAACAGTAGCCACAGGGACGCCCTTTGGCATCTGCAAAATAGACAAAATAGAATCCCATCCTTGCAGCGAGTTTTTAGAAAGCACAGGCACTCCCACTACCGGTAAACTGGTGAGCGAAGCCACCATGCCTGGTAGATGCGCCGCTCCTCCCGCTCCGGCAATAATCACTTTCAGTCCACGTGAACGAGCTTTTTTTGCGTAGTCCACCATGCGCTCAGGCGTGCGGTGTGCAGACACAATGTGAATCTCGTAAGGAACGCCAAAACGGTCCAAAGCTTCCGCCGCCCCCGACATTACTGTGAGGTCCGACTTGCTTCCCATGATGATTCCAACGAGTGGCTGAGAATGGTTTTTCATGCAATGACTTTGAGAGTGTTTAGGACGAAGTCCGCTTTTTCCTGGATCTCCTCCCAGCTGTCTCCAATGACGGTGACATGGCCCATTTTTCTGAAGGGCTTTGTCTCCATTTTACCATAAATATGGACAAAAATCCCGCTTTTCTTGAGCACTTCCTCCAGCCCCGCGTAGATGGGCTTCCCCGTATAGCCCTCCTCTCCGTACAAATTCACCATAATCGAAGGGTGCAGCGCCTCGCTGCTGCCCAGCGGCAGGCCGAGCACAGCGCGCAGACACTGCTCGTATTGAGAGGTGATATTCGCCTCGATAGTGTGGTGTCCACTGTTGTGCACGCGAGGTGCGATTTCGTTGATGAGCACGCGGCCGTCCTTGAGCACAAACATTTCCACGGCCATCACGCCGGTGTAGTCGAGCGCCTTAATTAGTTCGGTGGCGATGCGCTTGGCTTCTTGCGCCACATTTTCTGGGATGTTTGCGGGAGCCCTGAGCGTCTGCAAAATATTTCGTCGAGCATCAAAGTCCATTTCAATCACCGGGTAAACTTGCACGCTTCCAGACGAGTCTCTTGCGAGTAGCACCGCAATTTCTTTTTCAAAAGGCACCCATTCTTCCACCAAACTTGCGCCCTCAAAAGCACCTTCAAAATCTGCAGCGTTGCGGATGGCTTTCACCCCTTGTCCATCGTAACCCATCGTGCGCTTTTTCATGATGAACGGAGGCTGCAGGGGCAGACTTGCGAGCTCCGCTTTCCCATCCACCAAGTGGAAGGCCGCGGTGGGGAGGCCAAGTTCTACTAGCTTCTGTTTTTGCAGCCCCTTGTCTTGAATCATGCGGAGCACTTTGGAGCTCGGGTACACAGGAATTCCTTCTTTTTCGAGCGCCTCCAGTGCGTCGGCATTCACGTGTTCAAATTCGAGTAGTACGATGTCTACTTTGCGTCCAAAGTTCAGCACGTCTTCGTAATTCATGCTGTCGCCGTCAAAAGACTCCTGGCAGAAAAAGCTAGCCGGGCAGCCTTTTGCATCCAGAACCACGGGCACCAGGTCCATCGGCGTCATGGCCTGGATAAGCATACGCGCAAGTTGCCCACCTTTGATGAGTCCAATGCGTCGGGGTGTGGGGCGGCTCTCCATGAGTATCAGATAGAGCCAACACTATATAAAATAAGATTGGACCAGTCAAACACCTGACTTATACTGTGCACATGCTGAACAGCCTCGATCCCGTCGTATTGTTTTTCATCCTAGGTGTCGTTGCGGGTCTTGTGAAATCGGGCCTAAAAATCCCTGTCGATTTTTTCAATACAGTAAGCATCTACTTACTGTTGGCCATCGGAGTGAAAGGGGGAATTGAGATTGCTCATGTGGGGTTGCTTGAACTTGCTCGTCCTGCTGCGGTGGTTTTGGGCTTAGGAATCCTTCTTACTTTCCTTGCCTTCTTTGTGGTTAGGAAACTTGGCAAATGGGACCTTCCCAATGCAATTTCTTTGGCAGCTCACTATGGGTCTGTTTCGGCTGTGACTTTTGCCGTAGCGGTGAGTTACTTGGAAGAATTAAAAATTCCGTTCGAAGAGTATAGCGTGGCGTTGCTTGTATTTATGGAAATACCCGCGATTGCGGTGGGAGCATTTTTAACCGAGATCTTGCTAAGAAAAGAAAAGTCCAGCGTGCCACTCAAAAAACTGCTTCATGAAATATTTCTAGGTAAAAGTATTTTGCTTCTACTGGGTGGCTTGGTAATAGGCTCTTTCATCGCCTACTCAGGCAATGAGCAGTTGAATTTTTTCTTTATAGATTTATTTAAAGGGTTCCTGGCCTTGTTTATTTTAGAGATGGGGGTGCTCACCGCTGAGCGCTTTGGTGAGTGCAAAAAGGCAGGTAAATTCCTTATCCTTTTTGGAATTATTTTCCCCTTGTTCGCGTCGGTATTGGGAATTTACGCAGCGTCTTTGGCGGGATTGTCTTTTGGTGGATCTATATTGTTAGCTACCCTGGCGGCGAGTGCTTCTTATATCGCAGCCCCCGCTGCCATGAAAATCACCGTTCCTGAGGCCAATGGGGCTTTGCCACTTACGGCGGCACTTGGGATTACATTCCCATTCAACATTCTTGTCGGGATTAGGATCTATCACCTCTTTGCGGAGTGGATGTTTTAATAAGTCTAAGAAACTACAAAGGCGGGGTATTTGCCCCGCCTTTGTAATGTGCTCCTCAACTTCTACTTGAGCCAGCCTTTCATCGTTTGAATTTCAGCAGTTTGCGCATCGATGATTGCGTCTGCCATATCCAGCAGCTCTGTGCGCTCCGAGATCATTTGAACTTGCATGGCCATCATGATGGCCATTTGGTGATGTTCAATCATTCCTTCAATGAAGGCTTGATCGAGCTCTTCACCTTCTAGAGTTGAAAGATCTGGCATCATAGGCTCGTAGTCATCACTCGCCTTAAAGTCTGCACCAAACCACTCCTTGCCCCATGTTTCCATTTGGGCAATTTCAGCGGTTTGCGCGTCTACAATGTCTTGAGCCAATGCTTTTAGATCTGTGTTTTCGGACTTAGCTAGAATCACGTTAGCGGTATCAATAGCCTCTTGATGGTGTGGGATCATCATAGAAAGAAAGTCTTCATCACTTTGCACCATCATGCTATCCATGTCGTGGCCCATCATTGAGTGATCCATCATGGATTGGTCCTCCTTGGAGGACTCGGTATCTAAATCAGCTGGTACGCAGCCAGGGCAACAAACAGTAGCAGTAAAAAGAGAACAAAGAAGTAATAAGCTTTTCATAAAATAAGTTAATTAAGAATTAAAGGTCTACAGGCACCTTTCATTCTAGTTGCACTACCCCTCTTAACATTCTGCGAGAAGGGGGTGTCAGTGGAGCATGGGCAAATCGAAATCGATTAATGCCCTCAACAGATTTGTAGCTGTAAACAAAGAACGAAAGAAAAACCACGCTGGGCAGCAACAGGAGGAAGCTAAGCACCACGGGCTCATTGGCATTCATGGGTAAAAAGTCACAACATTCATGCTCACCATGGGGCATGGGCTCTTCGTGCATCCAGTAGCTCATCCCAATGGAAAGGAATAAGGTCAAACCTAAAGAGATTAGGGTGAGTGCCGCAAATTTTTTAAGCTTCTTATTCACGTGATGAATTATAAGTCTTAAAACGTTTTAGTGGTTTGCATAAGAGTGGGTTACTTCTTCTTTTGTGCGAGCTTGTAAACCTTAAGAATTTCTTGCACCGCCTGAGCTTCTTTTCCTCCCTTCATTTGTTCAATCACATGAGTGGAAAGATGATTCTCGAGGACTAAATCTTCAACACCTGAGAGAGCTTCTTTAACGGCACTGGCTTGCGTAATGATGTCTACACAGTAGCTTTCATCTTCCACCATTTTTTGCAGACCACGAATCTGCCCCTCAATGATTTTGAGGCGGCGGATCGCTTTTGATTTAATATCTTTTCTCATGCGGCAAAAATACCCCCTGGGGGTATGAATGTCAACATAAGGCATGGAAGTAGGATGTTCACGCAGACACTGCAAAACCGTCAGACCCACAAGGGGCCTGCCGTTTTTCCAATTTCTCCTGGCGGAGAGGGAGGGAGTCGAACCCTCGATACGGAGATTAATCCGTATAACGGTTTAGCAAACCGCCGCCTTCGGCCACTCGGCCACCTCTCCACTAAGCCCTAAATTTGAAAAGAGCCACCCCAGTTTATGCATTTAGCCCCCCTAGGGCAAGCGAACTTCAATCAGAGGCTTCTCTGAACCTGGAAAGTATGATATAATGATCTAATAAATTAAACCTTATGGAACCCACTCAAGTTCCAGATCTGGATGAAAGCAAACAAGTGGCTCGCAGCGCCATCCTCGACGCGAGCGAAGCCGCTGAGCAGTTTCGCCAAGATTTTAAGGGCTTTTTGACACAAGTGATCCGGCCGGACACCTGGAAAGATGGACTTAAACTCCTGATGGATGGAGGAATCGGTTTTTTGAAAGACCTTCAAGAAATGATCACCGACCACAACTGGACACCCGATAAACTCGTGGCGCGTCTGGATAATGACCTCGAGTCCATCGTGCAAAAAAATCCTGAATTCAAACAGGAGTGGGAAAACGTAAAAGTAAGCTTCCATTACGCGAAAATGAAGACCGATGAAGCTTTGGCTCATGTAAAAGAAATCGCCAAGCGCGAGTACGGCAAGTTCGACCAAGGACAAGTGGTCCATGCTGTGTGGAGTGGCGTGAAGGAAGAAATCAAACTGGATCTAGCAAGGTTGCTTGGCCATTTTAAGAAATCTGAACCCCAATAATATGTCTGATAAAGAATTAGATGCGCTGGAACAATTAGAAAAGGCGGAACTCTCACCGGAGGGGCGTAGAAATGTGGAAGCCCTTCGTGCTGAAATTGAAAGTCGCGAACCAGAAGGCATCATGCGCATAACAAGACGCGCACTTGCTAAGATTTTTAAGTGGATTGTAGTTCCTGGCTTAGCGGTGGGTGGTGCTGCTTATGTGGGCAAACAAGCGATGGATGCTTTCCCCACAGCAGTTGAAGCAGCTGCTCACCGCGAAGTAAACGAACGTTTGTCGGCCATCCAAGGTGCCTTTGCTGAGTTGCAAGGGGCTGCCGGGTCTTTGCTGCTTAAGCTGTACGATCTTTTAATGGCTATGAAAGACAAAGCTTCTAGCTGGGACGGCGCAAGCACTTTAGCCGTTGGTGTGTGGGATGGACTGTGGAAAGACGGAGCTGAATGGTGGGCAACGGGTGACAAGTCTCCTGATAAACTCATTTCGGAGTTAAGACACCGACTCAGTGATGACCCAGTGGTCAGTGCCAAGATGGATGCGGTTTTTGCATCTTACGAGGAGCTGAAAAAGAAAAAAGATAAACTTGAAGCAGCTGGACAAGGGGCTTTCCAGGCCAATGACCAAGACGCCATTGAGTTCTACAACGACTACAAACGAGAATTCTGGAAAGAAATGCTCGGGAAAGGAAACTCGCTCTCTACATCCGCTCCAGCGTTGGAATCCCCAAAACAGTAAGACCGCTCTTCAGCGCGTACATAAAGGCATGCACCACGCCGGCGCGGGTTCGTTTTTGTGCATCGGTGTCGGCACCAGCCACGGAAGTAGTCCCGTAGAAGCGATTGAATTCTTGGCACATTTCGTAGAGCGCCGTGCACACAATGTGTGGCTTACGTTCATGCAGGGCACGGTCGAGCGCGTCGGGGAATTTAAGCAATTGCAGTACCATCTTTTTTTCGGAATCTTTGCTGAAAGTGGGCATGCCACTCAGTGGAATTTCGCCCACTTTTTCAAGGATGCTGCGTGAACGTGCGTACGAGTACAACAAGTACGGCGCTGAGTTTCCTTCCAGCGTGATGATTTTGTTCCAGTCGAACACGATGTCCTTTTGGCGATCCTGCGAAAGCACGGCGTATTTCACGCTCGCGGTTCCCACGATTTCTCCCATTTTTGCGTAGTCCTCACGTGGCAGCTCCGTTCCACGTTCTGCAGAAAGCGCTGTTGCCTTTTTAGCTGCTTCATCCAGAAGGTATTCCAGACGGATCACATTTCCTTTTCGAGTGCTCATGGAGGCATCCGCAAAACTCATACGCCCAAAAGAAATGTGCTCTAGCTGCGTACCTTCGCTGTAACCCATGGCTTTTGCAATGGCAAAGTCTTGGGAAAAGTGCAGTGATTGCGCGGTGTCCACCACGTATAAAATACTTTCAGGATGCCAGGTCTCCACGCGGTACTTCACCGTGGCTACGTCACGAGTTAAATACAAGGTAGTCCCATCGCTTTTTTGAATAAGCGCAGGAGTTTGATCATCGCCCATATTGAAGATGAGCGCCCCACCTTCTCCTTCCACAAAAAGCCCTCGTTTTATTCCATCCGCCAAAACTTCTTCCGCCATTTTTAGATAAAAACTTTCTCCCGTGATGTAATCAAATTCGGTGCCCAGCCGCACAAAGAGTTTTTTCAAATCCTCCAAGCTTTCGTGCACAATCCACTTCCACTTTTCTAGACGTTCTTTGTCTCCGTCTTCTAGTTTTTTGAAAATCTTTCGCGCCTCGTCTTCCAGCTCCGGCTTGGTCTCCGCTTCTTGGTGGAACTTCACATACAGGCGAGTGAACTCGTCATTGGGATGCTTATGAATTTCTTTTTCGTCGCCCCACACTTCCATGGCGTACATAAGTTTTGCAAAGTTCATTCCCCAGTCTCCCAGATGATTGATGCGGATCACTTCATTACCCATGAACTCAAACAGGTTTGCCAGTACATCTCCAATCACAGTTGAAAGAATGTGATGCACCCCCATGTGTTTAGCGGCATTGGTAGAGCTGTACTCCACAACCACAGGCCGGTCGTGGTGCTGACCCTGTTCAACGCTAAAGCCATCCTCAAGTAGCTTCAAGGCTTCGGCTAAATACTCGTCACTCAGTCGCAGATTAATAAAACCCGGCGCTGCAAACTCAAGTGAAGCCACGCGGTAGTCTTTTGGAAAGTGCTCAATGATTTTATCGGCAATCGCCTTAGGGTTGCTGCCCAGCTTCTTAGTGAGCTTAAAGGCAATGCTGCACGCGTAGTCTCCGTGATCTATATTCTTAGGCTCTTCAACCACTGAACATGTTAAAACCTCTTCTTGAGTGAGCTCAGGAAAAGCCTCCAGGGCTGCCTGTGAAAATAGGATCTTGAGCTCTTGCGACATAATTTTCATGGACGCACTATAAGCCACTTGTTTAATCAGGTCAAAATATGGTACGATCGTCTTCAGTTTTCTAAAGCAACGCTTGGACCCTGCCTTAGGCCTCAGTCTCATCCTACTCTTCGTTCTTCTGTCAGCGTTCTTTGCTGCGGCTGAAACGTCGATCGGTTCGCTGTCACCTGCCAAGGTTCGTGCGCTTCTTGATGAAGAGAGAACAGGAGCCATCCAGCTGGACTGGCTGAAGAAAAATTACCACCCGACTCTGATTGCCGTGCTACTGGGAAACACCTTTGTGGACACATTGGCAGCGGGAGTGGCGACTTTGCTGGTTACGGAACACTTCGACTCCATTTACCTGGGGATCACCTCCGGACTACTCACCATTGTGAGTTTAATTTTTGGAGAAGCCCTTCCCAAAGCTATTGCGAGCTCTCATGCAGAACGTATTGGACTTCTGATGTCGCGCCCTGTGCGACTCTTTGTGCTGGTTTTGACCCCTCTTATTTGGATTCTGGATCGTTTCATCAACTTTGCCCTGCGTTTACTCGGAAATCCCAAACAAGCTCAAGTAACCGATGAAGAGCTCATCGCTATGGCGAGCATTGGGGCAGAGGAAGGAAGCATCGAAAAACACGAGCTAGAGTGGATTGAAAACGCACTCGAGTTCAACGACATCCAAGTGGAAGGTATCATGACACCTCGTATTCACATCGATGCGCTGCCGGAAACATTCGACCTAGACGACGCCGCTGAGTTTATTGTGAATCACACGCACACTCGCATTCCAGTTTACCGCGAAAACGCAGACCACATTGTGGGCATTTTGTCGGTGAAAGAACTGCTCAAGCAGTACCACCAACAAGAAAAACCCAACGAAGTAACCCTGCGCCAAATCCATTTGATGACACCGCTCAAAGTACAACACAGCATGTCCATTCGCGACCTTTTCCATACCTTCAAACGCAAGCATATGCACATGGCCATTGTGCTGGATGAACATGGAGGAACGGCAGGACTCGTGACCATGGAAGATCTGCTTGAGGAACTAGTGGGGGACATTGAAGACGAAGAAGACACAGAGGAACGTGTGAAGAAGTTAGGACGCAACGAATACGAGCTCAGTGGACGCGCCGAGCTCGATGAACTTAGTGAGCTCACTGGCCTAGAATTCGACTATCCTGAATATAAAACCGTCAGCTTCCTCATCAATGAGACGCTCGGCGCCATCGCCAAGGAAGGAGAAAAAATCCGCATCGAAAAATGGGAGTTCACGGTCACTAAAATGCTGAGGAACACCATTCTCACGGTGCATCTCAAGAAAATTTAGTTCTTAACCACAACCGGCGTTCCAATCTCCGTGAAGTTGTACACAGTTACCGCGTCTTCAGGCAGCGTGCGAATGCATCCGTGGCTCACTGGAGTACCGATGTGGCTGAGCGCTTCAGTCCAGAAAGTACCACCGTCGTTCGCAAGGTATGGGAGCGCATGAATTCCGTATCCACGATAGTCCCAGAGTTGGAAGTAAGGCATTCGGTAATGAGGATAAGCTTGTCCAATGCGGAGCTCTTGTTTGCTCAAAATTTCGTAGCTTCCACGAGGTGTTGGGTGGTCCCATGCACCACTGGAAATTTGCATCTTCCACACCGCGATGTCTCCAAACTTAGCGTACATCATTTGGTCACCAATGGTGATCTCAAGGTTACGTTCAAGTCCAGAAAGTTGAGCTGCGTCCATAGACAATTCGCTCACATAGCTGATGTCATCAGTCATTTGTTCGGTGGGGCTTCCCACAGAGATATCCACTCCAAAGCTTTCTCCAATCCAAGCCTCACCTTCAATCACCGGTTGGAAGAATTCGCGATAAATGTTGTCTCCAGCAGGAGCCACGCTTTGGAAGTTCACATGAAAAGTTTCTCCGGGTTCCACGTAGTCTTCACTCATCATCACGCGATTGTCTCCAGCCCATCCCGTCACTGCTGAGTCACTGCTTCCAAACACGCTAGCGCGGTCTTGGCTCTTTTGGGTTCCAACGTTGAGTACTGGCAGATCCCAACAATCAGAATCGTCTGCAAAGAGACGAGTGTTTCCATCATTGGTGAAAGTCATGCTCACACTGAACACAGATCCAGGCTGAATGCCTTCTTCCACCTCAACACTGCTCAAAGTCACTGCGTATTCAGGGGTTTCTGGCAGGTCGTATTGGCAGAAAGACCATTCCCCGTACTTACCCACCACCGTGTTTTCTTCTAAAGTGATGCTGTCGCTTGCTTCAGGATCGATGCGAGTCACTTGATCAAAATACAGCCCGCTCACGGCTGTCACCGGCTTATTAAAGAGCGAAGCTTGAATGTGCTCATTGCTCAGCACCCCAACGAGGAGCGTGACCATGAAGGTCAAGGAAGCATAGAAAACAGTAAGAATAGGGCGGCGTAGAGTTACTTTGCGGGACATGGGTATTTGTTTTTGTATTCAAAAGATTATAGCAGAAAATCGAACCTGGGTAAAGCCTTTACTTGCAAAAAGGCTCAAGATCCTTTAAAAAGAGATACTAAACAACAAACAGTGGCAACATCAGGACCATTCATTCGTGTGAAAGAAATCTTAAAAGGCACAGCTATTGACACCTTGCCGGTGCCAGCGGCCGTGAACGGAGAAGCGGTAGACTGGAGGCAAAAGGTGAGAGGCGCCGTGCACGCCACTTTAGAAGAACAACTCGGTAAAAGCATCAACGCAGCAAATCTACCCCGTCTGACACGAGTGCTACGAGGAGTGAAGGCTCAAGTCCCTGACATAGATGCAGACACCATGGAGTCTTTAATGTTCATGGTTCAAAGACAAGTGAAGGAAGCTTTGGGCATGGTCAATGGAGCAGCGGCTGTAGAGGTGAAAAAACCAGTTGAACCAAAAAAACCCGCAGCTCCTAAAGGACGTAAGCCTAAACCTAAACCCACAGCTCCCCGTGAAGATACTGGGAGAAAATATGACCCTTTCAATGTTTACCTTAAGCAAATGGGAGAAATACCACTTTTATCCCGTGAAGACGAAGTAGAACTGGGAAAAAGAAAAGATGAAGGTGGAGTTGATGCCGAACTTGCTAAGAATGAACTCATTAGAGCAAACTTACGTCTTGTAGTCAGCATTGCTCGTGGCTACGTTTACCGAGGTATTCCCGTGGCAGATGTAGTGCAAGAAGGAAACATTGGGCTCATGAAAGCTGCCGAAAAATTTGACTACTCACGTGGGTTTCGTTTCTCTACCTACGCATCCTGGTGGATCCGCCAAGCGATTGTCCGCTTTATAGAAGAGAATGTTCGCACCATTCGAATCCCTATCTATAAGTTAGAAATTTTTAACAAGATCAAGCAGTTACAAAAAGAAGCAATCCAAAATACAGGTCGTGAACTGAGCATGGGTGAACTTGCTGAAGCACTAGAAATAGATGAGGTTAGACTTCAAGAGTTGATGGAGATGAATAAAGAACCTGTGAGTCTACAAGCTCCCATAAAAGAAGACAGCTCAACCACCATGGGAGATATGCTGGCAGACCCCAAGGCGGTGGATCCAACCGCTCATTTGGATGCTGATGAAGACAGAGACTTGGTGCTGAGGTTTTTAGATAAATCCGACTTGGATAGAAGGGAAATCAGGGTGATCAAACTTCGTTACGGCCTAGAAGGCCCCGGAGACCTCAGCTTAGAGGATATAGGGGCAATGTTTGGCGTTACCCGCGAGCGCATTCGCCAAATCGAAATCAAGGCACTGAGAAAAATGCGCACCCGCAAAAACCGTCTAGCGTCCCAGGAGTCGGTTTAGCTCCTGTTTGAATTCTTCCACATCCTTAAACTGCCGGTACACACTGGCGAAACGGATGTAGGAAACTTCATCGATCACTTTCAGAGCATGCATCACATCACGGCCAATGGTTTCTCCGGCCACTTCTTTGCCGCTGGTGCTCCACACTTCTTCCAGGCGGTCGATCATGCTGCTGATTTGCTCTTGAGTCACTGGGCGTTTTTCACAGGCACGCCACACACCGTGTTCCACTTTGCTGCGGTCGTAGCTTTCACGCGAGCCGTCTTTCTTTACAACAAGAAAATTTGCCGTCTCCACTTTTTCAAAAGTCGTGAAACGGTAGTTGCATTTTTCACACTCGCGGCGGCGTCGAATCGAGCGACCTTCATTCGCTTCCCTCGAATCCACCACGGAGGTGCCTTTACATTTGCATTTGGGGCAAATCATCGGGTTAAATAGTGACATGTTCGAAGGCTTTACACAAGACGACTGGATTCAGTTTGGAATCATGACACTACTCGCAGCCATTCCTGCTGTGATTTGGTCAGTGATCCTGTTTAAAGGAAGAAAAACCTCTCGTTGGCCACTGCTGCTTGCCTTCTTTATGGGTACGCTCACCGTGATTCCGCTCATTTTGATTTACGACTACTTGTGGGTGCAGTTTCCACAGCTCAATGTGTACAACGCCATCGATAACAATATTGGCGAGGTGCACGTTGCTGCGGTGCTTTCGCTCGTGGTAGTGGGAATTTTAGAAGAGCTGACTAAGAGCGGAGTGGTGCGTATCATCAACCACACACGCATCGGGATACAGACCATCAACGATGCGGTTAAATACTCCATCCTCGCTGGTCTCGGATTCGCGTTCACTGAAAACATCTTCTACTTTATGACAGCCCTGCAAGAGGGTGGAGTGGCGGAACTGCTCCCCGTGATGATTTTCCGCTCCCTATTCACCGTGTGCGCCCACATGGTGTTCTCAGGAATCTACGGATACTTTTACGGAATTTCTAAATTCGCGCAGCCCATCATGGAAACACGGCTTTGGATGGGAGAACGGTCCTTTGGTGTACGCATTCTCTCTAAAATCCTTGGAGTGAATGAGGCCAAAGCATTTTCAGAGCTCATGCTGCTGAAGGGCCTGATCATCGCCATGGGTATACACGCGGCATTCAATTCTTTCCTTCAATTCAACTCGTTCTTCCCCGTGGTGATTATTGTTGCGTGTGGACTGCTTTACCTCATGTACCTGCTGGCCCACAAAGCGGGCGCCATTGTGTTTGCCTCAAGCGGGCAAACGGGCTCCATGGCCAAGCGAGATGTGGACACCGTGCTGGAGCTGCTGGGCATGTGGACCAAAGAAGGCCGCTACAAAGATGTGATCGACATCTGTCAGCGTCTTCTCCTCCGTGATCCCGATAATAAAATCGTGCAACTTTTCCAGGCCAAGGCCATGGATAAGCAAAAGCTTGATGACCTCGAAAATTCTTTCACCTCGTTGTTTCAGTCTGAAGATAAACCTATCAATGACGAAAGCCTCCGTACTCTTGTGAAACAAAAAGTGCTGATGGAAATGCTCAAAGAAAAACAAGCCGTAACACTTAAGCCCACTGCAGCACCTGTGCCAGCGACTGAGCGGCCTAAAATCCCTCGAGTTCCTGGGCTTGGAGCTCAGCAAAACGATCCGTCATCCCAGCAAGGTAATCCTTGATTTGCAAAGCGCCTTCTTGGAGAGACTTATCCGGATGTGCCAATTTCCATTCTTTCATGTAGTGATGGAACAATTTTCGGATAATTTTTTTACCATGTTCCGAAGCTTGCACCACTTCAGGGTGAAAGTAGAGTCGAGCGGTTAGAAAGTCCTTAAGTTCTTTATTAGCCGCTTGCATTTGTGCTGAAAAACCAACCAGCTTCTCTTTACATGCATACACGTCATTGATGTTTTGAATTTTGTATAGCTGCAGAAGGCGGCTCGTTTCTTCAGCGATATCCCAAATCATCAAACTGATCATTTTACTCACGATCCGGGCTATACGAATTTTTTCATCGCTAATTTCTCCATCCGCTTTATCGGATGCTTCTTTCGCCCATTGCCACAGCTCCAAATCTTCCAGATCTCCCTCCGAAAAAAGTCCACTACGCAGCCCGTCATCCACATCGTGATTTTGGTACGCAATTTCATCCCCCATGTTTACAATTTGCGCCTCGAGCGAGGGACGGATAGCCTCTGCACCCGTTGGATTGTCCCAAGAAGTTTGATGCTTCATAAGACCCTCGATCACTTCAATGCTAAGATTTAGTCCGCGATAATTTGGATACACTTCTTCAAGATCCTCCACAATACGACGGCTTTGGTCGTTGTGCTCAAAGCTGAGCCCATACTCCTGCATGCACTCGTGCAGCGCGTGCTCGCCAGCATGGCCAAACGGTGTGTGCCCTAGGTCGTGCGCGAGCGCAATCGACTCCGCCAGGTCCTCATTCAGGCCGAGCGTACGCGCCAAGTCCCGCGATACTTGCGACACCTCCAGACTATGACTGAGGCGGTTTCGGTAGTGATCGCCGTAATGTGGTACAAAAACCTGTGTTTTTTCTTTAAGTCGCCGAAAAGCGCGACAGTGAATAATCCGGTCCCGATCCTTCTGGAAGGGAAGCCGTTGGGGGTCCATAGTCTCTGGCACTTTTCGACCTCGACTATTTTTGCTAAGAACCGCGTAGGGTCTAAGCATATTGACCTCATTTTCCGCTAGTTGAAGGGTTGTGTAGATCATGGTGGGGACATTGGAATTATAGACTCTTTACGGTGTGATTGCACCTTTTGATCGATGATAAATTTTGAATGCTGAGAATCCGGCTTCTGTAGTATGCGCCAATTCTTGGGTGGGTCTTCCTCATTTTCTATGAATCCGCTGTGGACTAGACGTTCATGGGATTTACAGAGCGGCACGATGTAACGCGGATCGTGGCTTTGATTGAGGGAAAATCTACGAGTGTGATGCAAAGAAGCCCCCGGCCGCGCGCATTTCGGAAATCCGCAGAGTCCTTGGTACTGCGCCAGTACAAGCCGTCTCACCAACGCCGGAATCGCGCGCCCACTTGCTGTCTCCGCACGGCGTGCTGCGCACTCAGGACAAACTTGAACGACTACTTTAGCATTTTCTGTACTGTTGCCTTTCATCAAAATTTCCATCACTTCGTTGTAGGTAAGTGTAATGCCTTTTTCTTGTTCGAGTCGATACTTCATCAGCCGTAGCTGTTTTTCGATTTCAGGAGAAACAGGAAAGTTCATTTGCCCCCATTGCTGCGGGCGGAATTTATTGTCTTCCTTACTCACGTGAGTAGAATCTGCGCTACGTTCAACCTGCACAAACGCCTCAAGTGCATGAACGCTCATCTTCTCCACCCGCTCCGCCCACACTTTGTCCGTTTCAGGTGTAGCAATAAAGGCAACCTTCTCAATTTTAGACCACCCCTGTTCGCCGCTCACCAGCTGCTCGCGCAGCACCGGTTTGTCTTCTAGTTTTTCGGCGAGGTGTAAAACTTTGTCCACGCTCGATGTACTCATTCCCGCAAGCTTAAATGCGAATTCGTAAATGGAGGCGTAGCCGCGGCGTCTATATAGTTCCCGCCGCAAAACCTCTGGCAGTAAACCTGCAAAGCGTCGCCGCCACACCCGCGCATGGGTGCCGTACTCTTGGCAACGAGCGTATAAATCTTTATCGGACAGTTCTTGAATTTCCATAGTAGTGGGTTAAGTTCCCACATGGCAGCGAGTGCACAAACCATAGCACGGAAGGTGAGTATACGCTCACCGAAATGTCTAAAACGAGTAGACGCTATGTGAAAGAATGTTAAAATAAGTGACTTAGCCATTTGTATGAGCGAGCGTCCCAATTTTTGGAAAGCAGTGGAGGATGCTCAGGCTCACGAAGCGAAGGAGCGGTCAGCTGCTTCAAAACCACTCCGTGGTCTTACTACCCCAGCCGAATTTGCCTCAAAAACAAATGGAATTCTTGAATTGCTCACGAGCTCACCTTATGGTTTTCCAGATCTTGCTACCGTTTGTCATCGAGTCCATGAACTCTCTTTATTGAGGGCTGGAATTCTGTTGCCGGAAGCTCAAGCGAGTGCAGAGTTGGAAGAAGCTCTGAAGAAAACAGGTGAAATGGCGCAACTGGATCAAGACATTGCACGTGAAGATATGCAGCTGTGCCTAGACACCCGCCGTCAAATCGGCCAACTATTGAGTGGGGTGACCCCGGTTCGCATTCGTCCTCATCAAAGGCACTTTAAGCCTGCTTTGCATAGTCTAGAAACACTGCGTGGAGTGCTTGGCCGAACCAGTGACCTTGGTGTGCATGATCGACTTGCCCAGTCCCTCGCTAAAGCCTCTGGAGATACACGAACCGTCAAAATGCTCGACCGTGCTGACCCTTTTGGCGAAGAGAATCTTCTTAGAGTTCTCCGTTTAAATTGGCAGGATCAGCGATGAAACTTCTCATGCACTTCCCTGAGCCGCTCGTTGGTGGAGTGGGTGTAGATTTGTGTGGTCGTGATGGAAGAGTGTCCCAGCATTTCCTGTACGCTGCGAATGTCTGCGCCATTGTGGAGCAGCTCGGTTGCAAAGGAATGACGTAGCACATGCGGAGTCACTTTTTTTCCGAGCCCGGCCAGCTTTGAAGCACGCCGCACCACCTCTTCCACTGTGTACGCCGTGAGTCGACGCTTCTCCCCCAGGCTCAAATTTTCATCTTCACGGTTTCGGCTGAAACTAATAAACAGCGGTTCCCAGTTGTCCGCACGTTTTTCCAAATAGGCTCGCAAAAAGTCCACGCAGCGTTGCGACAAAAATACAATGCGCGGCTTGCGTCCCTTTCCACGAACTGTGAACTCGCGTCGCTCCAAGTCCACTTGACTGCGGTTCAGGCTCACAAGCTCCGAAACACGCAAACCTGTGGAGTACAGTGTTTCCAACATCGCTCGATCACGTGCGGCAATTTTATCCTGCAGCTCGCCACCCGACTCATGCCCCACCGTCACCGCATCAAAGAGTCGTTCCACTTCTTCGCGCGTCAAAAAATCCACAATACGTTCCGGAATTTTTTTCAAATCAATTTTCTCCGGAGGCAAACTCTCAATATCCTCGCGCACCAAATATTTCAAAAACGCACGCAGGGCAATGAGGTGATAATTTTGCGTCTTCACGCTCAGGCTGCGCTCGCGCTTATCCACGTACCGATTCAAGTGCAACTGATATGAGTGCACATCATTTAAGCTCAAGTCGCCCATCTCGCGCTCGCCATAAAACTCTGCAAAGCGCTGCAGGTAGTGGTGGTAATTTTCCACCGTCTTTTGAGACTTATTTTTCCCGATCTCAAGGTGTTCCAGAAAGCGGGTGATTAGGCGTTGGAGGCTTGTAAGTTCTGGCATGCCATGAGTATACTCGTAGAGCTCCACTCCACCAATGATCGAGTTTAAAAACGCCACCAAAAAGTACGGAGATCGACTTGTTCTCGACAACGTGAACCTTCAAATTCAAGGAGGGGACTGGCTCTGGCTAACCGGAGTTTCGGGAGCAGGTAAAACGACGCTCATCCATGCGTTGATTGGCGCCATCCCGCTCAGCAACGGAGAAATTTTTGTGGATGGCTATGATGTAACCAAATTCAACCGTCTGGCTTTGCAGGAATACCGGCGCAAGCTAGGAATCGTGTTCCAAGACTACAAATTGCTGCCTAAAAAAACCGTATACGAAAACGTGGCCTTTGCGATGGAGGTGTGTGGCTACAGTGACCGCCAAGTGTCCGAAAAAGTACCGGAAGTACTCGAGCGTGTGGGACTCTCACAAGCTCGCCACCACTTCCCTTACATGCTTTCCGGAGGAGAAAAACAGCGTGCCGCCATTGCTCGTGCGCTCATTCATGAGCCTCGCCTGATTATTGCAGATGAGCCAACCGGAAATCTGGACCCCAAGACGGCGATGGAAATCGTGCACCTGTTTCAAAAGCTGCACGTGGAAGGTGCGACGGTGATTTTTGCCACGCACAACCTAAGCCTGGTTGAATTTTTCAAAAAGCGTCAGATCCATGTGGAGGATGGGCACGTGGTGGAAAGCTAGCTTTACAAAAGCCGCCCGCCACCTTATATTGCAGGTGTTATGGCTTCCCTCACCAATACTCTCGACTTTGCCGCGATGACGGACGAAGAAATTTCGCGCGTGCTTTCCGAAAACAAAATTGGCCTCACGTCGGAAGAAGCGCGCAAGGTTCAAGAGATTTTGAAGCGGCCGCCCACCATCACGGAGGCGATCATTTGGGGAATTCAAGGAAGCGAGCACTGCTCGTACCGGTCAAGCAAACGCCACCTCCGTACACTGCCTATTGAAGCGTCCAATGTGATGCTCGGGGTTGGGGAGGATGCCGGAATTGTGCACTTTGCATTGGATAGTGCGGGAAACAGCTACGGTGTGATCATGGGACACGAATCTCATAACCACCCTTCGCAAGTGGTACCTTTTGAAGGAGCCGCAACCGGAATTGGAGGAATGGTGCGCGACATTATTGTGATGGGAGGACGCGCAGTGGCCGTTGCCGATCCGCTGCGTTTTGGACAAATCGACCGCACGCTCAGCCGCCAAATTGAGGCCGGAGTGGTGAGTGGAATTGCCGGATACGCGAACCCTCTCGGAGTGCCCAACCTCGCTGGAGACACTTACTTCGACGAATCTTTCAATGACAATTGTTTGGTGAACGTGGTGTGTTTGGGGTCCATCCGCGAGGACGAAATCATCCACTCGTTTGTGCCGGAAGATGCGGAAGGTTGGGATATCATCATTGTTGGAAAACCCACCGATCAATCCGGAATGGGAGGAGCTGCATTTGCCTCACTTGAACTGAAGGAAGAAGACAAAGAAGCTAATAAAGGAGCCGTGCAAGAACCTAATCCCTTTTTGGAACGCCACCTTGCCGAAGCAACTTACAATTTATTTAAGAAACTCAGCGAAAATGGTGAACTTGGCCTTGTGAGTTTTAAAGACATGGGAGCGGGAGGAAATGTATGCGCAACGGTGGAACAAGTGGAACCCGCTGGCCTGGGAGCTGAAATTGATCTTTCCAAAGTGCACACCGCAATGGACGGGCTGCCTCCTCCTGTGATTGCCTGCGCCGAGACTCAAGAACGCATGTGTTGGATTTGTGATCCACTGCTCACGCAAGACATCCTAGATCACTACAACAAAGAGTGGGATCTTCCCAATGTATCTACCGGTGCACGTGCCAGCCTGGTTGGAAAAGTGAAAAAAGGGAATTATGTGGTGCGCTACGGCGACGAAATTTTAGTGGACGCGCCCTCTTCTCAAGTGACCGAAGGAGTGCAGTACAATCGACCCTACTCAGCACCTGATCGCCATTTTGAAGAACCTGTGTTTGAGATGCCAAATCTGCCAGAGATTTTCCTCAAAGTACTCGGCAGCGAAAACATCGCCAGCCGCCTTCCTATTTTTGAAAACTACGACAAAGTGGTGCAAGGACAAACCGTGTTTGAACCAGGAATGGCGGACGCCGGGCTCTTGCAGCCTTTCCGCAACCGTGATGAAGCTCCAGAAATTCACTCAGTAGGAGCCGCACTCAGCGTGGACTCCAACCCTCGCTACGGAAAAATCTCTCCTTACCTCGCCGGTGTGAATGCAGTGGTGGAGGGAATGCGAAACGTAGCCGCGATTGGAGCAACGCCTTGGGCCGTGACCGACTGTCTCAACTTTGGAAATCCCGAAGACCCTGCGCAAATGTGGGAACTCGTGGAAAGCATCCGTGGAATTAAGGAAGCGCTCGAAGGTGTGGGTCATCTCACGTATCCTGGCGAGCCAGTTCCCGTGGTCTCTGGAAACGTGTCCTTGTACAACCATTCAAAAAATGGAAGTGTTGCGCCATCACCCGTGATCGGAACGCTCGGACGGATTGAAGATACCAAGAAAGCCATCACCATGCAGTTCAAGGCTGTGGGCTCACGCATTTACCTCATTGGAGAACGCAAAAACGAGCTCGGGGGAAGCGAGTACTATAGACAGCTTGGACACTTGGGAGCGAATGTACCCAGCCCTGATTTTGCAGAAGTTCGCAAAGAACTTTTGTTTATGGTGGCCGCCGTGGACCTTGGGTACGCGACCGCTGCCCACGACATTTCTGATGGAGGTCTCGTAGTAGCCCTGGCTGAAATGGCTGCCGGTGGACGTGGAGAAGGCGTGTATGGTGTGAACATCGATTTAAAATCTGCAGGTGAAGGCCGCGCTGATACCTTGCTATTCAGCGAAACGGGAGGATTCCTCATTGAAATTCCTGAAGACCAAGTCAAGGCCTTTGAAGAACTTGCGGACATTCATCATGTGCAGCCACGACTCCTTGGAACCACCACTCAGGCCGATGTCTTCATCGTTACTCAAAACGAGCAAGCACTCATTTCTTTGCCGCTCAAACAAGTCATCGACACTTGGCTCAACGGACTTCGTAATAAACTCAAAGCATGAACAAAATCTTCTTACTGGCTTTGACGATCTTCGGCTGCCAAAGCGCTCCGATGGACGAGGCGATCGACTGCAGCCCCGATGGTACTTACCCCGAGTACACCAATTCAACATGGAACGAAGTGAACTATGCGCTCCCTTACTGTTGGAATGCATCCACTCCTTCGCCCGATCAACTTTTACTCGAAGATTTAGATAGCGACGACCAAGTGTTCATGCACTATCACGAGCCGGATCCAGAAACACTGGGGCATGTTGTTGAAAAGACAGACCCTGCAGGTGAAACTTTCTACCTCGAGGTAACCGATCTCGACTCGCACGACATTCAGATCATTCTCAACTCTATAACTTTCAATTGATGGCACGCGTAGCCGTTCTCCAATTCCCGGGAAACAACTCTGAGTATGAAACTCGTCGTGCACTGTGGGACGCGGGTATGGACGCTGACTTTTTCCGTTGGAATGAAGATCCGGCTGGCCTCGACGCCTTCGATGGATTCGTGATTCCTGGTGGGTTCTCATACGAAGACCGTGGACGCAGCGGACTCATCGCCTCAATGGATCCCATCATGCAAGAAATTCGCCGACAAGCGGATAAGGGAAAACCTGTACTTGGAATATGTAATGGAGCTCAAATTTTAGTGGAAAGCGGGCTCGTTCCCGGCGGACCGAATCACGAACTGCTCATGTCACTGGCACGCAATAAACGCGTTAAAAATGGCGAAATCTTGGGTGTTGGATTCTACAACGAGAATGTCTTCATTCGTTGTGATGCCCCACGCCGCTGTGCCTTCACTTTGGACTACCATGGTGGGGAAGTGGAACAGGTGCCGGTGGCGCATGGGGAAGGACGGTTCACCACCTCAATACCTGGTCTTCTCGAAAAGCTTCGTGAAAACAATCAGATCGTGTTCCGCTATTGCACTAAAGCCGGTGAACTCAATTCAGACTTCCCTGTGAATCCCAATGGCGCGATGGACAATGCCGCTGCCATCTGCAACCCTCGCGGAAATGTGATGGCTATCATGCCTCACCCCGAGCGCGCACCTGCGGTGCCCATGCCAAAAATCTTCAGCTCCATGCGTCAATATATAGAAGGCCGCGCCGTAGAAGGAGAAAAACCTGCCCTTGAATTCAACGAAAACAAACCAGCTGTTGAAAACTATGTCCACAAGCCTCAAAGCATTGAGCTTTATGTGCAACTCAAGATCACCGACAACGAAGCTCAAACCATCGAAAATGCGCTCCGCCACCGTGGCCTAGATGTGCACATCCGCAAGTGGACGCACTACGAAATTGAAAACACGTCGGGAGATCAAGCTGCACTCGCGCAGTCTCTCATCAACTCCGGTGAACTTCTCAATCTTAACAAAGAAAAAGTAGACACCGTGCTCGACGACCAGACTTTTGCAAAGCGCGACGGCTGCCACTACTTCCTAGTGCGTGATAAAGAAGACAGCGCCGGTGCCGCTAAGTCTGCGCGCCTCCACCAAACCATTCACCAGGGGTGGTTTTGGGAAGTGTCGGGAACCGCAAATATCGAAGATGTACTAGCGACCAATATCTTTGCAAATCCACACGCGCAGGACTTGTGGGGCGTGTAATAAAACTAATACGGCAAAGTATAAGTTGAAATAGGGTTCATAGGGATACCAACTACTGGCTTGAGACCTCTTGCGGTTTTTGTAAACGCATTAGACCTATTAAGTAAAAAAACTCCTCCCAGTTTCAATGTTCTATGAATGTCGTATAGAAAACCACTAAGGAAAGTTAGATAGTCTAATTCCACTGTAAGCTCTTCTGTAGTATCACAGTCCGTATAAGGCCGTAACCCAGAAGCAAAAACCAAAGACGGAGAAATTTCTCTAGGATTAACGCTAATAAGAAAGTTAGATACCACACAGTCGAAGGTATTGCTTGGCATAACTTGGTATCGGCTTTTTCTGTCAGTTAAATCACATGTCAGCGCGGTCCACCTTCTCTTTTTGTTCATATCAATCTTATGATCAACTCCTGTCACACTACTCCACTCATAGTCGACTGCTCTTTCACATAGGATGGGTGGCATATTTTCTTCTCCTGAAGCAGCACTATCACTTTCACTTCCACAACCTAAATCGAGTAAACTGGCGGGGACGCCGCGAACTTTTTTGGGGTACATTAATAGAGTTGTTTCCAGACTATCTAGCGATCCGTCGTTTTGTGCGAGTTCATCTCTTAGATAGTCTGAAAGCTTGCTTTCCATAGTTTAGTATGAAGCACAACATTTTAGCATAAATTTGGATCATGGCTAGTCTTATGGGGGATCTTAATTTAAATAGTATCGTCAAGAATTTCAGGTTTTCTTCAGGACTTTTCCTTAAAAACGCGCTACAATAAGGTCTCGCTCAGCGAATTGTATTTTTCGTATTGACGGTGAGTGCGCACTCACCTATACTCAGCTCAACCATCTTAGTTTTTAACCCTCCACACTATGGCAAAAGATGAAGCGGGAAACGAGAACCGCAAAAAAGCTCTCGAACTTGCCCTTTCGCAAATTGAAAAGAATTTCGGAAGCGGCTCTATTATGAAGCTTGGAGAATCCAAGCACATGGACGTTGAAACCGTTCCGACTGGCTCACTCTCTCTGGACCTCGCGCTCGGAGGCGGAATCCCAAAAGGACGTGTGATTGAAATCTATGGGCCAGAAAGTTCTGGTAAAACTACCCTCGCCTTGCACGTGATTTCAGAACTGCAAAAGCAAGGAGGAACCGCAGCCTTCGTGGATGCCGAGCATGCGCTCGATCCTGCCTACGCTCGCAAGATTGGAGTAGATACCGATAACTTGCTCCTTTCTCAGCCAGATATGGGAGAGCAGGCGCTCGAAATCGTGGAAACCCTTGTACGATCAAATGCGGTAGACATTGTAGTAGTAGACTCCGTTGCCGCTCTTGTCCCAAGAGCAGAAATCGAAGGAGAAATGGGAGATGCCCAAATGGGTCTCCAAGCTCGTCTCATGAGCCAAGCCCTTCGTAAACTCACCGCTGCAATCAGCAAATCCAACTGTATCGTGATCTTCCTCAACCAGCTTCGTATGAAGATTGGAGTGATGTTTGGTAACCCAGAAACCACTACCGGAGGACAAGCTCTCAAGTTCTACGCTTCTGTGCGTCTCGACATTCGTCGCATTGGTTCTATTGAAGGAACTTCCGATAATGCGGGAGACGGAAAGGAACTCGTAGGAAACCGTGTGCGTGTGAAAGTGGTGAAAAACAAGATTGCCCCTCCCTTCAAAACGGCAGAATTCGATATTCTCTACAATCGAGGTATCTCTAAAGAAGGAGACATCCTCGACCTTGCAACCAAGTACGAATTCGTACGTAAGTCAGGTGCCTTCTACAGCTATGGAGAAACCCGTCTCGGACAAGGACGTGAAAATAGCAAAGATTTCTTAGTAGAAAATCCACAAGTTTCAAATGAGCTTGAGAAGATGGTTCGCGAAAAAGTGGCTGCTCAAGCAGAGTAACCACTGAGTCATGGAAGACGCTACCTACCGAGACCTAATGAACTATGCAATGCGTGCGCTCTCACGGAGAGCCCATACCAGCTTCGAGTTGCAGGAGAAATTAAGAAAGCGACTACTTTCTACCCCGCAGCTCGAGGCACAGGTTTTGGCTCGTCTCACGGAGCTCAAGCTTTTAGACGATGCTGCCTACACGCGTAGCGCCATTGAAACCTCCACTCGCATCAAACCTCAAGGACGCTTCAAACTTGCCAATAAACTTCGCCAAAAAGGTATCTCTATGAAAGACATGGAAGCTGCTTGGAATGAAATGGAAATCGACGAAAAAGCACTTGCCCTCGATGCCCTCACACGTGCTTCAAAACGCTTCGCAAAAGTGCCCCGGGAAAAGCTCTACCAAAAGAGAGCACAGTTCCTTGCTTCTCGCGGATTCTCTCCTGAAATCATTTTTGAACTTGCCAAACCTGAGGAAACGCCGTAAAGTAAGCTCACAAATCAATAAATAAGCATCGTAGGATTCTATCCTGCTGCTTTTTCCAATCTAATTACCTTAAATATGCATCAACAGTTCATGGCAGCGGTCCGTCAGCTCTGCAACGAAAAAAACCTGCCGGAAGAAATCATTATGGACATTGTAAAGGCAGCCCTTCGCACTGCCTACCGTAAAGACTACGGAAACAAGGAACAAAACATCGAAGTAGATATTGATCCTAAGACTGAAAACGTAACCATCTACATCGTTAAAAAGGTAGTGGATAAGGTTGAGGATCCAGATGGAGAGATCTCTCTCGATGAAGCTAAAAAGCTCAACAAGACCATCAAGCTCGATGAAGAAGTTCGCATGGAAGTAACTCCAATGGCGTACGGACGTATTGCAGCTCAAGCGGCTAAACAAGTGATCATTCAACGCATCCAAGAAGCAGAGCGTGACTACATGTACGAGCTCTTCAAGGACCGTGAAAATGAACTCGTGAACGCGCTCATCCACCGCGTGGACAACAACCAAGTGTACGTAGAACTCGGAGGAACCACTGCACTTCTCCCTGCTCGCGAACAAATCTCAACCGAGCAGTACTACGGAGGTCAACGCATTAAGCTCTATCTCGATAAGGTAGTGAAGACCACCAAGGGACCTCAACTCCTCATTTCTCGAACCCATCCTAAGCTTGTTGAAAAGCTCATGGAGCTCGAAATTCCTGAAGTGAAGGCAGGAACCGTTGTCCTCAAGGGAGTGGCACGTGAACCTGGAGTCCGATGTAAAGTTGCTGTGATGTCTAAGGACCCTCAAGTGGACCCAATCGGAGCCTGTGTGGGACAAAATGGAGTACGTGTACAAAACGTAACCCATGAACTCGCTGGAGAACGTATCGACATCATTCCCTGGAGTGAAGATGCTCAAAAGTATATCGCAGAAGCCCTCAAACCTGCGAAGATCAGTAAGGTTGAAATCGATGAAACCGCTCACCTCGCTAAAGTGTACGTGACCCAAGATCAACGAGCGCTCGCCATTGGTAAGAGCGGACAAAACGTTCGTCTCGCGTCTCACCTCACAGGTTGGGAAATCGATATTCTCGACACCACGGAGCCTGCTGGATCTGGTGAAGCTTCATCTGAAGGCGGAAGCAGCCAAGGTGGAGAAGCTGGAGCGCCTGCAGGAGTCATGATGGTGACCGAGCTCGATCTGTCTGAGGCAATCAAGGAAAAACTCATTTCTGTGAACCTCGAACAGGTTCCACAGCTTGTGGGTCTTACTGTAAAAGACTTCATGCAAGTGGACGGAATCAGCGAGGAAGAAGCACAGCAAATTGTGGACGCAGTGAAGCACGTGTAAATCCCCCTCACTTTGCAGATACAAAAGGGCCTTCAAAAAGGGCCCTTTTTGTGATATAATATCCAGATTGAATTAAACATAAACAAAAATGTTAAATCCACAGGCGTTCATATTTGGCTTCACACAGGGCTTTGTTATAGGGCCCATTAGCCTTTTTGGAATTCGCGAAGGACTCGATCCTAAGCGTGGGTTTTGGTACCAGATGCAAGTCATCTTTGGGGCAACTCTGGTGGACATCGTGTACCTTTTGCTTTCAGCATACGGTGCCGCGCAGTTCATCGAGTACAGCCTAGTAAAGCTCGCGATGTGGTCGGTGGCTTCGTACATGCTCATCTCCATGGGATACAACAGCCTTCGAGAAAAGCCTAAGAAGCTTTCGCTCAAACATTTGCACCGTCATAAGGCTAAATTTTACGAAACCGACTTCTTCAAAGCCTTTATGATGAACCTGGTGAACCCACTCGCGATTGTGTTTTGGGTGATGGTGGCCGGAAGCCTTTATGCAGACTATGCAGCTACGGTGACTCCCTTTGTCTTTGCAATGAACATTGTGGTGGGAGGAACCATCAGTTCACTGGTGGTGGCTTTCGCAACTCTGATCGTGAAGCATATTTTCAGACAATGGATGATCGAAAAGCTAGTTAAACTCGGGTCTTTTGTATTGATTGCCTACGGAATTTTCTTCTCGTTCAAAGCTCTGACTGAACTCAAACCCTTTGTAATTGGTCTAGTTACGACCTTCTAAATGGCTGACAAAGATTTCATCACTTCTCGAGTTCAAACCGATGGAAGCGCCACCATGATGGCTGCCACTGGAGCGAGCCCGCTCACGAGCATCAATCGTGAGTTTGAAGAACGTGCAACCGCCGAGCGTGCTCAAAAAATGGGGATGAACTACATCGACATTGCACGTGTGCACATCAACCCCGATCACCTCAAAGTGGTCGAAGGGAAAGACGCGGCCGCTGCGCTGGTGATGCCTTTCTTCAGGGTTGGGAAGAAACTCCGCCTCGCCTTGGTGCACCCCACGAGCCCGGAGACTCAAGCACTGATTAAAAAACTTAAAGACGAGGGCTACGCCATCAATGTGAACCTGGCCAGCGAAACCGGTCTGCGACAAGCGCTGCTGCAATACCGCGATGAAGGTCCTGCTCCCATTGTGACTGAAAACATCATCGACGAAGCTAAGATTCAATCGTACCAAGCGGAAGTAGAAAACCTGGGCGCCCTCCGTGAAAAAATCCAAACGGTGACGTCTGAAGAAGCACTGAACTTCCTCAGTGTGGGTGCTCTGAAAACGGGCGCCTCCGATATTCACTACCAACCCGAGGAAAACCGCGTGATCGTGCGTTTCCGTATCGACGGAGTGCTTCAACAAGTGCTCGAGCTCGATCTGCAAACCTACGGCTACTTGAGCAATCAACTCAAATACAAGTCGGGAATGCGCCTCAACATCACCAATGTACCTCAAGATGGCCGCTACTTCTTCCAAGTGAACGACCGTAAAATCGACGTTCGTGTTTCTTCCATCCCCACCGAGTATGGAGAAAGCTTCGTGTGTCGTCTCCTCGACTCGAAAAAGAAAAACCTCACTTTTGAAGAACTCGGTTTCGAAGGACGCAACCTCGAAATCCTCCATAAAGCGCTCGACATCCCCAACGGAATGATTCTGGTAACAGGACCTACGGGTTCTGGTAAAACCACCAGCCTCTACTCCATGCTCACGGCTTTCAACGAGCCAGACAGCAAGATCATCACGCTCGAGGATCCGATTGAATATCATCTCAGCGGAATCACTCAAAGCCAGATCAATGAAAAGCGTGGCTACAGCTTCGGCTCAGGGTTGCGCGCCATTCTTCGCCAGGACCCAGACATTGTGATGATCGGAGAAATCCGTGACCTAGACACCGCAGAAACCGCAGCGCAAGCCGCGCTAACGGGTCATATTCTGCTGTCTACTTTGCACACCAACAGCGCGATTGAAACCGTGCCTCGACTTCTCAATATTGGTCTCAAGCCATTCATGATTGCACCTGCACTCAGCATTGTTATGGCGCAGCGCCTGGTGCGAAAAGTCTGCAGCTACTGTGTGACGCAAAAGCCCATCACCGAGTCTGAACGAGCAGTGCTCCAAGAAGCCATCGATCAAATTCATGAAGCGAGCCCTGCTCTGCAACTGTCCGTGCCCGCTACTTTGCCGGAGGCTCCTGGTTGTGAAAAATGCAGCCAAACCGGATTCCTTGGCCAAGTGTCTATTGCCGAAATGTTCATCAACAGCGACGAACTCAAGGAAGCGATTCTTGCCGAAAAATCCACACCTGAACTTTTCCGCATCATCCGCAGCCAAGGCATGCTCACGCTCGGAGAAGACGGAGTGCTCAAAGTGCTCCGTGGTGTCACCACACTCAATGAAGTGGAACGCGTGACTGACATTTCTCTCCACCGCACGCAGGCTCGTATGAAGGAAGAAGAACAAAAGTGGACCCTGCCCGTTGAACCGGAGCAGCCCACTCAGCCTGAACAAGCTGCGTAACGAAGATCCTTGGTGAAGCGGATAAGTCCGCGCATTTCTAAGTCAGCCAGTGCCTCATAGAGCTCGGCCAATTTGTTGAATCGCTCACCCAGTTCCGCCGGCGACCGCGCACCCCTCCGTAGCTCCGCAAAAATCTCTGCACTCAGTCCTTCCAGCTCTACCGTCATTGCCATCCACGGCACCTCCAAAATCTCTGCGATGTCTTTGGGCTGCAGCGCCACATGCGCTCCGTCTTTTATCAGGCGATTCGTTCCTTCACAGACTTCCTCGCCAATCCGCCCAGGCACGCACAGCAGCTCGCGGCCAAAATCCAGCGCGTGTTTGGCCGTATTCATCGCGCCAGACTTGTGAGGCGCCTCCACCACCAGCGTTGCCTTGCACAGCCCTGCTATGATCCGATTTCGCACCAAATAATCACTCTTATACGTCTCGGCGCCCGCCGGCTTCTCACAGAGCAGCAGCCCTCCCTTCGCAAGGATCCGCTCGGCAAGTTCACGATGCTTCCCCGGCTGCACATCCGGCAAGCCCTGCGCGAGCACCGCCACAGTGCCGCCACTTCCTAGCAGCGCGCCTTCGTGCGCCGCCTTGTCTATCCCGTACGCCAGCCCGCTCACAATACAGATGCCGCGCTCGCTCAGCTCGCGCCCAAACCTAAACGCCTGCGCCTCGCCATACGCGCTCATCCGCCGCGTGCCCACCACCGCGCACAGCGGCCGCTCCAGCGCCGCCAGATTCCCCGCGTAGTACAGCACCCGCGGTGGGTCATAAATCTCGCGCAGGAGGCGTGGATAGCGTAGATCGTGTAGTGGGAGGGCTTGAATCTTCATAGCCCCACTCTAGCGACTTTTTTCTGACAAATACCTGAAGTTTTCCTGACAAAGAATTTGCACGCAGTACAGCGAAGCTGCACGAAGTACATTTTTACGCCGCAACTTCCACCACTTGAGCCACACGGTCGTGTACCAAGTTGCCCTCAAAGTCTACAGGTGCCAGCGCTTCAGTCGGCGCTCCCGATGGTAAATATAGACGAGGATCGCGAGCAGGCTGTTCTTGCCGTCCCTTCGCTCCATTAAAAACATCAGCGTAACGTAGTTCATCAGGAAGGTCATGTTCAGAGGGTTGAGCTACCATAGTTTTTATGGTTATAAAATAAAAAGCCCACAATGTTTTGTGGGAGTGTTTGCAACGAAGCGCAAAATCCCACTACCTCTCGGTAGTGGTTGTTGTTACAGCTGCGTTGAGTCTTAGACTAGACATGGCTCTATGATTCCAGACCATTTACAAAAAGGCAAATATTTTGAAGTTCACTCCCGGGACTAAGTAATGCGTTTAAAATAAAGTATGTAAATACATACAATGTGGAAACACAAACACGTGCGTACCCATCCAAATCAAGGAAACAAATCTTGCTGGAATCTGAGTAAACACATGCCTCCGTCCCAACAGGGCTCCAATAAGAACAAAAAACGGATCACTGCCTAAGCGGTTCGCCCAGTGTTCAACGCCTTGAAACCAATAGGTTACTCGTTCAATTCCACTACGTCCCACCTCCAATTGATACTCAAAAAATTCCCATAAATATGCCAGGGTCAAAACAATCCCGAAAAAATGCCAAACGCTCAGAGACTTATTCCTCGTAAAGTATAAGACGAGCCCACCAATCGTGATTCCGCTTATGAAATGTTCAAAACTCCAGACATCTAGTAACGCGATAGTTTTATCTCCCCAGATTTCCATTAGCCCAATAATATGGTGAATAAAATTGCTCCTACGTTATTTAAATAATGCAAAATGACACCTGGCCAAACACTCTTCGATCGCAGCGCGATCCATGCCAGAATTGGCCCTAATATCAGACCCGCATACACCATTTGATACATCAAGTCGTGCGTCTCCAAGTAAAAGATATTTTTCAAATGCCAGAGCCCAAAGAGCAGCGACGTAAGGGCCACTGACTTCACTGCTGAGTGATGCTTATTCAGTTCTCCAAAAATCCATCCTCTGAAAATAAGCTCTTCATAAATGGGAGCAAAAAGCATTGTTACCGCAAATGGCATACCCCATACGGTTCCAACTTCATTCACACTTTTAAAACACAGCAAAGTCGTCGCCGTGAACAGTGCGCAAATCACAAAGATCTGCACGCCCGGCCCTACTCCCCAGACTTTTTTGAATTGGACTCTATCCACCATTTTTTAACGAATGAAAGGCTGAGCGTCGACAGTATAAACCCAATTGAAGGAACAATTGCGTTCACAAATGGATTTTCCAGTCCCGCCACATGGAAAAACAAAACCACAGTGATGTATGTGAGCACCATAATCAAGCCTCGCCGAGTCCAGCTGGTCTCCCACGCCTTATTGGCCTCCACGCGAGCGTTTCGTACCTTCAGTTCGGTGATTTCTTTTTCGAGGTTCATATCGCACTGAGATGATCGTTGCAAAACCCATATTCGTCAATTTTTTCAGAAAAAACACAGTCTGGATCATACCCGAACTTTTCATACGCCTTATATCGAAGAAACCATGTGAAGGCTGGACTTTCATCAGCTAGCGCATCCAACAGAGGATGTACCGCCACTAAGCCCGCTGCTTGAGTGAAATGAGACCCATCCTGAGCGGCATGTAACGTTGTTGGCCTGCCTATATAAGGAAATTTTCCTGAATACAAGTGGTGTATGTGCCACTTGTTTTTACTACCGTACCTTTGAGGCCTTATTCCTCCAGCAAGCTCAAAAGCTGCTACGGCAGGACCGTTAGGTCTGGTGTCTAGGTGAATGCCGTGGTTCCCCCCTATAGCTTTTATCTCATCAGGGTAGATGTGATATTTCTGTTTACCCAATACTTTTTTCCTATCGCAACCACTCCACAGTAGAAGTTTTTTTTGTGGAAAGCGGCAAAGCTCATTTGTACTGATGAAAATTTCAAAGATTATGGTTTTAAGGTGTGGCTCTAGATCTTTTATCTCATCTCTAAACCACTCCATAGGATTATTCGTATTCAACGGAAACTGAATATTATTTCTTGAATCTAAGTTATACCTCATAGCGCTACTTTACTTCCCCAACGTAAACTCCTCCCCCTTAATCACCACGTTCAAAGGCTTAACCACCACTTCACGTGCCTCCGCAGCTTCCACATGTCCTGCAATGCAAGCCTTTAGACTGCCCGCAGCAGCTGTAGCCACCACTTTGTCGGCCTCTTCCTGCGTGTGCACGTATACGGCCAAGCCAGCGCCATAATTGAAGGTTCGTAGCATCACGTCCTTGCTCATCCCAGCCGCCTCTTCCACAAAGCTAAATACCTCAGGCACGGGCAGCATGTTCTCAATCACGTAACGGAACGCTTGTTTGGGGCGCATGAGTTTTTGCCAGCCGTGACCCGTGATGGGTTCCACATTGGAAGGACGCACGCCGGCCTTCATCAAATCCTGAATCAAGCGCGTGTACAAATGTCCTGGCTGATTGATCGCCTCCCAATATTCCATTCCGCTGGGCAGTTTAGTTCGGTAGCCTTGAGGCAGCTTCGTAGCCAAATCTCGCAACGTGGTGAATCCATTTTCGTGGGGCCCGCTGCTCTCAATAAACACAATGAAGTCGCCGGCCTTCATTTCGCCTGAATCCACCGGCATCATGCTCGCTGGCACCACGCCCCACAGGGCTCCTGCGATGTCCAGTTTGTCTTCAAAAATCTTGCCCTTGAGTTGAGGAGTTTCTCCTGAAAAATAGACACATCCGACTTGTCTACATCCCTCCACAAATCCGTCCAAAAATCCGCTCATGAACTCGTCCGTGAACACGCGTTCGGGCAGGGCGCTAGGGAGGTACAAAGAAATCAAAACGGTCTGCATTCCGGAGCTCGCCGCATCGTTCGTGAGGGTCGACATGGTCTTGCCTCCAATGTTGCGCCAAAAGCGCACGAGCTCTTCGCTGCTCAAGTCATCTGGCCGTGCGTCGTCCGCCGTTCCAAGTCCTTCGGGCAGCAAGGTCATGTACAAAGATTCCGCTCCCGCGAAAGGTTTCAAATCGAGCGCAAACACATTCGCACTGCTTCCAAATCCGCCGGGCATTTTTCCAAAGCCACTCGCAAATGCCGCCGTCTTCTTGCTCGCCTCAATAAACGCATTCTTGGCGCGGTCGAGGGCGGTGTAATCAATTCGATCAACCATTTTTTCGAGGTGGGGTTACTTGGAAAAAATCGCAAATAGCCTTTTGAGTTCCAAAGGCTACGCGGTCTTCTTTGCAATCGGGGCAGGTGTACTCGTACTTGTTCCCTTTCTTTTCGGGTTTATCCACCAGCTTCTTGCAGCTTCGACAGTAAAACAGAATCGGATTGTCGTTTTGTACAGCTTCTTCCATAAAAATTAATATTGGCTATCTTCGCGTCGACGAGCTCCATAAGCGCTACCACTTCCGCTGCCCCACACGTTGTTGCGCGCTGCAGAGCTGTAGCGATTTTGTGATTGCATCATCTTGTAGCGAGTCTTTGGATCAAGTGTCAGTGGATCCACACCTTGCTGAGCTGTGGGTGTTTCATTTGCACGCACATAAGATGAACCGCTGTAGGCAGGTCGTTCCTGAGGAGTTGAATAGCTGGGTTGGCTGTAGTTTGGTTGGTTGTAGCTTGAAGTTTCAACCGGCACGTCTTCATCCATAACGGGCTCAACCATTGTGTCTTCCAAATCGTCTTCCCGTTCTTCCACTTCACCGCCGGCCTTTTCTTTTCGACGAGTCCACCATCCAGAAATCATCATCGCTCCAATAGATACAAAGGCCACCACCATTCCAAAGCGGGTTCCCTTGTTGTTGATAGTCGCTGCAAAGTCCGGGTGGAAGAAAATTGAATTCGCCACCACCATGAGCAGAAGCGACTGAGTCCCCAGGCTGAGCGCCAAAGAACCAGACTTTCGCTTCAGGTCAAAGAAATTGCGTCCCATCAGAGGGAAGAACATGTTGAAGAACGCCACCGCTCCACATCCAAGCACAATGAGCCCAACGGCGAAGAGAGGACCTTGTACCCCGATAAAGGTGTCGCCCACTCCGAAGTTGTTTCGTTGGTCATACCATGGCAAAACGGTACTCACCATAAGAGTGGCACTGGAAACCAGAATGACCTTCTTCATAGGAGGTAAACGCAGAAAGCCTTGTTTAAGCCTTTGGGTTAGCGACATAATGACGGGGAAATTTTGTAATCTTAATCTATCAAACGAGCCCACCTATGGCAATAAAAAGCTTAGGCATCGACATCCGCGAAGCAAACGAGAACGGCGCAGGAAAGGGGCGCTACACCTTGGAGATCACCAAGGCACTGATTGAGAATGCCCCAGAGGACATGGAATTTTACTTGTTCAGCAAAAAACCAAACCCCATTTTCAACAACCTGCCACGAGTGACCCAAGTGGTGATTGAAGGAAAAGGATTGCTCTGGCACTTCCAACTCCGCCGCTTCCTCCGGCGTCATCCTGTGGACCTGTTTATAGCGCCAACCAGCTTCATTTACCCTGCCATCGCCCCTGTTCGCCAAAAAACGGCCATTGTGGTGCACGACCTCATCGCTTTTCTTCATAATAAAGATCACGCTTGGTTCCCCACCCTGGTGGAACGATTTACTCTGAAGCGTGCCATTCATAAGAGCCGCTTCCTGATTTGTGTGTCGCAAAACACGGCGCAAGACCTGGCACATCTTTTCCCTGAAGCGCACAAAAAAACCGTGGTCTTTGCGCCACCAGCCGTGGCTGATGAAGTACGCAAAGTGGAATCTGAAAAAATGCACTTACCCGAGCGCTACCTGCTTGGGGTGGGAACCCTCAGCCCTCGCAAGAATTTTAAACTGCTCTTTGAAGCCTTCACCCTGCTCGCGCCCAGTCACCCCGACCTTCACGTGGTGGTGGCCGGTGGCGAGGGGTGGAAAACGTCGCAAATCTACAAAGCCGTGCCGGCGAATCTCAAGTCGCGCATTCATTTTCTTGGCTATGTGAGCCTGGACCAACTCAACGAGCTCTACTCTCGCGCCGAGATGCTGGTCTTCCCTTCCACCTACGAAGGGTTTGGCATTCCGCCGCTCGAAGCCATGGCGTGCTGCTGCCCCGTGATCACAAGTAGTGCTGCCTCACTGCCAGAAGTGGTGGGAGACGCCGCCCTGCAAGTGGACCCACAAAATCCAGAGGCGTTGGCAGAGGCCATTGAAGAAGCCCTCAAACCTCTGGTGCGTATGGCGCTACAAAAGAAAGGGCTTGAGCGCGTTCGCTATTTTTCATGGCACGCCTCCGCTCAACAAATTCTGAATCAGGTTCGTAGCCTCCTTCGTTAATCTTCGCAGTAGTTCACATCTGGGTAGTGCGTCTCCAAGCACTCAGGCACATCTGGGTAACTGTCGGTGCTTTTTCCGTCTATCCCCACAATATAGCGGCATAGGTCCGTCACCACCAGCTCAGAAGGGCCTTCCCAGGTAGGACACACTGCAGCAAAGACATTTCCTCCATGGTCATCGTGGGTGGATAAGTCGAAATCTGCAGCACTGTCGGCCAAATAAGCAACCCCGAGCTCTTCTTTGTTGTAGGCTCTTTCAAAACTATCTGACCCATTAAAAGTCATTGCAATCAGATTTTCCTCCAAAAGTTCATCCACGTCGTAGCCATTAAGATTTTCTAAGGTGGAAGGATCCCAGGCAGTGTAAGACTTAACGATGCACAGCAGACCATCCTCATTACGGGTATACCCCACGTAACCGTTGGCACTGAGTCCAATACGGTTGCTTCCAGTGATGTGATCCAGGTCGTCGTCCCGGCTCATCATTTCTTGGGCGCAGGCCATGTCAGTAACGTTTGCGGTGCTGCTGAAGTGTCCCTCACAAGCCACTTGAGTGGCGGTGATGGCAAGTAAAATTTCTGGATGGGTGACTAGATTTTTAACATCTGTAGCGGCATCACGAAGGGTATTTAAAATTTCAGACATACAAAAAGGGGTCAGGGGATAGTTCGTCCGAGATCTCTATGTTACGCCAATTTTGCAGGACCCGTCAACAAGGCTTCGAACTGGACGACCATGCTTTCTAAGCGGTAGTGCTTTTCAACGAATTTTTTTCCATGCTCACCCAGCGATTCCAGCAGCTCGGGATGGCGGAGAATTTTTTTCAAAGCTTTGTCGAGCTCGCTGCGTTTTGCTTCCACGATCATCGCTTCATGGCCGTCGTGCAGGTCCTCCGAAATTCCACACTTGTCCGTCACGAGCACCGGCGTCCCAACGCTCATTGCCTCCGCGGCGACCATACCAAATGGGTCCATTTCGGTGCTCGCCAAAATGAACAAATCCAGCGCCTTATAAAAGCTCGTCAGCTGTCCACGGGGAAGGCTATCGACGAACAAAACTTGCTTAGGATTCGCCACTTTTTCCAGCTGCTTTTTGAGCGGCCCATCCCCCACGATGACAAGCCTCATATCAGGTTTGCCGTGGACAAGATGGACAAGAATGTCTACACCCTTGTCTGCTGTCAAACGGGCCACGGATCCAATGGCGAAACCGCCGCGCAAAAAGTCCGCAACGTCGGCGTGGAGTGGACGCGCTTCATCGGTCATCACGGCGCACGGAATCGCCACCACTTTCTGCGCAAAAGGCGCCACATGTTTCACCATTGCGCGGGACGTAACCACGGTCGTTGCCCACCGCGAAAATCGTTTATAAACATGCCGCCACGGATTCTTGGTGAGCCATCGTCCGATGCGTGCGTGTTCCAGCCACAGCACGCGCATTTTGAATAGGCGCGCCCACGGGGTCATTAAAAGTTTCTCGCCAAACGAAAGCATGTACACACAATCAATGCCCCACTTTCGTCGTGCTCGCCCGAGCATGAGTCCGGCCTTAAAAAATAAAATGGGTGACAGCAACGTAAACCACAGGAGCTGCCCCATCGTTACCGGTGGCTTACTCAGCCAGCTCCATCGCGTCACAAAATTTCTTTCACGGAACTCACGAAGTAGCACGGGGCATGTTCCCAAAAAGAAGGCTTCGTGCCCTGCGTTGTCCAGCTCTTCCATCAGCCGCAAAGTATGCACTTCTTCCCCACCGAACCTGGATTCGTAAGGAAAACGAGTGACAAGAATGCGCGCTTTAGGTAAAGTTTTCATGCCTTCGGCGAAGCCGAATTGGCTCCTGTTATCCTATGAAAGCAAAAAGCGCACAAAAATTCCAGAGAATAGCCCTGATTGGCCGCTCCAAGATGGAAGAAGACCGTGACTTTTTAAAGACGCTAAAGTCCTATCTCGAATCAAAAAAAGTCCAAGTCATGTGGGATGAACATGTTGCAAAGGTCCTTGGAAAAAAGAATCAGCAAACCAGAATACAACTTCTCAAAGAAGCAGATCTTGTGCTTTCTCTGGGGGGCGACGGCACGCTGCTCAAAATCATCCGAGACCTTCCCCTTCGTCGCAACCTCTACGTGCTTGGCGTGAACCTTGGCACACTTGGTTTCAATACCGAAGTTCAAGATCCAGACCGTGTGTTTGACTTACTCGACGAATTCTTCCGTGGTGAGTACCACGTGGACGAACGCCTGCTCATTCGCGCGACCCTCTATCGGAAAGGGGCAAAAATCGACACGCATTTGGCTTTAAACGAGGCTGTGATCAATCAGGGTAACTTTGCTCGTCTCATCTCTCTCTACGCGGAAATAGACCAAAGAAAGATGATTGAATTCAAAGCAGACGGTGTGATCGTAGCAACGCCCACCGGCTCCACCGGTCACTCGCTCTCAGCGGGAGGCCCCATCATACACCCTCGCATCGACGGATTTGTATTCACACCTATCTGTCCTGCCGACCTCACCGTCCGCCCAATTGTGATTCCAAGCAACCGCCAAATCACCATTCGTATCGACACCGAGCGCCGCTACGTGGACAATCAAATCGGTCTCACCATCGACGGCCAAGTGATGATCCCCGTTGAATACGGCGACGTAGTAAAAATCCGTGCTTCTCATCGCAAGCTCCGCCTCATCCGTGCGCACGTAAAAGCCAGCGGAGGAGGAAATTACTACAAACTCCTACGCGAGAAACTCAGCTGGGGCAAGCGAGGGTAGTCTAATAGTGAGGAAAATCGTCTGCCGTAACCCTTTCGATACTGTCGACTGGTCCTTTCCAGTGCAAATTTGTACGAACCACTGGAGGAAGAATAAAGGGTCTGGAGCCTTTTTTAGCTTGGTCTTTCATGTATCCCCACCATTGAGCAGTATTAAGCACGTGTCTACCATCGGGAATAGATCTCATCAGGCCTTCATCCTGTGACAAACCCTCCAACTCTTCTCGAGTTGCGTCCATGAGCATGAGTAAATCGTCACATAAAAGCGCGGCCACCAGTTCTCCTCTTCGATCTTGTGCCAAATCTTCTTCACTGAGTTCTTGCATCAAAGGTGTGTATTTCATGGGTCTTTTAAAGGGAAGACCGCATCTTACAACGCCGCCTGCGCCGCTGCAAGTCGAGCCACCGGTACCCGGTAAGGGCTGCAGCTCACAAAGTCGAGACCAATCTTGTGGCAGAACACCACGCTCTTAGGCTCTCCTCCGTGTTCTCCACAGATTCCCACCTCAAGGTCGGGCTTCACGCTGCGGCCGAGTTGTACGGCCATCTTCATGAGTTCTCCCACTCCTTCTTGGTCGATGGTCTCCGTTGGATTGTCCGCCAAAATGCTATGCTCCGTGTAGAAAGGCAAGAACGATCCCGCGTCGTCACGGCTCACCCCAAAGGTCATTTGAGTGAGGTCGTTGGTTCCGAATGAGAAGAAATCTGCAAATGGAGCAATCTGATGCGCCGTCACACAGGCACGAGGCAGTTCAATCATGGTTCCCACCTTCCATTCAAAGTTCAGAGGAGCCATTTCTTCCGCCACTTTATCGATCACCTGCTTCATGGCCTTGAGCTCGTTCACGTGTCCAACGAGTGGAATTTCAATTTCTGCAATCACTTTCACGCCTTCCGCGCTCATCGCCTTTCCGGCTTCAAAAATTGCACGTGCCTGCATCTCGTAAATTTCAGGGTAGGTGATTCCAAGTCGTACTCCACGGTGACCCAGCATTGGGTTGAGCTCATGCAGAGCGTCCACCATCTTTTGAAGTTGCTCGTAGTCCACGCCCATTTCTTGCGCCACTGCCTTGATCTTTCCTTCCGTGTTGGGGAGGAATTCATGCAGAGGTGGGTCGAGGAGGCGAACCGTAACGGGAAAGCCGTTCATAGCCTTGAAAATGCCCTTAAAGTCTTCCGTTTGGAAGGGAAGGAGCTTCTCAAGTACTCGCTTTCGAGACTCTTTATCGGGTGACAAAATCATCTGGCGCACGAACATGATTCGTTCTTCATCAAAGAACATGTGCTCCGTTCGGCAGAGCCCAATTCCTTCGGCTCCGAGGCGGCGAGCCACTTGTGCATCGTGAGGCGTGTCTGCGTTCGTTCGCACACGCAGCTTTCGCACCTCGTCCGCCCAGCTCATGAGTTCTTCAAATTCTCCGGTGAGCGCTGGCTCCACAGTTGGCATTTCTCCTTTCATGACTTCTCCAGTCGATCCATCGAGGGAGATGATATCTCCTTCAGCAAACACTTGTCCGTTGATTTCCAGCGTCTTGATCTTGTCGTCCACATGCACTTCCTTACATCCCGCAATACAAGGTTTACCCATTCCACGAGCCACCACTGCAGCGTGGCTGGTCATTCCTCCCGTTGAGGTCAAAATTCCTTGCGCCGCGTGCATTCCGTGAATGTCTTCTGGGCTGGTTTCCTTTCGCACGAGAATCACTTTTTCTCCGTCTTCCGCAAGGCGATACGCGTCATCTGCTGTGAAAACCACTTTTCCAACCGCCGCTCCAGGTGAAGCTGGGAGGCCCTTACAAAGCACCGTTCGGGGCGCCTTAGGATCAATGGATGGATGCAAAAGCGCGTTGAGTTGGTTCGCATCAATACGCTTAATAGCCTCGTGCTTAGTGATGAGTCCCTCTTCCACCATGTCCACAGCTACTTTCACCGCGGCTCGCGCTGTGCGCTTACCATTGCGGGTTTGCAGCATAAACAGACGTCCACTTTCAATGGTGAACTCGATGTCTTGCATGTCTTTGTAGTGGTTTTCCAGCGTCTTTTGAACCTCATTGAGCTGATCAAACATGTGAGGCATGCTGTCTTTCATCTCCGCAATTTTCTTTGGCGTTCGAATTCCCGCCACCACATCTTCTCCCTGCGCGTTGAAGAGGAATTCTCCAAAGAACTCTTTTTCTCCGGTCGATGGATTTCGAGTGAAGGCCACTCCGGTTCCGCTGTCTTCTCCCATGTTTCCAAACACCATCGATTGCACATTCACGGCCGTCCCCATGTTGTGTGGCATGCCGTGCAGATTGCGGTAGGTGATGGCGCGTTTGCTGTTCCAAGAATTGAACACGGCCACGATAGCTCCTTTGAGTTGTTCTTTCGGATCTTCAGGAAAGGGTTTGCCACTGAAGTCCAGCACAATTTGCTTAAACACACCCACAAGCTTCTTCCAGTCTTCTGCAGTCATGTCAGTGTCCAAAGTCACGCCCTTGGTCTTCTTCGCCATCTCAAGAGCTTCCTCAAAATGATCATGAGGAATGTTGAGCACCACGTTTCCGTACATCGTCACGAAGCGTCGATACGAGTCGTACGAGAACCGTTCGTTGTTGGTTTTATCAATGAGTCCTTCCACGGTTTCATCGTTGAGTCCCAGGTTCAAAATGGTGTCCATCATTCCTGGCATCGACACACGCGCTCCGCTTCGCACAGACACGAGCAGTGGATTGTTTCGGTCTCCAAAGTTCTTTTGCATCGTGTGCTGCAGCTCATCTAGCTTCTCGTTCATCTCATCAAAGAACCCCACAGGGTAATCACCATTCTCTAAATAATAATTACAAGCTTCGGTTGTGATGGTGAATCCCGGAGGAACGGGGAGACCCATATTGGTCATTTCAGCGAGGTTTGCGCCTTTTCCTCCCAGAAGGTCGCGCATGTCTTTGTTCCCTTCTGCGAATGCATAGATGTATTTCATGGCGGAATTTTTACATTAATGGATGGCTTGCGCAAGGGAAGTCCCTTGGCACCTTGCCTTATTTGATTATGTTGTGTGTCTTACTCACGTGAGTGAATCGCCTAAACCGTGATGATGTCTAGAATCTCCTCGTGCCAGGGCCACAGGATTCCAACCAAGAATAGTAAAGCACTTACCAGGACAAATAAAATGTGTAAACGACGTTTAGCGGTTTTGTGGAGCTGAGGAAAGAATTTTGATTCCACCATCAAAGCCATATAGACCACGACAATCATCATCACTAAACTTCCCAGGCTTACTGCTGAATGCAGTTCAGGGGTAAAAAAAGACGCCATTAAAGCCATGAAAAACACAGGGAAGGCAAAGAAAAACGAGAACATTAAGTTTAAAAACAATCCAGTTAAGCCACAATTCGTCCAACCATTTCCTGGAACGAAGCAGGCGAAGTGTTCTGTGGGTCCAGGACCTTTGCCAGTAGTTAAATTCTCACCGAACAAGAAAAACTGCAGGATGATTTGAACCAATACAATGAGTACCGCCAGTAGCACGGGCGACAGGGCCAGTGAAAAAGCACTAAGCTTGCCACCAAGAGCGAGAATTTTTTTAGACATCTTTAAACTTGAAGATTACTACAACAAGAATACTCGCTTGGTCTGTTTATTACGAGAATTACCTCCCGCGTCTCATCGCAATCGCCGCCTCAAGCTTGCGTAGGGCAGTGATGAAGGCGGCTTCACGGTAGGTGCATTTGAACTTGTCGGCATTCGCCTTCACGTCCTTCCACGCGTTTTGCATGATCGGCTTCAACTTCGCCAAAACCTCTTCCAGCGACCAATAGTAGTTCATTTGGTTCTGCACGAGTTCGAAGTAGCTCACGGTCACCCCTCCGGCATTCGCCAAAATATCGGGAATCACGGGGATGCCTTTCTTCGCCAAAATCTCGTCCGCCTCCGGCGTCACGGGACCGTTCGCCAGCTCCACGACTAGACCCGCTTTCACGTTGTCTGCATTGTCCACTCGAACCTGATTTTCCAGGGCAGACAGCACCAAAATGTCGCAGGGGAGGGCGAGCAGCTCTTCGTTGCTCACAATGTTACAAACGGCGCCCACGGGCGTGCATTCACCCACTTGGCCTTTCTCAGCCTTGCAGGCAATTGCTGCATTGGGGTCGATGCCGTCCGCGCAGTGCAAACCACTCTTAGAGTCCGAAACCGCAATTACTTTCATTCCTAGCTCCGAAAGCAGGCGAGCCACGTGTGAACCCGCGTTCCCGAATCCTTGCACCACCACGGTCATTCCTTGAGGATTTTTTCCAATGCTCTTCAAATATTCCTCAATCACGTAGACTCCTCCTTGGCTGGTCGCGGTGTCGCGGCCCAGGGATCCTCCTGTTTCAATCGCCTTACCAGTCACCACTCCAAGCACGTTGTGTCCTTTGATCTTGCTGTACTCGTCCGCAATCCACGCCATGATTTGAGAGTTCGTGTAAACGTCCGGCGCAGGTACGTCCATTTCTGGTCCAATGAATGGAGTCATCGCTCGCGCGTATTCGCGTGTAACGGCCTCAAGTTCACGAGGCGACAAGGCCTTGGGATCCATCACGATTCCTCCCTTCGCGCCTCCCAGTGGAATGCCCACCACGGCGCACTTCATGGTCATCCAAGTAGACAGCGCTTTCACCTCGTCCATGTCCACTTGTGGGTGGTAGCGAATACCCCCTTTATAAGGTCCACGGATGCTGTTGTGCTGGACACGGAACGCTTGGAAAACTCGGAGTTGTCCATTGTCCATTACCACGGGCAAACTCACTTCAATAATACGCTCTGGGTGGCTCAAAACTTCTTCAATGTGTGAGTGCAATTGCATAAGCTCAGAGGCCTTTCGAATTTGCTTGAGCGTGTTTTCAAAAAGAGACATGGGGCAGGGTGGATTAATGAGTAAGATACTGCCGCGTGATTTCAGCGGCTTGCTTGATTTTTTCAGGGGTGGCGTTGGCCAGTGAGGCCCGCACGGTGTGAGCACGGCTCTTTAATGCACGGTCTTCTTCAGAGAAAAACAAATTCGCAGGAATGTAGATGACACCAAGCTTCGCCAGGTCATAGATTTTTTGTTCTGGGGGGAGGTCCTGAGTGGTGCAGCCGGGCACGTCGTTCATGTCAAACATCACGTAATACAGATTTCCTTGATGGGGGAGTCCCAAAGTCTTGTTGAAAACCTCGTGATTCTTACGCATGGTTTCGCGGTACTTTTTTCGTTCTTCTTCACCGAGTAAAATGTGCGCGGCGCCCAGGTACTGATCGGGTCCCGTCACAAAGGTCGTATGCTGGAATTCTCCGTGCACGCCTCCAGGCCCCTTAGCAAAGAGAAACGCCTTCTTGAAATCTTGTCCTTCTGGCAGCAAATCTTTGAGCCGTACTTCCGTTAAATACTTATTCGTTTCAGGGCAGATCAAGATGTCTCCGAATCGTAGCCCCGTGCTTCGTTCAATCTTAGAGCGCGCTTGAATACGCAGCGTTCGTTCAGGGCACAAATCTATAATCGACTTTCTGTCCTCAAAAAAGGCGCTGTAAACCTCGTCCGTTATGATGAGCGCATCCTGTTCCTTAGCAAACTTCGCCAAAGTTTCCATGGTTTCTTCGTCCATAGAGAACCCAGTTGGATTATTAGGATCAATCAAAATCAAAACCTTAATTCCCTTCGCTTTCTTCAAAGTCTCGTGCGCTCGGTCCTCCAGTTTACCCGTGATGGGGTCAATAGAGATACTCACGGTCTGGAGTCCGCGGTGCTGCAAGATGGCGTTGTACGGATTGTAAGCAGGGGAGGAGATCAGCACACTATCGCCGTGAGTGAGGAATTGCAGTCCCTCTTGCCCGAGCAGTTTAAAAATAGTTCCAATCGCGTGCGACGCTCCTGAAGTGAAGATCAAATCATCGTAATTAAACGGCGTCTTCACAGTTTTTTTGTGCCACCAAGCAATGATCATGCGTACCAGTTTTTCTCCTCGTGGGTCGTGGTAAGTCCCGCCGCTAATGGTCGAATGTTTGAAGATCTCCATGAGTACATCAAAGGGCCGCATATCCACGCCTTCCTCTCGAGCGATTTGAATGCAACGTTGAATGAATTCACTGAGGTCCCCCAAGTAACGGGTTGCTAGGGCAGGGACGTAGGCACTTTGGGCGAACACGGCGATTTCTTCCAGAATTTGTTTTTCGTCTTCCGCAGCATTATCCACAAACAGGTGCTTTGCATTGTTGAGCTTCGTATCGAGGAACAGCAAAAACGACAAAAATTCCCGTCCCCGTACAGAGGGGCTAAACCCATACCCAGGATCCCCTCGCGACAAGTCCACGATGTCTCGCGGGCTTTGAGTCGTCAGCGCGACCTCTTGGAGAAGCGAAAAGAGTTGGAAGGGGTTGGTATGTTCAACCGAGAACCCCCAAGGATTGTCGAAAAGCTTCATTGATATGGGAAATCGCCCAAAGTCTAAATCTCGGCTCCACTCACCGCAACTCATTCGCCTTGATTCCCGTGCTTTTGTCTTTCGTGATGCAGTTCCTCTTGGAGTCGTTCAATGATTCGAATGAGTCCTAAATGTTCTCGGTGCTGCCTTTCAATGAGGCGGAGCAAGTCTTTAGCTTCCACGCTAGGGGCAGGGGGGAGGGGTGGAAAGTAGAATGTAATTGGCTGATTTTTGTCTAGGGGTACTTGGACTGGCCCTGGAACTGGCTGAACTTGGTTTTGATTAGTCAAAATTTGAGTTTGATTAGTCAACACGTCATTTGGCTCTTCTTGCTGCGATTCTTCAGCATTTTGTATAGGCGAATTATAAAACACATTTTCTACAGTTTCTTCCGCCTTAGGTGCCTCTGACTCCACTGGCACAATATCATCCCGCCTCACCACATAATGAAAGCCTTGCGGGGTTCGTACCCGTTGGGCTTGGAGTTCACCCTTCTTAATCATGCGTCGAATAGTCTGGGTAGACTTTTTTAGAGCATGGGCAGCTTCCTCCAAAGTGAGAAAGTCTTTATTCATTAGAAAGGTGATTAGAACACAAAGTGTCGCCTTATCACAAGTGTATAGGTGAAATTTGGCTTATTGTAAAGGAAAAATGCAATCCGACTAGTCAGAATTATAACATTCTGTATAGGTGGAATGTTGATTAATCAACATGTCCATTCCGACTAGTCAGAATTTTTTACTAACCTTAAATTGTGCAAAACTCCGACTAGTCAAAATCCAAAATTTGACTAGTTGACAGAAGTCCGACTAGTCAGCGCCTATCCAAACCTGAAATGAGATTAATTTTGTGATCCCGAATACTTTTTGTTAGAATGACCCCAGTTTTTTCACTCACGCCGTGGATAACGTACGACTATCTTGGGACCTCTTCATTCTAGTTTTCTTCGTAATAGTTATTGCGTACAGTTTTATTATTGGAAGGAATCAGACTATCAAAATGCTGATTTCCACCTATATGGCCATTCTCACGGCCGATGGAATTGGTAACCTGCTCCAAACTTATCTCCTGCCCACCGCTCCTGCACTTCAAGGTGAAGTGGGCGACCAGGCCCTCGTTCTCATCAAGATTTTCACCTTCGTGCTAACCATCGTCCTCCTGGCTATAAAGGGGGGCTTTGTGGTGGATGTGCTCCCCGAGCAATCTGTTGTGACCCGCATTTTGGGTAATCTCTCCTTTGGGTTCCTCAACGCCGGTCTCATGGTTAGCACCATTTTAGTGTACTTAACGGGTGGATCTTTTGTTACTGGCAGTATCCGTGCAGGTTTCGAAACCAACCTCTATCAAGAGTCCCAGTTCATCAAAGCCATAGTAGATAACTACAACATCTGGTTTGCTTTACCTGTTCTTGCCCTGGTTGTGGTGAGTCTTTTCAACCGAACTGAAGAATAGCTTGCATCTCACAAGCTCCATCCATAAAATACGGCAGTTAGTATATCGTGGGTCAGTAGCTCAGTCGGTAGAGCAACAGCCTTTTAAGCTGATGGTCCCGAGTTCGATTCTCGGCTGACCCACCATAAAATGGAGTCCACCTTGCGTGGGATTTATTTTAGTAGGTCCCGAGTTCGAATAATAGCGAGCGAAGCGAGCGTCTTCTCGGCTGACCCACCACCTTTCGCACAAAGTTCGACACCCTTCGTCTGTCCGCGGCGACAGCGTTTTTTGACGACTCAACAGGTTTGAATGTCCCTTATCCACAGCAAAAAACTTTTGCACAATCTTCGACAAGTTGTTCGTGCAAAACTCTAGAACCAGCCACCTTTATTCACCTCATTGCCACCTTCACTGGCCAACTGTTCATAAAGTTCACGCTCCTTCTTAGTAAGCTTTTCAGGTATCTTAAGGTGCAAGGTAACCTTATGGTCACCCAAAGAATCTGACTTGAGCGAAGGAGACCCCTTCCCTTTAATAGTGAGCACGGTTCCATCTTGAGTGCCTGCAGGGATCTTCAAGTTTTCCTTTCCATGGATGGTATCTACCTTAATAGTAGCTCCCAGTACAGCCTGCACGAGGGGAATGAGTTCGCTAGAGTAGATCGTCTTCCCTTCTCGAGAAAACTTAGGGTGAGGCGCCACTGAAATATGCAAAAACAAATCGCCATACTCTCCGCCCATCAGGCCGGCCGCCCCCTTTCCTTTTAAGCGGATGGTCGTGCCGTCTTCAATTCCCTTAGGAATGTTCACATCCACTTCCATGCTCTTTCGAATACGCGTCTGTCCATTGCATTTTGTACACATCTTATCTGGAATCTCGCCACGACCTTGACACTGTGGACACACATGTACACTGCTAATCGCGCCCAAAATAGTTTGTCTTGTGGAGCGTACTTGGCCCTGTCCATTACACTGCGGACATGTCTTCACTGTCGTGCCAGGTTCGCTTCCCTTTCCGCTACAGTGATCGCACACTTCAGGCTTAGTGATCTCCAAGTGCTTGGTTGTCCCAAACACCGCCTCCTCAAACTTAACGGTGAGCTCAGTTTCAATATCCTTACCACGGGTGGGGCCTGGTTTCTTTGGGCTGCGCCCCCCACCGCCAAATCCTTGACCGAAGAAGCTTTCGAAAATATCCGCGAAGCCGCCAAAGTCATTGGGGTTGAAGCCCGCGCCTCCGCCCGGGAAACCATTGTCCCCCACGCTACCGTACTGATCATACTGGGAACGCTTCTGCGAATCACCAAGCACGTCGTACGCCTGCTGTACTTCTTTAAATTTCGCTTCAGCTTCTTTATTACCGGGGTTTTTGTCCGGGTGGTACTGCTGAGCCTTTTTTCGATACGCTCGCTTTATATCGGATTCTGTGGCGTTTTTTTCAACACCGAGTACTGAGTAAAAATCGTTCATAGCCACACTCTATTGGAAATTGCTACAAATGCAATGAGTAAAATACAATAAAAGTAATAAAAAGCAAGTCAAATCAAAGTAGTAGGTGGTTACCTGTTAAAGTGGCTTTCTTAAGGGGAAAGTAAAGGTTTGATTAGTCAGAATTAAAACTCGTGTATAGGTGAAATTTGCGTGTATAGGCGGAATAATTGTGAAATAGCTATTTTAACCTGTTAATGTAGACAAATTTCGACTATACACCGCCTATACAAAAGATTATTTACAAATATGCATTTATTTTAATATTCGAAATTAAATAATAAATCATTGTTATGAAAATAGTGTTAGAAACGTTTATATATACACATAAATGCAATGTTGATTAATCAACATTTTTACTGGTCACCTATACAGATCGTAGTGTATAGTCGCTCGCGACTTGTCAAGCTTTCGTCCACATTGTCTACAAAAATCTTGAAAGAATAGACAAGTCTAAATAAACTGTCCGAAGTTGTTTGAAACACGCTGTCCAAAGCAGCGTCCATTTAGGTCCCATCGTCTAGGGGTTAGGACACTGGATTCTCATTCCGGTAACAGGGGTTCGAATCCCCTTGGGACTGCCACACAATATCAGGACATCTGTCAACACAGAAAAAGTAACACATTGTCTACTCGAGGCGTTCAAGTAGACAGCAAGTGAAAGTAGACAAAATCACGAGAAACCTTTCCTTCACTTACGATCCTTATAGTCTTCGTTCCTTGAAATCTCGGATCAAACAAAAACTTTTTATCTCTTACGAGTCTATCTCTTTTTAGGTCGAAGAGGTGGATACCTAGCTTATTCTGGCCTTTTTATTGTTGCTTATTCTGTTTATCTGAGTACTGAACGACTCAGATGTTTTATATCTTTATATTAATCCTTATTTTATGGATATCTCTTTCGCTTTCCGAAAGATCCAAAAGTCCATAGCAGGTCTCAGCGTTCTCGCTGTACTTACCTCTTTGGTAAGCTTCACCGGAATTGCTTCTGCATACGATGATCTCGATGAAGATCACTATGCATACGATGCAATCATGGAAGCTGCTGATGAAGGTTGGATGACCGGTTATGAAAATGGAGACTTCGGAGCAGATGATTCCTTGACTCGCGCTCAAGCAGCGAAGATTTTCTTGCTTGGTAGCGGTCTCGATCTCGTGGAAGACTGTGAAACAGACTTCACCGATGTTCCTACTACCCATGACCTCTATGAATACGTTTGTTCTGCTGAAGCTTACGGTATCGTAAGCGGACGAACAGACGCTGATGGAGACCTCACTGGTAAGTACGACCCAGACGCAGCACTTACTCGTGCTGAAGGAGCTAAGCTCGCCGTTGAAACTTTCGGTCTTACTTCTGTTTCTGATGGCCTCGACAATTTCCCAGACGTTGATCTCGGGGAATGGTACGAAAAGGCAGACACTTACTATGTAAGCACTGCTTGGTCTTGGAGCGTAGTAAACGGATTTGAAAACGGTTACTTCTACCCTGGATACAACTTCACTCGTGGACAAGCTGCCATCGTAGTTAACAACGCTCAAGAGCCTGAATGGCGCGATCTTGGCGATGACGACGATGATGACACCACCACCAGCGAAGGTGATCTTATGGTTGAAGTGAGCAATGATTCTCCAGATATGATGACCATCCCTTCTAACGCTACTTCTGTAGAGTTGGCAGCTTGGGACTTCACTGCTGAAGATGGTGATGTAACGGTTGATTCAATCACCGTTCACCAATACGGAATCAGCTCTCTTTCTTCTGCTCACCAAGTGTACCTCTACGAAGGAAGCACTCGTCTTACTTCTGGAACCACTTTCAGCTCTACCGATAACGAAGTAACCTTCACCTACGATGTAGAAATCGAAGATGGAGATACTCGCACTCTCTCTGTTCGTATGGACATGGGTGAATACACCACTGCAAGTGAGGTAGGTCTCGAAATCGTTAGCGCTTCTAAGGTTGAAGCATACGGAGCTTCCGTTGACGGAGACTTCCCACTTCAAGCTGAAAAGCACGACATCTCTTCTACAGACGCTGGATCAGTTACCTTCGAAAAGAACGGAACTGTTGAAAACTCTGAAGTTGGAGAAGATGACGCTACTATCGGTAAGTTCAAGGTAACCTCAGCTACTGAAGCTGCTGGTCTTGAAGAAATCGGAGTATACGTTTCAGGAAGCGTTAATACTGCTGACATCGAAAACTTCGAACTTTACGTTGTTGGAGATGATGCAGAACCTATCGCTGAAGTTGCTGGAGTAGATGACCTCGACGTTGCCCGCTTCGTTATCGACGGAGAATGGGATTCAGAATCAGATGAGTGTGAAAACTCAGATGGTTACTGTATCGCTAAGGGAGGAACCAAGAGCTTCTACGTTGTAGCTGACTTCAACACTGGACGTACTGATGACACTGTTAAGATTTCTATCGATCAGAACACTGATGTTCTCGCTCGTGGAGGTCTCTACGGATTCGGTATGCAAGTTACTCGAACCACTTACGACGGAGACAGCTGTACTTCTACCGCTGGTGACTGTTCTTACTCAGTTCTCGAAGGAGGAGATGTAACCATTTCTTCTAACGGACCTGCAGCTGATGACATCGCTACCAACGCTAAGGACGTACACCTCCTTGACTTCAACATCGTTTCTGTAACTGATGTTACATTCGACAGCTTCCCAATCAGTCTTACCGCTTCTGAAGGTTCTGATACCGACGAAGGTCTCTGGCAAGACAGCGATGATGCTGCAAACTTCACTGATGTTAAGATCTGGAACAACGAAACTGAATCTGGCCTCTTCGCAGGTGTAGATTCAAGCGTGTTCAAGCAAACCATTGGTGGAACCAACATCACCGATGGAACTGATGGAGCTACTGCTTACCATCTCTTCACTGAAGACTTCGAAATGGATGCCGGAGAAGAACTCGACTTGGCTTTGACCACCGATGTTCGTAACGACACCGCTCTTGATGGAATGACCGTTGTAGGAGCTCTTGCTCTTGGAACGACCTACCCTCAAATGAAAGATGTTAACAACAAGACCCTCACAAACAGCACGGTACTCGTTCCTGCGTCTCCAGTTACTGGTAAGACCATGACGATCCGCACTCCTTCACTCGCACTCTCTCTTGCATCTACCCCAGTAGCTGGTGGTACCAACTACGTTAAGGGAACTGAAGACGTTCCTTTCACTGGTATCGTTATGGCCTGTGGAAATGCATCTGATTGTCGTGTTACCAGCGTTTCACTCGTTGGAACCATCGATGAAGACGGAGGTTCTACCTTCGCTTCAACTGCTGGAACTCCAGGAGTTGACAACGCAGTTAACGTTAACGAAGTTGTAGGAAGCGTTTGGCTCGTTGATGAAGATGGAGAAATGGTTGAAGACAGCTCAGCAAGCGTAACTGCTTCTACTGGTCTCGTAACCATGGACAATCTTGACCTCACAATCCCAGCTGGAGATAGCCCAGTTTACACGGTTGTAGGTAACGTTAAATCTGATGCCTTCAAGAACAACAACGCAGAAAGCATTGCCTTCAAGGTAACTTCTGCTTCTAACGTTGTAGTTGAAGACGAAGAAGGAAACACCATCTCTGCTACTGGAACGGTTAACGCTCCATCTGCTACGACCGCTACTTCATGGGTTGTAGTAACCAATGGAGGTTCAATCACCGTTTCTGTTGACCCTTCAACTGCTCGAGAAGATCTCGCAGTTGCTGACACAGACGATGTTTCTGCTTCTATGTTCAAGTTCACCAGTACTTCTGAAGCATTCACCGTTCGTAAGCTCGCTGTAAGCGCAGACCAAAACGGAGTTGCTGATGCTGACCTCGGTGAATACGACAACCAAGTTAACAAGGTATACCTCACTTACGAAGATTCAGATGGTAACACCGTTACTGACTCTGCATCTCTCGTATCTGGTAACGCAACCTTCACCGACCTCGACCTCTACGTTGAGAAGGATGGAAGCGCTACGGTTGAAGTAACCGCTGACCTTAACAGCATTGCAAGCGGACAAGCTACTGCAGGTGACCCTGTACGTCTTGACCTTGCCCTCAACAACTTTGAGGCTCGTGCTGAATCAAGCGGAGAAACTTACAAGGCTGACAAGCTCGACAACGATGTACTCGCTACATCTGATCTCGACCTCGGATCTCTGACCTGGACCGATTCCTCTAAGGAAATCGACGGAGCGGGAACCGCTGCAGCTCTTGGAGTTAACCAAACTCTCCTCTTCGACAACGAAGCTGGAGCTGATCCTGATGTAATCTTCCCAGTTGGTACTTTGATCTGTACTTCTACTGGTGACGATGCAACTTGTACCGTTGGTACGGATGAAATCTACGTTGTAACCGCTGCGCAAGCTGACGGTGCTACGGAAGACACCCTTACTGTTATGCTCATTGACAATGCGACTGCCGATGTAACCTCTACAAAGAGCTCTGCAGATAACGATGACGTTCTCTACATCCTCCCAGGAGATGGATACCTCGACACGACCAACCCAATGTACGTATACGAAACCAAGCCTACCTTGGCTTTGGCTTCATCTTCAGCTAGCGGAACTCGTACCGTAACTTCAGACGATAGCGCATTCGTGTTCAACGTTTCTGCTAACGCTAAGGAACTCGTACAAGTTCGTGCTGCTCAAGAAGCTAGCTCTGTAGCTGGATTCGATTCAGCTGGAGCTAACAATGCTGCACCTACCACTACTACCGCTGCTGGTACTATGGTTGATGGAAGCGGTTCTACCGTTACCCTCTCTAACTACCTCGCTAGCGACTCTGTATTCGTTGGTCAATTCACCAACGATGTAGTTGACTACGCTCGCGTATCATTCTGGATCCGCTTCGTAGACTCTGGTGCAGACAATGCAGTTACCTTCGCTGGTCTTAAGACCAACGTAATCAACACAGCTACTGCTGATCCTAATACTGGTGGAGTGGCTCTTTCACAAGCACTTTGTGGAGCTGACCAATCTACTCTTGTATCAGGAGAATGGTACCGTTGTGATGTTGCAGTTGCGGGTGCAGTTGCCGGAGAGAAGTTCTTCTCTATCGAGCTCGATGCACTCCCTGGAACCATCACCAACGATGTCATCCAAGTTGACGACGTACTTGCATACAACGAAAAGATCGTTGTTGATGTAAGCACTGACGGAGACGTTGATACCTACGCTAACAACACTGCTAACGCAGGTTCACCTTCTCAGGCTGACCTCAAGGAAGGAAACACTACTCTCGCTGTTGGATTCTGGGAAAGCTCTACAAACGGAGCTTCTGCTACCAGCACCGCGACTGTGACCTTCATCCCAACCACTGCAATTGAAGTGGCTAAGGGAACCACCGAGACTTACACTCTCCATGTGAACAGCTCTGCTCTCCTTAACGAAGATTCAGGATCTGATGACCCTGTAACCTTCTCTATGGACGCAGGAAGCTCAGTAACTTCTGGTGATGTTCAAACTATCACTGCTGGAGACTTCTGGTGGCATGACACCAACGCTACTGTTAAGTGGCTTGGAGATGTATCTTCACGAGTTACTGGTAACACCCTTACCTACTAATTCTTGGGTAACATCATTGGTCTGACAGCTTAGGCTTAAGACCGAGGAACCCCTCGCTCAGAAATGAGCGGGGGGTTTTTTTATTTTCCAAAAAAGGTATAATCGCAGAGCCTAATAATACCTATGAAAACGAAATCTGTTCTAGTCTCGCTTGCCCTTTCAACCGTTATTCTAAACGCCTGTGGAAACCCAAAATGGCAAGGAGACATTAGCCACCTTGATGAGGGGTGGATTCAACACCAATATGACCTAATTGAAGAAAATGAACTTAAGCTAGAAGAGAATCCTGACGACTATGAAGCCCTTGCAGAAATTGCCTTCCGCTACGACGCTCTAGAAGATTTTAAGAAAGCGGTCAAATACTACAAGAAATCTTTGGACGCAAACCCTGATAATTTAGTGGTTTATAACAATTTGGCTTCCATCTACGAAAAAGTGGAAGAGTACGACTTGGCTGCAGAAAATATCATGGTTTACTTCCAAAACTCGCAATCCAGCGGAGAGGCGGCCTCCGATGCTGTTCGCATCCTTTTGAAAGCAGACGACCCAGAAAACGCTCAAATCGCCCTCGATACCTATGCCTCAGCGACCACCGGCGACACCTCTGCAGAGCATTTAGCATTCTTAAGCGAGCTCAAGCAAGAAATTGAAGATTACAAACTTGACCACGGTCTCATCAACTAACCTTTACTCCCTTAACTCGTCACGCCATGGTGAATTTAAAGCGAATCCTCGGGCAAAGCACGCTCGCATCCCTCTTGTTCTTTACTTTAGGGGCGAATGTGGCCTTTGCGGCCAGTGTTTACGATGTGGTTCAAACCACAGCAACCGTGGGCACACATGTATCTTTGGAAATTGAGTACACTGTAGACACCGCGCAACAAACCTGGGCAGATGGAGATACACTTACCCTCACGCTCCCCGACAATTTTCCACAATGGAGCGCTCTCACTTTCACCGTTGAAAACGATGGAGATGCCAATAACGATGCGACCAACGAAACCGCTATCACAGCAGGGGCAGGAAATGGTCAATACGCTACCTCTGTACGCACCATCACCGTTAAATGGGATGTAAGCACCTGGGGAGCACCCAATAACGGGGCTGAGACCATTCGCTTCCTCATCACGGCTAACAACATTCCTACCTATGCCAACGCAGCCTCTAGCTTTGCCTTTGGAGGCGCAACGGCAAACGGAGGTGACACCAATCCCAGCGGCTCTGACACAGTGAACGTGAGCGCGGATCCTTTGGCGTCTACCAATCTAACTTTCTACACCTACGCACAGAATCAAAGCACCACCCACACAGTTTTCTTAACCACCAGCATTCAAATCCCTAGTGGAGGTAAGATTTCCATCACCTACCCTTCCGGGTTTGACCTTTCTAGTCTTGGATCAACCACAGCTCAGCGCCTTTCAGGTATGTCAGGGACATGGACCGCGAGCGTAGCAGGCCAGACGGTGACGTATACGCAGTCGGGTGGCAGTGCTACGAGTGCTGGCGCTTTGAGTTTTGAAGTGGTGCCCGTTCGCAACCCATCTACCACAGGAACCACCAGCAACTACACGATCACCACTAAAGACAGTTCAGGAAATAGTATTGAAACAGACACAGCAGTGCCTGGAGACACGATTACAGAAGCAAGCTCTAGTATAACGGTTGGAGAACCCACCAATCTAGAAATCACTGACGCAGAAGACGGAAATGGAGTGGTGCTCACCTGGACCGATCCTGATGACGACACCACCACTGTTCAAATTTTGCGTGGTATAGCGCCCCTTCCAGTGGATGGAACCGCACTCACCGAAGTCCCCGTAGGAACTGAAACCTACACCGATACCGATGTGGAAGAAGGCGACGTTGTGACCTATCAGCTTCGTGCCACCAGTGGAAGCACCTATGGCGACCTCACCGATGAAGTGACATTTACGGTGGGTTCTTCTGACGATAGCACTGATGACACTACGGATGGAGCCGACACCACTGACGACGAAGTAGACACTGAAGACGACACGACAGTAGACGACGAAACCACAGGTGAGACCGATGAAGTTATTGAAGTGGACTTGAATGATATTGAAGGGCACTGGGCGGAAACTGAAATAACGGCCATGGCGGAAGGTGGCATTGTGGAAGGAAACCCCGATGGTAGCTTTAATCCCGAAGGAGATTTGAACCGCGCAGAAGCTGCCGCCCTCTTGTGGCGTGTACTGGATATGGGAGACCCTGACGTAGCCTGGGCTGACCCCTTCACCGATGTGGACATGGAGGCATGGTATGCCGCTTACATCACTGAGCTCAAAGATTTGAGCCTTGTGGAAGGGAACCCCGATGGAAGCTACGAGCCGGCAGAATCTATCAACCGTGCGGAATTCCTTCAGCTAGCGATGAATGTGTACTTGCATGTAAATGAAGACCTAGAATCAACAGCTACCCAAATCATGGAAGGCGAGATGACTGATGTTTACAATGACCTCGACACCGCGGCTTGGTATGCACCAGTGGTTACGCTAGCAACAGAGTGGGAATTCGTGCAGGGATCTGTGTGCAGTGAAGGGCGCTGCTTCAATGCAGCCAGTTCCATCACACGCGCGGAAGCAACGGTGATTTTATACCGTATGTTTTCTGACGCGCTCTAGTTCTCGAGTGCCTCATATCCAAAACACAATACAAGCCTCGTCAAATGAAAGGCTTGGAGCCCGTTTGCTCTAAGTCTTTTTGAGGTAGATAATTCGCGCAGCCATTTATTCTTAAGTTCTCCACACATGCTAGATACACCACGCCTATTTAGGGTTAGAACCCTGTTAAACTCCTTGCTGGCGGTAGGAGCTTTCTTTATCCTTGGGACAGCATCCGCCTTTGCTGCCGCCGGTGACTTCAACGTTACTGGAGGAGACACTCTTGGAGGAGATGCTACGATACCAGTCGTAGGAAATGCTTCTGAGACCTTAGGTATGATCACCATTTCTTCTAACGGAGGTGATGATATCGCTGATACCGAAAGCTTTGATATCGCCATTAACACAGTGGACTATCCAAGCTTGGCTTTTGATAACTCTGTAACGGTGGTAACTATTGGTGGAACCTTTGGAGCCACAGGAACACCTGCCGTTACTTATAACGGGTCTAAAACCATTGCAACGTTCACCCTCTTAACTGGAGGAGGAGACGACGCAAACGGAGAGACCGTAACGGTTTCAGGTTTGAAGATCGCTTCTGCGTACGCGATGAACGCCACTAGCAACAAATCCTTGATTCAGGTAGATGCCAACACTTCTTCAAACAATACTTTCCGTCCAACCACCAATACCATCAGCCAGCCAGTAAATGCTGGAACTCTGACTGGAGTTAGTGTAGCTCCTGCTTCAACCAGCGTGGGAGCAACTGGGAATGTGACCGTCAACTTCACCAGCACAGCGAGCATTCCTCAACAAGGAAAGATCGTAGTGACTTTTCCAAATGGATTCGATCTTACGGACTTTGGAACTTCACAGACCCCCATACTCACAAGTGGACTAACGGCTGCGAACTGGACAGCGACTCGAAGTGGACAGGTCGTGACATTGACGGAAAACAACACATCCAATACTTCCGGTGGAACCAAGTCATTCACTCTTCAGAATATTCGAAACCCATCTAGCACCGGGTCTACGAACATTTACACCGTGGTACTCACCATTGGAGCAGGAAATGAAATTCAAAAAGATGTGAACGTGCCCGCTAGCACAATCGTGGGAAATACAGTGAGCGTAACCGTAGGAACTCCTACTGGCCTCACTGCTGAAAATCAAGATGGAGCCGTGGTACTCAACTGGAACGATCCAGACGACGACACCACTGAAATTCAAATTCTCAAGGGAACCGACCCACTGCCTGTTAACGGTACTGTGTACGCAACCGTTGCAGCAGGGGTAGAAACCTTTGTAGATGAAGACGTAGAAGAAGGAGATGTGGTTACCTATCAACTCCGTGCGTACGGAAGCGGACGCACCGGTACACTCACCGATGAAGTGACTTTGACCGTTAGCTTCACGAGCGACAGCGATGATACGGTTACAGACGAAGAAGACACCAGTGATGAAAACGACACGACCACGGACGACACTACCGATGAAAACGAAACCACTGACGATACTAGCGATGACGAAGACACTACTGATGAAATGGAAGAGGTTGAGTTCACCGATACCGATGGACACTGGGCGCAGTGGGAAATACAAGTAATGGCGGAAGCTGGAGTTGCACAAGGAAATCCTGATGGAAGCTTCAGTCCAGACGGAAATCTAAACCGCGCAGAAGCTGCTGCGATTCTGTGGAGAATCTACTCAGTTTCTGAGCCTAGCGATCCTAGTAAAGATCCATTTGAAGATGTAGATATGGACGCATGGTACGCCGGATACGTTGCAGGCCTCAAAGACCTTGGCATCGTTGAAGGAAACCCTGACGGAACCTACGAGCCAAGTGAAGAAATCAACCGCGCAGAGTTCCTCCAAATGTCTGTGAACCTCTATCTTTACTTGATGGATGGAATGCAGGAAGAGGCGGACTCTATTATGGCTAGTGACGTAACCGATGCTTACGAAGATCTAGATACCTCTGCTTGGTACGCTGAGTTGGTAACTTTAGCAACCGAGTGGGAGTTTGTTTCAGGAAGCGAGTGTGATGGGGGAATGTGCTTCAATGCAGGTGCTTCGATCACCCGTGCAGAAGCTATTAAGATCCTCTACAACATGTACTTCTAAGAGAGGCTAAGAATGAAAATAAAACCCCGGCTCTTCGCCGGGGTTTTTGTTTACGTAAATTGCAGTTTTAAAGCCCTCGCTTGAGCGCATCAGCCTTGTTCACACGTTCCCATGTGAACGCCTCTAATTCGCGGCCAAAATGCCCATAGGCGGCAGTGCTACGGTAGATCGGGCGACGTAAATTTAAGCTCTCGATGATTCCCTTGGGTGTGAGCTCAAAGTTTTTGCGAATGAGCTCGACAATTTTTTCTTCAGGGACACTTCCTGTTCCAAAAGTATTTACATAAATGGAAACGGGCTCAGCCACTCCTATAGCGTAGGCGAGCTGAACTTCACATTTGCTCGCAAGCCCAGCGGCCACAAGGTTCTTAGCGATGTAGCGGGCCATGTACGCCGCGCTGCGATCCACTTTAGACGGATCCTTCCCAGAAAAGGCTCCACCTCCGTGGTGGCCCATACCTCCGTAGGTGTCCACAATGATTTTACGACCCGTTAGTCCACTATCCCCGGGAGGCCCACCAATGATGAATCGGCCCGTGGGGTTAATATGAAAAATAGTCGCGTCGCTGAGGTATTTGCCACACACGGGCTTAATGATTTTTTCAATGAGATCTTCGCGAATTTGTTCTTGGCTCACATCGGGGTTGTGCTGCGTTGAAATCACCACGGTGTGTACAGATTTTGGTTTTCCATCCACGTATTCAACGGTGACTTGGCTCTTTCCATCAGGGCGTAGATAGGGTAGCACCCCTTCTTTGCGCGCCTTAGCGAGCGCAGCCGTGAGTTTGTGCGCGAGCGAGATGGGCAAGGGCATAAACTCTGGTGTTTCATCACAAGCGAATCCAAACATCATTCCTTGGTCTCCCGCTCCTCCAGTATCCACTCCCATCGCAATGTCTGGGCTTTGTTCATCAATAGCCGTGAGTACGCTGCAGGCTTTGGAATCAAAGCCGTAGGAGGCGTCATCATAACCAATTTCTTCAATCACTTTGCGCGCGATGCCTGGAATATCCACATAGGTTTTGGTACTGATTTCTCCCGCCACCAAAACGAGTCCCGTGGTCACAAGCGTTTCGCAAGCCACACGTCCCATTGGGTCTTTTTCGAGGATTGCATCCAGGACTGCGTCCGAAATTTGGTCTGCGATTTTATCCGGATGACCCTCCGTCACCGATTCCGATGTGAACAAAAAGCTATTCATGTTTAGGGCTTACTTTACAAGATTTCATGAATTCGCTCAAGGTGTGGTACTCGAGGTCCATGTGCTCCCCAAGGAAGGCAAGTTTTTTAGAGAGCAGAGTGAAGTTTTCTCCACTTGCATGCTCAAGTTCTTCGCGTGAGGTGAACTCAGTGCTGTCACATTCAAAAATCAGGAATGGATGCACGCCATTGTCTTTTTCGTAAGCTCGCAGGCGGTTCACTGCTTCGAGCAACTCTTCGTCGTCCCACTTAATGAAGGACATCAAATTCATTTTGAGAATGTGTCCAAAAGGCACGCCCCAGTGGAACTCCACATGGGGATAGGGATCTTCGCTAGTGGGCAAGCTGTCGAAGCCAGCCTCATGCATGATTTCAAGATCCTGTTCACTGAGTTCCAGTGGCACACGCAGCATGCGAACATCACTGAGCCCGAGCTGGTCTAAACGGTTGCGCAAGTCGCGAAGGGTGCTGCGACGCATCGGTGCCGTGAGCCACTCTTGATCCAAAATTTTCACTCCTAACTCGTGCCCACCTTCATGTAAAGTTTTCAGCTCTTCTGCAAAAGGCTCGAGCAAATCGCTTTGAATGAAAATGGTGCTGGGTACTTCGAGCTGCGCACAAAACTCGGTGAAGCGCTCAAGGAACATCGGAATCTCTGCATTTTCGTGTGGCAGTTCATCGGTGACATGCGCTTGTACTAGGTTCGACGTTAAACAAAAACACAGCGGCGCCTTGCCTTTATATGTCTTATTTTTTCCACGTGCTGCCATGAACATGCCGGGAATCTGCCAGGGCAAAAAGTGGTCATGGGTGCGCATTTGTTTGAGTGCTTTTTCTGTCATCATATTTTCATAGATGCGCAGCATTTTTTGAATGGTCTTGTCCCACGAATATTCCTGTACCACGAGGTCATAACTTCCTTGTCCAAGTTTCTCCAAATGTGGATTTCCAGCAAAGTATTCAAGGTAGTACGCGAGTTCGTCCACATCGTCGGGTTCCACCAAATGTCCATTCACATTTTCAATCACAACGTTACGAAGATCTCCCGTGTTGGTGGCCAAAATAGGCAGGTGCGCTGCACAGGCCTCGAGTACTGAAAGGGGGAAGGCCTCCGTGCGGGAGGGCAACACAAAAAGGTCACAAGCCTTGTACATTTGCACCAGGTCTTCTCCCATCACATAGCCATAAAAACGTACGAATTTGGTGAGGCCAAGTTTCTCCGCCATGCGCTCAAGCCCCTTGCGATCAGGTCCGTCTCCAACAAGGTGGAGCATGAAGTCTTTGTGCGACTGAATGAAACCATTAGACTCGATCACTTTCTTGGTCGCGCGCAGCAAATTGTCGATTCCTTTTTGCGTGTCGATGCGTCCCACATACAGCACGTTGAACTGCTCAGGGGAGCGAGCTACGGAAGCGGCATCAAAAGGTTCCGTGTTCACTCCATAGGGCACCACCGCAATACGCTCATTCACATTGATGGCTTTCAAAAAATTCTCAGCAATGCTCACTTCCTGCGTGTACTTGGTTTCAAGAAACATCACCCGATGAATAATCTTCTTCAGTGTCCATGCTTTTTCAAACACGTGGTTGCCATGCACCGTCACCAGTGTGGGCACGCGAGTGAACCAAGAGGCCGCTTTCATCGCTGCCGCACAGGTCGCTCCTTGTGCGTGATAAATGGAATAATCCTTGCCTTTCCAGAGCAGTCTAAAGAACACCCAAATCATATACCCCACTTGCATAAATAGGTTCCATGGGTGCGATTTGAATCCAAATTTCTTCACATGAAGCGCCGGAACCTTCTCAAGTTCTTTTTGTTCAAGAGTCGTTCGTCCACGAATCGCACGTGTCAAAATGTCTACTTCATATCCGTATTCTTTGCTCAGGGCTTCTGCAAGTTTGGCCGTGTACACTTGCTGCCCAGTGTGCACCGGGAACCACGTACTAATCAGCATAGCGATGCGTGGCTTATTGCGTTTTATTTGTTGAACTTTCATGCAACGAGAGTTTCCTCCATTTTAAGAGACTCCTTGAGCGAGTTGAGCGCAACCTCTAGTTGAGCGTCCTCAGGCTCTTTAGTGGTGAGTCTTTGAATAAGTAAACCAGGGAGAACGAGTAGCTGCACGAGCCGAGATTTTTGGAATTTAGCACTGAATTTTAGCAGCTCGTAGCTGATCCCTGCAATAAGCGGAATCACCGCAATGCGCAGCGCAAGCTGTATCGCAAAAGTATCTGCTGGGGGAACCACCGTGTACACAAAGATGCTCATGAAAATCACAATAAAGATGAAGCTGGTTCCACAGCGGGGGTGGAAGCGAGTTTGCTTACGTGCGTTCTTCACCGTGAGCTCAAGCCCATGTTCATAGGTCCAAATGGATTTGTGCTCGGCACCGTGGTACTGAAACACACGCCAAATGTCTTTAAAGAAAGAAATCCCCGTGATGTAGGTGAGGAAGATCGTGATTTTTGTAAGTCCATCGATGGCATTGAAGAGCAAGTAGTTTTCTTTAACCACTGGCCACAGCTCAGCTGCCTGGTTGGCTACCCACAGCGGAAGCACCTTGAGCATAAATAGGGTGAAGCCAATGCTCACAAGAGCCGAAGCCACGCCCAGTGCTGCCAGAAGGAAATTCATGAATTTTCCACGGTTCTTTTTGTCCGTCTCGTCCTCACCCATGAATACTTCATTTGAAAAGTTGAGTGAGCGGTATCCAAGGCGCATCGATTCAACCAAATGCACCACCCCCCGAATCAGTGGCAATTTTAGAATTTTAACACGTTCAGTGAGGCTTTGAAACTTTTCTAGCTTCATCTGAATTTTTCCCTGAGGGTCCCGTACACTTACAATGGTGTAGTGGGGAGAACGCATCATCACCCCTTCAATCACGGCTTGCCCTCCCACTGCAAAGTCAATGGGGGCACTTAAAAGGAGTCGTAAAAGAGTTTTCATGGGGGTATTTTGCCAGAAAACCCTCAAAAAAGCCACCCCCCTTGCCATGCTAAAGAAATGGCTTACCGTTCACTCCCGGGAGTAAGCTAGGAAATAAGCTCCGCCCACGTCAAGAAACGCTGAGTGGTTTGATCACGACGCCATGAAGGCCAGCCCGAATCACAGCGTGTACAAAGGTCGAGCCATTCAATATCGGTGATGCCGGCCTCGTCGAGTTGCCGGCGTGCAATTGCATTCAAATCTACCTGTTTTTCACGGATTGCCCAGTGGAATTTTTGAGGGATTTCTGTGTGCGGGTCGGAAAACTCGGCACACTCAACTCCAAGTGAAGGTCCAACCGCAACGCTGTGCACAGGTCCCAGCTGCGCCAAAACATTTGGGATGATATCAGCCGTAAGCCCGCGCCAACCTGCATGCACCACTGCCACAAAGCCATCACCCAAAAAAACCAATGGAATGCAGTCTGCCGTCTTTACAGCAATACGCAGTCCAGGTACTCGCGTCACCAGGGCATCTGCTTCCGGCGCCTCGCCGTATTCGTTCACTTCCACCAAAGTCGTTCCGTGCACTTGGTTCATCCGCTGCACCTTAAAAGGAGGCTCACTTGCATCGTTCCAAATGCCCGCTCGCACGTTTGGCCCCAACTTCTCGAAAAGGTATTCTGTCATTACGTTGAAATTTTTTAGTATTATGCCATACTGATCCACGTAATCCACCACTATGGCATCCAAAAAAACTCCACACCCTGCCCAATTTCCTCTACTCGTTGGTCTGGGCGTTCTTATTGTTGTTGGGCTTCTATTAGCCTTTTTCATGCGTAAGCCGCTCGCCATTGTGAATGCACATGAATCTGTTGAAAGTGTGGCGGACATTGTTAAGCTTCAGTCCACCATGGCTGAGCTAGGCATTGAGCGCACCGTACTTCACGGTATACCCAAAGACCTTCTTTATTTCGAAGGAGACGCCGTAGACCTGGGCGAAGTGGACGAAAACAACGAAGCCATCAAACAAGCAGTAGCAGAATATCCAGATCAGTTCTCTTACTTCTGTACACTTGACCCCAACGACCCTCTCCGCATTGATGAATTAGAAACCTGCATTGAAGACGGGGCGATGGGAGTGAAACTCTACAACGGATACAGCTACGCGCACGACGTTCCCCTGGACGATGCCAAACTCAATGACTTCTATACCCTTCTAGAAGAAAAGGGCCTGCTGCTCATGCTTCCCGTGAACACGAGTGAATATGAAGACGAATTGCGCAACGTACTTACCCTCCACGAAGATTTAACGGTTATCTGTCCTCACTTCTGTCTCTCTTCAAAGAATTTGACTCGCCTCACCTCACTAATGACCGAGTTTCCAAATCTCTACACGGACACCAGCTTTGGGCACATCGACTTTGCTGAAGAAGGCTTTGAAACCATTCGCTCCAACGCTGAAGAGTACAAAACTTTCCTAGAAACCTTCCAAGACCGCGTTCTTTTCGCTACCGACGCGGTGGTAACGAGCTATGAAGACAAGACCACAGAATGGTTGACAGACCTTTATGGAGACTATATTACTTTATTTGAGGAAGACTTGGGTCTTTCCGACTCCATCCAACGAAAGATCTTCTATAAGAACTGGATGGCACTTACCAAATAATAACTATGGCTGACTTACTTATTTTTCTCATCGCAATTATGCCTTTCGCACTCATTGTTATCGGTATCATTCTCCTCATCAGTATTCGTCAGATCAACGAATATGAACGTGGAGTTCAGTTCTCCCTTGGTAAGTTCAGCAAGGTTAAGTCTGCAGGATGGCGCCTTGTAATACCCATTTTCCAATCCATGACTAAAGTGGATCTGCGTGTTCGTGCTGTGGATGTGCCAAGCCAAGAATCACTTACGAAGGACAACATTTCTGTGGGAGTGAACGCTGTGCTTTTCTTCAAGGTGGTTGATGCGCAAAAAGCGATCATCAATATCGAGAATTTCTACTACGCAACTATGCAACTCGCGCAAACAACCATGCGAAATGTAGTGGGAGAAGTAGTGCTGGATGACCTTCTTGCAAAGCGTGAAGACCTTTCTGAAAAGATCAAAGTCATCGTGGCTCAAATGACGAAGGACTGGGGAATCGAAGTGGTGAATGTAGAGCTTAAAGACATCATCATTCCAGATGACATGAAGCGCACGATTGGTAAGGAAGCAGAAGCAGAGCGTGAACGACGGGCCGTAGTTATCAAATCAGAGGGAGAAGTCATGGCTGCTGAAAACATCAGTAAGGCCGCTAAGATGCTCGCAGGAAGCCCTGGAGCACTTCATCTCCGAACGCTTGAATCTATCAACGATATGTCTTCAGATGCATCTAATACGGTGGTTTGGATGGTGCCTATCGAAGCGACACGTGCGCTTGAAGGACTTTCTGAATTTTTCACGAAGAAACGTTAATGAAAAAGTTTTGGATCATAGGACATCCACTGTCGTTCTGTTTGACGACCCCCGTGATGAACGGAGCACTCAAACAAGCGGGACTCGATATTGAATTTGAGACCCACGACATTGAACCGGAGGCCTTCCCTCAGGTGATGGAACGTGTAAAAAAAGGAGACCTTGCAGGAGTGGTGGCGACCATGCCCTACAAGACTCCCTCGATGAAGTACTTAGATGAAGCGTCTGAGGAGGTGGACATCATTCAAGCGGTGAACTTGGTGTGGAATAAGGATGGAAAACTGCACGGCTACGACACCGATTGGCTGGGGGCTATGGGCGCACTCCATGAGATTTTGTCATCGGCTGCAGGCAAGCGCGTATTGATTTTGGGTGCTGGAGGGGCGGCGCGAGGGGCGGCGTATGGACTCAAAAAGGAGGGTGCACTGGTGACCATGTGGAACCGGACGCCCGAGCGCGCGAAAGAGTTTGCGGAAAAACTGGGTATCGACTTTATTGAGAACCTTGAAAGCATCCGCGAAGAGCCCACTATCATCATCAATGCCACCGCACACAGCAGTTTGGATCGCCAGTCGACTCTTGTGCCTTTTTACCTGTGGCGAAGCGTGGAGGTGGCTATGGATGCAGCCTATGGGAAAACCAGCTTATTTTTGGAAGAAGCGCGTGCTGCAGGCGTAAAAAATACGCTCTCGGGCGAGCAGTGGTTTTTGAATCAAGTTTTCCCTCTTTTCGAAATTTTAACAGGAGGAAAAGCTCCCGTTGAGTACATGCGAACGCTCACAGCAGAGGCGAAAGAAATTCAGCAGCTTTAAAGCTTTTTCATTGTTTCTTCGCGGAACAAAAATTCCCAGGCAAAAACGAGCACCGCGAGCACAATCCACACATCGGCCAAATTAAACGTGGGCCACCAATAAATTTTGATAAAATCGATCACATATCCAAAGCGGATGCGGTCCACCAGATTTCCCAATGCGCCAGCCAGTAAACATGCCAGGCCAGCTAAGTGCCAGTGATCTCGCCAGAGCTTGTTTTGAATCACTAGGTACACACCCAAAGACAAAATTCCCACGGTAAGGAGGTAAATCACAGCAAGGGGCAAGTCATAACCAAAAACAATACCGTTGTTGTGAGTGAGCGCGAGCCCAAAATCCACAGATTTTTCGGTGCTTAGGTGAGTCACAGCCCACTCCTTGCTAACCTGATCAGCTCCAAAAAGCAGCACAAAAATGGGCGCAAAAAAGATCCAAATTTTGTCGAGCTGGCGTATGGGCAAAAGACTCATGAATTCAGCCTATCAAGAATCCAAAATCTTGCCAAGGTGGCGCTCCTGTTAGGCCCCTTGTGAAAAAGTAGAAAATCTGCTATACTTACTAGATAATTTGAATTGTAAATCCCGTATGGCATTCGGAAAACTCATTGAGGTTGATCAAGCAACAGAAGGAGATGTGCGTTTAGACGCTGACCGTGCTATTATTCTCTGCACAGGAACTTTTCCAAATGGAACTCAGTTCCGATTCAACGACGGAGAGCTGCAGGTCAAGGGGCCTGGAGCACCCGACTTTGCAGTTGCCAACGGAGGAGAAGTGGCTCAAGTCCGAGCAGCCCTCGAGAAAAAATTTGGGTCTCGCCGCATCGACCTCGATGAGAGGGGACGCTTTATTTTGCGAGACACTCCTGGTCCAAGCGCGGTAGAGCAGTTGGCTCAAGGTTTCCGCGAAAGAGTGTATGACTTCAACGCCAGTGCAAATCTTGAAAAAGCACAGGACATGGGTCTAGTGAGCTTCATCCGTGAAAAAGTGGACGAAGCCATCGAAAGCCGACCGGACATTGAGGAAGAAGCTCGACGACGATTCAAGGGGCCTGCCAATCTAGATGAGTTGATCAAGCTCAGCTACAACGTAGCTACCGATAAAAAAGCTCAACTCGAGGCCGCAGAGGCCTTCGTGAAAAAAGAAAAACTGGTGGACCAAATTGTTCGCCGTGTTCGTGCTGGAGAAGACCGAAACTACGTCCTATTGAGTGTACGGAAAGATATCGAAAGAACACGTACCTACAACCGTGCTCCTGGTGAAGTGCAGCAAATCATGGACGTGGCTACCGAGGCTGCTAAAAAAGCTTATAACAAGGCACAAGATAAAGCGGCCGCTAAGCGTGAAAGCACAAACAAGTGGAATCGTCGTTTCATGAAGGTGCCTTTCTCGCCACAAAGACAGTGGGATGGCATCCTGGAGCGACACCAAATCATCAGCACCTTGCGCTTGATGGAACAACAAGAGGTGGACGGGGATACTGCCTGGGAAACCATTGAAGGATATTTGCATGAAGCAGGTGTGGCACGTTCCGAGGAAATTGCGGACTATGCTTTTGCCATGTTTGGCAACGAAGCTTTCCGAGCAAAACTGCAGAAAAAATTCATCACCGCGAACAACATTGATGCTGCAGTTGCAATGTCACTACGTGCCGGGCAATCGCGAGCAAATATAGAAGCAGACCTTGAAGCTGATTTTGACGCTCAAGGCCGTTCAGGTGCCGAAATCACTGAACTCATCAATCGAGCTTTTGAACGCGCCGAAGCGCACGAGCGAAAGATGAACATGAGGTCAGACTTTAAGAGCTTTTTACCGCTAACCGATGAAAGGACCTGGGATGATTTCTTAACAGATCATGGTATTTTCACTCGAGTTCGTTACCTTAAAGCCAATGGAACGGACGACGTGAACATTCGTCATACTCTCATGTCGGACCCAAACATTGTGCACCATCCTAAGCAACAAGCCATTCTTGAATACGCCATTCGTTGGGCGGACAGCCGATTCATGATAGACAAAGTTGCAGATCGAATCGTTGCAAAAAGAAAACTGGGAGAAGAGGTGGTTAGACTTCAAAAAGCCGGTACCACTGAGGCGGATATTAAACTTGCCCTTAGGCCTATGCTGGATCTCGATACCGATGCTGAAGAGGTAGATGCTATTTTTGAGGCCGCTTTTGCACGAGCAGGTAGTATCAAAAATAGAGAACATTTAATAGATGTGCTCTGGAGAGACCGCGTTCAAAATGTAAAAGATGCAGCTAAGTTCGTAGCCAAAGGAGTACGAAACAATGTTATCCCTGGGTTTTTAGGTCTTCCTAAAAACCTGCTTTGGAACTGGCCAAAAGCTGGAATCAATTGGGTACGTAGCAATCCAGACAAAGCCAAGACCATTGCAAAATACAGTGCGCTTGGGGTGGCCATTGCAGGTATTTCAACAGGAGCCCTTGTGGTGGGAGGAGTCGCTTTGGGAGTTTATGGTATAAAGAAAGCCGCACCACTCGCCTTGAACGTAGGGAAACATTTAGTGACCGATGGAGCTACCTTAGTAGGCGCGGTTGCAAAGACTGCGATTGTGAACCCAATCAAAGCCACCGGACGCATTGTAAGCTCACCTTTCAAACGTGGATACCAAGCCGCTCGTTGGGCTACCAATTACATCACCAAGCCAACCGTTAAAAAACCAAAAGGATGGACTTCTCCATTCACTTGGATGAACAACAAACTTAAGGGTGCTTGGTACCGAAGCAAACAAGGCGCTTTAGCACTTGCAGCGGGTTCGCTCTTCTCTATATATGGGGCGGGAGAAGGAATTGCCAACGCTACTTCTAAAGATCTACTTGGACTCGATGCTGAAATCCCTGAACTTTCTATCTTCCACGCGCCTTCGGGAGGTCACGGTGGACATGAAGATCATGGCGCCGCTCACGGCGGAGACCATGGGGGAGATCACGGTCATGCAGCTGCCCACGGAGGTGGACACCATTAATCATTAAAGTTTTATGTCAGGAGCACACGCACATTCAGCGGAACATCACGAAGGAGCGGACCACGGTCACGCATCCAACAACACCTTGCGCTTCAACAATGGGGGTTTGCTTGGAGTCGCGAATGCCTTTGGAAATCTATTGAAAGGAGTGACCTACGATGCGGTCAGTGAAACTGTAGGTGCTGGACACGGGGCCGACCATGGTGCGCATGGTGCTGACCACGGAGCACACGGTGCTCATGGAGCAGCGAATAATGGAGATCATCACGCACCCGATGCCGCTCATGCAGGAGATCATGCTGCACCCGCAGTGGACGCCCATGGGCATCCCATTGTCTCTGCCGCAGTTGCTGGACATGCACTGGGCCACGGTCATGGTCACGGAGATCATGATGACCACGACCAGGACTTGCTCGATAAAGGAATCCACTTCCTTGCTCACGCAGGCCACTACAGCGCCGCACTTCCACTACTTGGAAAGGCACTCAAATTCACCAAAGACAAACTTTTCCCAGAGATTCATGAAGTGCCTACGGAAGATCAGTCGATTGGAAACCAAATTCTTCACAAGTTGAAGAAGGATAAAAAGGCTGCAAAGAAAGGTAAAGAGGCTCTCGACCACCATGCATTTGAAGGATTCTTTAAGGCTCTCGATGTCGCTAATCTTAAACGAACGTTTAAGATGTTTATCGATAAAGACCGCTTTAAAAAAGCTCTCAAATCTGAAGCCGGCCGAGAAGAAATCAAGAAGGAAATCGCAAACCTTTTTGATCTGTCTGGAAATGTGGACCGCAAAGAAATCGATGAAGTGTATAAGCATTTTGAGACACTGCTCCACATCCACGCTCACCGTCACCACGGAAATATTGATGTGGACACCAGCCATGCAAAAGACCCTCGGATCACTAAACAGTATGTTGAATTTGTTAAGATTCTTTTCCAAGCCAATGAACTGCTGGATCAAGCCGCACTCGACAAGATCTATGGAACCGAAGAAAAGGAAGACGACTTTGCAATGGATTACGACAAGATTGGAGATACCCTTCTTAAGGTGAACTCAAAGTCCATCAAACCTTTCCTCAACCGTATTGAAAAAGACGGAATCGACGACATGGAAATCAAGGTGGGTGACCTATTGGATCCTGCCAATGTGGCGGCTGAACTAAAACACAATCCAGACGACCTTAAGGAACAAATTCAAAATCTCTTCAATGTGAGGGGAACCGTAAACAAGCAAAAACTTGCAGAACGTAAGGCACAAATGGAAAAGCGTTTACAAAAAGGAACAGCGATTGATCCTTACACCACTACTCGAGATGCTATCTTGAATCTTGTAGAAACTGCTTTCAATAACTTAGATGACGCCACACTCAAAAAACTGTATCCAGAAACAGCAGAAGAGGGAAGCGGCTTTGAGTGGACTGAAGAAAAATACAAGAATTTCAGTTCAACAGTATTCGTTGCCATCAATACTAAGAACCGTGCCAATGCGCTTAAGAAATTCGACCCCGATGCCTTAGAAGCAAGTTTTTCAGCGGTGCTCCCTGCCATCAAAGTCGCCAGCTTAAACACCGATGTTGGACGACGCAAAGTCATCGACCAAGTGGTATCCCTCACCGGAGTGACCGAGCCGTTCGATGCCGCAGAAGTCACGGATCGAGTGACCACTATGCTCAAACGCCTTGGAGATGGAACGGTAGAACTGGCTAAATTTGGAGAGGTAAAAACAGTGCTGAACAAAGTGGCACCACTCTTCACTGCCGACATCATTCGTAAACTCTTTGAAGCCACTGAGTGGACGGGCTCAGAAAACTTCATCAATCACTTCATCGACCTTGAAGAAGTGCCGGATATCGAAAAGCAAGTTCGTGGATACCAAAGCGCCACCTTCCGTGGAGACTATGTCTACCTTTTTGATGAAATTGAGCTCGACCGTGTGATCAACGATGGAACCGACGAAGAACGTGAGGAGGCAAGGAAGCAAATCCGAGCTTTCGCTAAGCAGAACATTGGTAATGTATCTGAAGACCGCCGCAAGACCATTGTGCAAGCTTACCGTGACCAACTCGCACGCGTGACTGGACTCAATACAACTCCGGGTTATACCAACTTAAGAAAAGACATCACAGCTATTGAGACCACTCTTACCAAAGACCGTTTAGAAGGACTTTATAAAAAAGTGAAGCCAAAAACTCGAACTACCTTCAGTGCTCAAAATTTTGTAGCAACCTTTGGAGACCTCGACAACGAAGCTGATGTGGCAGCGGCCGTCCGTGGATACCGCAGCTCACTCTTCCGTGGAAACTTTGATGCCATCGTGGACACAACCAGATTGAGCGACATCATTTCTAGTGGAAATGAAGAAGAGCGTGAACTCGCTAAGCGCCAAGTACGCATCTTTGTGAGCCAAGCCGAGGGAGTGGTTCCTCACTCAAGTGTAAGCAACACATTGACTGAGATGCGCTCAGCCCTTGCACGTATGCCAAGACCTAAAACTGCTGGAGCCGAGCAAGATCGTTACGACGCTATGCGTGCAGACCTTCAGGCAGTAGAAAACACCCTCACTTCAGCTCGTATGAGTGCACTCTTTGGTCTCAAAAAACCAGAGCCTAAGGAGGCCATCGTTCATGCACAGCTTGGAAAAGTTATCATGGGCCTTGATGACGATAAGAAACGAGATGCGTTCAAGCGAAGTGTTGACCTCGCTCAAGTGAACGACTTGTACGAGTACTTAACCGATAATAATGCACTCCAGGATGCTATCAATAAAGATCCTCGGGCTGTGCGAGCACGCTTCATGGCAGCCTTTGGATTTGAAGATGGAGTCCTCACTCAAGATCGTTTGGAAAAACGGAGAGATGTACTCTTAAGTCGTTTGGGAATTAACAACGTTGCAGCTCTGTCTACAACGGGAGATATCGCTCATGAAATTGGCTACATAATTAGCGATGCGGTGGATGCCTTTGTTTCCATCCCAGATCTTGAAAAGACTTTTGCTACCTTAGAAGATCCTACTCGCGACATTGGGTACCATCACCTCGCTGCCTACATTGGTGGCAGTGTCCGAACCAAAGCGGATGTAGGGGTCTTCCTTCGTGTCTACAATGACCGCGCCCTCCGTGCTGAATTTCCTTCTCTTTTCCCAAGCACGAAGATTGCTAGTTTGATGGGACGTGGGGCTGACCGAGAACTGGTACGCACAGAGTTGACTAACCTGCTTAACCTTAAGGGACGTATCAATATTGGAACGCTCCGAGGACAAATTGCGGCCATTGAACAACAGCTTGAAAGTGGAAGCATTGAAAAGACCAAGTACGCACAGCTTATTGCTACCCTCACCGAAGCGGTGGATGCAGCAGAACCTTACATGACTGAGCTCTTTGACAGTCGAGAAGCTACTTTGAATATGAGTGAATGGGGACGCATCTTTGATGCCTTGAATGAAGAAGATGATGTCGTTGCATTCCTGCGTGGATACGCAAAAGCTTCACGTCAATTCGACGCTACCTTTAAAGAACTCACGAGTGAGTCTGCATTCGATAAAGCGATGACCCATGATCGCACTCGTGAAGCATTGGTGCGAAAACTCCAAGTGCTGCTTGGAGTGGATGCTACTGTAGTGTCTATTGAAATGGGAGATGTGAACGCTGCTCTCGATGAACAAATCGCTAAGCTGGGTGCCGAAGCTGCTTTGCCAGACAACAATACTAAGACCCAACACCAAAAGATTGTACAAAACCTCAATAAGATTAAAGCGGTACTCGCAGCAGATAAACGTCTTGAGAAGTTGATGAAAGGAAACGAAGTACAAGCTGAGTACGATAAATTGGGAGTACAAATCAAGAGCCTCGACGACTCCAAACTCGTGGCCATGATTGAAAAATTCAACACTGGCTTGTTCACCAGTCAGATGCTTTACATCCGTGGACTCGACCAGGATGCCACTACAGGTACACTCAACTTTAAGATGTTGGATCATCGCGTGAATACCATTAAAAATCTACTTGGTATACCTGATTCAGAGGAGCTTGATCCTTCTCAAATTCCATTCTTAGCTAACTTGATAAAAGGAAGACTTGGTGGACTTTCCGCCTACTTTACAGGTAAGCCAGCGGCTGCAGGAAATCTGCGACTGCTTCTCGGAATGCTGGAGCTCATTGAAAAGCCAGCAAATGTTGACCACATGAAGCAACTTATGGGTATGGAGAAGCTCAACAAACAAATGTTGATTCTTCTCAAAAAACGTTTCACCCCAAAAGGGACTGTAAAATGGAAGGACGTGCAAAATGCCTTGTCACCTAACGTTTTGACCAGCTTAGCGCTTATTGAAAGCAATGGCGGAGAAGCCAAGTTCCTCTTTGTGGATGATAAAGGAAATTATGTATTTGGAGACGGAGCCTTCAAAACCGCACCTCAAACTCGCGATAAGACTTTTGCAGAAGCAAACGACCTCTGCCGTAGAATGGGTGTGGATATGATGACCTCTACCGAATATAAAAGCTTCCTGGAAAATGCAAGTTACCAAGTAGACTCTGAGACCTTATGGTTACGTTTTGATACGCAGCCACTGCTTGGCTCATGGGGCGTAAATAGCAATCCAGGTAAGTACAACGGACAAAAACAGATGAACGTTCGTCCCAGCAACGATCCTACCTTCAAAGATCCTAACGTAGGATTCCGTCGAGTGGTTCGAGTTGCTTCTATCTAAGTCGCTTTGCCTTCCCACTTTAAGGCAGTTCAGCTACACTAGCTGAGCTCTTTTAGCGCCCTCATGTTTAAGCGAAGCAAATACGATACGGTTCTCCTTCTTGCGGTCTTGGCCGTGGTGCTTATTGGGGTCGTTATGATCACCAGTGTGGGAGTGCCCAAGTCCATTAACATCACGGCGCCCGGTATGAAATATCCAGATTGTGCAGACGAAGCAGTGGACTGTTACTACATTCTTAAAAACCATGTGGTGCGTGCGCTCATTGGGCTGGTGGGAATGGTCGTGGCGTGGAAAATGAATTACCGTTACTGGAAGAGTTTTGCACCGATTGTGTATGGGCTCGCCTTTGCGCTGCTGGTCTTCGTACTCTTTGGAGGAAGCGACAATGGAACCTTTGCGACTAGCTGGATCAACGTAGGAGGAGCCTTGCCATTCATCGACTCGCTACAGCCTTCAGAGGTGGCGAAACTGGGACTGATTTTTTACCTGAGCTACTTCTTTGCGGAGAAGATGTCGATGGAGAAAATTCAAGATTTTAAAGAAGGGTTTTTGAAATTTGGAGCCATTGCAGGAGCCATTATTGGACTCATTGTGATTCAGCCTGATATCGGGTCCGCCATGGTGCTTTCGGCCATTGCGGTTGTGATTTACTACCTCGCAGGTGCTCATTGGAAACACTTGGGACTCATTGCTATATCTGGGATGATGCTCGCACTGTTGGCTTTTGCTACTCAAGACCATATTCAAGAACGTGTGGTGGCTTACATGAATCCCTCCGCTGAGTGTAATGGAGAAAGTTATTGTTGGCAGACTCAACAGGCAAACATTGCCATCGGTAGTGGAGGATTTTGGGGGAAGGGACTCACGCAGGGCACTCAAAAGTACTACTGGCTTCCTCAAGCCGTGGACGACTTTATATTTGCGGCCAGTGCAAACGAACTGGGCTTTGTGAGGACCGCTGGACTGGTTTTGCTCTATGCAGTTATTGCGTATCGCGGCTTCCAGATCACAAACCATGCGCCTAACAAGTTTTCCATGCTACTAGCTGCCGGAATTACTACCTGGATTTCAGTTCAAGCTTTCGTTAACATCATGGTGAACACCGCCCTGTTTCCCATCACGGGAATCACGCTTCCATTCATGAGTTACGGAGGATCGTCCATGGTAATGACCTTGGTTGGAGTGGGTGTGCTGCTCAACATTTCTCAATTCACCACGCTTTATGCATATACTCCTGACAGGAGGGGGTACAGCCGGACACGTTCTCCCCAATATCGCTATAGCCGCCGCTATCAAAGAGTTTAATCCCGAGACACGGATCACTTATATTGGGTCACGAAAAGGAATTGAACGTAGGCTGTGTGAAGAAGCTGGAATCCACTTTGAAAGTGTGTCGACGGGAAAACTGAGGCGTTACTTTGATCTACGAAATTTCGTCGACCTTTTTAAAATTCCCGTTGGCATTGTGCAGGCTTTTTTGAGGCTTTTGAAACTGCGTCCAAAAGTGGTTTTTAGTAAAGGAGGCTATGTGGGATTTCCAGTGGTTTTTTCGGCATGGTTGATTGGCATTCCCGTTTTCATCCACGAGTCGGATGCAAAGGCCGGACTCACCACACGTCTATCTGCGCCCTTCGCACGGAAGATTTTTTTAGGGTACGAAGAAGCGGAAGAATCTTTGGACCACTACAAACAAAAACTCGAAGTGGTGGGCAACCCTGTGCGTCTCAGTCTGTACGATGGTAAGGCCGCTGCGGCCAAAAAATGGACAGGCTTCACCGGCAAAAAACCGGTGCTGCTGGTGATGGGAGGAAGCGCAGGTTCTATGCAATTGAACCTAAAAGTGCAAGAAGAGAAAAAAGCACTCACCACTGTTTACGATATTGTCCACCTAACGGGTGAGGGGAAAGGGAAGTTGAAGAAAGAAAAATCCTATGTATCGGCCCCCTTTGCGGCAGATAATTTAAAGGACCTCTACGCGCTCGCTTCGCTCGCGCTCACACGCGCCGGCGCCGGCACGCTCTCCGAGCTTGAAGCCTTGCAATTGCCGGCTCTTCTTTTCCCGCTGGGCCTCCACGCTAGCCGAGGCGACCAGGTCTTGAATGCGCAGGCGCTTTGCAATAAAAGCCATCTTTTCCACCTCATCGACGAAACCGCGCCCCTCACTCAGCAACTGAAAAAACTGCCTCCGCGTCCTGAGCATCATATTGAAAACTCCGCTACGCAAGTCATTGCACTCACCTTACTCTCCGAACTCAAATGAAGATTGGATTTCAGGGCTGGTTTTTACCCCGCCCTTACACCGGCATCGGACAACATTCACTCGGATTGCTCCGTGAACTTGCGCTGCAGAAAAATATAGAATGCATTATTCCGGTGCCGGAACGCGTCACGCCTAAAGGCATTCCTAAAAAATGGTTCCGGGTAGTAAAGCCAAAGCAGTGGATCATTCATCCCGCTCTTAAAAAATGGTACTGGGAGCGTATTCAAGTCCCTGCTTTTTTTGCCAGCCAAAGAATCGATTGGGAGTATTATCCCTATCCTTGTCCACTGCCTGGAGCCAGCACACATATGCGCGCCATGACTGTGCACGACCTCATCCCTTGGGTGGATGAGCGCTACCAAGGCAATTGGCTTAAAACTCACTACTATTTGCAAGCCCGCCGCTCGCTCGTGCACTGTGACCAACTCTTCACCGTTTCTAAAAGTGTGCATGACGAACTCGGCATTCCAGCGGCTCAAGTTCTCTACAACGGTGCTGCCGAAATTCCCAAAAAACTGCCTAAATTCAACTACGAAGATGCACTCGTTTATCTTGGAGGCTATGATATTCGTAAAAATGTTCCCGAGATGGTGGAAACCGTGGCTACACTAAAAGACTCACCTCGTTTGGTGCTCATTGGAGAAGCCCCTTATCGGTCACGTTACTATCCTGCAGTACCCGAGTACCCCTATACCTATCCCCTTGGGTTTTTGCCCGATGAGGACGTTTATGCGCTACTGAAATCAGCCAAGGCTTTCATCAACTTCTCGGATTCAGAAGGCTTTAATATTCCTTTGTTGCAAGCCATGAGCATTGGAGTGCCCGCCATTGTGCGTGACATTCCTGTGAATCGGGAAGTATCCAATGGCACAGCGCTGTTTTTGCCCAATACCCACAGCAAAGGCTCGCTTCGTCGTGCCCTGTCTGATAAACTCACCTTGCTCGAGGATCCGCAGCAGCGAAAAGCCATCATACAGGCACAAAAAAAAGCCGCTGCTCGCTTTTCTTGGAAGAAATCGATAGGGGTCTTATTAGCTCACTTGAGTACTCATGCAACACGGTAAGGAATTCTACAAAAATCATCGTTTCCCAGGTCAAAAAGAAGGGGAGAGGATACAGCTTGTGATCCGAAAGCATTGGATTATTGATGTTAAGATCGCCTCCATTTTTTTAGTGATTGGGTTCATACCTTTGTTAGTCGCAGTTTTTGCTGAGGTTTTCGTTTGGGACGGAGGCTTAAATGACACTTTTTTGAGTGTAGGAATTGGGTTCATTCTGTATTTTTTGATAGTACTACTCATTACTTATGTGAAGTGGCTCAACGAAGAACTCGACATCATTGTAGTGACCGACACCCGTATTATTTCGCATGAGCAGGTGGACCTTTTCCACCGGCAAATTTCGGAGGCCAATCTCGGACAGATTCAAGACGTAACTGGGATTCAAAAAGGATTTTTACAGAGTATCTTCCACTATGGAAATATTGAAATTCAAACTTCAGCATCCGATGTCTTTTTCATTATAAAACATGTGAACAACCCTTACGAAAACGCACGTCTTTTGCTGGATATGCGTGACCGAATCACCCCAAACCATGATTGAAAACATTTTCCTTCTCATCATCGCGGCAGCTGTGCTTGGCTTCACTGGGCTCCTTTGGTTACGGGGCAGTTTGCTCCACGAGCTTAGGGACGCCAAAGAGAAGGAAGCCATTTTGAAGAAGGATTTTGAGAAGCGCCGCGACACGGTGCCTTACCTCTTGGAAAGCGCCCGCGCAGCGTCTGAGCCCACGGACAGCTGGCGCAAGTTGGTTGAGGACCGTGCTCAGTTTCAAAAAGCCCAGCCCTACGAAAAGGAACTCGAATTTGAACGAAGCCTCCACAACTATCTCAGCTCAAACACGATTCGCACAGTGAACTTTCTAGAGGCCAAAAAAGACATTGAAGAACTTTCTCAGCTCATCGAGAAACAAAAACAGGAAAGGCAAGACGCATTAAGCCGCTTCAATGAGCGCAGAAAACAGTTCCCTTATTCGCTGGCATCTGGTATTTTCGGATTCCGCGAAATTAAGGCATGAAGTATTTTATTCAAACCTATGGTTGCCAGATGAATTACTCCGACTCCGAACGAGTCGCGAGTGTGCTTGAACGTCTTGGTTATGAAAAAGCTGACAGCGACAGCACGGCAGACATGCTGGTGCTCAACACCTGCAGCGTGAAACAGAAAGCCGAAGACAAGGTTTACGGGCTCCGCAAAGTACTCACTCGTCTTCACAAACAAAACCGTGACCTCAAAATTGCGGTGACGGGTTGTATGGTGCGCCAGACTTCTACTCAAAAAGCCGAAAAGCCCGACCATGTCCTCAAAGTGATGCCCGAAATGGACATCGCCTTTCGCATTGAAGATGTGGCAAAACTCCCCGATCTGCTCAAAGAAGTGGACCCCGAAATAAATTTTGCCGATGAACTGGACGATGGAACACTACAAAACTATTTCCAAATCGCGCCTAAAAAAGCGACGAGCTACAGCGTTTTTGTGCCCATCATGACTGGGTGTGACAAATTCTGTACTTACTGCATTGTTCCCTTCACGCGTGGTCGCGAAATGAGCCGCGACTTTCAAGAAATTGTGGATGAATGTGCCCGCCACGTGGCCGAGGGCGCACTCGAAATCACTCTCGTGGGCCAAACCGTGAATTCCTACGGACTCAGCTTCAACGACCGAAAATCAGGCAAATTTGCGACCTACGGAAAGAGCCCCTTTTCTGCTCTACTTCGGGAAATTGATAAACTTTACGACAAGGGGCTTCGCCGCCTTCGTTTCACTTCGCCTCATCCACGGGATTTCCACGATGAAGTGATCGAAACCCTCGCCAGCCTGCGCAGCATTTGTCCTTACATCCACATGCCCGTGCAAAGCGGCGATAATCGCACCCTGCGCCGCATGAACCGCAACTACACCGTGGAGGAGTACCAAACTATTATGCGCAAAATTCAAGCGGCTATTCCTGGCATCGCCATTTCCACCGACATCATTGTGGGCTTCAGCGGTGAAACCGACGAAGAGTTTGAAAACACTTACCGCATGTACGAAGAAATGGAGTGGGACACCTGTTTCATATCCCGTTACTCGCCACGTAAAGGAACCTACTCTGAGAAAAGCCTACCCGACGACATCTCTTATAATCTTAAGGACGAGCGTTGGCACCGCCTCAACGACCTGCTCAAAAAAATCTGCCGCAAGAAGCATGAAGCTTTTGTAGGCAAAACGGTTGAAGTGCTGGTAACCGAGCAAATCGGCGAGACCTGTCGTGGCCGCACCCGTGAAATGAAGGAAATTCAATTCCGCTCCGGCCGTCCGCTCGTGGGCCAACTGGCCAACGTACGAGTTACCGAAGCGGATAATTTCTGGATCAAGGGTGAACTAGACTAGAAAATGAGGTTTAGCAGATAGCTTGAGTAGAAGACGAAGCTTACGCCCACAAGACCAGCTGCCACATTGATGAGAAATAAAGTTTTCATATTGTGAGGGAAATCACATTATTAAAACGCCCAAAACATGAAAAACTTACAAGTTTTTTGGGTTAACCTTATACCAGCACCGCTTTCACACGGCGAATACCGGATGAAGAGGATTCTTCTTTTACGATTTTGAAGGTTTTACCAAGTTGCCCCGTGTGTTCCACATGAGGCCCCCCGCAAATTTCCTTAGAGTAATCTCCCATGAAATACACCTTCACGCGGCCTTCAAGCTCACCTTCGTATTTATCGACGAACACTCCGGTCGCATCGATTTTGCGTGCTTGCTCCACGCTCATTTCTTCAAAGTGGACAGGGTAATCAGCCTTGATGGCGTCGTTCACCAACTTCTCCACTTGAGCGATCTGCTCGGGTGTGAGCTTATCAGGATAATTGAAGTCAAAACGCAGACGTTCTTGAGTGATGTTGGATCCTTTTTGTTCCACGGTTTTCCCGAGCACTCGGCGTAGCGCCTCCAGCATAAGGTGGGTTGCGGTGTGCAGTTTGCGGCTTTCGAAGCTGTGATCAGCCAGACCTCCCGCGAACTTTTGTTCTGCCCCAACACGAGATTTTTCTTGGTGCGCGTTGAAGGCTTTTTCGAATCCTTCGTGGTCCACTTGAATGCTTCGTTCTTGCATCATTTCCACGGTCATTTCCAGAGGGAATCCAAAGGTTTCAAAATAGTAGAACGCACGTTCCCCACGAAGGGTGAAGCCGTTTTCTTGAAGTTTTTGTGCAGCGCTGCGAACCTCGTCCGAAACATCCACGGTTTTTTCAGCCGCCTCCGCTTTGAACTCTGCACGGAGTTTCCCGAGCACTGGACGGAGCGCTTGATTGAAAGTCGCGAGTGCTTCTTTATCACCAATGGTTTGAGCGAGTGTGCTGAGGGCTTTTTCAAGCTGTGCAACCTTATTTTCAGTCGCCAAAATGGTGATGGCTTCTCGGGTGCGCAGCACATCTTTTTCAATCTCCTGCTCTCCGTTGTTGAGCGCTTCTTGGAATTGGGTTTCTTCTTTGGTGAGGCTATCCACAATGCGCTTTTCATTTTTCACGAGTTCCTTATAAATCTCTCCGTAATTTCCAATGTAAATGCGAGCGAGTTCAGCGGTGAAAGATCCGTTGATGCCGAGTTTGCGACCGTGACGGATTGCGCGGCGAATCAAACGGCGTAGCACATAACCCTGGTCTACGTTTGAAGGAGTCACGCCACGTTCATCCCCGAGGATGAAAGTCGCAGTGCGAATGTGGTCTGCAACGATTCGCTCGCTAGTTGCATTATTGTCTTCTTTAGAAAGGGTTCGAATACGGTGAAGCACATCAGCAAAAAGCTCCGTTTCGTAGGGGCTCTTTTTACCCTGCAAAATAAAGGTGGTTCGTTCGAGCCCCATTCCGGTGTCCACATTTTGTTGGGCAAGGGGAGTGTAAGAACCGTCCTCGTTCTTGTTGTACTGCATGAACACGTCGTTCCAAATTTCCACCCACTTTTTATCTTTTGGGTTGAACACCACAGGCGCCTCGCCTTCACCAGTCCAGTAGAACATTTCAGTATCCGGACCACAGGGCCCCGTCATGCCGGCAGGTCCCCACCAGTTATCTTCCTTAGGCAAAAAGGCAATGCGATCATCACTGATTCCAAGGCTACGCCAAATGCCGGCCGCCTCCTCATCTCGAGGAGCATTTTCATCTCCTTCAAAACAAGTTACGGCAAGATTTTTCACGTCGATCGCGAGTCCTCCATCCTCTTGCGAACTGGTCAAAAATTCATAAGACATCTTAATCGCTCCTTCTTTGAAATAATCTCCTAGAGACCAGTTTCCAAGCATCTCAAAGAAAGTCAGGTGAGTTGGATCTCCCACTTCATCAATATCTCCGGTGCGCACACATTTTTGCACATCCGTCAGACGCGTTCCTTCAGGGTGTTTTTCGCCCATGAGGTAGGGCACAAGGGGATGCATCCCTGCAGTGGTGAATAAAACTGTAGGGTCGTTTTCAGGAATCAGGCTCGCTCCAAGTATTTCTTTGTGACCATGTTTTTTGGAAAAGAAATCGAGGTAACGGCGACGAATGTGTGCAGCTGTAAGCATAGTGCGGGCATTGTAACATAAGGTCATCTGGGCAACAAAATCGATTTATTGGCTGCAGTGAGGCCTTAAAAGTAAAACCTGTCCAGTGTACAAATTTGGAGATAAATGGTCTTATGCTAAACTGTGTCCACTTTGTTTTTCTATGAACCGATTTAAAGCGTGGCTTGGTGAAGGACTTATTCTGGTCCCAACAGTGCTTTTAGTCGGATTTTTGCTGTTCACATTTTCATTTCGTGCCAGCCGACTGACCAACCTAGCAGAGCTGCTTCCACCAGAGACACAGGCTTTTTTGATTGTGAATATGCGAGATTACTGGGCTTCAGGAGGCAGCCTAGAAGAGGAGGCCTTTAAAACATTTGTGGGCACTCCCTATGAGCAGATCACTTGGTTTGATGAAGAGATGGCAATCGCCTGGGTGGAGGGGAATCGGGTGCAGTTAGTGGAAATGAAAGTGAAATCGGAAGCCGAGGCTTACTACCAGGCCTTAGTGGAAGGAGAGGCACTGGTACCCAGTGAATCGAATCCTAAGGTTCAATGTTACCTTGCTCAGTCGCTGTGTTTCCGTGAGGTGGGAAAGTTTTTAGCGGTTTCAAATTTTGAAGAACCACTGCTCCTTTTGGAGCCTGCGGGTCCGAGTTTGGAGGACCAAGCGGCCTACCAAAATGTGCGTACAAGGCTAGGGCATTTAAGCAGCGCCTTTGCATACGTGAACTTGGAAGAAACCGGTGAAGATTTTCTAAAATGGCTGAGCCCAGAAGACTTTTCTCCGCCTCTATTTTTGAAGTCTGTATTCACTTTATTTCCTTCGTGGGGGGTGAGTGTGAACATGGAACCCAGTGGTTGGTACATGGAGAGTTTCACCGCGGCCAATAAAGATGCACTTCATGGGGCGTATTTCCATCCCACTGAAAACTACGAGCAAAACTTCCTTCCCTGGACCAAGGCCTTTGCGTGGGAGTGGGGTTCACAAGATTTGAGCGCACAACTCCTTCGTCTACAAGAAATCTTTGCGGACATGGGTAGCAGTGGAGAGCTCATTTTCAACTCAAGTGTAGAAAATACTTTCAGTAAATTGTTCGGTCAGGTAGACCTACAAGAAGTCTTAATCTTGCTAGATGGTGAGAGTTACTTTGGGTGGACCTCAAGTGATGACTTCCTTTGCATCTTAGCTTTGGACGAGGGTGATTTACAGTTAGCTCAAGAACTTAAGACCGCATTTGTAGAAACATATAAATTCAAAGATATTTATACAGGGGAACAAGGTGAGACCAAGGCTGAGCTTACAGCGCTCACCGAATTTGCAAAAGATTATGAAGGTACACATTACCAAGTTATTAAAGCAGGTGATGAGGTAGTGGCAGCCATTGCGTTTACTCAAAAAGCAGCGATTGTGGCGGCCAGTGAAGAGCAGCTTTTGGCGGTGCTAGACCGCAAAGATGGACGACAAAGTGGACGCAATTTAGAAGAGATGGAGGTGCTGCTCCCTGGGTCCAATGAAATCTGGATTTTAGATAGTGCATTTTTGCCAGAAGGGCATATACTGAAGACACGTTTGTCCACTCTCACGCGTCTCATGTCCACTCGAAAAATCTTTGACGACGGGGTCTTCACCCGGACATCCTTGCTTCGCTAACTGTTATGACCACAAAGCTGAACATCGGTCCTGAAGATTTTCATAAAGAACCGGAATTGCCGGAGCGTTCAAAGCATGTCATCAACTTGAAAAATGTAGATGGCGCACAGAAGGAAGAAGCCCATGCAGACGTGACATTGGACATGAAGTCTGAGATCAAAACGCGCAAACAAAAAGGGGCTATTTGTATTGTGGGAGAGTTGCCTCCACACCGTCGTGGACTTGGCCGTGTGCCAATGGTAGCGGCAGCGTTACTGGTTATTTTTGCACTGAACTTGGGGCAGATTTTCTTCCTTGGAAAAAAGGAAGGGACCGAAGCCTTGGCGCTAGCAGGAGAAGCTTTTATTTCTCTTCAAGGAGCCAGCGAGTCGGTGCTCACAGGAGAGGAGGGAGCGGATTTAGTGATGTTTGATGACGCCGAACAACTCTTTGAGGAAGCGAAAGAAAAGGGCGCCTTCTTGCTGCAGGGAAACTCGGAATGGCTCTCACAGCCCAAACAGGTACAGAGCCTTGAAAACCTGCTGAATGCCGGAACGTTGATGGCTGAAATTGGTCAGTCCATCGGTCGTGCTCGCCAGTCCTTTTCAACACTTCCCGAGGCGGGCTCACTCACTGACTACCTGCGCACCATTTCCGAAACTGAGCTAGAGCCTTCTGCCGCTAAACTACATGAAGTGGCAACTTTGCTGGCGGATGTGGATGTAAGTGGAACTGGCTACGAAGACAAGTTTGCTGACTTCGAAGAAAAACTAGACGCCCTAACTTCCTTCTTTGATTTGTGGGTTTCTGCTAAAGAACCGGTGCTCACGGCACTCGGTGACCATACGCCTCAACACTACCTGATCCTTTTGCAAAACAACGACGAGATGCGCATGGGTGGAGGGTTCATTGGAAGCCTAGCAATTGTAGAAGTGAATGACGGTCGTCTCGCTGACCTCTCTTTTCACGATGTGTACGACTTCGATGGTCGTTATTTTGAACACCAAGAGGTCCCTGTGCATGAGCTCGAAGCGCTCACGGCTGAATGGCGTCTTCGCGACAGCAACATTTCTCCAGACTTTGCGGTGTCCGCAGCCAAAGCCATGTGGTTTTTGGAAGAGGAAGGTGGCCCCGGTGTGGACGGCGTGATTGGGCTCAACCTTTCTGCTGCGCAAGCACTGCTTGAAGACACGGGGCCCGTGAAACTGCCTTCACTTCAAAAAGAAATTTCTGCAGAAACTTTCCCAGCAGTGGTCAGTACCTTGGTGGAAGCTAAGGTGAACAAAGAAAGCCCTAAAGCTATTTTGGGGGAACTCCTCAGTGCATTCATGGACAAACTAGGCGACAACACGGTGAAGACCAATATCGCTCTCACGGCACTAGATGAGGCGCACAAAAAACAAATTCTCTTCTTCCACAAAGACCCATCTGTGCAGGAACTCTTCGGCTCGCTCGGCATCACCGGTGAGCTTCCTCAGCTCTCCACTATCGATCATGATTTCTTCATGCCTGTTTTCACCAACATTGGTGGAAACAAGACTGACCGTTATATGGAAACACACCTTCAACACGATACTCAAATCTTTGACGATGGCAGCATGGTTTCTTCCATCACCGTAGAGCGCACACACACTTACAACGCGGCCACACAAAGCTGGCTCAAAAAGACGCTGTCTTCCTACGGCTTCACAGCGTGGAACCCGGGCCTCGAGCAAATCCTTGGGAACGCCAACAACCACACAGGAATTCGTATTTACGTTCCAGAACGAGCCCGCATCTTAGAGACTGAGGGCATTCTGCGCGACGATGTGCAATTCTACTACGATCCACTCGAAGATCTTTCTTACTATTATATAGATCAAACGGTGGCACCGGGTACCAGTAAAAGTTTCACGCTGCACTTTGCGCTGCCATGGACCTTTGGTGGGGACTTTGAAGAATATGATTTCGACTTATTTAAACAGCCTGGTCTCAAGTCGGTGAGCTTCGAAAAAACTGTGACCTCACCCGACACCATGCTCAGTGCCTACCCATTGGCAACGGATGTTCAAGAAGGACTCGACTACATACTCAGTGGCCCCTTACAAAACGACACTCACGTCACTCTTCTTTATCACTGACGAGGGTGTCCACCACGGTGAGCCCGTCAGCGAACGAAGAACATTCCCAGCCACCGTTGGTGCCTTTTTTAAAGCTTAGTTCCACCGTAACTGGAGTGAGAGCACTTGCACTCAGTAGGGCTGTTTGATCGGGCAGGGTGAGCGATTCACTCACGATGCGCTTATCTTGAAAACAACCGAGCCGAAACTGAATGTGGCCTTTGCCATCGACTTGATTGAGCGTATTTCCAGCAGCAATTTGAGCGAGGAGTTGATCTCGAAAAGCGGCATCTTGAAAATCCACTACTGTAAAGAAAGCGGCGGGCTGGTGCGTTTCGTCCATCATTGACGCCTCCGAAGCGGTTGGATTCTCGGTGGTCATGAACCCGGTGACTTTGGTTTTAAATGCATCACTTCCATCGGGACGCATCTGTGTGTCGCCTGCTTCAGCCGTATTAATGAGGCCCGCAAGGGCCACTCCGAGGATTCCCATAAACTTTATTTAAGCCTTAATTATAGCATAATTAGGAAGTATGGTAAACGAATGCTAAGCTGGTCCCATGAAATTAAAAACGCTCTTTTTACTCTCAGTTTTGCTTGTAAGCTGTGAAAAGCCGCAACCCTTGTTGGGTGATGTGCACGAGCATGCTGACTTCAAAGTCTACTTAAACGGAACCGCTTACGACTTTGCCCAAGATAAATACATGTCCACTGAGGATCACAAACTCAGTAACTTCACACACCTCCACGATGGCGATGGAGAGATCATTCATAAGCACATGACCACCATCACGCTTGCGGACTTTTTCCAATCGCTAGGAATGCGATTTGATGAAGAGTGTTTTATGACCGACGACCTAACTGAGTATTGCAACGATGATGAAAACACGCTGAAGTTTTATGTGAATGGGAAAGAGAATGACGAGTTTGGAACCTACGAACTGAGCGACCTGGATGAAATTCTCATTAGTTATGGAGACGAATCCAAAGAGGAAATCCAAACTCAACTGGATTCCGTGAGCGACAAAGCTTGCATTCAGTCTTTGAAATGTCCTGAGCGTGGGGAGCCCAGCGACGAATCAAACTGTCTCACGGGAGAAGACTGTACAGCTCTTTAAAAGTTCTTACGCTTGAACAAGGTCTCTAGTTTGTCGTGAGTGAAGGTGACGAGCGAAGGGCGCCCATGCGGACAATGCGTGGGGTTTTCGGTAGCTTCCATGTCGCGGAGCAGAGCTTCCATTTCCATGAGCGTGAGTGGATCGCCGAATTTAATAGCCCCGCGGCAGGCCGTCATCGTGGCCAGGCTTTCCCGCACATTTCGCACTGCATTTTGCTTCCACTCGGCGGTGAGCTCCGTGAGTATCTCTTGAATGATACGCTCGGGATCTTTTTTTTCGAGGCCAGCGGGCACAGAGCGAACCAAGTAGGTGGAGCCACCGAAGGCTTCAAACTCAAAGCCCAGCGCCTCAAAGTCGACTTGGTGCTCGCTGAGCAAGCGGCGACTGTCCACACCAATGTCTAGTTCCAGCGGAGTGAGCAGGGGCTGTTTGGTAGGCGTGCTAGCGTCTACACCTTTCATGAGCCGGTCGTAGCGAACGCGTTCGTGAGCAGCGTGCTGATCAATGAGCACAAGCCCTTCCTCACTTTCTGCAACGATGTAGCGGCGGGCCACCTGGGCGAGCGGCTTCAAGCGAAGGCCTTTTACTTCGAAAAGCGGAGTTTCATCAACAGGGAGTAGAGGTGTAGGGGAGAGAGAAACGCGTGGGTCCGTGCTGCGTTCAAACTGAGGAATTTTGTCTAAAAGCGACTCGGCGCTCACCGGCGCACTCGCGAGCAGCGGGCTCAGCAGGTTATGCTCCAGTGCATGTTTCACGGCCCCAAAAATAGTTCGATAGATTTCTTGAGAATTCACAAATTTCACCTCGAGTTTGCGAGGGTGAACATTTACGTCCACCAAGGCTGGGTCCAGGTCGATGGCGAGGACGTACCAGGGGTGTTTTTCGTGCATGAGTAGCGAATGGAAGGCTTCCTTAACTGCGTGACTGATGAGCCGATTCTCAATCGGGCGGCCATTCACAAACAAGAATTGATACTTCTTGCTCGAGCGCGCCAGTTCTGGCTTTCCAATGTAGCCACTCACTTTTAAATTCGACTGCTCATACGAAACCGGCAGCAGCGCGCTCGCCACTGATCCGCCAAATAAACTACGTACGCGGTCTTTTAAACTTTGCTCCGCGGGCAAATCAAAAACTTCTGCCCCATCTTTTTTCAAACGAAATCCAACGGCAGGGTGGGCCAGCGCAAGGGCACACAGCAAGTCAAACACATGTCCATATTCCGTGGACTCAGATTTCATGTATTTTTTGCGGGCCGGTGTGTGTTGGAAAAGTCCATATACAGTGAAGTCGCTTCCGCTGTCTGCAGCGGCTTCTTCATACACAGTTTCTTTTCCACCGTCGATCTCCACCAGGGTCCCCACGCGCGCCTCACGGTGCCGCGTGCTCAAACTCACTCGGGCGATACTCGCAATGCTCGCGAGGGCCTCCCCACGGAAGCCTAAACTATGTAAAGTTTGTAAATCGTCTAGTTCACTTATTTTGCTTGTGGCGTGGCGTTCGAAGGCAGCACGGGCATCCCCATGATCCATTCCAACACCGTCATCCACCACACGAATTTTGCTTAGCCCGCCGCCATCTACTTCAATTCCAATGTGGCTCGCGCCGGCATCTATCGCATTCTCCACCAGCTCCTTCACGGCGCTCGCTGGACGTTCCACCACTTCCCCTGCGGCTATTTGACTTATGAGTTTTTCTGACAGGAGGCGGATGCGATTCATGGGCTTACTATAGCCCTTTGAGGGGCGTTGACCCAAACCCTTTTTTGAGCTACTCTACCGTGGATGAGTAAGATAAATATAGAGGCCAAAAAAGAGCGACATCGAAAGCTCTTCGAAGGTCACTATCACACTCTGCCGGGACAACTTTGGTTTCACTTCAAGAGGGGCGTTCGAAAGATCTTTTTCTTTCTGCTGCCCTCGGGGAAACAACTCTCTCAGTTCATGCATCCGCTGGACCATATGCCTGCGCCCAAACGGCTCTACACGCAAATGGTGATGTTCAGTGTGTTTTTACTGGTACTCACTTCTGTTAATACCGCGGGGGCTGCTTACTCTGGAGGAGAGAACGCAGGTAAAGAGTACCTCACACTAGATACCGTCTCTAGCACCTACATTACTGATGAAGAGGGATACATTATTAAGAGTATGCCTCTAGAAGGAGAGGCCACCTACGACCAAAACCGTACGGAAAGAGCAGAACACGAAGTTCAATCAGGAGAAACACTCTCCATGATTGCATACCGGTGGGGAATTTCAGTGAGCTCTATCCGTTATGCGAACCCAAGTTTGGGAAACAGTGACTACCTTAAGGTGGGTCAAAAGCTCATCATTCCTCCTAAAGATGGGGTGTATGTAAAGGTTCCTTCAGGAAGCACCTTGGTGGCTCTGATGGATAAATATAAAGGTAACCTGGATAAAACCAAAGAATTCAACGAAATTGAAGACGATACGGATCTAATTGAAGGAGAAGAAATCTTCATTGTGGATGGACAACCTGAAGTTGTCTACATTGCGACCACTCAAACCTCCAGCAGCGGAAGCAAAAACTATGGTTATGTGGGAGGGCAGTATCTGCCACAAACCACGACCTATGATGTGGTGGCTAACGCAGAAGGATGGATCCGCCCCACTCAAGGTAAGATCACTCAAGGGTACCGTGCAGGGCACTATGCTTATGATGTAGCAGACCGCAGCCAGCCTGATATTTTGGCGGCTTCGAGCGGAACCATCGTGTATGCTTCAGCTGGAAACTGGGATGGAGGATACGGAACCAATATTTGGATCGACCATGGGAACGGATACCGAACACACTATGCACACATGGAAGCTATTTATGTGACCACAGGGGACACCGTGGTACAAGGTCAGGCCATCGGAAAGATGGGTAATACTGGACGTGTGTACGGAGCAACCGGTATTCACCTCCACTTCGAGCTTGAGTACAATGGAACCAAGATCTCTCCATCCGTGATGGGAGTGTGGTAAACCATGAAAAAACTCTTTCAGTTCTTCATTCGCGTCTACCAAAAAACTCTGTCGCCAGATCACTCCTGGCTTAGACACTATTTTCCTGGTGGCTATTGCCCCTACGCGCCTTCATGCAGCATGTATACATATGAGGCTATTGGCAAGTACGGCGTGATCAAAGGCTGTCTCAAAGGCCTGTGGCGCATCCTGCGCTGTAATCCCTGGAGTAAAGGAGGTCTTGATTTACCATAATATTTACATATATATAAATATATGGTATAAAACCAAACGTAACACTAGTAATGTGGCCTCTCGTGCTCCTACGCTCGCACTTCACACCATCGGTGCATTTGATGAACTGGATGTAGCTACTAGAACCCGTTACAGTCTCATGAAACATGGAGACCAGATTGCAGCAAATAGTCTTGCGGTGGATTTGGCAAGACTGATTATGCAAAGTGTAGAAGATCGTAATTTACTCTTAACTTCGGTGCCAAATCCGAACCCAATTCCTGTTCAAGCGGTTATTGATCATATTTTTTTACTGCTATTGTTCGGTGACTTTATGGTCGATACCTATAGCATTGATCTAGAGGACTCAAGTCCACCTCTCGAAAAAAATTACGGTACATTAACACAGGCAGAACGAGTGAAGTCAACGGCGTCAAAACGCCTATTTTTACCTGAGGAGAAAGCCCCACTTTTGAGAGGAAGTAGTGCCTTGCTCATCGATGACCTAAGGGCAACAGGAAACACTGAGGCGTATTGTGAAAGGCATCTAGCATCTTGCCCGGTAGCTTCTTATGGGTTTGCATATTTGGTACGATTCTCAAAAGAGTTGGCGGCCACTAAGCCGGAAACTGAGGAGGAGCTGAATAGAGCTACTGTAAAAACAGTGACAGATCTGCTGCCTACCGTGGCTACAGGCTGGACAATCAATGAAAGGGCAGCACGATTTATTTTAAATCTCAAGCCAGAACCTAAGATTCATGATTTAAATGAGCGAGACAAAACACATGCCTTGTTGGATTTTTTGCATACAATCCCTTTGCCCACTTTGGTTGAGCTGAGTCAATTCACCCATAGGCCAGCCTTTAGATATCCCCACTATCAGAAAGCACTCGAATTGATTGAGCAGGTAACTCAAGAACGAGTGCGAGTATTTAGAACTACTGGAGTAGCTGTTTAAGTGTGCCTTGATTTACTTTGAAAATATCGCTAAGCTCTCCCAGGTTTGCCCCTTCTGGCAGCCTACCCCTTATGAATCCTCTCACCGGAGTTCGCAAGATTGCCCGCGCGCTGATCAGTGTGTCCGATAAAACGGACCTCGTTCCTCTCGCAGAAGCACTTATACGACATGGTGCGGAGATTCTTTCTACCGGTGGAACGGCTAAAACATTGAAGGAAGCGGGCATTAAAGTGACCGATGTGTCTGATTACACGGGCTTCCCTGAAATGATGGGAGGACGTGTGAAAACCCTGCACCCCAAAGTGCACGGAGGGCTTTTGATGCGCCGTGGTGAAGATGATGAAGTGGCAGAAAAGAACGGTATCAAGCCCATTGATATGGTGGTGATCAACCTCTACCCCTTCAGCGAAACCGTGGCTAAAGAAGGCATCACGGAAGAAGACGCTATTGAACAAATCGACATTGGAGGGCCTTCCATGCTTCGCAGCGCTGCAAAGAACTTTAAATATGTGACCGCTCTCACCGCAATCAAGGATTATCCCACGGTGATTGAAGAACTCGATCAAGGTGGAGTCAGCATTGAAACTCGACGTAGCCTTGCCGTGAAGGTCTTTGAAAAGACCAGTAACTACGATCATGCGATTGCTGAATACCTCCGTTACCACGGTGAGCCTGTGGAGAAACTCGACTTACACTACGAAAAGGTGATGAAGCTTCGTTATGGAGAAAATCCACATCAAAAAGCAGCCTTCTTCCGCGACCCAACGGACAATTTTCCCAATGTGACCAACGCAAAAGTTTTGCAAGGTAAGGAACTGTCTTTCAATAACATTATCGATACCGATGGAGCTCTCGAGCTTGTCAAAGATTTTGACAAGCCAGCCGCAGCCGTGATTAAACACACCAACCCATGTGGAGCTGCAACCGCTGAAAATATTACCGATGCTTTCCGGGAGGCTCACCAGGTAGACCCAATGGCAGCTTTTGGCTGTGTGATCGCACTCAATCGACCTTGCACCAAGGAAATTGCTGACTATATAAACGAGCAGAAAATGTTCGTAGAAATCATCGTGGCACCTAGCTTCGAAAAGGGCGCTCTTGAAATCCTCAGTAAGCGTCAAAATCTTCGACTACTCGAAACGGGCGAACTTCGTCGCAATCCTAATCAACGCAGCATCAAGACCGTGGCGGGAGGAATGCTGGTGCAAACCGCGGACCAATACATGGTGACCGAAAAGGACCTTCAAGTGGTGACGAAAGAAAAACCCACGCAGGACGAAATTGAAGAAATGCTTTTTGCGCGCATCATGGTGAAACATGTTAAGTCCAACGCAGTGGTTTTTGCTAAAAAGAACAAAGTGGGGGGGTGCACCACCACGGGAATCGGGGCTGGACAAATGTCCCGTGTGGATAGTGTGATCATTGCAAAACGTAAAGGTGCTGACCGCGTGCCAGGCAGCGTTATGGCTTCCGACGCGTTCTTCCCCTTCCCAGACGCGGTGGAGGAAGCCCAAGCGGCAGGCGTGCATGCTGTGATTCAACCGGGTGGGTCTATTCGTGACGCTGAAGTGATTGCCAAAGCCGATGAGCTTGGTATGACCATGGTGGTGACCGGAGTGCGTAGCTTCAAGCATTAGCATGTGCTAAGCTAGAGGTGACTTAACCGCGCCCATGAAAAAACTCCTTCTCACCGTGTTGGTTCTTACTGGTCTTTTAAGTGTGAATGTTCAGCCCACACACGCGTGTAGCTGCATTGTGCCAGGGTCGCCCGTAGAGGAGATGGAAAATGCGACGCTAGTATTTAGTGGAACTGCTGTGGATGTACAAAGTTACAGTGACGCCCCCGGGCTTTCCCCCATGGGCTACTATGTCACCTTTGAAGTGATCGACTCGTGGAAAGGGGCGGATGCAAATGTAGTCACCGTTCACACGAATGGAGACAGCGCCGCGTGTGGATACCCCTTTGAAGAAGGTGAACAGTACATGGTTTATGCGACGGAGTTTGAAGGAGAGTTTCAAGTCTACAGCTGTGGACTCACCAGTCTTTTAGCCTATGCGGATGTGAGCCAGCTCGGTGAACCCACCCACATGGGAATGGCTACAGAAACTCCATCAGAATCCGATAATACGCCTTATATTATTCTTGCGGTTGCCCTTACCACCGCCAGTTATTTAGTCATTTACATGGCTAAACGATAATGGAACAAGCCGCCTTCATTACGGGTTTGCTAGGGGCAATTATTCTAGTACTGGGTGCGGCTTGGCCTGATCGTAGCCGCGCTAAAAATTGGATTTTTGCAGCAGGAAATTTTGGAATGCTAAGCTACGCGGTCCTGGACTACTTAGGCGGCGCGGCGATTTTCTACGTGCTACTTGAATCTCTGTGTGCCCTTTCTAGCGTACTTATTTTGGCGCGAGTGCCACAAAAGCCCTCCTCGATTTTGATTTTACTAGTGGGCGCAGGACTGCTCGCGTACTCTATTTATTTATTTGAGGATACGGGCACTCTACTCTTCATTGTGGGACTCACTACACTCGCCGTTGGTTTTGTGACCAAGGATTTCCTTAAACGAAATATGGCATTTGTTTTGGGCAGCGGGCTTATTGCTGCCTTTAGCTATCTAGAAGACAGCATGATTTTTTTCTGGCTCAATGTCTTTTTTGCTCTGTTTTCTGTCTATTACCTTCTCAAGGCAGCGCAAAAACGCTAGCATCTCCGTATGACTATTTTGCAGGCCATCATTCTCGGAATTGTACAAGGAATCACAGAATTTTTACCTATTTCTTCGTCTGGTCACTTGATCATTGCCGAAACTTTACTAGGCCTGCATGTGGATGAACTTAAAGACTTTGACATCACTTTGCATGTGGGTACCTTGCTCGCCATCTTGGTTTACTTCCGCCGTGACCTATTCAACTTTAAGCTCTGGCCTTTTTTGATATTAGGTTCAGTGCCTGCAGCGCTCGTTGGCTTTTTGTTAGAAGATCAAATCGATGCACTCTTCCGCAGTGCGCAGTCGGTAGGAGTGGTATTGCTGCTCGTGGGATTGCTCTTTTTTATTCCACAACGGAATAACAATAGGCCACTGACCTGGTGGCGTGCGCTACTCATCGGAAGCGCCCAAGCGTGCGCCATTGTGCCAGGAGTTTCTCGCAGCGGGTCCACCTTGTTTACTGGTATGCAACTCGGTATGAAGCGTGAAGAAGCTGCACGGTTTTCTTTCCTCCTGGGCGCCATTGCCATCGCAGGAGCAGGGCTGTTGAAGGCGCTCGATGCAGAGCAACTGCAGCTAGACCCAATGGTACTGGGTGCCGGTTTCATCTCAGCCTTCGTTTCTAGTTTGCTGGCGGTTACTTGGCTCATGAAGTTCCTTCAAAAAAACTCACTTAGTAGCTTTGGCGTCTATCGAGTGATCGTAGGGCTCATACTGATCCTCCTTTTCTAGAACACAAAACCATGTTAAGGTAAAATCCTTTCTTTACCTATGACCTACGATTTAAGAAGCCAACCAGAATCCTATAGACGCACTCCGGCCGAGATCGGAGAAGACTTAAGTAATCCCAATAGAACAGAAGTACAGGAAGCTAATGCAATAGTAGCTCTCAATGACCTAATTAGTAATGATCCGAATAACTGCCAATATCTAATTGACATAGTCTTAGACTTTGAGATTAAACACCAGCGCAATCAAGATCTTTTGCACGACTTCGCAGATCGATTCTTTCAGAGCATGCTGGACAACAATTTAGGTCTACCCGTCGTGGTACTGATGAAGTTAAGAGATATTTTAGTAAACAGCCAACGCCACCAAAAAAAAGTAAAAGCACTCGATGAGCTTCTTGCGAAATACGCTCCGTATTCCTATACCGTCCATCTTAACAAAGCACCCTACGACCCGACTAATATAGTGAGCAAACACGATCACGATTTAAGAAAAAAACGAGCCTACGAAGCAACCACGGCTTATATCCGAGCAAGTGGTGATAAGTCAGCGCTAGGGCCAAATAAAGGGATAAATCCAACAGCTTTACAGCAACACAGTTTGATTCCAGTCGCGTTCCTAGATTTCGTCGCTTGTCTGGAGGCAGAGGGTGACCATGTGGCTGCATTACATTGTTTGGTGGCTATGGGCGAGACTATAAGACAAAAGGGAGTTGATATGTATGCTGACTTATTGAGTCATATCGAAAGACTAAGTTGGATGTGTCTACGAGATCCTAGGCTCAGTGATAAACGAGAGCAGTATTCCTTGGTCTTACAACAAATGGACGCTAGGTTTAGTGCGTTGGGTCAAAGCGCTCCCCAATTTAGATCCACCTTTGCTTGTCTACGTCGTAGGCATAAAGGAGGATTCGATAGCGGAGGTTTACCGGCCCCACATGTTTTTAGAGTGGAACATGTTGTGGCCGAGCTTCGCGCGCGCATAGGAACCCCTAAAAATTAGTCGACAAAAAAAAGCTGTTTTGCTAAGATGGCCAAAATATGACAGCCTCTATTTCAGATTACGCCATTGCTACACTTGGGAGCCACACCGCTCTCCAGATACTCAAGGGTGCCAAGGATGAAGGCTTTAAAACCATCGCGATCGTCACGCCACAAACCCGGCGTGTTTTTGAAAGTTTTCCCGTAGCTGATGAGCTCATTGAGATCCCTAAATTTGAAGATTACTTTACGATTGAGCAGCAGCTTATTGAAAAAAATGCCATTGTGATTCCACACGGCTCCTTTGTGAGCTACGTGGGCGTGGACAATGTGCTCGAGAAAATGAAGGCAAAATACTACGGATCCAAAGGAATTTTAAAGTGGGAATCGGACCGGACCATGGAGCGCGAGTGGCTTAAGGCAGCGGGCCTCAACATGCCTCGTGTATTCAAAAAAGCTGAAGAAATCGACTGCCCTGTGATTGTGAAATTCCACGGAGCGAAAGGAGGATTTGGATACTTCATTGCAAACTCTCCAGCAGAATTCAATGAACGCATTAAGGAGTTTCCAGGTGAAAGTGAGTACGCGATCCAAGAATACGTGGTGGGAGTGCCTATGTATGTACACTATTTCTACTCTGCACTCAGTGGTGAACTCGAGATCATGAGCTTCGATAAACGTTATGAATCCAATGCTGATTCTATTGGACGCATCGCTGCTAAGGACCAGATCGAAGCGGGCATTCGTACCAGCTACACCATCACGGGAAACATTCCCATTGTGGTGCGTGAATCGATGCTGCCCATGTTCTTTGAGATTGGTGAAAATGTAGTGAAAGCTTCCAAAGGCCTCGCAAATGTTCCAAAAGGGCTCTACGGACCCTTCTGTCTAGAAGGAATCATCGATCCTAATTTGAACTTCCGTGTATTTGAAATCTCTGCCCGCATTGTGGCTGGAACCAATCCATACATTGAAGGGTCCCCTTACACTGCGCTTCGCTATAAAGAACCAATGTCCACTGGTCGCCGCCTTGCTCGAGAAATCAAACAGGCAATCGAAAGCGGTCGGATTGAAGAGCTCGTTGGTTAATGTATGATAGGGGCATGATAATGATCGCATTTATACTTTTCATTCTCCTTGGCCTTGGAATTGCCCTTGGTCTCAACCGCAAATGAAAAACCTCGCAAAAATCCTGAAAGGCTATAATCCTGCCCAAATCACCATTGGTGTCCTTGGAGGACACAGCGCCTTAGATGTTTGTGACGGGGCTAAACGTCTTGGTTTTCAAACCCTAGTGGTGGCACAAAAAGGACGAGAAAAAACCTACGAAAAATATTACCGAACGCGTGAGGGAGGAAAGGGCTGCGTGGATCATATTATTTTGCTCGATAAGTTTGCTGACATTGTGAAGCCCAGCGTGCAAAAAGAGCTCCGCGGGCTCAACACCATCTTTGTGCACAACCGTTATTTTTGGGTGTACTGCGATTTCAATAAGATTGAAAATAACTTTGAAGTGCCGATTTATGGAACCCGTCACATGGTGCGTCTTGAAGAACGCGATGTAGTGCACAACCAATATTGGCTGCTTGAAAAAGCAGGAATTCGGATTCCAAAAATGATCAGCTCTCCCGCAAAAATCGACCGCCCTGTAATTGTAAAGGTGAATGAAGCAAAGCGCAGCTATGAGCGTGCATTTTTTGTGGCACTCAGCCCCGAAGACTACAAGAAAAAGTCGGATGTCATGATTAAAGAAGGACGTATCACCAAAGAAGGACTCAAGAAAGCAGTGATCGAAGAATTCATCATTGGAGCACAAGTAAACTTCAATTTTTTCTACTCGCCACTCACCAAGGAACTCGAGCTCATGGGAACGGATGCACGTCGGCAAACCAGCCTCGACGGCTTCCTTCGTCTCAATGCAAATGTGCAAAAAGAATTGCTCGACAGTGGCTACAATCCAACCATGATTGAGACCGGTCACTTCGCCGTTACGATTAAAGAATCGCTCGTAGAAAAGGCGTACGACATCGGAGAAAAATTTGTGAAGGCGACGCAGAAATATGCGAAGCCTGGGATCATTGGCCCCTTTGCTTTGCAAGGGGCCGTGGCTAGCGAAAATGGCCGGGAAGAGCTCGTTATTTTTGATGTTTCTATGCGCATTCCAGGTTCGCCGGGGACTCGCTTCACGCCTTACACCAGCTATTTGTGGGGTTATGAAATGAGCTACGGAGAACGCATTGCCATGGAAATTAAAGATGCCCTCGACGCGGGCAAGCTTGAACAAATCTTAACCTAAACGCCATGCCACACGACGAAGATATCTTGGAAGAGCAATCTACCCTTTCTGTTTTGCCTGAAACTCCTTCGACTCGTAAGCAATTGGATGAACTCGAGGATGAAGTGGTTGGAGAAAATTTAGAGCAGAGGACTGAAGAAGAAATTTTAGCAGATATTGACGCAGTGAATGACGAAACGCTCGAGTTTTTGAAGATTAAAATGTCCGATGAAAATCGTGAAATCGCTGAACGCGCAAAATTTCAGCACGATATTTATGGTGCGACCTTGGTTTTGCTAGACAAAGTTCGTCCTTTAATCGTGGATGGAAAAGATGAAGAGGCAGAAAGAATGGTTGTGGCCTTTTTAGACGAGCAAATGGTGCGCATGCAAGGAATGGGCCTCGATGCGCTCTACATTGAGAACGTAATTCGAGAGATTCAAGACTTTGTAAACATTTATGGGCAGATGGTGGAACAAGTGGATATCCATGAACCAGGTGCAAAGATGCAACTGCTGTCCACTGGTTTGGACATACTGCCATTTGTGGGTGGAGCAAAGATGATGGTGGAAGGAGCGGTTGGGAAAAACATGGTGGGTGAAAATTTGGATGCAAAACAAAGAGCTTTGTATGTGGCAGAGGGCGCATTGTGGGAAACAGTGGATGTGGTTGCACTGGGTGCGGGTGCGGTAACAGCACCTGCGGGTGGAGAGGGTGGATTGCTCGTAGAAGGGGCAGCGATGGCTTTAAAAGCTCCCAAAGCAGCTAAGCTGCTCACCCGTGGCGCCGCGGTGATTCGCGCCGCTAAAGGTGCAGGGAAAGGTAGCCGCGCCATCTACAGCGCTGGACGATTTCTAGTCGAACATCCTGAGCTCGCTGCTAAAGCCGACAAGCTCGTGGCGCGCGGCGTGGAGGCACGTAAAGCCGCCCTTCTTGCCACGCCAGGGAAACTCAATGAAGCTCGGGAAGCGCAACGCAACTCTGTCGAAGTGATCCAAGCGGTCAATGAAGAAAGGCAAGAACTCGTTCAGGCACTTGGTGATCTCTTCGACGAAAACAAGCAGGGGCCCACTGCGATGGCTGCCTAAGAAAAACACCTTTTTCTTTGTCTACTTGGAAGTAAAAACTTCAGGTTTTTGTCAGGACTTTTCAAAGTTCAGTTTGATATAACACATCTGCCAATCATGGGACGGGGAATGGTTCCATTACTCGGGCTGAGACCGTAGTAATCGGGGTTCGATCCCCCGCCGCTCCACTCGGTTGGCAAAAAGACCTTTCCAGCAGGAAGGGTCTTTTTTTGGGTGGTTTACCCGGGCCGAGACAAGTTGATTATACTCTAAATCAAAGGCATTTCAAACTCCTCCGTTTCTTGAATGATGGTGGTGGCTTTTGCCACCATAGGCTCATCAGTTGCGCCCTCGTCCCACTTTTGAAGCATGTTTTCAACATCTTCTCGAGGCATGCAGTACGCTGCTCGAGAAAGATCCAAAATTTCACGGCTGTGGTCTACTTTACTATATTCAATGCCCAGCGTTTTTCCAGAGAACGCTTCGGTGAGTTCACCATCAATGGACATCTTCAAGTAGAACTCTCGAACTCCCAAGTTGATGATATCACGAACGTTGAAGATTGGAGTGTACTCTTCTGCCAAAATGGTGGCGTCCTCCGCTCCCACACGGAAGCTGATCATAGACCCCACGTTACCGAACACCGTTTTGCGCACCACTTCATCCAGCTGCCCAATGTACTGATGGGCAATAGTGAGACACAGACGGTATTTGCGGGCTTCAGATAGAATTTCCGCAAAAGTATCCGTCGCGAAGTTTTGGAACTCGTCCACGTAGAAGTAAAAATCTTTTCGGTCTTCCTCGCGCATGTCGGCACGCGCCATGGCGGCTTGGTAGATTTTGGTAATAATCATGGAACCCAGCAGTGCAGAGTTTTCCTGCCCCAGAAGCCCCTTTGAAACCTTCATGAGCAGAATCTTTTCACCGTCCATCACCTCGCGAATTTGGAAGGTATTTTTTGGCTGTCCAATGATGTTTCGAATCATATTGGTGGACACCAGTTGCCCCACCTTATTGAGCAGAGGAGTGATCGCTTCAGCATCGAATTTTTCGCTCCATCCGGCGAACTCATTCACCCAGAAGTTCTTCACCACTGAGTCTTCAATACGGGCGATGATTTTTTGTCGGTAGTTTTTATCGGAGAGCATCTTCATGATCGACAGCACCGTGGTGTTGGGCGAATCGAGCAGCGCCAGTGTGGTGTAACGCAGCACGTGCTCAAGACGATTGGACCAGTTGGATCCGAAGAGCTTTTTAAAGATGTCGATGAACCCGATCGTTATCTGCATCTTGAATTTTTCATCCACTTTTTCAAGCGGGTTGAACGCAATGGGGAACTCGGTGTCTGAAGGGTCGAAAATAATCACATCTTTCATGCGGTGCTCCGGTACAAAGCGCAAAATATTGTCCACAAGGTCTCCGTGCGGATCGAGTACGCCGACTCCTTTTCCTGCTTCAATATCGCTCTTAATCAGGAGCTCCAGCATCTTTGATTTACCCGTTCCGGACTTTCCTACGGCGTACAAGTGACGTCGTCGGTCTTCACGTTTAATTCCAAATTCTTGAACTGAGTTGTGGTAATTCGTGGCTCCAAAAAAAGAAATTTGTTGAGCACGGTCTGTGGGTAAGTTCTTGGGTGGTTCGTGTTTCTTTGCAAGGATGTGCACCACGTGCGGCACATGGTCTGAGTTTGGAAAATGATAGAGAGTGGCAAGTTCATGTGCGCTCACCATCATTGGAGTCTTGATGTGGCGATGTTGGTATTCTCGCAGGAAAGTTTCTCCTGTTTTTAGGCGATCCAATTTAAATCCGTTGTAGTCCGTTTTATTGAACTGGAAGAAGGATTTAACGAGCGCCAATAGGTTGCTTTTTGCTTCATCGGGAGTGCCCGCCACAGATCCAAAGCGCACTTCAATTTCAAAAGGATGGTGTTCGCTTTTGTGAATAAAAGCTTCATTCTCTTCATGGAAGAAAGCCTGTTTATCCTTAAGACGCACGTAGTTCTTCAGTTTGAATCGGCGAGAAATATTGTTGAGCTTCATCTTCCAGCGGCGTCCGAAGTGGTACTTCCAATCCTCATGACGAGGATTCATCAGAATTTGTACCCAGGCTTGATCAGTGCGTCCAATCTTAGAGACCACGGAAAAGAGACCCGAAAGCGAGTCGCCTTCAAACTCATCGTAGGTTTTGATCGGGTAGATGTCACTGAGTTCAAAGCCGGCACGAGTTCCAACCAGAAATTGCTTCTTAGGGTCGTAAAAAGTCGTGTAGTCCTTCACCGGCTTGATCTCACAGTTGGGGAAGGTGGAATAAATCAAACCTTCAATCAACTTAGTTATGGCGGAGTCACAGGTGATGAAAAAGTAGGTGTACTGATTGTACCCAAAGAGCTCCAACGACAAGTGATTGTGGTGGACGCTGTTGTGCAGATTCTCCAAGAACTGGAGGAATACATGCTCTTTTTTAGGTGAATCAGGCGTACCTTGCTCGAGAATGACCTGCAAAAAATCCATATGCGTTTTTCTAATTAACCATTATACCAAATTTTGACCCAAAAATCAACCTGGGCAACAGGTTAAACTGTCGACGATAAATAACACGCACCACTTCAGTAAATCGTCTTCAAATAGCAGTCCTCGCAGAAGACTTTTTCTGGTCTTTCAGGTGAATAAGAGGTCTGTATGCTTTGTCCACATTTTTGGCAACTGCGTGCCCACAAGTGTCTAGGGTTTCGCGCGGACATGCGTGCCTGATGTCTTTCTTCCGGACAAACCACAGGCAGCGGAAGTCCCAATTTCCGATAGAATTTCAATTCCTGTGGGATGATTTTATAGAGCTTGCCAGTCTTTTCGCATTTCAAAATCTGGCTGCAAATGGATTCGTCCACTTCCTGAATAGTGCTGGGCACTTTTACGGTAGGCCCAATGTATTGGCTGTTACTGGGCTCTTTGTCGTACCAATTCCAGCCTCGCCTCAAAGCCTCCTCGCGACTCACAGGGAAGAAACTTGCCGCCAGCGATTCATTGTAGCCAAAGGCAGAAATACGGCTCGGAAAAAACTCACCCCATTCACCGGTTTTTTGCATGTGCTCAATGATGCGCGGCACCAATGCTTCATATTCTTCTTTCGTGTATTGCTTATTCAAAATACAATACTGCTTTCGTTTGAGTCCGAAGCATCCAAAACAGTCTTTCACACTGGGGTAAGTGCTGTCGCAGTACATAAGATTGCTAACATTTTGCCAGCAATGCATAGAAAACATCAGGTTGTTTGCGTTGAATCCACACCCGTTACACTCATAAATAAATTCGGCGTTCACTCCCCACATGGAGTAGTCAAAAGCCTTTTTAGCACCGTTGAAAATTTCGTAACAATAAGCGCAATCATCCAAGTAAAGCGAATCAAAAACCCTATGTGAATTCTTGCACTGCATCATGTGATCTCCCGTTGAATTTTCACATTGAGTAGTCCGTACCGCGCGTCTGGGTAGAGTCATTTTCAACTTAAGACTTTCCTGCTTCGCCCACTCAATGTTTTCACGACTCCATACGAATTCACCCACGCGTTTTTCCCACTCTTCTTTGCCGAGCGGTTGATTGAAAAAGTAGTACTGTTTTTGCACCAAGTCATTGCACCCAAAACAATACTGACAACTCTTAAGGTTGCTGGAGAAAAAACAGTCTGAGCAGTTTTCAGATTCTTGGGTGTAAAGACAATGGTAACAACTCATCAGATTGGTGCACTCATAACAGAGTTCACACTGATGGATTCGTAAACAGTCACAGCAGTCTTTTGAGCGATTGATCCCACGTGAATAATAGCAGTCTTCGTTTTGCTCTGCCTGCGAAATGAGATAACAGTTTTTCGCGTTGTTGGAACAATTGGTGTAATCAGAATTGACGTCCAGGTTTGGATCAACCAGTAGACTCGGATGGGGTACCACCTTGCACAATTCATCGAACTGTTCAAAAAAAGGCCGATTGAAATCAAAGTCACGCCCGTAGTCCAATGCTTCCCACTTATCACTGATCCATTCAAGCACGCTGTACACGGGAAAAGGTGTTTCTGCGTGGTGCATGCTCACCATGGACTTGCCGGTGAGGTCACATTTTCGCAAATACAGGGTGCGTTCATTGCGGAAACTCATGCGGCGTTGCCAGCGGCAATCGGGACACAGTGTGGGAGGAGGAATTTGAAATTTCTTACCCGCAAAAGTAGGCGACATTTCGTCGTAAAAAGCCAAATCCTCTGAGCGAATTTCGAAACTCATTTGGCAGTGTTTGCAGGTTTGATTCATCAATACATTTCTTCTAAATAACAATTCTCGCAAAGCACGCGCTCAGGGCGACTTGGGCCATAGACAGTTTGTAACGTTACGTTGCAAGAGCTGCAAGGCCGTTGCCAAAGGGCTCGAGGATTCTTGCGTTCCATACGTTCTTTAAAACGTTGTTCAGGGCATTTTTGAGGCAAAGGAATATCTAATTTTCGATAAAGTGCCAATTCTTGTGGAGTGATGCGATAAAGTTTGCCACTACTGTTGCAAGTGTAAATTTTATTAGCTGTTTCATTGTCAGCTTCTCGTACATGAGTGGGCGGTGACAACTTTGGACCATGATAGGAGAAGTCATCCGTATCACTGGCCCACTTTAGGCCGCGCGCTTCTACATCCGTCTTATCCAGAGGATAAAAATCTTGAGCAGAACTTTCGTTGTAGCCAAAGGGCGAAAGCCGCATTGGAAAATATTCACCCCATTCTGCAGTTTTTTTCATGTGCTCAATCAGTTTTCCCACTAACGAATCGTAATCCTCCTTGCTATATTCCTTATTCAGTATGCAGTACTTGCCATTCTTTATACCCACACAGGCGAACAAATATTCACTGTGAAAACATAGACTGCAATAGCTTAAATACTTATCGAACCAGCAAATGTCATTGAAGCGATGCATATAATTGGTTTCGCTTCCACAAGACTCATATACCAACTCTGAGTGGTCTTCGTTATTCACATCGTAAGCATCTTTCACGAAACTCGCGTCAAAGACAAACTTACAGTCTTCAAGATCTTGCGCATCAAAACAGTAAAGTGCATTTTTTGAATTATTAACCGAATCTCCACAACAATTTTCATTATTGATGCCGTTCATGTACCTACGTGGAATGTCCTTTCGTGAATGAAATTTCGCAATCTCGGTGGGCAGGTTTTTCTTAAGTTCTACAAGCCGTTTCTCATACTCCTCAGCGGTCAGTTGCTCATTATAAATACAATAACTTTTATTCACGAGGTTGAAACAGCCGAAGCAGTTTTTACAATTTTTAAGGTTGTAGCCTAGGATGCAGTCAGTTGAGGCAGAACAATTTTGGAGCCAGAGGCCGTTATAGCAGTTTCGACAATTCAGGCATTCATAACAAAGCTCACATGTGGTCACATTCGAACAGTCTGCGACGTTGTTACAGTTCCAGCTCCTCTTCGTGTAAAAGGCTTCCTCACATTCACCAGTAGTCGCACAGAGATACGAGTTTTTATTTCTCCAAGCAAAGTTACAGTATTCTGCATTCTCATGCTCTTTATTCATCAGGCTAATTCGGGGAACTTTTCGCATAAGTTCGTCCACTTGGTCAAAAAGTGAACGAGAAAAATCCACCTCTTGGGCAAAGCTTTTTGCGTCCCATTTATCACTCCACCAACACGTTTGGCAGTAAATGGTGTAAGTGCTGTCGGTAGGATACATAGCTATGATTTCTTTCTTACAAAGGTCACACTTTCGGTGATAAAGTCGACGTTCATTTCTGTGTGCTAATCGTCTACGCATACGTTCTTCTGGACAGAGTGTGGGCTCAGGCACACCCATTTTCTTATAAAAAGCACGATCCTCCTCCGTCACCACAAAGGGCTTCCCGCTTACTGCACATGTTTTTGTAGTATTTGCCATTAAGTCTACTCTAGCAGAGTTGTAAATTTTGTAATAATATTAGACTTGAAATATCAGGAATAACAGATTAAAATTGCTGTAGAAAACTTTTTACAACATGCTCGAAGAAAAGCTACAAAGTTTTGGTCTTTCAGAGGAAGAGGCGCAGGTATACCTCACCGTTTTGGAGCTGGGAGGCTCCTTTGCTAGTACTATTGCTGCGAAAGCCAAGATCCCCCGCGTGAACTGCTACTACGTGCTCGAAAGCCTTCGTAAACGTGGGCTCATCACGGCAAACTTTAAGGGTAAGGTGAAGTTCTTTGTTGCTGAGCCACCTCAAGTGCTTGTAAACCAAATGGAGGAGCAATATCAAAGCGCAAAAAAACTGTTGCCTGAATTACTTTCTGTAACCAACGCGCTCGCCTTCAAGCCCATCATTCGCTCCTACGAAGGACTCGATGGGATCAAAACCATATTTGAACAAACCCTTGAAGCAAAGTCCGAAGTGCTCGGGTACACCAACTTGGAGGCACTAGGCGAGCTTCTGCCAGACTACCTTCCTGCGTACACTGAAAAACTGATGAAGCGCCGCATCAAAGTTCGTCTGCTCTCTCCCTCCACGGAGGCGGCGCGCCACTTCATCAAGCGCTTTTATCCCAAAAAATATCCAGAGGAACTGGTAGAGATTCTGTTCGTGAATCCCAAAGAATTCCGTTTCGAAAACCAAATCTCCATCTACGACAATTCAGTGGCTATCACCTCACTCAACCCGGATGAACTCATTGGAGTCCACATCGAATCGGCTGTGTATGCCCGCACGCAAAGAGCGGTGTTCAATCTAGCGTGGCTCGGAGCTACGGCCTTTGTGGCTCAGTAAACGGTCTTTAAATAACATTCACCACAGAAAATCTTTTCTGGACGTCCAGGGGCATAACTCGTTTGAATGATCTTTTTACAATGGCTGCAATTCCGTTCCCACATTTGAATGGGGTTTCGTGAGGCAATTCGAATTTCATTGCGAGTTTCAGGTGCAAAGTGAGGCACTGGTATCTCCATTTGCTTATACAGTTTGAGCTCCATGGGGATCACCTTGAAGGGTCGTCCAGTTTTTTCACAAACAAAGTTTTGGTTGAGGATATCCTCTGTCACATCATAAATAGAATCTGGAATGCTATTGGTGCTGAGAGGACGTTTCTCTTCCTCAAACCATTTAATGCCTTGAGTGGTGGCAGCTTCTTTGGTAAGAGGAAAGTAATCCTGGGCCACACTTTCGTTGTAAGCAAAAAGTGAGTGTTTAGCTGGGAAGAATTCTCCCCACTCACCGGTAGATTTCATATGCTCCACAATGCGAGCTCGAAGTGCAAAGTAATCCTCCTTTGAATACTGTTTATTGAGGATGCAGTATTCATTGCGTCGCAAATTGCTGCATCCAAAAAGATCGTGAGAGTTTTGCACCATGTGGCAATAAAAAGTATCCTGGCAGCTCCAAGAGAATGAAGAAAAAGCACAGTGAGTTCCATCAATAGAACCCAGCATCTCGTGGTACAGCTCAGCCTTGTGTCCTACATGATCACTGCTCGTCGCATCACGAAGTCCCCAGCCCCCTAAAAAGATATCTTTAATGTCTTCGGCGGGGCCGTTGATACCAAAGCTATTCACAACATTTTTCGCCCCGGAAATATCGTCTCCAGTACAGTTCTCACTGTTAATGATTTGAGCATAACGATGGGGAAATTGAAGTTTAAACTGAGCGAACTCAGCCTTCATTTTTTGAACCCCACTCCAAGTATCTAGCCTAAGCTCTTTTAGTTTTTTCTTATATTCCTCAGGTGAGTAGGGCTTATTAAAAATATGGTATTTCTTCCCGATCAGCCCTACACAGCCCACGCAGTTTTCACAGTTTCGACATTCAAACAAAAGGCTACTGTCTCTACAGCCAAAGGTTCGTTGGCAGTAACGCACGTTATAGCAATTTTCAGAGTCTACTGAGTCATAAACTAACTCCGATTGGTTCACCCAGTACACGTCCGAAACGTCTCTGCAGTGCATACTAAAAACGGAGTAAGCCACGTCTTCACAAAAGTCCCCTCCAAATACCAGGTAGCAGTTTTTATTTCCTGTGGTGATATTACAGTATTCACTATTCTCCCCATTCACATTCAGTAGTGCCATATGAGGAACTTTCATTTGTAGGTCATTGAATTGCTCAAAAAACGGGCGGTTAAAGTCGTAGTCTCTTCCATAATCACGCCCATCCCAACCATCGCTGCGCCATTCTTCTTGAGAGTAAACTGTGAGATTCTTATCCGGAGAGTAAATGGAAATAAGAGCTTTTCCACTCAGTGAACTGGTCCTTTTGTAGATTCGTCGCTCGTTTCGGTGGGCGAGCCTGCGTCGGTGGCGTTCTTCAGGGCAAATGGTAGGTAAAGGTGCATCGAATTTTTTTAAATGTTCTTGTTCCCATTCACTAACGACAAAGGGTTTTCCGGTGATTTTGCAGGTAAGAGTAATAGCTGGCATCAGTAAATAGTTTTAAGATAACACGCTTCACAATATACGGTCCGCGCCTTTTCCTGGCTATATGTGGTTTGAATAGCTTTCGCGCACTTGCTGCATTGCCGATCAAAAAGCACATACGGATTGTGAAGCGCGATGCGGTCCATATGGCGAATGTCGGGATGGCGACGGGGGAGAGGCAGCTTCATGCGGCGATAAAACTTGAGCTCCTGTGGAATGATTTTGTACTGGCGCCCCATCACTTCGCCGGTGAGAACTTTTTCTAAAATATCGTCACCTACGGTGCGGATGTCTTCAGGAATCTGGCTGACGATCTGTCCTTCGAGCTGCTCCACGGGCTTGTCGTACCAGTTCACTCCAAGGCTGGCGGCTTGTTCTTTGCTAAGTGGGTAGTACTCCTGCGCCACGGTTTCGTTGTACCCAAACAAGGAGAGTTTGTAGTCTAGGTATTCACCCCACTCACCGGTTTTTTGCATATGCTCGATGATGCGCGCCACCATTTTTTCGTACTCCTCTGGAGTGTACTGTTTGTTGAAGATACAGTAGCGCTTTCCTTTGAGTCCCGTGCATCCAAAGCAGTCATTGCAGTTGTGGCACTCCTCCGAGTAATAGATATTTCCGCCGTACCAAACCAGGTAGTCGGACATGCACATTTTCACCCCTACGGTTGAGCACATTTGGTAGCAAAATTCCACTTCTCCCGGGGCGCTGAACACAATATCGTAGCAGCGTGTATTTTTGGGACTGAAGTTCACGAATTTGCAGTCCTCACACTCTTTTATGTCGAAGCAGATTTGGCAGTTTTTGGAATTATAAATATTGTCACCGCTGCAGTTTTCGCTTCCAAACACGCGGCCTTCACGATGCGGCAAGTTGGCCTTCAGTTCATCGAGTTTTTGCCTGAGAGTGGCAACTTTTTGAGGCGTTAAATATTCGTACTCTTTTGCAAAAGCTTCGTACTGCTCTTTGCCCACATATTGATTGAGGACATAGTACTCTTTAGACACGAGTCCAAAGCAGGCGATACAGTTTTTACATGACTGACAGTTGTCGAGCATCAGGCTGTCTGTGCAGTTGCGGCTGTTGATGACATAGCGGCAGTTGTAACACATCTCGCTGGCGATGCATTCGTAGCAAAGTTCGCAGTTGTAAACCGCCAAGCAGTCCACGCAATCTTTAGAAGAAACGATGTACTTTCCGTACATGCAGTCCTCCGCATTTCCAGAGCCAAAAATGAGGTAGGTATTTTTTTGATTGAGGGCGAAGTTGCTGTAGGCACTGTTTTCGGCGTTGCGAGTCACCAGTGCAGAGTGAGGCACGGCCTCTAAAAGCTCCTTGAATTGTTCAGTGAACGTACGATTGAAGTCAAAGTCTCGGCCGTAGGAAAGGGCATCCCACTTGTCACTCCACCATTCATTTTGTTCATAAACTTTGTAAGGCTTATTGGGTGCAAAGGTGGATACAATGGTCTTGCCAGAAAGGTCACATTTTCGGTGGTAAAGGCTGCGTTCATTACGAAAAGCGAGACGTTGCTGAAGACGGCAGTAGTAACATTTGTCAGGAGCGGGAATAGGAAACTTTTTGCCAGCAAAAGTAGGAGAAACTTCGTCGTAAAAAGCGAGATCCTCGGTCGCGATTTCAAAGGGGTGTTGGCATCGTTTGCAGTTTGTTTGCATCAGTAGGTGGCGGTTAAATAACATGCGCCACAGTAGACTTTTTCTTTACGGGCGGGCGCGTAGGTGGTCGTGATTCCAGTTCCACATTTTTGGCAGTTGCGTGCCCACAGCTTCCGCGGATTCTGCCAGGATTTTCGCTCTTTATGACGGCACGCAAAACAGCGCTTTGGCACGGGCACGCCCAGCTCGCGGTAGAGCTTCAGCTCCTGCAGTATCAACTTATAATTCCGGTGGCAGCTCTCACACGCCAGCACCTCGTTACAAATCTTATCAGGTGTCTCGGCAATGTCATTTGGTACCACGCAGCTTTGTGATTGGAATGCACGAGGGTCTTCATCCTTCCACTTGTATCCCTTCGCCAGCGCTTCCTCTCGGGTGAGCTCATAATGGTCCATCGCCTTGGTTTCGTTATATCCATATGGGCTGAAGGATGCAGGGAAAAATTCACCATACTCGCCTGTTTGCCTCATATGTTCCTTGATGCGTTTCACCAGTTCCGCATAGTCCGCCGGGCTGTACTGCTTATTCAAAATGCAGTACGACTGGCCCTTGAGACCCATGCATCCAAAGGAGTTTTTCGCCGATTGGCAGTTGTCGCAGTACTCGAGCAAATTGCTTTGATAACACAGATTGCAGAACTTACTAAAGTTAAGGTCGATCGCGGCTTTCACCTCATACAAAAACTCACCATTCGCCAGGTGAGTCACGTCCATGCCATCTTTTAAATGCCCGGCTTCGTAGCAATGCCGCGCGTCCTCCACATCTTTCACATTGTAGACATGGTGCGCATTTTTAGAATTGACCACATAATTTCCACTCACATTGTCAGAATTCTTTTCCCAAATAT
>CAZUWE010000002.1:0-151581 GCA_964624175.1 uncultured Candidatus Peribacteria bacterium | reverse complement strand
TTCTTTTTAAAACTTCAAATAAAACCGGCGCATCGGATATCAACTGTTTTTCTATTTCTCCCAAATCTTCACATCCACTTAAACGCGCTAAAACATATGCTTCAGCAGAATTAGAATTTGAAATTTGTGAAAAATTTTCTGTGTTTGGCTTTAAAAACGATCTGCTCCTTAAAATCCTTAAATATCTAGGAATTATTTCTTCATTAAAGTATTTACGCATTTCTTCAGAATATGCAGCAATATCAAGCGGCCTATCTTTATCTCTACTCAAAGGTATAAAACCTCTGCTGTTCATTATCGCTGAATACCATCTGTTTCTACCAAGTTCTCCTTCATCTTCTCTTTCTCCCGGCTGACCTAGGAAAGGCGCACTATAAAATCTCTCTCCAACTGCAGCACTCCATTCAGGTTTCACCTCTCCATTAAATCCCATAATTCCAAACAATCTTCTTATTATTTCTTCAGGATCTGCACTTAAAACTAAAGCACTAACTGCAGCTGTTTTAACTTTTGGATTTTGCTCAGCCATTTCTAAAAAAAGATCAGAATGTCTCCAAGAATTATCCATCCATGCACTTGAAGGTAAAGTTGCTGCTCCAGCTAAAACTTCTTCTTCACTTAATTTATCAGTGCCGTGCTCAATCAAATCATTAACTCGTCGTCTTATCAAAGATCTAAATTGCAAACTTGGTTCTCTAACCAATACAACGCAAGTTGAGACTAAATGTTCCAAAAGTTCTTCCCACTCTCCAGGTTGAATATATTTTGCCAAGTCTTTACTAACAATATGGATAGGACTTCCAATTTGCCCCCTCAATTGCTGAACTCTTTTTAATATTCCATCACAACCCTCTTCAAAAGACCTAACACGACCTCGATGAAAAGGTTCATGAACTTGGCCACTGGCTCCTTCAGCCAAAGCAATTTCAAGTGCAGTTGAAAGAGTTCTCGGCGGAGCAATAATTTGAGTCATTCTTAAATCTCCACCTTCGGCCATTTTATTTAATTCTCTAAATGAGTTCATTTTATTCTTCTAAAAAATTAAATCTCGAACCATTTCCAATTTCCCTATAAAAACATGATTGTCTTTCAGCCAAATCAAGATTCAAAGTATGACAAGAACCCCTAGCCGGCAGTTCAGAACAATAAACAAAAGAAGCCGTTTCAGGTGAGAAACGTACGTCACTAACACGTACCACATTTCCTGAGCCCTTACCTTTTGTCCACAAAGCATTTCTACTAGTACTCCACAAAGTGGCAACTCCTTGCTCAAAAGTATTTGCCAAAGCCTCCGCATTTGCATAAGCAAGCATAACAATTTCACCCGCATCTCCATTTTGAATTGCCACAGTCGCGATATCACCAATCTTAGGCATTGATTTAACTTTCTCAAACATACTATTCCCTGAATGTGAGGCAACTTTAATAACCACAGCATCTTGATCACAATCCACAAAAATATTCTCCACAACTTCTCCATTAAAACTTTTTTCTCGAATCAAGGAATCCCACTGTTTGGGATTTATAGTTGTGCTCTGAATCACACGACCGGAAGAATCTTGAATATAACAAGGAACAGAACCGCCTCTTTTTTCAAAATTAATATTTGCAATTGTACTTTCTGAAATCTTCTCATTTGCTTTTTGCCTATTCCAAACAATTTTTGATTCCGCCAAAGTAACTCTTCCTCCGGAAAGAAGAAACGGATGACGCGTAATCATTTTCCTAATAACAAATCTGGCAGCCCTCAAAGGATGCGCCCCTTTTTCTTCAGCAAATTGTATTAATTTTCTTACAATGGCATCAATACTTTCATTTCCTCCAACTTGCTCCTCTAAAAATAAAACATTAAAAAGAATGTCCCCAAGTTCCTGTTCAACACCCCTTACACCTTCCTGTTCATCAACGTTATCAAGCTCAGCCAATTCCTGTTTTATATATATAAAAGTAGTTGGAATATCTCTTGTTTGATCAGAAGGACATCCATTTTCAGGGTGCCTCAAACGTTGAATAACTTCGCGAAGCTGGCCAAATTCAACCGACATATTTATTTGCATCATTAAAGAAAGTCTCGCCATCTACCTCGTATAATCTTCGCCCCACAACCACTCCACTAACTCTCGAATCTTTACGATCTTGAATCTTTTTAATATCGCCCAAATTAGCCACACCACCGGAAATAATAATTTCTACATCATTAGATTTAATGGAATCCAAAATGTCATCATCACAACCATTTAAAGCTCCATCTTTATCTCTGTTTGTTATAACAAATTTTCTAATGCCCAAATCCACAGCTCTTTGAATCCCTTCATTAACACCAAAATTATTTGGCGCTTGCCAACCTCTTGTTAAAACTTGACCTTCTTTAAAAGCAACATCTCCAATGAATGATTCCCGCCCAAAATGTCGAATCCAATTTGCAACTTCTTCAGGAGTTTCAAAAAGACTAGTCCCAACCATCAAAGAAATTCTATCTCTTAATGACAAAAGCCTTTCAACAATTTCTTTTGATCTAATTCCTCCTCCCACTTGAATCGGCAAATTCACATTCTTAATAACTTCTTCAATTTTAATTATCTCGGTATCATCTCCTCGAGCACCACTCAAATTCACCAAATGTAATCGTTTCGCACCCAATTCTTCCCAGCGCCTAGCCTGAACAATTGGATCAGTGGGATAATTTGTAACTTTTTCAAAATCACCCTGCCTAAGCCTGACAAGCCCACCATCCATCAAATCCATTGCTGGAATAATTTCAAGAGGCATATAATTTTATTTGATCGGTTAGTAAAGCATATCGATCGTAAATTTCGGTTGCTGGTCTTTCCATACGATGTAAATCTTTGCTCAATGAATGACCATTCTCATCCACAATTCTTGAAGAATCTTGCGTATATTCATCACCGACAACAAAACCCGACTCACCGGGAATTCTTCCCACTTCGAATTTTCCATCTTCCAATTTCCAACCCACACTTCTAAGAAATTCCGCCAAGACATTATTGACTCTTAATGTAATTTTTCGAAGTTCTTCCCATTCTTCTTTTGATCCAATTAGATGTCCTTTAATTCGCTCTTCACTTGAATAAAGATGTAAGGCCATCGCCATATCCATTCCAACTCTAGGGTCATCTCTTGTAACCGTTTCTCCAACTAAGAGCCTTTCCAATCCAAATCTTTTCATCGCAGCATGAACCGCTTTCTCGAGCGTAGAAAGTTTTTGGAAATCCAAATTTGGCACATCTTTTTTCCACTTCAAACAAAATTCTACTGCAGGGTCTTTAAACTCCTGACCGGGTGACAAAACAGGGAATTTATGAGCATCAGCCCAATTTCCTCTCGCAACGTATCTCGCAATTAGTTCCATTGCGACCATATCTAATTTACGCACAAGAATTCCTCTATTCGGCAAAAGTGCTTCACCATCCTGAAGATTTTGACCCGCAACTGATTGAGCAATATGTGTACGAATGCCTTCTCTTTCAAGCAACCTATATAAATTAAAACAAAATTCTTCTCGAAGTCTTCCTGTACCAGCTATTTCTTGAACTCTCCCGCGACCATGCATTACATCCTTAAAAACAACTCTTAAAACATCAGGATCTTCAGTTTTATAAAAATCTTTTGAAGAACCTCCCAATACTGGAGTTTTATCTAGCATGCTTAATTTGAACTAAGATTTGATTTAAAATTTCTTGTTTGCTGGAATCCAAATGATGCCTCTGAGCAAGAACCGTCCGTCCGGTCATAATAATTCCCAATGTATGCAGTCCATTTTCATCAATAGTCGCGCCACTTGATCTAACATCCACAATCCCAGATGCATAACCCATTCGTGGGAAAATTTCTGTAGATCCAGAAACTTCAACAATTTCAATTCCAGCAGTTCCCTCAAAAAATCCTCTCGCAATTTCTGGATAACTCGTGGCGATTCTACCTCTTAACTTAGTTATATCTACTACTTCTTTTGGAGCAGCTACCACAATATCGCACTCCATTAAATCAAAATCTCTTCTAACTTTAACATTTGCACCAGCTTCTGCTATTAAATGGGTCATTGTAATTCCTGCATCCAGATATCCTTCACTCAAAAGTTTTGCGATTTCAAGACCTCTCAAATGATGAACAATAATTTTTTCACCCTCTGCTGTAAGTGATCGGCCATCTTTCTTAGGCAAATCAACTCCGGCAGAAGTGAAAAGTTCAGCTGAACCAGTTGCTAAACGCCCATTTGATGGAAGACCTAATCTTAATTTACTCATATTTTAAATCGACCCCATCCCACCTACCCACCTCCATGGGTTTGGCTGATGAGTTGCAATATTTATTGTTCTACCTTGTACGGCTCGCGACTTAAGATCTATTCTGTGGTGATGACCATGAACAGCCCAAAGACCATCTTTTGGATTTGATTTAGGATGCTCTAAAACGTTACTCCCCATGAAAATTGATTTGTTGTTCCACCAATCACGGTAACCTTGAGCAGTTACTGGCGGCTTACCGGGCTTGCTATATCGTTTAGCCTGTTCAGCATCCTCTTCAGGATTACAAATAAAAGGCAACCCAGATTCAGCCGCTAATCTTTTAATTTCTTCGGTCATTTCAGGAACTCTGAAGGTAACTAAAGACGGATGAGGCAAAGTGTGTGTGGCTAAAATATCCACATCCGGTTGTAGCAATTTTGCAGCTCTTTCTGTCATCCCCTGGAAAGTACTGGTATCGCCATGAAGAAGATGCCTACCATCATTTGATTCAGCATATTGTTTCGCTACATCATCAGCACTAAATCCAAGTTTAGATGGATCTATAAACTTCATGTCATAAAACAAATCTGCAACAAGTACCTTTCTTCCGCCTAAATCAACAACTTTAGGCTCCTCACCATTTGGATATATAACATTTCCAGGCACCTTAAAACTTCCCCATGGATTTTCTCTACCTCTCAAATCATGATTGCCTGGAGTAAAAATAACTCTATCATAAAGTGATGCTACTCCAGTTAGAAATTCATTAATCCTTGGGCTGGTATCTTCTCCATGTTCTGCATTACACAAATCTCCAATACAAAAAAGTACTTCGCTTCTTTGCTCACGTTTAATTCTAGCTACAGCTCTTCCAATAACTCCTTCTCCTTCAAGGTGATAATCAGACCCTATATCAACTTGCTTCCCATCTAAATTGAATTGTCTCACTAATGTTGGGGTCTCTCGTGACTGAGTATGCATATCAATTTCTTAGCTAATAGGCATAAGTTAGCCTGTACTAAAGCACTTTCACACAAAAATGTCAAATTTGTGATGCACTCATATACTGTAGCTTGTTACAACCCCATCTTTCTTTTTTGTACTGTCTCAAATGTCTCGTTAAGCCTGAAACGCTACAATTGTGTCTCAAGACAAGAGACACTACAATGAGACAGCCCAAAGGTTACTAGACCCGACTAGCCAGCCATTTCAAAAAGGCAGTTCCCTGTGAACTGGTGTTTTGAGATTGTTAGGGTAAGATTCGAAGCCCAGGGGTCGTAAGCGGAGCGTCATTTTTCACCCCCCTAGCCCTTTATGCAAACCCTCATCGTCCAACTCCAGCGAGAAGTCTTCCCCGCTAAGCTCATGGTTGTTACCAAAGGGCGATCGGCTGAGGAGGTTTTTGAGGCGGTTCAAGCGGGCGCAAAGATTTTGGGTGAAAACCGAGTACAAGAAATTGTAGAGAAATACACTCCAAAGCTTATGGAGCTTATAGTTTCGGCCGGCGCGGGAATCCACTTCATTGGGAAGCTACAGAGCAACAAGGTCAAAGCGCTTTTGCCGTATGTTCATACCATTCATTCTGTCGACAGCTTGAAGTTGGCTGAGAAAATCAATAAAGAGGCTAAAGCTGTGGAACGCGTCATCCCAATTTACATAGAAATAAATGCCACGCGCGAGCCACAAAAATCGGGTTTTCAGCCAGAGGTACTTCAACTCGCAATGGTAAGTATTCGTGAGTTGAAATCAGTGACCGTGATGGGACTAATGTGCATGGGCAAAAAGGATGATCCTGAAGAAACTAGAAGGGCATTCAACCTTTGTCGCGCACTGGCAAATCAGTGTCATCTGAAAAATTGCTCTATGGGGATGAGTGAGGACTATCCCATCGCGCTCAATGAAGGATCCACTATGGTAAGAATCGGGAGTAAGGTATTTGAGAAGTAATAATTCAATGATTAAAGCTGCACCCTTTTTACTACTAGCATTAGCCCTTCCCACTTGTTCGCGCGAAGAGACATCTGCCATCGTGAACTGCAAAGCCCTTTCTTATGAAAATTGCCAAGCATCAGAGCAGTGTGTGTGGCAGTTTAGCGATCTAGACCCCTCTACCGGTCAAATCATGAGCCCTTCATTCTGTAGAGAGTTGTAAACGGTTTATGTTCTCAAAATCTTCTCCATCGCCCTCCCTTTCGCGAGCTCGTCGACTAGTTTGTCGAGGTAGCGAACTTTTTGCATGAGTTTGTCGGTCATTCCTTCTACGCGCCAGCCACAAATCACACCAGTAATTTTGGAGGCATTGGGATTGAACTGAGGTGCTTCTTCAAAAAAGGTTTGAAAATCCACAGCGGTGGCAATTTGCTTTTCGAGCTGCTTTTGGGAATAGCCCGTAAGCCAACGAATCACTTCGTCCACTTCTGCCTTGGTTCGACCTTTCTTCTCTACTTTTTGAATGTAGAGGGGGTAGACCTTGGCAAAGGCCATTTTGAATACTCGAGCAGTGTCCATGCTTTCATGATACAAGGTGCATACTGTTTTAGCCACACTGCGTTTTTCTGCTAAACTTAAATCACTAGATTTTAATCCAAATTTTATGAACAAAGCGCTTTTTTTGTCATCACTTCTCTTAGTGCTCACTGCTTGCGAACTTGAGACGCCGGTTGAGGAAATGCCTGAGCAAGAGCCACAGGCAGATGTGCCTGCCTTCGATTCGTCTACCTATGGAATTTCGTTTGACTACAATGATGAATGGACGCTAGGGGCTAGCACCGCGGCCAGCCAAATCGCGGCACTCAATTTAAACGACGAAGTGATTGAAAAAACCAATGTTCACTCAGCCGCATTTAGACTGACCGTGGAAGAAGCTGACTCTTTAGAAGCTTGTTTGTCGATGGAAGTGACCGAGCCAAGTCCAACACGCACCGGCGAGTTCAACGAGGATTCTACTGAAACCGTGAATGGGGTTACTTACTATACAGCTACGGGAGTCGAAGGAGCGGCCGGTACTACTTATGAAAGCCACTACAAACGTAGCTTTAAAGAGGGCACCTGCTTCACCATTGAAGAACACATGGAATACAGCAACATTGGTCTCTACGAAGGCACCGATACGGTGGATGCCGTTGAAAGCGTTCAGGAAAAGCTCGATGCGGTGTTTGAAACTATTAACTTTGGCGCCTAGAGATCCTTCAAAGGCAGCCCGCCAGTGAAGTCGGTTTTACCAATTTCTACGCCATTCTTACGCAAAATGGAGTAAGCGGTGGTCACGTGAAAGTAAAAGTTGGGGAGCGCGTACTCGGTCGCGTATTCAAAACCTGTGAGGTACTTTCCAGGAAAATAAGGAATTTGTATCTGAATTCCTTCTTTACCGATGACTTGTTCCGGCTTGATGCTTTCAAGGAAAGTGATGGCTCTAGCGAGGCGTTCTTTCAGTTCACTCACCGTTTTTTCGTTGTCTTCAAATATAGGAATTTCGATTTGAGCCAGTCGGCCAGCGCAATTTTTAGCGTGGTCGGTGGAAACCTGAATTTGCTTGACCAACGCGAACTGGTCAAAAACGAGACGATCGTTGAGAAGCGCTTTCATTTGCTCTTCGGGAGGACGGTAAGCAGTGGCTCTAGTGGCTGCGTGCGCCTCTGCTTTATCTAAAATGGCCGACAAGGATTTAAGGGACTTGATCATCACTGGCAGTGTGATCGTGTAGAGATTGGTTTCTTGCATAGTGAAAATTTAAGAGTTTCGTTTTCCGTGGAGGAGCAAATCTACTGCGTGCTCCATGGATCCAGCGCGGAGAACTTCCCCAGAATTGACGAAGAAAATTTCGTCCGCGTTTTCGATGGTGTTGAGGCGGTGGGCAATGATCACGAGTGTAGTCTCTTTAGAGAGGTGTTTGAGCGTGTCTTCCAAGAGTTGTTCGGTCACAGTGTCGATATTGGCAGTGGCCTCATCAAGGATGAGAAGGTCTGGCTGCCGAAGCACCGCGCGCACAAAGGCAATCAGTTGGCGCTGACCGAGGCTGAGGGTGGCTCCGCTGTTTTCCACTTTTGTGTCGAGCCCATCTTCGAAGCGCTTGAGGAGTGGAGTGAGGTGCATTTTTTTGATCAAATCATCCAGCTCATCTTTTTTGAGTGCTTGAAGTTCCTCATTAGCGTACACAATGTTGTCGCGCACAGTCCCCGTGAACAGGAAGGCATCTTGCAAAATGAATCCAATTTTTTTGGTACGAATGGCAGGGTGCACGGCACGTATGTCCTGACCATTGAAGAGCACCTCCCCTTTGCTTGGGTCGTAGAGACGCGCCATGAGCGAAGCGGTGGTGGTCTTTCCTCCCCCAGTAGGCCCCACAAGGGCGTAGGTCTTTCCGCGTTCGAGTTCAAAGTTGATTTTGTGCAGCACTTCTTGTCCGTTTGGATAGGAGAAAGAAACATCCTTAAATTGAAGCACCCCCTTGGGAGTGTGTTTTTTATCGTCTTCCAGCAGTGGCATATTGTTCTTCATGTTCAAGATCACGGTGATGCGATCCCAAGCCGCCATCGCTGCTTGGTAGAAGGCCCAGAGTGCTGCCATGTGGCGAAGTGGATCGTAGAAACGGCTCGCGTAGCTGAGGTAGCTGATGAGCAGTCCCACCGTGAGTGAACCTTGGCTGATGAGGTGAATTCCGTACGCGAGAACCAGCAACTGAGCCACCTGTGACGAGAGCCCATAAATAGGAGTGAAGACCGTGTTGGCATATCCTGCCTGTACGGCTGACTTAAAGTTTGCATCGTTTGCAGCTTTGAATTTACTACGGAAATAGTCGCGACGGTTGAAGGCCACAATGGCTTTAAAATTATCGAGGCTCTCTTGAATTTCTGCGCTCATTCCTCCCGTTGCTTGCAAGCTTGAAGCGTTCTTTTTGCGAATCCATGCCGACATAAGCTGGGTGAGCACCAGAAGCACCAAGGCAGGCGCCAGTGTCACCGCTCCCAGTTCGGTATCGAGTGTCAAAAGGAAGATAGCTGTTCCCACTAATGTGAAGAAACTTCCAATGAACTGCATGAGCGATTGAGAGAAAAACTGGTTGAGTTTATCGGTGTCGTTGTTGATGCGCGAGATCAAGTCTCCGGCTTTGTTTTGATTGAAGAATGCGAGCGGCAATTCTTGGAGTTTGTTGAAGATTGCGTTTCGCAGCGTGAAGAGCAGTTGCTGCGCCACGGTTCCCATCAAGATGGTTTGAACGTAAGCCGCCACGAATGAAACAAGGTAGAGGCCTAGCAAAACTCCACCCATGCGCAGCGTTCCTTCAAAATCTCCGTTTGCGATGTAGTGATCCACGGCGTATCCAAGGAAGAAGGGTCCGGCTAAGTTGGCTGCGGAATTGATGATGAGCGCGAGCGTAGCGAGCGCTATCTTGTACTTGTCTGATTTCATGTAAAACCAAAGCCCCTTGAAAGAGCCTTTTTTCAAAGGTTTTTTTGAAGCCTCCGCGGGTGCATTAAGAGCGTAATTCATACGTATGAGTACTGCGTTGAGATTCTGAAATTTGGACGTACTCCGGTGAGCTTTGCATCAGCTCTTTATGAGTGCCTTGGGCTAGAATCTCCCCATCCATGAGGAGAAGGATTTGGTCGTATTCTTCAATTGCACCCAGTTTTTGAGTCACTGAAAGCAAGGTTAGATCTGGATAATTTTTCTCGACATTCTTTAAAATTTTCCGTTCGGTCTCATTGTCCACTCGTGCTGTGAAGTCATCGAGCAGCAGAATCTTTGGATTCAGCGCCAAGGCGCGAGCCAGCATGATGCGCTGCTTCTGCCCTCCCGAAAGACTGGTTCCACGTTCAGAGACCACGGTATCGAGCCCTTCGGGCAAAGATTTAACAAAGGATTTGAGCTCAGCGGTTTCAATGGCTTTTTCAAGATCCGTATCCTTCACCGTTTCGCTGAAAGCAATATTCTCACGCAGACTGAGGTTGAACAGCACGCTGTCTTGGAACACAAATCCAATCTGTTCATGTAGAGAGCCTTTGTCATAATTTTCTACTGGTTTTCCATCGAGTTCAATGTGACCGCTGGTGGGCTTGATGAGTCCAATGAGCAAGTGAAGCAGTTGAGTCTTCCCTGCTGCCGTGGGCCCCACAATGGCAGTTTTGCTACCGGGTTTCACTTTGAAAGTAAGGTCTTTGATAACTTCTTTTTCACCATATGCCATGGTAAGTTTTTTCACTTCAAGTGCCCCCTTAAGCTCAGTCTTCGTTTTCCCTTTTTCTTCAGGAATTTCGCTGCTGAGTACCTCACTGATGCGGGCATAGGAAGCCGTTGCACGTCCCACCGTGCTACTCACAAAGCCCAGCATGAAGATGGGGAATATGAGAATCGTTAAGTAGGTATTGAATGCTGCAAAGTCTCCCAGCGTCATGTCACCATTGATCACAAAGTGTCCTCCCAGAACCAAAATCATCACCGTTGCCAAATTTGAAATGAGCGTCACCACCGGGATCATACCGGCAAAGAGTCTCAAAATTTGCATACCTGTATTTTTTGCATCGGTATTTGCTGCAATAAACTTTTGCATTTCAAAAGCTTGCGAATGGAATACTCGAATCAGCGCTGAGCCCAAAATGCTTTCATTAATAACTTTATTGAGCCAGTCAATCACTTGCTGCGCTTTCATAAAAAGCTTTCGCACTTTGCGGAGCACCATGAAGAATGTTCCTCCAATGAGAGGAATAATACCTAAGGTCGCAAGCGCTAGTTTCCAATCAATGAGTAGCAGTAAAATGCTCGCTCCCACAATGAGCATGAGTGAAGACACAAGTGCTGCAATGGCCTGAGAAATCAGTACCTTAACCAAATCAGTGTCTGAAGTAAGGTTCGTTAGCAGCCTGGCCGGTGTCATGCCTTGTATATAAAGATACGACTGCAAAGAAATTTTCTCAGTGAGCTGTTCACGCAAGTCTCGAGCCACTTTTTCGGAAGCATAGGTCTGCACAATATTTTGCCCGTACGTGAAAATGAAAATCAGCAGCGCTGCCAAGGCAAATTGAATCACCACCGTGCGCAGATCAAAGTGATTGGCCTCGTACGCATCAATGGCCCACGAAATGAGCTGAGGGATAACCAGGTTCACTCCATTGCTCACAATGGCAAAGAAAATGAGGAGCAAAACCCAGCCCCGGTACGGCCGGATCAGATTTAATAAGTTCGGTTTCATTGCAGGTAGTTTACGCCCATCCCCACGGGAAAACAATTCCTAAGCCTTAGCGCTGCAATTGAACATCCACTGCACACCAAATTTATCAGTTAGTGAACCAAAGTAATCGCCCCAAAACATTTCTTGAAGCTCCATTTCAATTTTTGCTCCTTCGGAAAGTGCCTTAAAAAGTTTCTCTGTTTCGCTACGTGTGTCAGGCTCCAAATTGATGTACACGTTGTTCCCCATTTGAACCTTAAAGCCCATGGACTCGGGTGCATCGGTTCCCATCAAACGATGTCCACCGGTGATAGGAAGGCACACATGCATCACTAGGTTTTTATCTTCTTCAGCGAGCGCTGGTTGCCCTTCCACGGGAGGAACGTCCCCCATACGATTGATGCCACCTTCAAACTCGCCGCCAAACACGGTTTTGTAAAAGTTAAACGCTTCCTCTGTGTTGCGAGGAAAGTTGAGATAGGTGCTCGTTCGTGCCATAAAAAGGAGTTAAGTTTATTGCGGAATAGGTTCTACAAAAAGGTCATCGGTGCCGTAATAAGAAACCACCATCGCATCAAAATCAGCATCGTAGCATTTCACTCCAGCCTCCGCGATTTGCTTAAGAAAAGTAAGGAAATCGGACAGGCCTTTTTGATTGTTAACAATGGCCTCTTTTACTTTTTCTGCATTGAACATCTTTGCAATCGTGAGGTTTCTTTTTTCGGGCGCAGCACTCACAAAGATGGACTCATCCTCATAGCGATAAATAACAATTTGGCTGGCGGTTTCAAACACATAGCCCTTCACCCCAAGTGCGATCAAATTCCGCACAAGTTCAGCGTAGTTTTTAGAGGCAGCGCGGGCTTCAGTGAGTTGAGTTTCTTTAAGAGTATTCATGCGTGCATGATAGCCGCGGATGCGTGTACACACAACATAGTAAAAATCTGTAAGAATTTTTCTACCATGCATTATGCTTCTGTAACTAACATTTTTATATGCAATCAAAAACGCGTTTTTTAACTGGAGTAGTAACCCTAGTGTCTGCTCTTTTACTATTCAGCTACGGTCCAAGTGAAGCGGAGACCGATCTATGGATGTTCCTGAGTTCGCTTGCGGGGCTACTTGCTATCGTTTCAGCGTTTGTAAAACCCCAGAGCATCCTTTTGAAGATTGCCGGGACCAGTGGCTTTTTATTACTTCTGCTAGCTCAAGTACCGGCCATTTATATGTGGTTCACCTCTCCCCTCATCGGAGAACGCAGCAAATTTGTGGTATCTGAGTGGTATTCTATTCCCCACTTTCTAGTCGTTATACTCGCTATCGCCTCCATTGTTACGCTTTTTAATTCTAAACGCTCCTAATAAAGGTGACGTCGAGTAGCAGGGAAACCAAGTTCGGGACTAGGCCTTTCGTATAACAAAGGTCCAATGTGTGAAGAGCCGATCGAAGTCTGGAGCCTCCAGGTCATCGCGCTCTTCCACCTTGCAGGGGTTGAGTCGGCTGCGGTCGAGTTCAAAGCTGGTGCAATTGTTGGAGAACATAATGAAGCCATCATCATTCAACAGCTCGAGAGCACCATTGATGAGCAGGGGGTAATCGCGCTCCACTGAAAAAGTCTTCCCTTTATTTTTACTGAACGTGGGTGGATCAATAATGATGATGTCGTAGCTCAGGCCTTTGCGCTTGGCGTAGCGGAAGAATTCGAGCGTATCCATTTTGTAGACCCAGTTTTTTTCGTGTGGAAGGTGGTTGAGGTCAAGGTTCTTTTTAATCCAAGCACAGTAGGTTTCAGAAAGATCTACACTCGTGGTCTTTTCGGCTCCCCCAGCGGCCGCATATATAGAAAAGCTGCCGGTGTACGCAAAGGTATTGAGTACCTGTTTCCCCGCGCTGAGGCCTTCAATCCACTTGCGCGTTTCTCGGTGGTCAAGGAAAAGGCCTACATCAAGGTAGTCAGACAGATTGATCAGGAATTTGTGGCCATTTTCTTCCACTATGGTTTCTTCATGCTCCGCTTTAATGGCCTCGCCCGCTCCCTTTCCACGCCGGTCCTTATAAAAAAACCCGGTAACGGAAACTTGGCTACGCACCTCTTTCTCTAGCTCGGCTTTGTCTGGCATTTGTCCAAACACGTGTACCACGGCTTTATCTTTATATATGTCCACGGCGACGTCACTGTCCCGATATAAACGGTAGGCTTCCAGGTTTTGCATGCCGTCAGTTTAACCCTTCACAGCTTTTTCACAAAACTTTCATACGCCCATCAAAACTGCCGGATAAAGTAGCTGAGGATTTGGGCACTCGCCGGTCGGCAAGTCCACTTTATATCTTTTAAACTAAGTGCACTATGAATACTTTACTAGCAAAACTTCTCATGCTCGGACTCGTGGTGGGTGGTGCCGGCTCAGCCGTTGCCATCAAGACCGTATCCGCAGCTGAAGAAGAACCCCTAGCCATGGAAGATGGCCAGGAACGCGGAGGAATGTTTAAGCCTGAAGTGAATCGAAGTGTAGAGAATATAGACGACGGCGTGATCATTACTTTAACTACGGATGATCCCGATGCTTTGGAGAAGCTACAAAGCATGACTGAATTTCCGCCTCATGGGGGTGAAGCGGACTTCATGGATAACGTGGATCAAGAAATAAACCTGCTCGACAATGGGGTGCAAATCACTCTCCGCTCGGAGGACGCGGAAGTGGTTAAGAAGCTCCAAAACCCACCTGCTCACGAAGGACATGGCCCTGGTGGGCATGGTGGGATGATGCTTCCCCTGTTTGGGGAAAACATCGATAGAACAGTAGAGGTGACGGATACCGGCGTGGTTATTACGCTCAGCTCTACTGATCCTGATACGCTAGAGAAGCTTCAGAATTTCAATTGGGACCCGTTTGAGGAAGAAAACGAAGTCGAAGACTAGGACGCGCAAGGGGCTGGTTCGCCAGCCCCTTTTTTGAGATAATCCAACTATGCAAAAAACCATACTCATTGTCGAAGACGATCCGAAGATTGCAGACCTGATTGAACTGTATCTCCAAAAGGAAGATTACCGTACCGTGCAGGCACATACAGGGCTGGATGGACTCGAATTGGCCCTGCAAATAAGACCAGCCCTAGTCATTCTAGATCGCATGCTCCCTGAAATGGAGGGGCTTGAGGTATTGAAAAAGATCCGTGCGCAGCAGGAAATGCCCGTGCTTATTCTGAGTGCCAAATCTGACGAAGTAGAAAAAATCATCGGACTTGAAGTGGGCGCAGATGACTACCTCAGCAAACCCTTTAGCCCTAAAGAGTTGGTGGCCCGTGTGAAGGCTATTTTGCGTCGTAGCCGGCCCATGCAAAGTGAAAACGGCACGCAGGAGTACAAAGACTTGGTTCTAGATAGCAGCAAAATGACGCTCTTTCAAAAAGGGAAAGCGGTCGAGCTGTCGGTGCTGGAATTCAAACTCTTGCAGCTGCTCATGAAGCATCCTGGACAAGTGTTTTCACGTGAGCAGCTCATGAGTGAGCTCTATGGAAGCCAAAGCCTGGTGTTTGACCGAACCATTGATGCTCACATGAAAAATCTACGAAAAAAGCTGAAGGACGATCCAAAAAAACCTCGCTACCTTGCCTCGGTATTTGGTGTGGGCTATAAACTTCTTGACCATGAACTTCTCCCTGCGTAACAAATTGTTCCTTAGTTATGTGCTTGTGATTTTGATCACACTGAGCATTTTGAGTTATTTGGTGGATTACCAGCTCAACACACAGTTTCAAAAGTTTGTGCTTGAAATAACCGAGGGTGAGTTTCCTTTACACCCACAAGATCGTGGAGAAATTTTCTTGAATGCGATTCAGCATTCCACAGTGCTCACCATCATTGGCGCCGCTATCTTTGCCATTGCAATCAGTTTTTTCATCACCAGCTACATCACCAAACGGGTGAAAAGTATGATTGCAGCAACCAAGGCCATTGCGCAGGGCAACTATGAAGAACGACTCCCCGTCGAATCTGGGGACGAACTCGGAGATCTCACCCGCTCCCTCAACTCCATGGCCCACTCTCTTGAGAAAAACCGCTATTTACAGCAACAGCTCATCACCAATGTGTCTCATGAGCTTGCCACTCCCCTCACCAGTATTGGAGGGTACCTAGAGGCTTTGACGGATGAAGTGATCAAAGAAAAAGGTCGTAAAGAGACCTATGCCCTTATGCGCGAAGAAGTGGACCGGCTCAAGAATATGCTCGAGGAAGTGCGCACGCTTTCCCTGATTGAGCAGCCTCGTTTCCAGGTGGACCGTGCGGACTCACATGTCAATGAGCTGACACAAAAAATCCTCAAGAGCATCAAACCTCAGTTCGACGAAAAAGAAGTGCACCTGGAGCTCAAAACGGATCTTAAAAAGGATCTCTTTTACCTCGATAAAGACCGCTACACACAAATTCTACTGAATTTGCTGAACAATGCGCTCAAATACTCACCAAAAAACAAGGCTGTGGTGGTGACGCTCACTGAAAACAAGGGTGATTTACAGGTTGAAGTGAAAGACAAAGGCCCAGGTATTTCGCCCAAAGACCTTCCCTTTATTTTTGAACGCTTCTACCGTGCAGACAAGTCCCGAAACCGCAAAACAGGAGGACTGGGCGTTGGCCTGGCCATTGTTAAGGAACTGGTTCAGGCGCACGGCGGTAAAATTGAGGTGGAAAGCACCCCTGGTGAAGGCTGCTGCTTTAGGTTAAGCTTCCCTGGCTAACATATTGACCAATTCCATTTTTAGGTTATAATATGCAGGCTTAAGCTTTAAAATGGAATTTGAGAGATCAGAAGAAAAACGACTCCTAGGTGGGACTCAAGTAAATGTGAAGCTTACCCATGGTGCCGAGATAGTCAACGGTGTACGCGCACACCAAGCCGCCCGTGCATTAGCTGTTGCGGGTTCGGAATGGACTAGACCTATTTACGAACCCAACCTAGACGAAGAGGCGGTGAGCGCTGTAGAAGCTTGGCTAAAGACCCTCTCTCAAGAAACGGCTTTAAGTACAGAGATACGGAACGATATTGCCTCTGCTCGTGAGCATATCCGCCGTCTGAAGGACCGCCAAACCTTAGCGGCAGAGCTCTTTGATGCCGACTTATCATCTGTAATGGTGGTTCAGGGGATAATTGGAACCTGTTACTTTTTAGCTCCGAACGTTACCCTGCATCAAAGACCAGAGCTCCTTTGGGCACTGCTTCCAGAAATTTTTGAGAAAATGGGACCAGATGCTTTTTGCGTAAGGTTTCCTAGTATGAAAAATGTCTTTGGCCCCCACTATCCAAACGAACGAGAACTTAGAAACTTCAGCCAAGAAGTTAGAGTTTGGCGAAGCGATTATAAGGGACAGGGTAAGCCAGGAGACATTGCGCTTGAAAGAGCCTACGCCTCAGTAATTGCTAAGGGTAAGCTCGGCGCCTCCAACATGACTCGGAGAGCCGACCATAGAGGTAGATTACCAGTGGAGAGGGGTTTAGCAAACGAAGCACTCGCCTCACTCATACCTACTGAGTGGTTAGATAAACATGATCATACTTTGCTCCAAGACGTTCCATATGAAGTATTTCTACATAGAATTCGAGATCCTCGTCAGCTGACTTACTTTTCAATGGATACCTACGATGACGGAGTTACCAGAAAAGTAAGTGTGGACGGTCAGATGTTATTCAAGGGCCATGCCTATGGAATCGGTGAACTTAATGGATCAAAAGTACGGCTCCATAATCCCCACAATCCACATAAAGAAATAGTGGTGGATGCAGAGGAACTCTATGCCGCCGAAGATGCTCGTTTACTAAGGGCTGAACTCAATTATAGAGCAACCCCTTTGATGGACCATGCTCGGATGATACGGGGTCTTCCTTCTCGCAACTACCAAGTGAATTTTTTAAGAAATTTAATGGCAACGCACTATGCTCAGCTGGAGAAGTTGCTTGGTTTACCCAACACACGAGATGCACTTTTGCTCGGAGGCACAGAGTTCATTGCTGACAGCGAGTTTGGAGAACTTTTTGAGATGGCTAATTTAAATGAATTTTTAACTGCTCGAGCAAACGGTCACCCATCGCCCTATTCACCTTTTACTTTAAATGAGTCTACAGGCGCACCTCGATTGCCTTTATATGCTGGAGCGATTATGGGTTTTGGGGCTGTAAGTGCGCCTGTTCTTATTGCGGGTGCCCTAATTGTTCTTTTACAAGGCACAAAAAAGCCGAGTTTGCCTCCTGCCGAAAGTGTAACTTGCCCCCCTTCCGTAGCAGGAAATTGGGAACACATCGGTGGTAGTGACGTACTTGAAGGAGATCCATACCGAACCCGTGTTGCTCTTACAGTGGCCGTGAAGCAAGAAGGACCCGACCACCCAGCTGTGACCGTGACCAACTATCCGCTTGCCTGCCTAGAAGGCCATGCTCCCTACTCTGTTGCAGCTCAAATGCCGGTAATGAATGACACCGTTGTACTCACTGATCCACATAGCAAAGGGACTTATCACTTTATACCTAGCTTGGAGCCTCATGAACTTGCTACGATTAAGCGAGTGAGCTCTGTTAAAAAACCTCTCGTGGGTGAACGTGATGGCTGGACACTTACCTGTAATGCAGATTCAAAGCACCCTGCGACTCAGGCCTGCGTAGACGAAGTGGCTCGTTGGAATACGAGCGGCAAAAAATAAGCATTAAGCCAGTTTTCCTGCCCCGCGTCCGTATTTCTCGCGAAGACGTTTATTCGAATTGAGTGAAGCTTGTTGAAACTTGGTGAGCGCGGAAATCACGCCATCGGCTCCATTGTTCATTTCTTCTTCCAGTTTCTTTTTAATATCCACCTTCTCTTTATCTTCCAAGTTGAGATGCTCCATTCCTTTATAGGTAGCGTTGGCGAGCACATCCACAATGGTTTTAATAGCTTCAGGGTCACCAATGGCTGCAGAGAACGCCGCAAGTGCGAAGTCCTTTACGTTTTGCCAATACTCAGGTGAATGACCTGGAGCGGGTGGCGGTGGAACAGGTAGTTCATTTGTCATCTCTTTATTATACCTTTTTTCTCACATTTTCTCTATACTTTTTGAGCCATTTAAACCACTCTATGAAAAAATTCTTTTCTCTGATATGCTCGGCTCTCCTTTTAACCTCTTGTGGAACCATGAAAGACGTAACTGAGCTTCAAATTGAAGATACCGTGGTAGGACCGGGTGAAGAAGCCAAAGAAGGCGACACCGTTGAAGTTCACTACACTGGAAAACTCACCGATGGAACGGTGTTCGACAGTTCTAAAGACCGCGGACAGACTTTTAGTTTTACCATTGGTGAAGGTAGCGTGATAGATGGCTGGGAAAAGGGGGTACCGGGAATGAAAGTAGGAGGAACTCGAATTCTCACCATCCCTGCTGACATGGGCTATGGAGAATATGGGGTACCTGGAGCTATTCCAGGGGGAGCAACTTTGATTTTTGAAGTAGAGCTGATCAGCATCGAATAATTATGATGGAACGACTGCACAAGCGGATTGCGAGTAGCGGCTACTGTTCAAGGCGAACAGCGGAAAAATTTATTGAGGCGGGTGAAGTGAAGGTGAACGGCCAAGTCGTGACTCAGCAAGGCACCTTGGTTTCTGAAAAAGATAAAATTGAGGTCCAAGGAGAAAAGCTTCGATTTCCAAAAGAGAAACTCACTATTATGTTCAACAAACCGGCGGGCGTAGTGACCACACGTGACGACCCTGATGGGGCAAAAACGGTGATGGATGTACTCCCTGATGAATTTCAAACCCTGAATCCGGTGGGCCGCCTCGATCGCGATTCGGAAGGTTTACTGCTGCTTTCAAACGATGGTGACTTGGTTTTAAAACTTACCCACCCACGTTACGAACACGAAAAAACCTATGAGGTCGGGGTATGGGGCACCGTGGAAGAAGGCGTTATCAACCGTCTCGCCCAGGGCGTGCGCCTAAGCGGCGTGATGTTAAACCCAATGAAGGCAGAGGTGCTTAAAGTGCAAGGAAAGCAAAGTTGGCTAAGACTGACTTTAAGTGAGGGTCGCAAAAGACAAATCCGCCGCGTGATGGAGCAATTTGGTCACAGTGTGTTTGCAATTAAACGCATTGCTATTGGAAAATTGGAGCTTGGAAATCTTAAGGTTGGGGATTATCGCATTTTGTCACCAAAAGACCTCGCGCTCGCGTTTGACAAACGCAACTGAGTTGCAATATCATGGGTCCGTAACTCAGCATCCCATGAAACAACTCTTTTCGCTTCTTATTTTAACCGCTCTTTTAAGTGCATGTACCAATGGTGCGGTTAACAACGATTCTGAAAAAATGAAGGTTGCAGCCACTATTTACCCTTTGGCTTTTTTTGCTGAACAAATCGGTGGAGATCTTTTGGAGGTCACCACCATTGTTCCTCAAGGACTGGAACCTCACGACTATGAGCCGGCCCCCAATGACTTAAAAGCACTGTATGATGCCGATTTAGTGGTGTACAACGGCGCAGCTTTGGAGCCTTGGATTGAAGATATGGAGTTTGAGCTGATGCAGGAAAATGTAGAGCTTTTTGAGGCCAGCAGTTATGTGGAATTGATTCCATTGGAAGAAGAAAGCGAGGAGAGTTTCCATTTCATTCCTCGTGCGAACGCACATGAAACGGGTGAAGAACACACGGAGTGGGATCCCCATGTGTGGCTCGATCCACTGCGCAGTAAACAGATTGTACAGGCGCTTGCAGCCAACTTAGCCAGCATCGATCCAGAAAATGCGGAGACCTATATCAACAATGCAAAAGTGGTGATGGGAGAACTCGATAAAATCGACAGTAGTTTTTCCACCACTCTACAAACATGTACAGGGCGTGACTTTGTAACTTCTCACGCCGCGTTTGCTTATCTAGCAGACCGCTATGGACTCACCATGATTCCTATCACTGGCATCAATCCACACAGTGAACCTTCAATTAAAGAGCTGGGTGAAATTTCCAACCTAGTGGAGGCCAAAGGCTTAAGTGTAATTTATACCGAAACCCTCATTGATTCCTCATTTGCTGAAACCATCACGGAGGAAACGGGGGCTACTTTGATGACACTCAACCCGCTCGAAGGACTCACGGCCGATGAAGTGAATGCGGGGGAAAACTATTTCAGCATTCTAAAAAAGAACTTTGAAAATCTTCAGGTAGGGTTGAGCTGCGAGGCTACTCCTCTTTAAGCATCACAAAGTACTTAAGGTACTTCCCTTCGGGAAAGAATAAGTTAAAGGGGTGGTCTATGGGCTGATTGCGAATCTCAAGCACCTTGAGTGTGCAATTTGCTTTAGAAGCTGCCATAGCGAGCATTTTTTGGAACATTTCATCCGTCACATGGGCGCTGCAGGAGCTGGATACTAAAATCCCACCAGGAGGCAGTAAGCGCAGGGCTCGCTCATTGATGAAGGTATAGCCCTGAAGACCTTTTTTTAAGCTCTTTTGGTTTTTCACAAAGGCAGGAGGGTCTAGAACAATCACGTCAAATTCAGTGCGTTTGGATCGATATTCTTCTAAAAGATCGAATACGTCACGGTCGAGGAATTCGTGTTTCTCAGCTGGGAGGCCATTCAACTCAAAGTTCCGTTTAGCGGTTTCGAGCGCTGGGCCTGAGGAGTCTACACTGGTTACTCTTTTGGCACCAGCGAGCGCTGCATAGAGCGAAAACCCGCCGGTGTAACAGAAACAGTTGAGTACGTTTTTATCTTTTACGTAGGCCTGGAGAGCCTTGCGATTTTCACGCTGATCGAGGAACATTCCCGTCTTCTGTCCTTCTTCAATATTCACCAGCATGGGAATACCATTCTCCATGAACTCCATTTCCTTTTCGAGCTGCTTTCCAAAAAGTAAGCCTTTAGGCTGATCAGTAAGACCTTCTTGAGTGCGCACACCAATGTCGCTACGCTCATAAATGCTTTCGGGATTGAACACCGCTTTCAGTGCGGACACGATGTCGCGCTTCATAAGGTCCATTCCCAACGTGTGGATTTGAATAACCAATACTTTGTTGTAGCGATCCACAATCAGTCCCGGCATATCATCGCTTTCCCCGAAGCAAAGGCGGTAGCCGTTGGTTTTTTTTGTATCGATGAAACGTTCACGCATTTTTTTGAGCGCCGCGAAGCGTTGCACAAAAAAGTCTGCATTGATTTTCTCCCCTGAATCGCGGGTTAAAATACGAACAGAAATTTGCGACTCACTATTGTAGTATCCTCGAGCTAGGAACTTCTTTCCTGTTGAATCGTAGACATCCACAAGGCTGCCACTTTCTATGTCGCCGTAATATTGAAGCGCCATAGAAAAAATCCATGGGTGGCGGCTATTCATGATGTGTTCTTTCCCGGGTTTGAGTAGAAGTTTTGGGTACATGTTAGAGATCGTCCATTTCTTTAGAGATTGCGCGTTCGATGGCACCAATATCCATTTTCTTCTTCATCTTGCGTAGTTCAGCGTCATCTTGTGGAGAAAGTCCAAGGTGGTCATGGATCTCGTCCACCATACACAGTATGCGAGTGATTTCGTGTTCCGCTTGTACATTAATCTGAAGGTCCACTTCTTCACGCAGGTCGGCAATCTTAGACGCACGGTTCTGACTGATCAAGACGAAAATCGAAAGGAAAATCGCTTCCAAGGATACCATCATAGTGAGGAGTCCGAATGGAAATGGATCGAAAGGCTGAATAAAAGGTACTAAGCCGAGATTAATCAACATCCAAATACCAAACCACAGGGTGTTCAAAATCAAAAACCAGGAAGTACCAAAGGCCTGGTTGATTACATCAGCGATATGATCTGTCACCGTACGTTTTTGATCCATCTTTGCCTTCACACTTCGAATCTGAGCTCGTTTCTTTTGAATGAGCTGCTTGTGTACCTCCGCCTCCACGATGGGACTGGGTTTAGAAGGTTTTTTCTTCTTCATGGCTTCATTCTACCTGGAGCTTCACTTTTTTCAAGGAAGAGACAGTAGTGAAATAATTATATTGAAAGATTTTAGCAGTGTCTTGCGTCACAACTAGTGACCGACGATCAGCCCAAACTATTTAACGTAGATGCGACTCGTTGGTTTTTATTTCCTAATCTTATAACCCATGACACACACCGATACTCACAAAGGTCATCCAGCCCTTTTAGGCCTTGCGGTGGCTACTGCCATTGCTGCTGGACTTGGAATGTTTCTTCGAACCGAAAAAGGTGAAGACGTGCGCGAAGAAGTGAGTGACCGTGCAAAAAAAATCGCTAAGCGATTCAATAAGTCTCGCAAGGAACTGCAGGAAAGTATTCATGACGCATTTGGCGAAGTGAATGAGGAGCTTGAAGCTAAATACTTAGAACTGCAAGGAATGCTTATGGCAGAGGCAGATGACACAAAGGACCTCACACAAGAAAAGTACGAAGAGATGGTGGACAAGGCATTGAAGAAATATGCAAAAGGCCGCGAGTGGACAGAGGACGCCGTTTCTAAACTCAACCGCTCGCTCAAGCGAGATTGGAATAGCTTGAAGCAATAAGCTTCTTATTCTTAACCCTCAATTTATGTCAGTACTTGATGTCATTTTAGTCATACTTCTTATTTCCTGGCTCGGAGGATTTGGCTTCCACATTGGTGGAAACTTAATCCACTTGCTACTGGTGGTTGCACTAGTGGTCCTCATTCTCAGACTGCTTGGCGTGGGTGGCACCGCTACCACTTGATGCTGCGGAACTACCCGCCAATCTTCCGGTAGCCCAAGCTGCTTGAAGATTGTAACCTCCCGTGAATCCATCAATGTTTAGAATTTCACCTGCAAAGTAAAGGCCTGGACACCGCTTGGACTCGAGGGTGCGTGGATTCACTTCTGAGAGCTCCACCCCCCCGGCCGTTACAAACTCATCTCCCGCTCCACGTCCAATCAACGTGAGTGGGAGGTTTTTTATGAGTTCTATCATTTTTTGAATATCTTTTTTTGCGATCTCGTTGTTGTTGCGTTCACCATTGATAGAAAGCAGCGTGCAGAGCGTAGCAGCAAGAGATTTTGGCATCCATTTCCCAAGGGTGTTTTTGAACATCTTTTTTGGGTTTGCAGCGAGTTCTGTTTTGAGTTCCGTTTCAAAAAGAGCTTGGTTGGTGAAAGGTTGTAAATCTATATGAAGCGTGAGGGGTTTTTGAGGATTGTATTCTTCAAAAGCTATGCGCGCGGAAAGTGCAAAGACAGCCGGTCCTGTGAGACCTCGATGTGTGAAAAGAATGGGACCTGTGAATTTCTCTTTATTGGCCTGGAGTGTGACTTTTTCGAGCGACACGCCGGCGAGTTCCTTAGGCCAGGTTTCCTTAGTTATGAAGGAATTGAGACTGGGAGCCAGCGGGGTGATGCTATGGCCAAGCGATTCAGCAAAGGTGTAACCGTCACCTGTGGAGCCCGTGTGTCTGTAGGCTTGGCCGCCCGTGGTGAGAATGACTTTGTCCACTGTGACTGCAGGGTGGTTTTTAAATTGAATGGTGAACTCATTAGCGACTTTTTCAATACTTTGCACATCATGGCGGAGTAAGAGCTCGGTGCCATTTTGATGGAAGAGGTTTTCGAAAATTCGTACGATGTCTTTTCCATTGTCGGATTGAGGAAATACACGTAGATCTTCTTCTGTTTTCAGAGGCACCCCATGACTTTCCATCCACTCATACACGGCCGTGGGCGGAAACGCATACATTGCGGAGGTAAGAAACTTTCCACCGCGTGGGTAGCGATCCAAAATGAGGCGCATGTCCGAAAAACCTGTGGTTACGTTGCAACGACCGCCGCCCGAGATAATGACTTTTTGGCCAAGGCTGGCGTTCTTTTCTATCAAGATAACTTTGGCGTCGGGATTGGTTTCGTGGAGGGCGGCAGCTGCCATCATTCCGGCGGCCCCTCCTCCAATAACGGCTATTTTCATAAACTCACTTTAGCAAAGCAGCCACTTAAGTTAAAATCAAAGCATGAAGTGGTCCCTAAAAATAGCCGCAATCTCCTTCACTCTGCTCTTATCGTGCAGCAGTCCAGAAGAACCTCAAGAAGTGGAGCTGCGTGTGTACGAACCGGGCGACCGTTTCACCACAACTATAAATAGTGAAGGCATTGGCGATATTATTGTGCAGGTCTCTCTGCCCACCGACGCTCGCTATGAAAGCGGCGCACCCATCCTCATCTACACTCCCACTTTTTTCACCCCGGACTCTACGGGGTTTCAAAATTTAGAAGGGGTGACTCAGCTTGGTTTTGCTGAAGTGACTTTGTTGTATCCCGGTCGCAGTGATGGCAAGGGCCTTCAAAGTGGCGGTACCGATGACTTTGGTGGGGCGCTCAGTCTCCAGGCTCTTCGCGACGCAATTCTTTTTGCCAACGGCAGTCTCACCGATTCCGACGGACGCAGCATACAAGATCAAAGCAGTGTCACACTTGATACTAGTAACATTGGAATCTACGCGTTCTCTCATCCTGGCATCCTCGCCACCAATGTGCTCGCCACTTATCCCACGGAGCTTAGTTTTGTGGACTATTTTGTGGGGCGTGAAAATCCAACTGAAGACGTGCTTTCATCAATGGAAATTGGCTACGAGGAAAATGGCGTCGTCATTAACAATTCTTTGTACAAATATCCCGCCAGCTATTCCAGCGAAGGAATCACGCTCAACTACAGCTCAGCCGCATATGATCTTTATGCCAACCGTCCTTACTTGGATTTGAATTGGAATCGGAAGCTGGATCGCTCGGATTACATTTTAGGAGAAAAAGTTCCCGAGCTGTTTGGTAAACGCACTTACTCTGCAGCGCTTTTAAAAGCATTGGAAACGAACCACGCTTTTGCCAGTAGTGCCTGGCCCGAAGACTTAGCCACCGCTGCGGAAGCAGAGACTGTCTGGGCAACTCGAGAGACACTTTCCAGCTATGCAAAACTCCCTGCCACCCTAAAAGTTATGCTCGTGTTTGGTGAAACCGACCATGTTCAGGTGGCCGCGGACAAACCTCACATTCACCAAGCGTATGATGGCATTACAGCCGCTGGCCTTTGGGTTCGTCTGAATCCGGACCTTGCTTATATGGACACCGTGCGAGACCCAGAGCAACTCATTACCTACACCGACCATCCCGCGGGCACTCAGCCCGACGACTGGGCTACAGTTTCAAGCTGGGGCCATGCGGACAACTTAAAGACATTAGCTCCTCTCGCAGCGGTGGCTGAAATGGCGGATCGAAGCGAGTATAATAATTGGGAAGAAGACCTGAGTGAAACTTTGCACCTCAGTTACCCTACTCTCACCGATGATCAACGATAAAATTGCTGAAATTTTCATGGACATTGCCGACCTGCTCCAAGTGCAGGGCGAAAGTATTTTTCGTGTGCGGGCTTACCAGCGCGCCGCTGAAGTCATTAAAGGTATGGGCGACTTAGAGGCACTCTATAAAGACAACCCTGATGGGCTGGAGGACATCCCCGGCGTGGGCACTGAACTAAAACTTAAAATCATAGACATTATAAACACCGGCACCACCCCCATGTATGAGGAACTCATTAAAAAATTGGGGCCGGGAGTTTTACAAATGCTGCGGGTACGTGGCGTGGGACCCAAAAAAGTGAAGCTCTTCATGGAGCAGCTCGATATTCACGATGTGGCAGGCTTAAAGGCTGCTGCCGAAAGCGGTGCTCTAGCCACTCTGCCAGGCATGGGCGAAAAAAGTCAGGCGGCCATTGTGGAGTCTCTCTCTCAAATGACTCACCTCAAAGAGCGCACCCCCTATGCAACCGCACTCAAGCAAGCCGAGGATATGATCGCTTACCTACGCACTTGCAAATACTTTGATCAAATCGACTACGCGGGTAGTTTGCGTCGAAAGATGAAGACCATTGGAGACGTGGATATTTTGACGACCGGCAGCAACCATGAGGCCATGATGCAACACTTTTTAGCCTACCCCGGCAACAAACAAACCCTTGCAGATGGAGAAACCAAATGCAGTATTGTGACCGATTTAGATATGCAGGTGGATCTCCGTGCTGTTCCCAAAGAAAGTTTTGGAGCCGCACTCTTCTACTTCACGGGGCCCAAGCACTTCAACATTCACGTGCGTACCATCGCGCTCAAGCGTGGTTGGAAGATCAACGAATATGGCGTCTATGAAGGTGAAAAACTCCTCGCAGGAAAAACCGAGGAAGAAATCTTTGAGCTCCTCGGCCTTCCCTACATGACTCCTGAACAGCGAGAGGATTTTAAATAATATGCAACACTTCATCCTTCCCCATCCACTCGATGCAGATAAAGTTCGGATATTCGACCGAAACACTTTGCAGCAAATGACCAAGGTGCTTCGTTTTCGCAAAGGAGATAAGTGCGTACTGATGGATGGGAAAGGAACTAAGGCAAAGGCCACTATCGAAGAGTTACACTCTAAAGTAGCTGTGCTTCATGTCACTGAACGAGACAGTGCTCCGATGCCCAAGCGAAAAGTGCGACTTTATTGTGCTCTTTCTAAAAAACCAGCCACTTTTGAATTTATTCTGCAAAAGGCTACTGAAATGCGTGTAAGCGAACTCATTCCCCTTATTACAGACCGCTGCCAAGTACAGTTCCTCAAAAAGCAAGAGCGCCTGCAGGCCATTATTAAGGAAGCGTGTGAGCAGTGTGAAAATCCATTCATGCCTGAGTTGGGCGACCCTATAAGACTGGCGGATCTTTTAAAAGATAAACCGAGCGGAAAATTGCTCGCTGGGGATCCATGGACTTACGATTCACTCCTAAAAGATCTTAAATTAAAGGCGGAGGAAGATATCAATTTAGTGATTGGACCTGAAGGAGGACTCACTAAAGAAGAGCTGGATTCCATCCGCACGGCAGGAGGCACTTTATTCTTGTTGGGAGAAACGGTTCTAAGAATGGAAACGGCTGCGCTTGCGAGTTTGGCCGTGATTCAATATGCTTAGCGCATCTAATCCACACTTTATGCGACGACTCGCCCTCCTCACTCTGCCCGCTCTTCTTGTTGCGTGCAGCTTGGTTTCTCCTTATAAAATCACTTTCACCACTCAAGAAGATGCCGTGGTTGATCCAGCTAGCACTACGCTCGACTTTGTAGTGAGCTCGGCTGCTCTGGCTTACATTTCTGAAGTGGACTGCGATGGAGCCGACGAAATTGAACTTCTACCCGTGGTGACCGACGACATGACTGCAAAAACGGCGTACAACCTTTCGCTTGAAATGTTGAATGGAGCTCCTGGAGCGGAGTGTGAAATCGTGGTGACTGCTTTTGATCAAACCACCACTGCCACCGCTACTGGAGAAATCACTGTAGTGATTGCTGGTGGAGAGGAAGCCACAGAAGAAGCTGAAGAGGCGACTGAAGAAAGCACTGAAGAAGTGACTCCTCCTGAAGAGTCTACAACTCCAGAAGAAAGCACAGCAGAGGAAGAGGCCACAACGACTGAAGTAGAAGTCATGATCGATGGAGAGTAAGATGAACCGACTCATTGAGGTTCTTCAAAAGAAAAGCGCAGAGCTGAATCTTTTTTCAGCTGGTGATCGTTTGAAGCTCGGTGAAAAACATATTCCCGATGCCCTGGCGGTTTTGGATTTTTGGGATGTGAAGGATGGGCAGCGTGGTGCGGACATTGGCACCGGCGGAGGCATTCCAGGTTTAGTCCTCGCTTATGTACTCCCCAATGTGGAATTTATGCTGGTGGATTCGACAGAGAAAAAAATCGTTGCCATTGAAGCCATGGCGGATGATCTTGAGATGCAAAACGTATTCACGGCCGTGGGACGTTTTGAAAATCTTGGACATGAACGCGAACTGCGTGAACAATTTGATTTTGTGACAGCGCGCGCTGTGGCGGAGCTTCCAGTGCTACTGGAGTACGTGGTTGGCTTTTTGAAAGTGGGCGGGCATTTTTACGCCTGGAAACAAGAAGACTACTCTGAGGAACTTGAAAGCTCACAAAAAGCTCAGCAAGTCTTGGCCATGAAGTTTAAGCGCGCGCACGAATACGCCCTCCCTAGCGGAGAACGGCGAGTTATTCTAGAATTCGAGAAGACCGCAAAGCTGCCTAGCAGCTATCCTCGAAAAGATGGAGTGCCTAAGTCTAAACCTTTGCTCTAATGCCCAAACCCTTTCAAGTCCAAGATAAATATTTCCACCTCGCTAAAGAGCGCGGCTACCGTGCCCGTAGTGCGTTTAAGTTACTTGATATTCAGGAGAAATTTCATATCATTCATCGCGGTGACAAGGTGGTGGATCTGGGCGCTGCACCAGGAAGCTTCTTGCAAGTGATTGCGGAGTTGGTGGGCGGCGCTGGAGATGCGGTTGGTTTCGACCTTCAAGAGATTGACCCGTTTAAAGAAGAAAACATTCATGCCTATGTACAAGATATTATGGACAAAGAGGGTGTTTTTGCTCGGCTCAATGAGCTCGGCATCACGCGCGTAGATGTGGTAACCAGCGACCTTGCCCCAAAGACCAGCGGTATTCGTGACCTTGATCAAGGCCGCAGCGCAGAACTCACCGATCAAGCTTTTTTTATTGCCACTCGTCTGCTCAAAAAAGGGGGGAACTTCGTGGGGAAAATCTTTGAAGGAGAAGAAATGAAAACTCTGCTCAAACACATGAAGACGCGCTTCCGCAAAGTCAGCGTGTACAAACCGCCTTCTTCACGTGATCGCAGTTTTGAGACTTTTGTGGTGGGCATGGGACTGCTATAAATAACTTTCTTTGATTTGTTTCAGCACAGGAGCGCTTCAGAAAAAATGCATGATCTTTTCTTACCGCTTCCTTAGGGTTTACGTGCTTCACCAAATCAAAGAAAGTACCGTTTTAAGGAAGATAATTGTGAGTTAAAATGCGTAAGCCTATAATCAACCCATGAAAACTCGCAAAGAAATCGATGCCCTTGGTCCCGTAGAAGTTCCTGCCGACAGTTACGGTGGCAGCTTTTCCGTACGCGCTCATGCCAACTTCAATATCTCTAGCTTGCGCATGCCGGAGTCTTTCTGCGTGGCGCTTGCTTGGATCAAAATGTCTGCAGCCGAAGTCAACGCAGAACTCGGACATCTTGATAAAAAAGCGGCCAAAGCCATTCAAAGTGCAGGTCAGGAATTCATCGATGGCAAATTTGATGAAGAATATGACCTGGATGTCTACCAAGCGGGTGCGGGGACACCGCTCAATATGACCCTGAACGAAATTCTTGCGAACCGTGCTACGGAACTTTTGGGTGGAAAAAAAGGAGAGTACAAAGTGCATCCAAACAACCATGTGAACATGGCCCAATCGTCCAATGACACCATACCCACTGCCATTCGTTTGGCAGCGCTTTTAGAAGCTCAGGAGACCATGGAAAAGGGACTCAAATTGGTGGCTGCCTTTGAGAAGAAAGCAAATGAATTCAAAGATGTGATTAAAGTGGGCCGCACGCATTTGCAAGATGCGGTGCCGGTGACTATGGGCCAGGAGTTTGAAGCCTATGCGAGCGCCCTTGCGGGTTGCCTTTCACGCATGGAACTGGCTGCTGAGGAACTAACTCATCTGGGGATTGGAGGAACAGCCACGGGAAGTGGAATCAACACGCACCCTAATTTTCAAAAAATGATGTGTGCGAGTTTGGGCGAAAAAATGGGGGTAACGATGGTGCCCATGAACATGTTTGAAAACAATCACAGCATGGCAGCCTTTGCGAATCTTTCAGCTACTCTTCGTACCCTCGCTATGGAATTGCTCCGCATTTGCAGCGATCTGCGTCTGATGGCCAGCGGCCCTGAAGCGGGCTTCGACGAAATCCGGTTGCCCGAAGTGGAGCCAGGGTCTTCTATTATGCCAGGTAAGGTGAACCCTTCCGTGCTTGAGTGCATCAGCATGATTTGTGTGCAGGTGCAGGGCCTCGACCAAGCCATCGCTTTTTCTGCCTCTCAAAGCCAACTGGAGCTCAATTGGTACACACCCCTCATTGGGTTTGACCTCACCCATCAACTGCAGATTTTGGCCAATGGAATGGAGTTGCTTCGCAAGGACTGCATTGAAGGCATCACAGCGAACACTGAGAAAATGAAAGAAGTGCTAGGTCGCAGTTTTGCCATGGCTACTGCGCTAGCCCCTCATCTGGGATACCATGAAGTGGCTGAAATGGTGAACGAGTCCAAGCGTAAGAAAATTCCTTTCGTTAAACTGGTAAAAAAAGAGCACGAGAAATATCTCAAGCTCAAGGATCTCACTCAGCCCAATCGTAAATAAAACTTGTCAGCCTTTTTTGGCTTTGTTACGCTTAGCTATTCTAAATCAAAGAATGGGCGAAGCTTTGAAGGAATCAGAAACAACGGTACCAGCAAATGAGTTTGAGGCACTTCGCCATCGCAGTTTTGACAATATGGCGGGAGAGATTTTAAACAGCTTTGGAAGAAGGAGAGCTAGTCTATCCTTGGAAGAATGTCGAACACTATTTGCCATGGTTCAACAAATTATCAATGAAACGGCTTGTGCAGATCTTGTGGACATTCAGTACGTGACTGCCCTAGCTGTATTTTTGGAAGCTGACAAAAAAGATGGAGCTGGTAGAAGTCTTCGCGCTCTGGTTAATCGCTTTGGCAGCGAGGCAGCAAAAGCTCAGTTTATCAGCAACAGGGTCTCTACCCGTGAAGAAAGTAGAATGGGCATGGAGGCCAGAGAAGGATCTGCTCTTGAAAAAGAAAAACCGGGTGGGCTTATTGACCAACTTCAAGATACTTTGAAGTCTTTGGCGAAGCGATTTATCGAACTGTAACCGTCTTGGTAAAGGTGTCTACGATTCCTGTATCTTCAGTCACTTCAAGCGTGATGGTGTAAGTACCCTTGGTTTCGTAGGTGTGGGTTTCGGGCTTACGATCGAAACTGATTTCGCCATCTCCAAAGTCCCATTCATAACTTTGAATGGTTCCTTGTGAACACGAAGGATCCACCACAATGAAGAGAGGTGCAGTTCCGCTGTCGGTGTTCACCGTGAAACATGCGGTAAGAGAAACCGGTCGAACCACAATTTGCATGGTATCGGTTCCACGAGCCCCATCGTCACCCACCACGGTGAGCGTTACGGTGTAGGTTCCAACGGCGTTGTACTTGTAGGTAACCGTTGCATCCCCCACATAGAGATCGCTTCCATCTCCAAAGTCAATTTCATAAGAAACGATGTTCCCTTCCTTATAAGTAGAGCTTGAAGCATCAAAAGCGACCATTAGGGGCACTTCCCCATTGGTGACACTCGATTCAAGCACAGCCACCACCCCCTGATCGGTCACTTCAACGTCCACGGTGGTTTCGTCTCTATTTCCAGCTGAATCGGTTACCACTAAGCGAGCTTCATAGCTGCCGGTTTCTTGATAAGTGTAAGTGGCTATGTTTCCTGTTTCATCGATTTCTCCATCGTTATCGAAATCCCATTCATAATCCACAATATCATCTTCCACATCGGCAGAGGACGATCCGTCGAAGTTTACCTCCAAAGGCACCGATCCGGTTACTTTTCCTCCAGAAAGCGACGGAGTGGTTTTGATGCTGGCAGAAGGAGGCGTTCCCTCTTCAACTACAGTGATTTCCAAAGTCGTCTCGTCACTATTTCCATCCGCATCGAGTACGGTGAGCGTGATTTCGTAGGTTCCCGCAGCATCGTAGCTGTGGTCTACCGAGCGGCTTTCAAGCTTGGTTCCGTCTCCAAGATCCCACTTATACTTAACGATTTTTTGGTCACGGTACTGCGAGAGATTTCCATCGAATTCATAGTCTTCATCGATGTAGTAGATTTCTCCTTCTCCAAGAGGAGGAGTGATGATGGCTCGAAGTCCACCCACACTACCTGCTTCAATGGTTTCAGTGGTGGTAGCGGATTCTCCATTATTGTCGGTTACTCGAAGGCTTACCTCATAGGTACCTTCTTGAGTGAATTCATACTCAACGACTTCTCCTTCTGCATCGTCGTAGCGTCCATCTCCGTCAAAGTCCCATTCGTAAGAAACAATTTCTCCATCAGGATCAAAAGAGCTGGTGGCATCGAACTCCACGAGCAGTGGGACTTCCCCACTATCAGGATTTGCTACAAAGGAAGCTGCGGTGAGTTCATTTTCAATCACCACGTCTACGGTGGTTTCGTAGTCAAAGCGGGCACCACTCTTCAGATCCATGTATTCCACATTCAAGGTCACCGTGTAGATTCCGTTTCCAGTGGCCTTTTGAGTGTATTCATGCGTCACTGTTTGTCCGTTTCCAGTGCTGCCATCACCAAAATCCCAGGTGTACGCAAGGATACTGTAGGTATCGGTATCAATGGGGACCAAGCTTGCATCAAAAGTAATCGTGATAGGCGATGTGAGTCCAATGGTATCTGCGGGCGTGGTCACAATGGGTGAACCGTAACGCGCCTCTGTTACCAGTTTGGGACCTAGGAACCAGATTCCCACTAGCCACAATACCGTGGTGAGCAAAAATCCAAGTCCGTACCATAGTGCCATTCGAGAAAACTTTTTCTTCTTATCCACTTCTTCTTTCTTCACCAGCAAGGAACGAATGAGGCCGTAGAGGGATTTGAGCAAAAGCACAATGGTGGCACCTCCCAACAGCACATTGAAAAGCTTATAGAAGAAGCCACTGAAGCTGGCTTGCGAAACAGGTAAGTAATCAAAAAGAGTCAATTCTTTACCGGCAAAGATGGCAGCCCATACAAAAATGATCACAAGCAAAAGCACATAGCTAACGCCTCCTACAATCGCAAGACGCTTGAGCATAGCCTTACGCTTTGCCTTCTTTTCCTCAGGGGTCAGCTCTTTTTTGGGAGCAGGAGCAGGTGCCGGAGTAGCTGGAGTTGGACTCGCAGGTGTAGCTGGCACTACTGGCGTAGGATTCACCGGTGGAGCTCCCTCAGGCATTGGATTTGGCGTGGGCGTGATGTCGGCCATAATTAGCGTTTAAGTGAAAGTTGTGATTTGAAAGTGAGCAAGGCACCAGTAATGGCGGTGACCAAGGCACTTAAGATAAGGAACATCATTTCAGTTGGCGTAGCATTGAAGAGATTAGCACCTCCTAGAGATCCTTCAAAGACAACTTGAAGGGTAGCAATATCAGTCTCTCCTGTGTCTTCATCTGTCACCGTGAGTTTAACTACAATTTGTCCATAGGACTTGAAGAATGGAGTTTTCCACGTTCCGGAGGAGTCGTCGTCATAATCTTCGTCATTGTCGCGTACTCCATCTTTGTTTGTGTCGTAGAAAATGTTTTTGTCCAAGCTATAGCTGAAGTTTCCACTACCTCCTTCCGCTCCATAGTAGAAGGTCACTTGATCGCCATCGTCTTCAATGATGACTTGGCCGAGCGAGTTTGGCTGAGGGGTGCTGGTGAGCAACGCGGTCAAAGGTTCCACAGGGTTTGGTACTTCAATGCTTTCAACCACGGTATCGGTCTTACCATAGCTGTCTTCCACGAGCAGCATCACATCGTAGAATCCGTAGTCGTCGTATTCAAAGGTAGGATTCTTGGTGGTGGCGTCCACGTCGTTTTCAGGATCCGTGTCCCCATCGGTATCCGCATTTAAGTTGAGATCCCAGCTGTAGCTGCGAGCTTCCGCGTTTTGAGCTTCGTCGAAGCGGGTTTCATTTTTGAATTCAACCGTTTTATCTTCAACGGTGTAGCTGAAGGCGGCTTCAGGAGCACTGCTTTCGAGCACATTCACTTCCTGTGTTACTGAGTCGCTTTGCCCCGTGGTATCCACAATAGTCATTTTTACATTGTAGGTACCCAGTTCGTCATAGGCGTATTCAGGATTTTCTTCAAAGGAGTCGGTGTCATCATCGGCTGTACCATTTCCGTTGCTATCCACTGCGGTATTGAAATCCCAGTAGATTCCCGCGAGGTCAGCACCGTTTTCTGTATCGATGGACGAGTTGTTGCGGAAGGTGGCAGTGGTTCCATTGATGTCTGCCAAGAAAGCAGCCTCTGGAGCTGCTGAAACAGCATCCACAAAGATTGTGAGACTTTCTGAAGTCGCAGTAGCACCTGAACTATCTTCTACTTTCAACTGCACATCCACTCCTTCAGGGTGCACCTGAGTGAAAGTGTACACATAGGTGCCACTCTCTTCAGGATCGTTGTTGAAGAATCCATCTCCCTCCACATCCCACCAATAGTTCACGATGTCTCCATCAGGATCATAGGCTGTGCTTGAGAAAGTGATTTCCTCTCCCACTTTCACGGCTGTTCTATCCACCGTGAATCCAGCCACTGGTGTTTCATTAGGACCATTCACCACTTCGAGCGTAGGAATGGACCCGCTATCGAGTTCATCGAAAGAAGAAACTTCATTGTTGTCGTTGTCCTTCACTTCAACGGCGAAGCCGTATTCATGCTGTTCACCCGTTTCTCCCTTTGTATTAATGGTGAGGGTGAAATTGGTGGTTTGCGCGATCACGGTGCCGAGTTCAGTCGCAGTGTCATCTAGATCGTAGTACCAACCTTTCACGTAAGTGATTTCACCGTCTTCATCAATGGCGTCCACACTCACGTTCACTTTAAGTGGAGTTTCAAGGCTTTCTCCTTGAGGCACCACGGTGAGGCCGCGGATTTCAGGATCTATTCCTTCTATAGTGATAAGAACCGATGTGGTATCGGTCACGGCGTTGTCGTCTTCGTCACGCGCTGTAAGCACTACTTCATAGGTAGCGGTTTCGTTAAAGGTATGCGTAACGGTTTCTTGTGAAGAAGTCACTCCATCTCCAAAGTTCCAGCTGTATTCAAGTCCATCGTTGCTACCATTAATATTCACAGAGTCACTGGCACTGAAAGTGAATTTGGTATTGATGCTTCCATAAAGTTGGCTACCGGTTCCAATGTCCGTTCCGTCAGAACCCACGGTGAGCACAGCGATAGGACTGTCTCCTGCACCAATGTATATACGTTGGTTGACTGAATTTTCGTCGTCCTCGTCGTTGAGGGCGGTGAGAGTTACCTCAAAGACTCCTGCAGTTTCGTAAACGTGAGTGAATACTGCTTCCCCACGGGTAATGGTATCTGTGTAATCTACAGTATCGTCGCCGTAGTCGATTTCAAATGCAGTGGCGGTGTCGCTCAGGGCAGTGAATTCCACTTCAGATTCACCATTTGCATCCAAGTGACGAGCAGCTTCTCCTGCAATGTCCATATTCACATCGAGCACTGAATCAATATGCATGGTGGCCACCGCCGTATCACTCTTACGAAGTTCAGCGCTGTGCTGATCGTAGGCTGTGAGGGTTACCTCGTAGTCTCCTTTTTTAAGGAATTTCACAAGCATTTCAAGACCATCTGGATCTTCTTCAATGATTTCGTAATCTTCCCCTTCTTCTCCACCAAAATCCCACTCGTAAGTGAGCACGTCTCCGGTGTCTGGATCGTAGCTGCCGCTAGCGTCGAAGAGGACAGTACCAGGTTCGGTTTGGCTGGGTACTGAGTAGTCGTAAGTGGCTACAGGTGCTGTGGATTCCACCAAAATATCCATGGCAGCGGTGTCAGTCTTTCCACTTCCATCAGAAACCGTTAAGGTCATGGTGTAAACACCTGGCTCATCCAAGTCGGTGCTGATGGTTTCTCCGGTGCTTTTATCGAGTTCTACGCTTACACCTGCTTTTGTGAGAGCCCATGAGTAGCTTACAATTTTCCCCACATCGGTGGTGGAACCAGAGGCATCGAATTCAAAAGTGTCTCCTACGTTTCCGGTATCGGTATCTACATTGAAACGAGCCGCTGGTGACGCTACGTATAAAGTAAAGTACTTGCTATCTTTTACGCCGGTGTCGTCGGTCACAGTGAGTGACATATTGTAGGTTCCGGCTTCGCCGTAAGCATGAGTCGCAAAGCTTCCTCCCTCTTGGCCGTAAGGTCCGGCCGAGGTTTCGTTGTCTCCAAAGTCCCATTCGTAATACACAATGCCTCCTTCTGCCCCGGTGTTCCCGTCTCCGTCCAGGGTTTCTCCAGCATCAAAGTAAATGCCACTCTCCGCTTCAGACATGGTGACTTTGTAGTCCGCATAGTCTGCATAAGGATAGGTGCGGAAGTCAGCAATGGTCACTGGCGTTTCGGTTCCCACTTGTGCGGTGAGCACAATCATTGATTTAGAAGGTTCTACTTCAATCGATACAGTCGCCACTCCCGCCGCAATATTGGGGTCTTGGCTTCGTACACGTACACGCACGCGGTAGGTTCCGGGCTCGTTGTAGGTCGCACTCACGGCATCCCCTGAAGTGTCTTCAGAAGAAACGGCGGTGGTATCTAAGCTGCCTGGATTTTCTTCAGTTCCAACGGGTTCATACACACCGTCTCCGTTCAGATCCCATTCTATTTGATCATCGTTCACCGTCATACCACTGGGGTCCTCGGTTCCCAGCACGTTGAAGCGAACAATTAAAGGATCGTTTCCACCGGTGGTGCTGGCTTTGAGTCGAACTTTTACAAATTCAAGACTCTCCACTAAGTTGTGGAGCTCATTCATATAGGTAACGATGCCTTGAGCGGTACCAGCATTTACTTCTACGGTAGCATCATCCAAGGCACCTCGAGCATTTTCAAATGCCTCTACTACGTCGGCAAGGCTAGAACCACTGTCGAAGCCTTGTTCCTCCGTGTCGAAGAGGTCTGCCATTTCTTCGAAACGAGTGGTCAGTTCAAGTACCTTGGTTGCATAGTCAGTATTAGCGGCTTCTTGAATGGCAACGATGTAAGCACAAATGTCTTCATCAATGACGTTGATGGATTGAGTATATACAGTTACGCCCAAACCGATGTCTAGGATTTGGGAAGAATCATCAATATTACGTTCTGCACAAGAGTCTGAGGTTTCGTAGCCCAGATCGAGCTCTTCAACAATTTCTTCAACGGTCATAGACCCCTCCGCTGAAGCCACCGGAGCAAAGAGAGCCATCAGAGAGGCTTTATAAGAAGACCGTGTCCCGCTCTTCAAGTAATTATAAAGATTTTGAGCGGCTTCATGGGTTTGTGAAAGTGCATCCACTTCTTGTTGAATGTTTTGAACTCCTTCACGCAGCATATCTATATAGTCTTCAACATCGGATTCGTCGATTAGATCATACTGGTCTGCGAAGTCGCTATCCTCTCCAGACGCCCACTCTTCTGCATAAGCTAAAAGTCCACTAAGCGTCCAGTTTTCCTCCTCCACTTCTACAATGATCGGCATTTCTACCGATTGCATGTAAGCCACTTCTTGGCTCGTATTTATAAGGATCTCGTAGGTATCAAGATACTCTGAAGTGATGTCTTCAATTTCATCGAGCACATATTCGGTATCAAAGGAAGCACCGGTTTCCGTGATAGTGGTTCCATCCACACCATCCCCATTGATTCCATCACCTGTGGTATCTCCCCCTCCTGCACGGAGCAAGGTGTTCACAAGGGCATATGAACCCAAAATGATGATAATACCCACTGCTGCGTAGCTGATGGCTTTTTTCCCTTTTCCAGTCATTTCTTCATCTCCACGGCTGAGCACATAGAGCACACCTCCGTAAATCACAATCACCACCGCAATGAGCCCTAAGAAAGATAGGGCGTAGTTCACAATGGTTTGAATGAATTCTCGCGCACTCTTGTTTTCCGTGAGCGTAGGATCGTAACCCTCTTCGTCGGGTGCTTCGAGTTCTCCATCGTATTCCGTGAAATCGAGCACTTCGTCGCTCGTGTCACAGCCCAGTGCCCCAGCTAAACTTTCATCCAGGCTAGCACATTGCGATTCAATGATGTCACCTTGACTCGAGTCGCTGTCTGTCTCTCCGGTGTTCACGGTCACATTTACATCGATGATCGATTCATCCTCTGCAAAAACAGCCGTCGAACCAAGGGTCCCTCCAAATATAAGAGAGAAAAGTAGGGTGGCGGCGAGGCGGCGAATTTTCATGTGGCGTTTTTTCTGAGTCATTATAGATGGTTTTATCTGGAAGCATCAAGCTCAACCACTGTATTCACAATGGCGAAGGCGGCAATTGCCAAAACAATTCCCACGGCAGCTCCTTCCATGATCTTTTTAGATTTGCTGACATTGTCTTCGTTTTGGAAGCCGAAAATGTAGAGATAGCCTGCGTAGAGCAAGAACACAAACGAAAGCGTTCCGATGGTTCCTGCGAGGAAGTTGGTGAGCTGCACAAAAAGTTGTTTTGCCTCTTCAATTCCAATTTTCTTTCCTTGATTTTGAAAGAGGATTTCTTTTACCACAAATTCAGAGATTCCCACCACAAAGAGTCCAACCAGCGCCCAAGTGATTTGTTTTTTTGCTTTTGCAATTTGATCGTCGCTGGCGCTTCCCGCCACATAACGCATCCCTGCCATCACCAGCATAAACACAGCAATGGAGCTGATGATTACTTCTACGAACTGATAAATTCCTTGGAATAATGTTGAGCTGCGGCGTCCAAATTCTTGTGCCCCCGATTCACCGTTGCGCAAAATCTCTCCTTCAGATCCAAAGAAAACCGAAACGAGGGAATCAGCCATAAAAATGACGATAAGTCCTTGCATGGCATAACTCATGAAATTTTTAGATTGGCTCCACACTTCTTCGTTGTCTTTCCCTGCAGTCACCATACGCACTCCCATAATGATCACGAACAAAACCGTGATGGGGGTGGCGATAAGTTTAAAGAAATCGAGGAAGCGTTGAACGGCTGCCACAATAATGTCCGCCCCTTCTCCCTGCTCTGAAAAAGTGGGGAGGTCGATTCCCTCAGAAGGGTCGGCATCCGGATTCGTGGAGTCTTCACCATCTTCCACATTGCTACTTTCCTCACTCACATCCTGCTGTAGATTCTCCAGTATGTCCTGGTAGTCGAAATCGTTGGCGTACACAGGGGTAGCCAGTAAGCAGTGAAGAGCAAGCGCGGTTAGTAACAGTATTTTTTTCATTTTAGAAAGTTCCAGCGATTATGGTCGAAACAAGTGCAAAGGCTCCATAAATGATGATCACCCCCACAATGGAGTTGAAAACGATTTTTTTGGCGAGACCTGTTCGTTCCTCGTCTCCTCCAGCAGTGATGTAAAGCACTCCTCCCGCTACAATTCCTAGCATCATAATAGGACCCACAAAACTCACCATTATGTTTGTTACTGCAATCATCTGCTGCACACCTTCATTTTGGTCAATAGCTACGATGGTTTTATCGGCGTCTTCGTTGAATTCAGCCACATATAGCACGCGGCGCACCACGAGATCTGAGGCCATCACCATGAGTAGACCCGCTGCGGCCACCCCCAGGCTCTTTTTTTCTTTGCTCACATCTTCTTCGTTGTCCCCGGCAATCACCATCATGGCTCCACTGCGGATAAACATGAGCGCCGCCAAGCCTCCCAAAAGATACTTAATGAAGGTAATGATGATGCTGGTGGTGTCATTAAAGAGTTGAATGCGTTCCACGAGTTTATCGGGATCCGACACAAAGTTACCTTCGCGGTAATCGAATACTTCTGCAATAGGCCCAGCTATACTGATCATAACGAGTCCAATCAATCCGTACGTGAGTGATTTTTTTTGAGTTTTGGCGGTTTCTTCATTTTCCCCTCCCACAACCATGCTGAACCCAGAGATCACAATCATCAGCAATGCAACCGCGCCAATGATGATGCGCAAGTTACGTGCCACGGGACCAAGCAGATTTTCTAGCTTTTCAAAAGCACTGTCCCCTTCTGGTGCGGGTACGTCGAGGTCGTCTGTAGAAGGGAGAGGCAAAAAGTCTGCCGAGGCATGCGGAATAAGCGCACACACAGCTCCCAAACCTGCAGCTAAAATCAGACCCCATAGGTGCACTTTCCCGACTTTTTCAAGCAGCGTTCGCGCCATACGTGTTTTTAAATCTTATAATTATAGCAGAAAAAAGCCTTTTTGAGAAGGCATGAATTCACGACTGCGCTTAATTGCCTATAAATCAATTTTATGGTAAAATAACATGATGGATTATAATTTAGATAAAAGTTTGCCCGATGTACTTGAGGCCCAGCCTGTTCCACTACAGACTAGCCAAGTCGTAGACTCAAGTGACTCCCGTTTAGAGTCCTACCAAGCTTTGATGGAGGCCACTTTTCCTCCTGAAGAGCTGGACAGTTTAGAGGTGACTCGAGGTGCTCTTGAAAATAATGATAACCCCTCCCGAAGGGCGGATTTCATTGTGATTCTCTCAACAGATGAAAAAGGTAAAGTAGTTGGAGCCATGAATGCGTCCTACATCCCAGCTTTGGATACAGATGGAAAGCCTTTAGGGTGGAGTTTTGTAGCGGTCAACTATATTGCAACAAAACCTGCCGCTCGTGGAAGAGGAGTGGCTCGCGATTTATACCTACAGCTAGATCAGAGCACACGACGAATTGCCGCTGAAAGGAAGGAAACTGTGAAATATGTAGTGGGTGAAACAGTTAACACGGTAGAGGGATTGGTCAATAAAACAGGGCGTTCACGTCTCTATTTCAAAAAGGGAGAAGCCTGGGAAGAGGTACAATACGAACAAGTGCCTCTGGACTGGGAAGAAGATGGAACTCCTACAGCAGAAAATGTACCACTCCACTTGATGGGGACACCAGCCCATGGAGGAAAGACAATCCCAACACCCGACTTACTGAGAGTGGTTGATGGAATTTACGACTATAACTCTCGTTTAGGAGCAAAAAGTGATTGTACACCTGAAGGTTTTAAAAAAGCTAACAATCACATACAAGCGGCTTTAGACAAACTGGCTACTCAGCTCAATGGAGTCGACTCCGTTACGCTTATTGCTGGTGATGAACGAGACCGACTCAAACAAGAAGGCAGAGTCTTCTATGAGCATGAAGGAGTATAATCTGAATTTCATATTTAATTATCTTGCGCTTTCCTAAAAACTAGACTAGACTCCCCTTTGACAAAAGGCCCCAAGCTTTTTAAGCGTACTCACTCATTTAAAACCTATGGCTGAAAAAACCACGAAAACCCGATCACACAATCCTGTGACTGGTTACTTTATTAGCGCATTTGAAGAATTTGGTAAGGTTACCTGGCCTACCAAGGAACAAGCAGCCCTCCTTACTGGAGTGGTGGTAGCCGTTTCCTTTGTGATGGCTGTACTCATTGGGGCATTTGACCTTGGACTTTCTGAGCTCTACAAGCTCGCTCTTGAAAAGATCTCTCAATAATTAACCCTTCTCGCCACCTATGGCTAAACAGGCTAAAAACACTGGACGAAACTGGTACGTGATCCACACGTATAGCGGATATGAAGACGCGGTGCGTGAAGCACTTCTGCAACGTATCGAGTCCATGAACATGCAAGACAAGATCTTCGATGTGATTGTGCCTAAGGAAACTCAAATTGTGGTTAAGAAAGGTAAGCCAAAAACAGAAAAGAAGCGTCTCTTCCCAGGCTATGTGCTTGTGGACATGACTGTAGACGATGAATCTTGGTACGTGGTTCGAAACACACCAAACGTAACTGGATTCGTAGGATCTGGAACCATTCCCGTACCGGTTTCTGGTGAAGAGTTTGGAGTGATCGAACGCTACCTCGAAGATGACAACGCACCTAAATTCAAGATTACGCTCAGCAAGACTGACCTTGTTATGGTGCTTGATGGACCTTTCGCGGGTTACGAAGGAGTGGTGAACGAAATCGACGATGAAAAGGGTAAAGTAAAAGTGATGATTTCTATCTTCGGACGCGAAACTCCAGTGGAACTCGACTTCGACCAGGTAAAGAAGAAGTAATTCTTAAGTCCGCATCCTCGCCATGCAGAAACTCACTCTTTTTTCCATTCTGCTTTCCTGCTCGGTGGCTCTCATCGTGAGTGATATTGTGGTTCACGACTATCTAAATGAGTCACCAGGTGTAGTTGAAGAGGAAACCGCGGTTCAAACGGAAGAGAATCCTACGGAAGAAGCTGTAGATGAACCTGCCCTCGAGGAAGATTCAAGTATAGAAGATCAGCCCAGTGAAGAGGGCACCGACGAACCCGTAGACCTTTCTGAAGAAAATGTCGTTTTAGAGTCTTCTCTTAGTAAGGAGCTCTTTATAAGTGCTGGGTTTATGGAGCCTGTACTCAAGGACACTGTCTTTTCTGGCTTGGTGTTTCAATTCATTTCGTTTGCGGACCAAACCGAGGCAACCGTTTATCAATGGAATGTATTTGATGGTGAACAGTTCATTGGAAGCATCTACGAGATGAAATACCCAACGGAAACTGGTAGCTTCCAGGGTTACCTTGCTCTGCGTGAGCGAGCTATGAGCCTCACAGACCTCGGAACCGTGAACGAAGTGAACAACTATGGAGATGCGTCTTTTTACTTCAATCATAAGAGCAAAGTGAAGACCGTTCATCTGGTGATTCGTACTGAAAGTGATATTTATGGCTTCGAATATGCACAAAGCTATCACGAAAAGATGAAAAAAGTGTTTGACAGCCTAAGTCCCCTTCTGTAGAATCGGCGGGCATTTCAAATTTATGGCACCTAAAAAGATTCAAGCCATCGTCAAATTGCAGATCAACGCCGGAAAGGCGAACCCTGCACCTCCCGTGGGAACGGCTCTCGGTCCTCACGGAGTGAACCTTCAGGACTTCTGTTCTAAGTTCAACGATGCGACTCGCGCAATGGGAGACACGGTTATTCCTTGTATCATTACGATCTACGAAGACCGAAGCTTCACCTTCATTACGAAGCAACCTCCTGCAGCGATCTTGATCAAGAAGGCCATCAGTTTGGAAAAAGGTTCAGCCGTTCCTCACAAGGATAAGGTTGGAACCATCACTCGTGCTCAACTCGAGGAAATTGCAAAGATTAAGATGGAAGACCTCAATGCAAACGATATTGAGGCTGCGATGAAGATCATGGCGGGTACAGCGCGAAGCATGGGTGTAAAAGTAGAATGGTAAATTAATACGTGGGAGGCCTGGCTCAGCCGGCCGCTAAAACCACATAACCCCTTTCAACATGGCACGCGGTAAAAAATACCGAGAAGCTCTCGGCAAGATCGACGCAAACAAGCGTTACTCTTTAAAAGAGGCTGCAGAACTCGTTAAATCTGCTTCTACCTCTAAGTTTGATGGATCTGTTGAGATCCACCTCAACCTTGGAATAGACACCACTCAAGCTGAACAACAGCTTCGTTCTACAGTGAGCCTTCCTCACGGAACTGGTAAAACGGTTCGTGTGATCGCGATCGTAGGTGAAGATAAGGTCAAGGAAGCAAAAGCAGCTGGAGCTATTGAAGCCGGAGCGGATGAACTCATTGAAAAGATTGAAAAAGGATGGCTCGACTTCGATGTAGCCGTTGCTACTCCTGATATGATGAAGAACCTCGCTAAGGTGGCTCGCCAACTTGGTCAGGCCGGACTCATGCCTAACCCTAAGTCAGGAACCGTTACTCCCGATATTGGAGCTAAGGTGGGTGAAGTGATGAAAGGACAGGTTGAATTCCGTAACGACAAGCTCGGTAACCTTCACAATGTGATTGGTAAAACCTCTTTCAGCGCTACTCAAATTGAAGAAAACGCAGCTGCCTACCTTAAGGCAGTGAATGAAAAGCGTCCTACTACCATTAAGGGTAACTTCGTGAACTCTATCACCCTCGCTCCCTCTATGGGACCTGGAATCAAGGTTACTGTAAACGAAACCCTCACCTCTCTGTAAAGAGACTAAAAGTACTTCCCTTGAGAGCCCTGCAGCAATGCGGGGCTTTTATTCTTCTAAATCGGTTTCTTCCGCAGGCCCTCGCGTCATTTTTTCGTATTCACTTATAAAATCACCACCCACGGTGCCCACATTTGAACCTGATATGAAACTAAAGTCGTGCTCTTCATCCTCTTCATAATCAGTATAAACAGGCTCGATGATGAAGTTGGTTTGACCATGAAAATGTATTGCAAAGTTGTACGATATTCTTTGTGCGCCATCAAATCGGTCGACTTCAAAATAATAACCTGGCTTCTCCCATACACCCTGCTCAGGCAGAAAATTGAAATCATCGCGGTAAGTGGGGATTAGCTCTATGCCTCTCGAAGCCAACTCATCTGAGAATCCTTCCACCCATACTTGTTCAAGATCTTCACATTTTTCTAATTGTTTTAGTGAAAATATTTCCCCATTGGGCTGACAGCGCATTAAGTGATCTCGAACAGAGAGGTATTCAGTATCCGCGGCGTAAAGCAAGCTGCGTGCTTGCTGGTTTAAATCTGCCTTACACTCTTCATAAGCCCGAATCTCCTCTAAATAAGCTACTGGATCTTCCATCGGATCTATAGCTTGAGCATCCTTTAATGCCTCTAGACAAATGTCCGCCTGATCTTGAGGACTTAACTCTGTGCTTAAAAAAACACGAAGCAGTTCTCTAAAGTTATCGCGAGCATCGTTAAGGGGGGGCGTGCCCTGTGAGACATCAACAACATCATCCGACTGTAGATCGGGTTTATAATTATGAGGATTGGTGCTTATTCTTTGCGAACCCCACAGTAATATTCCCCCAAGCACTGCAGCTCGAAGTCCCTGTGATTTTTCATTAGAAGTAAATCTTTCCATCATGCCGGTATTATAACACTTTTCGTGTATAACACAAGTTACAAAACTTCCACGCTTCTGCGCATGGTTTAGACTGGCTCCATGCAAGCTCGCATTCAAAGAATCGACAAAAGCCTTCCCCTCCCTGTCTACGAAACGGCGGGAAGCGTGGGTTTTGACCTGATTGCTCGAGAAAGTCTGACCGTTGAACCAGGAAAAATTGAACTTATACCTGGAAACGTGATTATTGAGGTACCCCAGGGCTACATGCTTGCGGTGGCTTCACGGAGCAGCACTCCAAAAAAGAAAGGCCTCACACCTCCCCACGGTTTTGGGATCATTGATCATGACTACTGTGGCCCCACAGACGAAGTTAAAATTCAGGTTTATAACTTTTCTGACGTGGCGGTTACCATTGAACGTGGTGAAAAAATCGCGCAAGGTGTCTTTGTTCGAGTGGACAAGTTCGAGTGGCAGGAAGTGGACAGCATTCGTGAGCAAAGCCGCGGTGGATTTGGAAGCACAGATCAGATAAAATAGGCCCATGTTCATAACCTTGTACGGAATCAACAACATTGGGAAAAGCACACAAGCCAAGCGCTTGGTGGACCGCTTGAAAGCAGAAGGATACGATGCCGTTTATGTTAAATACCCTGTGTACGACATCAGCCCCACGGGTCCTTATTTGAATGAGTTTTTACGAAGTGGTGGTGCACAACAAGTGAGTGAACAAGAACTACAAATGTGGTTCACCCTAAATCGCTATCAGTTTCAGCCCACTTTAAAAGAGTGGCTGGCAGCGGGGAAAGTGGTGGTGGCAGAAGATTACACAGGAACGGGCCTTGCATGGGGAACGGTAAAAGGTGCCTCCACAGAGTGGCTCGAGAGATTGAATGAAGGGCTTGTGAGGGAAGAGTTGGCGATTTTGCTGGATGGTGAGCGCTTTGGCCACGCGGCTGAAAAAGAGCATATCCATGAAAGCAACGATGAGTTCATGAAGCGATCTCGAGAAGTGCATCTGCAGCTGGGGGAAAAGTACGGCTGGAAAAAAGTGATGGTGGATGGCAATGCGGACCAGGTTGGAGAAAAAGTGTGGGAAGTGGTGAAAGCGAGTTTGGACAAATAAAACCTTATCTGTTAAACTAAGGCCCTCTTCTTTAAAAAGCCAATGGCACAAGTGCTTGATGGACGCGCGGTTTCCGATTCTCTGCTCGCTGAGGTGAGCCAGGAGGTTGAAGCGCTGAAGTCGAAGGGTATTTCGCCAAAGCTCGTGGTTGTGGTGGTTGGAGAAGATCCCGCGAGCGCCGTGTATGTGGGAAAGAAGGAAGAAGCCTGCAAGAAAGTAGGGATGCTGAGTGAACGCGTGGCTTTGCCGGCCACCATCACGCAAGCAGAGCTTTTGGCAAAGATAGACGAACTGAATAAAGACTCCAGCGTAACGGGCATGATTGTGCAGCTCCCTCTGCCCGAAGGGATTGAGGCGCCTGTGGTGATTAAGGCCATTGATCCATATAAAGATGTGGATGGGTTCCACGCGTACAACGTTGGAAAAATGTTCCTCAGCAAAGATTTTGAAGATATGGCGCCTTGCACGCCCAAAGGAATCACTAAGATTTTGGATTTTTATAAGATCGACGTGAAGGGTATGGACTGCGTGGTGGTGGGCCGCAGCAACATTGTGGGCAAACCCATGACGGCAATGCTGATCAACCGAGATGCCACGGTGACGTGCTGCCACAGCCGAACCAAAGACTTAAAAAAATATACTTTGGCAGCCGATTTGGTGGTGGTGGCTGTGGGACGACCTAAGTTTTTAACCGCCGATATGGTTAAAGACGGCGCCATTGTTATCGATGTGGGCATGCACCGCATGGAAGATGGAAAACTCTGTGGTGATGCAGACCTAGCTTCCATGAAAGATAAAGTCTCTGCCTACACCCCAGTCCCTGGCGGTGTGGGTCCGATGACGGTGGCTTGCCTCCTCATGAACACCGTGACAGCTGCTAAGAAACAAGCTAAACTCTAATCCTCATTTCCCGACCCCTATGTGCGGAATCATTGGCATTCATTCCAACTCCCCCGTCGCTCAAGAACTCTACGACGGACTCATGATGCTTCAACATCGTGGACAGGATGCGGCTGGAATGGCTACTTGTGATGGAAACCAACTCCATATCAAAAAAGGAGATGGACTGGCGAGCGATGTATTTAAGGCGGAAGATTTTGAAAGACTCAAGGGACGAACAGGAATGGCGCATGTGCGCTACCCAACGGCAGGAACGTATAGCAGCGCTGAGGCACATCCATTTTATGTGAACTCGCCATTTGGAATTGCGCTGATTCACAATGGGAACCTCACCAACACAAAGCAGCTCCGTGAAGAAGTGATCAATCAAAATCAACGACACTTAAATACAGGATCCGATTCAGAAGTTTTGCTGAATGTGCTCGCCCATGAAATTGGTGAACTCCACACCCGTAACCTGACCCCTGACGATATTTTTAAAGCGATGGAACAAGTTTATAAACGTGTGAAAGGCGCCTATGCGGTGATTGCAATCATTGCAGACCATGGGCTGCTTGCCTTTCGTGACCCCAATGCCATCCGCCCTCTCATCATGGGAACGCGAGCGGATGATCTCTACCCGGATACAATTTTTGCTTCCGAAAGCGTGGCGTTGGATGTGCTGGGCTACGACATTGTGCGCGACATTGAACCGGGTGAAGCCGTGTTTGTGGATATGAAAGGACAAGTACACAGCAAGATCTGTGCCGAGAAACCCGTGTACACGCCTTGTATCTTTGAATACGTTTACTTTGCTCGTCCCGACTCGCTGATTGACGACATTTCTGTGTACAAGACTCGTCTGCGCATGGGAGAAAAACTCGCCAAGAAGATCAAGGCAGCGAATTTGGAAATCGATGTGGTGATGCCGGTGCCCAGCACCTCTCGTCACTCAGCGGTTCCGCTAGCATATGAACTGGGCGTGAAATACCGCGAAGGACTGGTGAAGAATCGCTATGTGGGACGAACCTTCATCATGCCCGGACAAGCTAAGCGACAAACCTCTATTCGTCGCAAACTCAACCCTATTCGACTGGAAATTGAAGGGAAGAATGTACTACTAGTAGACGACTCAATTGTGCGCGGGAACACCTCACGAAAGATTGTGGAAATGGTGCGCCAAATGGGTGCGAAGAAAGTGTACTTTGCCTCGTGTGCAGCGCCGCTTCGTGATCCTTGTGTGTATGGAATCGACATGCCTTCTCGCAAAGAATTTGTGGCCAATTCCCTGAATGTTGAAGAAACCGCGCGCGCGTTGGGTGCCGATGCTTTGTTCTACCAAGATCTCGAAGACTTGGCGGAAGCCGTACGTGAGGGAAACCCAAAAATTGAACGCTTCTGTATGGCATGTTTCGACGGAAAGTATCCAACGGCGGATGTAACTGAATCGGTATTACGAGAAGCAGAAGAAAGCCGCAGCAGCGTATACAAAGAAATTCGAAAAGAAAATTCTGGAACTGGCGAAGAAAGTACTCAAATTCCTCTCATATGAAAAAAATCCTTCTCATTGGAAACGGCGCTCGCGAACACGTGATCGCCGAGACTTTGAAGCGCAGTCCACAAGGCTGTGAGTTGGGAGTGTTTGCAGGGGCGGTGAACCCTGGTCTCGAGAAACTCGCAGACATATATAAAGTGGCACCCAGTGTGATGGATTTTGAAGCTTTGAAGGCTTTTGCAGCAGAATTTAAACCTGACTTTGCCTTCGTTGGACCCGACGACCCTATTGGGGCTGGTGCTGCCGATGTATTGCTAGAGATGGGAATTCAAAGCGTGGCGCCTTTAAAAACCCTCGCCCAACTTGAAAGCTCTAAGTCCTTCACACGCGATCTGGTTGCTAAGTATGGCATCCCAGGAAATCCCAAATTCCGCGTGTTCACCGCACCTGAAGGTCTGCGTGAATACATGGAAGAACTTGGTGAGTATGTGGTGAAAGCAGATGGGCTTATGGGTGGGAAAGGAGTGCAAGTTTCTGGTGAGCATTTAAAAACATACGAAGAAGGAGTGGAGTTTGCGAAAGCGAGCATCTCGAAATTTGGTCGCGTGGTGGTGGAAGAAAAATTTGTGGGAGAAGAGTTTTCACTGATGAGTTTTTGTGACGGAGTGCACGTGGTGGATATGCCGGCAGTACAGGATCACAAGCGTGCATTTGAAGGAGACACCGGACCCAACACCGGAGGAATGGGAACCTACAGCGATGCAGACGGAAGCCTACCTTTCTTACAGCCAAGCGACCTTAGCGAGGCTCATGAAATCACCGTGGCTGTTGCAACGGCACTTATGCAAGAATGCGGAAACGGATTTAAAGGAATCATGTACGGAGGCTTCATGGCGACCAAGGACGGCGTGCGATTGATTGAATACAATGCACGTTTTGGTGACCCTGAAGTAATGAATGTGCTGCCCCTCCTTAAGAGCGACTTCATTGCGATTTGTGAAGCGATCATTGATGGGAAGCTGGACGAAGTGCCGGTTGAATTTGAGAAGAAGGCGACGGTAGTGAAGTACACCGTGCCAGAAGGGTATCCAGAGAACCCAAAAAAGGGAGAGAAGATTGAAGTGGGCGCAGTGCCGGAAGGTGTGAGGTTTTACTATGCATCGGTGAATCAAAAAGAAGACGGGCTTTATCTATCGAGCTCGCGCGCGGTGGCCTTTGTGGGGATTGGCAGCAACTTAGCAGAGGCGGAATCCCTCGCCCAAAGTGCCGTGAGCAGCGTGAAAGGCCCTGTGTTTTACCGCAAAGACATTGGAACGGCTGCGCTGATTCAAAAGCGTGTAGACCATATGAAAGCTATTCGTTCATAGTTTTGCAGACCTTCTGCACTTTTGAACAATGAGCTTTTGAAAAAAATTCAGGAAAATTTCAGGATTCTGTTTAAATGCTGCTTCTTTGTTTTCAGCCACCGCAAAAAGCGTGTCGTGGCCTTCGGCGTACATCTTAGGGAGCCGAAAACCAATCTGCACCATGTATAAGTCCATGAAAAGGGTTTAGAAGATAACTTGCACGTTTGCTTCGGCACTGCGAGCCTGAGCATCCGTAGACACTGTAGCAGAAGCCGTTATTTGGCGTCCACGGTCGGTGGTGGTTGAGCGGCTGTACTCAAGCTGCCCACTTTGTCCGTCCGCTGATGAAACACTGAGTTGACGGTCTCCTGCCTGCAAGTTCAGTTGCAAACCCTCGAGTGCAGCGCCGCCTTCTCGCCCTGATGGAAATGTGATAGTGGGCTGCATCGAAAGCGTTCCTTCCCTAAAAGGAATTTCTACCGAAGGCGCCACTCGCCCGCTGGGATCGAGCGCACTCGCAAGTTTCAAGTGATCTCCCATGTGTAAAGTAACTTCGTAGGAGTCACCCAATTTCACTAGCTCCATTTGCCTACCTTTAATGTCCAATACTACCCTCCCTCCTGTTATTTCTTTTCCAGTTCCACTCATTTCAACTAGTGCAGCACCTGCATGTGCATCCATCTTGAACTGAAGCCCACTCTCGGGTGAATAGGTAAAGTTGCTTTGAATCGCGCCAAAATCAAAGTCTCCAGAAAGTTCTTTCATGGCGACTTCTGCACCTGTGCGACTGAGCCTCACATCAATCGACTGCCCCAAGAGGTCAAGTCCCACACGTGCATCCTCCAGCCCTTGATTCACTTGAGCATCCACATAGCGGTCCAACACTTCTAAAATTTCGAGCTGCATAGGAAGGTCTATACCCAGCTCAGCAAAAGTAGAGTCCAGTTTTTGGAGGGCCTGCTCAGAATATTTTTCCCAAGCGGTGGCGCCCATTTCTTTTGCTTTATCCACAGCAAGTTCGGTCAAAATATTCTTAACTTCTTCTCTTCCGCGTTCGGGTAAAACTTTAGACTTTGCAAATAGTGCATCGATTTGGGCCTGTGCCTCACCCAGTCCCTGCGGCATAGCTTCTACAGCTTGCAGTGCGTCGTTGTTTTGTTCATTGCTCATTGGGGTTTTGGGTCAGTGTCTTTTTCAATTTGTTCGAGCATCACTTTTTTTGCGCGCTTGTAGGCATTGTGATTCATGGCTGTGAAGGCTTTTTTGATAAGTCCATCGCCTGAATTCTTAATGGCGTCACCCACTGCTTTTTCCTCAGCTGCCCATTCCAAAAACCCAGCAAGAACTTGGAGTTCCTCGCGGGTCATGGCATTTAAACGTTTAAGCCAAGCTTTACGTTCCTCCTCAGAAAGGAAAGGCGAGGATTCAACCCGCACTTTCAGTTCAGAAAGAATCATTTCTTCTTTGAGCTTTTAGTCTTTTTTGAAGAAGCTTTCTTAGCGGAAGACTTTTTGGGGGCCGCTTTTTTTGCAGCTTTCTTAGCTGGCTTAGCAAAACGCTCGTCGAGCACAGCCTTTTGTTCCTTAACATACTTAGCAACGGTCTTCTTAAACTGTTCAGCTTTCTTGTTGGCCTTGCGAAGCATTTCATCGAGCTCTTCGCGCTTAACATTAGCTACATCCGCTGCTTTGTCTTTGGCTTTATCCAAGGCCTCAACAACGGTGGGGCTCTTTGAGAATTCAACCACCATGTCTTTCATTTCATTCCCCATGCTTTCGAGGTCTTTTAAAAGCCCCTTAGCATCGCCTTTTGCGATTTTGGAACGAATGTTTTTGCCTTCATCAGGCGCGAATAAAAGTCCTGTCAGAGCTCCGGTAACGAGTCCGAGACCGAGCGCGATTTTACCTGCTTTTTTTCCCATGGCGTGGGGTGAGTTAAAAGATTGGTTCAACTCTAGTCGGTGAGGAGGTTTATGTCAAACTCCTTGAGCATGAGATTGAGTCGATACAGGGGAAGACCCACCACGTTGAAATAGTCGCCCTCGATTTTTTGGATGAATAGGCCGCCGATACCTTGAGCTGCATACGAAGCGGCCTTATCCATGGGTTCCCCCGTTTCAATGTAGGCTCGAATTTCTTCATCAGTAAGGGGAAGAAAAGTGATGTGAGTGGATTCAATGTGGGTGAGTTTTTTTGTACCCAGTTGCAAACAAAGACCGCTGAGCACCTCATGGGTTTGACCTTGCAACATTTTGAGCATTCGAAAGGCATCTTCTTTGTCCTTGGGTTTTTCAAGCACTTGATCTTGAAAAGCTCCTACCGTGTCTACTCCTAAAACCAGCTCATCCGGACGGTTTTGCGCAATTTCACCCGCTTTTCCCTCGGCATTGATCAAAACGACCTCGTGGGCAGGCTTATTTGAAGAATCCACTTCTTGGAAGTTTTTGGCCGGTTCAACCTTAAAATCCACTCCAATGGAGCTTAAAAGATCCGACCGACGGGGGCTTTGCGAGGCTAGTATGAGCTTTTTCTTCATTTTCCTTTGACATTATAAGGTTTCACCCCTATATTTTACGGGCAAATTTTTAAACCTCAAGTTCAGGTATGCCGATTATCAAATCAGCCAAGAAAGCAGCAAAACAAGCTATCACTCGACGTGACCGCAATTATTTGACCCGTACGGCTCTCCGCAAGGCACTCCGTTCGTTCAGCGATGCGATCAAGGCTGGGAAGAAGTCTGAAGCCGAAAAGCTCCTCGCTCCTGCTTACAAGATCATCGATACCGCTGCTAAGAAGAAAGTGATTGAAAAGAATACCGCAGCACGACGAAAATCTCTTCTCGCTCGTAAGATCGCTGCCCTCAAGGCTTAACGAGAAACCACGATCATTCTAGTTTCACCATTTAAATCCTGGACACTCTCCAGGATTTTTTGAATCTCATAGGCATAACTGGCCCCACGGATCGTCCCCGGGTCGTTGCTAATAAAGGTTTCACCTTCTACCCGGAAAAGCACGATCATATGGAACACAGGCCCTGGCTCCCCATAGTGGGGGTTTTTCAGATTCAGTACAGGAACCATAAGGATTTTACCTGCACTCAGCTGTGCTTCCATAGACTCACGAGTCACTTCATAAGAAATTTGTGCTTCCACGCCATAAAATTCCTGTAAAAGACGCAGAGTTTGGTCTAAATCCGTGTCCTTATAGGTTTCTACGTTGGCTTCTTCCCATTCTTTAGCGGTGAGCAGTGCTTGAGCGCTCACTTCCCGATCGCCGGCTTCAAGTCCATTCGCCCACAGGTAGGCCATATAGGCACTCGACTCCTCAGCCATATAGGCCCATGGATCGGTCCATAGCCCATAAGGAGCTTGAGACACAAAAGGCACATTCAATACTTCAGGTGCTTCCACTTCTGTAACTGTAGAAGTCTTTGGTTCAAAAATGTCCTCTAGGAGCACGGCATCTACTGTATTCGCCTCGGGCTCGTCGTTCATGAACTCTTTGGCCACCAGCATCCCGTCCACAAAAGCAATGAGGACTACGAATAAGGTTAAATATTTATTGATCCAATCTCGAAGCATAGGACTCATTTAAACATAATTTATAAAAATCGTCAAAGTTCTTCGTTTGGCACCGCCAACAGGAGTGGTAGACTGATTGGGAATTAACCACGCCTTATGAAATCCCTCACGCTCACCGCATTGCTTGTTTTAGCCTTGGTGTTTTCAGGTTGCAGCAACCTTTTGAACAACGATACCACCACTACAACGACTACAACCGAGACCACGGAAACCTCTACCGAGACTGATTCAACGGGAATTGCAGATGGAGTTGTGACCGGCTCGAATGTGAATTATAGCATCAGCTACGACACCTCTAAATGGACCGCCACCTCAGCCGGCGTGGGAGAAGATGCTGAATACGAGTTTGAGCATGTGGATGGAGATGTGTACGCCCTTATTATTCCTGAACGCATTGAACTTGATTACGATACCTTAAAGCAAATCGCTTTGGAGAATGCTCAAGCCGTGGCTCCTGATGCTCAAATCACTATGGAGGAAAACCGCACAGTGAATGGTGTGGATGTACTGGCTATGAAGATTTCAGGTACCCTGTACGGAATTGCCTTTGAATACTACGGCTACTACTACGGTGGAGCTGCAGGAACCATTCAATTCATCACCTACACTAGCCAAAACCTCACCTCCGCTTACGAAGGAGACCTAACCGAGCTTCTGAACGGGTTGACCATCACTGAATAATTAAAAGCTCTAAGCATCTCAGCTCCCTGAGCGTGACGTTTAAAGTCTTCTTCGTTCTCATCCCGGTCGAGTGCCTGGTTGATGAGAGGGAAAATAGTTTCATGCGCAAAAATTTCGTCGGGCTTGATTTCATTCACTTTTAAGTAGGAGTCGGCGCTGTGATAACGAACGTAATAATCGGGATCGTTGGCCACACGGTCGAGGAGCGTGTCGTTCACATATTGTGCGGGAAAGTGCCGAAGCAAAATAGCGCTATCCATACGCATCACATAGGTTGGATAGTAAAGTTCGTGAATAACAATTTTTGCATACCGATCATCCGTAGCTTCAGGATCTTTCTCTTGAAGAAAGGTAGCGAGTTCAATTTTAAATTTTCCGTGCACTTTTTGGAGCTGCTCACGAAGAGAAGGTAGTAAGTTTGGAATATCTACCTGACGCAGTGCCTCCACGGCCACATAGTCTTCTTCCGCCAATCCTGCCAGGATCATGCAGCGCACCAACTCCGGATCTTCTTGCGCCAAACGACGACTTTCGTCCCCCACTCCATCGTGCCAAATCATGTAGTCATTTCCGTAGATTCTTTCCTTGAAAGAGTACCAGTTTTCGTTCATGTAGGCATTTTAACACGTGTTTGCTATCATCAACTCTTTATTTTGTATAGAACATCTGCCCGCTTAACACGCTCCTCATAAGTCCCTCGACTTATTTTTTGGTGGGTTGTTCGGATTCCAAAATTTAGATAGACTGGGAGTATGTTGAATCTTACTCGTACCACTTTTGTAAACTATCGAACCCTTTCGGAATAAAGGAGGGGATTTTTATTGTAAGGCTTATTCCCTCCACATGGAGGGTTTTTATTTATCTTATGAAAAATTCAAAACAACATATAACGGGTATACTAGGAGGCCTTGGTCCGAAAACAACTGCCAACTTCTATTTAGATCTTATTAAAAATGCGACAGTGGATGTACGACCTGGCGTGTGCATTTGGAGCTTGCCTCTAGATTTAGCTAAAGAGAGCCGTTTTATATCAAAAGGAACCCATAAAAAACATTACCTTAAACTTTTGATCGAAGGAGTTAAGGCTCTTGAAAAAGCCGGTTGCACGCAGATTGTTATGCCCTGTAACACGGTTCATGAATTTCATACTGAACTTCAGAGTCGTATCAGCATTCCTTTCCCTCACCTCATAGAAATAGTTGCTCAAGAACTCCAGAAGCGGAAGTGGAAAAAAGTGCTCCTTTTGGCGACAAGCCGAACAATTAAAACTCGTTTATATCAGAAGGCACTTCAATCTTCAGACTTAGAATTGGTTCTTCCAAGCCGCACACACCAAAGGCAATTGGACCGTCTCATTCAAGGGCTTTTGAGCCCTCATGATTTTTCTCAACAGAAGGCTTTTTTATTGAATTTGATCAAAGCTTCACACGCTCAAAATGTCTTGTTAGGTTGTACTGATCTCCAGCTCATTCTTCCTCCTTCTGAGAAGGTGGTTGACAGTATGCAGAGCTTAGTGGATTTCACCGCAAAAAAGATCCGCGAATTCTAGCAAACTTTCTCAACTTTTTATGGTCACACTAGTTCCTCGACTTATTTTTTACTGGTTATGAAGCTCAAGATCAATTGCAGCATTAGTCAGTTAGCACTTTCTAGCCGATAGAATCATAAAAGGCACTACCTCTGTTGCATCTGTTGCTCTAGAAACTGAAAGATCGGTAAAACCACTGTCCGAAAGTACAGACCTATAGACAGCTTCATCCCAATAAAAATCTTGATAGCGCCTTCCCGAACGAAGTTCAGTGGAAAAAACGGGAGCTCCGTTGTGTCGCCCTTGAGGTGCCTCTGTCCTATGCCCAGGGAATTGAAGTCCAATAGAGTCTGGATTGAGTGTCAAAACTACCAATTTAGCTCCAGGCTTGAGCACACGATAAATCTCCTCACCTGTAGATTTCAATACTTCAAATGTTGGCGCTTCATTTAGGCAAAAACCACTAAATGCTCCATCCATCGTTCCTTCCTCCAAATCGATGCGTCTATCTCTGATATGAATGAAATCTATATTTGGATACGCAGTCTTTGCTGAGCTTATTGCTTGAGAGCATCGATCAACTCCAACGACTCGAATAGGTCTTTGAGCCAGCATCCTAAGCGAACGACTGCTCCCGCCACCACACCCATGGTCTATGATGGATGCCTTCATTCCAGGAAGCTGATCAATTGCCTCTCGATAAACGGTACTTAAAGCAGAAGAATTCACGTCGATTCTAAATTAGCTTTTAAGCGCGAAATCGTATCACAAGAATATTTTATAGGCAAAAAGAGGCTAAACAAGCATTACAACGTGAGTAGAAAAATTCTGGCAAACTTTCTAAACTTTTCACACTTTTTGAACTTTTTTTGGTGGGCCTGGATGGAATTGAACCATCGACCAAGAGATTATGAGTCCCCTGCTCTAACCACTGAGCTACAGGCCCGTAAGTGAGATTTGAAAAACCCCAGAAAGCTGGGGTTAGTGTAGAGCTAAACTATTGATAGATCAATCAGCTATTTTTCTGAACCTTCATCCTCTTCTCCAGCTGTAGGCAATGAAGGATCCCAATTTGGCCAGACCTCCAATCCCCCTTCCACCAACAAGCGGCGAACTTGTTTGGTAACCGCCCAAGGCACCCAATCTTTATATATTGCAGCTTTTGATTCAAATTTCCTAAGAACAACATCCCTACGTTCAACTGTGTTTTGTGAATGAGTGTCTAGTGACATAGTTTGTATAAATGTAGTCTAATTTTGATCAATTTCTTTACATATGTCAAATTTATTTTTTAAAAGTATCGTTGAGTTGCTTAGAAAGCACTTAACCTGTAATCTGTTGGCACAATGCTTCTCGAGATTCAAAATTTGTTTGTTTCAGCTCCTGATAAGGAGATCGTGAAGGGGCTTTCACTCCAGATCAAACCGGGTGAAGTGCATGCGATTATGGGCCCCAATGGATCTGGAAAGAGCACGCTTTCAGCTACTTTAATGGGCCACCCCCGCTATGAAGTGACTAAGGGAAAGGTGAAATTCAACGGAAAGGACCTATTACAGATGGATCCCAGCCAACGAGCAGCAGCAGGGCTTTTCCTCGCCTTCCAATATCCTAAAGAAATCCCCGGTGTGAACATGGTTTCTTTCCTTCGCGCTTCGTACAACGCGGTGAACAAGGCACGGGATGCAAAATTCAAACCTCTACCCCTCTATAATTTCAAAAAAATCCTGGAAGAGAAGATGAAGCTCGTAGGACTTTCAAAGACCTTCATGAGCCGAAACACCAACGAAGGATTTTCAGGAGGAGAGAAGAAAAAGGCGGAGATTTTGCAGATGGCACTACTGGAACCCAAGCTCGCCATTTTGGATGAAACCGATAGCGGGCTCGACATCGATGCGCTTCGAACCATTTGTGAGGCAATTTCGGCAGCAAAGACCCCTGAGCAAAGCCTACTCATGGTCACCCACTACGAGCGCATGCTCAAGTATCTGAAGCCTGATTACATTCACATCATGATGGACGGAAAAATCGTGCTCAGCGGAGGCAAGGAACTGGCTGCAAAACTTGAAGAAGAAGGGTATGATTACGTACGTAAGATTCTCAGCGAAAAGAATCCTCTAAAAGTTCTGAAATGACGGCACTCGACTATCTTGAAGATCTCGACCGCAGCGTCTTTGACGACCACAACGAGCAAGGCTATGCGGTGAAAGCACAAAAGGGGCTGAGTGAAGCTCTGATTCGACGAATCTCTCAAGATAAAAATGAACCTGCGTGGATGCTGGACCTGAGACTCAAGGCTTTAAAGAAATGGCATGAAATGAGTTTGCCACATTTTGGTGTGGACCTCTCACCTATCGATTTTGACGACATCATTTACTACGCAGCTCCCAACGAAATGAAGGGCTATGCAACAAGCTGGGAAGATGTGCCAGATGACATTAAAAAAACTTTTGAACGACTCGGAATCCCTGAGGCAGAGCGAAAGGTTTTGGCGGGGACGGGCGCGCAATACGACAGCGTAAACGCCTACCACAAACTTAAAGAAGAATGGGAAAGCAAAGGGGTGATTTTTGAAGATATGGATGTAGCGCTGCAAAAGTATCCCGACCTAGTGAAAAAATACTTCATGACTTTGGTGCCTTCGCACGACCACAAATTCGCGGCCCTGCATGGCGCGGTGTGGAGCGGAGGTACTTTCTTATACATTCCGGCTGGCGTCAAAGTGACGGCGCCGCTGCAGGCTTACTTCCGCATGAACGCCAAGAGCATGGGGCAATTTGAGCACACGCTCATCATCATTGAGGAGGGTGCCGAAGGACACTACATTGAAGGATGCAGCGCACCCAAATACGGCTCGACTTCCCTGCACGCAGGGTGTGTAGAAATTTTTGTGAAGCGCGGAGCGAAGTTCCGCTACTCAAGCGTAGAAAACTGGTCGCAAGACACCTACAACCTCAACACTAAGCGCGCGGTTGTGGACGAAGACGCCACCATGGAATGGGTGGGCGGAAACCTGGGAAGCGGACGAACCATGCTTTATCCGTGTTCCATTTTGCGTGGCCGTGGCTCGCATGCGGATCACCTCGGGGTGGCCTTTGCCAACGCGGACCAAGTGCAAGACACTGGCGCGAAAGTAATTCACCTCGCCCCAGACACCTCCTCGACCGTGCTCACCAAAAGCATCTGTAAAAATGGCGGACGCAATGTGTACCGCGGTCTCCTGCAAGTGAACAAAGGGGCAAAGGGTGCGAAGTCTCAAATCCGCTGTGACAGCCTGATTCTCGATGAGAAATCCATCAGCGACACCTATCCCGTGATGCGCATCAACGAAGACGACGTCTCCATTGGGCACGAAGCGAGCACCGGAAAAATCAGCGAAGAACAACTCTTTTATTTACAAAGTCGTGGGCTGAGCGAAGACGAAGCGCTCGCCATGATTGTGAACGGATTTATTGACCCAATCGTGCGGGAACTGCCGCTCGAGTACGCTGTGGAAATGAACCGTCTCATTGAAATGGAAATGGAAAAAGCTATTGGTTAATCACACCTATGTCTAAAGTTGCTGCAAAAAAATTTAAATTGAAAAATGGAGATACTCTCTTAATTCGTACAGTCAAAAAATCGGATGCAAAAGAACTCATTCACTACGTAAACCAGGTTGCTGGCGAAAGTGACTTTCTTACTTTTGGGAAGGGAGAATTTAAAAAAACTATAAGAGAAGAGGAGAAAATTATTCAGGAGCATGTTAAAGCTGAAAATATGATTTTTCTTGTAGCTGAGATCGATAAAAAGATTGTCGGAATTTTGAATGCGAGTGGAAAAAATAAATTTAGAGTTCGTCATATTGCTGAATTTGGAATCACGGTGCAAAAAAAGTATTGGCGTATGGGAATTGGTTCGATTTTGATTCAAAGCATGTTGGATTGGGCAAAATCCTCAAAGGTCATTCGGAAGTTAAATTTGGTTGTTATGTCTCATAACAAACCAGCTATCGCGCTTTATAAAAAAATAGGTTTTAAAGAAGAAGGTAGACTTCGAAGAGATAACTATATCAACGGTAAGTTTTACGATTCATACATAATGGGAATTTTAATCAACTGATGAAAAAAACTCTCAAAAATCACGATGTTTTATCTCTGCCCAAGGAAGGCTCCGTTAGTCTCACTATTGAGGCAGGTGCCGAAGCGTGGGTGGAAGCCAGCGAAGCCGAACATGTGGAAGTGCGCCTGAAGCCGGGTGCGCATTTGCGTTGGATGACCTACCACCCCGGCAAGTCCAAGAAAAAGTTTATTTTGGAAGAAGGCGCGCAGCTGGAATATTTTCATCATGTGCTCGGGGACAGCGAAGAAAGCACTGAGGTTTTACTGGAAGGCGCGGAGAGCAGTGTGCTGAGCCAAACCATTTTCTTTGGACACAGCAGCCAGAAACAAACTTTGCGCGTGGACCATGTACACCAGGGCAAAAACACGCGCAGCAAAATGATTTCACGCGGCGCGGTACAAGACAAAGCCTTTGGACATTTTTACGGGAACATTCGCATGCTACCTGGATGCAGCGGCGCGGACGCTAGCCTCGAGGAGCACAACTTGCTTCTTAGCAATGGCTGCAAAATTGAAGCGGTTCCAGGCCTTGAAATTCAACACAACGAGGTGCAAGCGTCCCACTCCGCCACACTGGAAAAAATCGATGAAGAAAAGCTTTTTTACCTGCAGAGTCGTGGACTTCCTGTGCAGGAAGGGTTAGAACTTTTGGTGGAAGGGTTTTTCTGGAACGCACTACAAAAATGCCCGAACCTCGCCTTCGCTGAAAAAATCTTTAAAGATATTCTGAAATGTCTCTCCAAGTAAAAGATCGCTTTCCTTTCTTTGTAGCTCACCCTGAACTGGTGTACTTTGATAGCGCCTCTACGACGCAGCGCCTTGATCAATCCTTGCTTGCGGAACAGGAATATTATTTGGAGTACAACGCCAATGTGCACCGCGGGCTCTACCCCATTGCCGAGGAAGCGACCGAAAAGTATGAAGCGGTGCGCGCCATTGCTCGCAAGTTTGTGGGCGCCGGAAAGGAAGGTGAAATCATCTTCACTCGTGGAACCACGGAATCACTCAATATTGTGGCGCAAGGCTGGGGACGAAAGTTTTTGAAAGCTGGCGATGAAATAGTTCTGACCATTTTAGAGCACCATTCCAACCTGGTCCCTTGGCAGCTCGTGGCAAAAGAAACGGGCGCCCTAATCAAGTTCTGCCCTATTTTGAGCACAGGAAACTTGAACTATAAGGCACTTGAAAAGCTCATCACAAAAAAAACGAAAATGATCAGCATCACGGGGCTTTCCAATACGCTGGGAACTTTGATTGATCTACCTGTGGTGGTTCGCCTTGCTCGAAAAGTGGGCGCCAAAGTGTGCGTGGATGCAGCTCAACTCGCGGCGCACCTTCCCATCGATGTTCACAAACTTGATATCGACTTTCTTGCGTTTTCAAGTCACAAAATTTACGGACCTACCGGGGCTGGAGTTTTGTATGCGAAGCGAGAGATTCTTGAAGCCATGGATCCTTGGATGGGCGGTGGCGACATGATACGCGAGGTGCATGAAGAGTTTTCAACATGGAACGATTTACCTTGGAAGTTTGAAGCGGGTACGCCGAATATTGCGCAAGTGATGGGTATGGGCGCTGCGATGGAATTTATTATGGAGCTTGGAAAAAATGCTCTCATGAAACACGATCGCGAAATTCAAGAATACACCTTCAAAATCTTGAATGAGCTTCCGTTCGTTACGACTTATGGCCCCAAGGGGTTTGACCAACACCGTGGCAGCATTTCATTCACGGTGAACGGCGTTCATCCACATGATGTCGCCGCTATCTTAGGAGAAGAAGGTATTTGTGTTCGTGCGGGGCACCATTGCACCATGCCGCTCATGAAAGCGATGTGCCTGGTTTCTACCGTGCGTGTGAGCTTTGGAGTGTACAATACCAAAGAAGATGTCGAGGCACTCCGCGACGGACTCAGGAAAGTTGCGAAGACGTTCAAACTATAAGTACTTCTTGAGCCAATCAACAGCTTTTTTTTCGTCCAGAAAAAGCTTTGTCGGACTATCAAGAGCAGCCAGCGAAAGGAAAATTTTTCCTACCATCTGACCGACGAGTGAATCTGTAATCAAGGCCATAGCGCGATACTCTTTTGGCTCTCTTAAAACAAACTCCCTTACCGCTTTGGAAACTGGCTTAGCATCCGTAAGATCGATTAAAAAACAAAGGCTTCTCCCCTGGGTGAGCTTATTCACTAACGCCAGACACTCCTTTAAATTCTCAACAGTCGAAATAATGTTTTTAGCTTTGCAGTGCAAAATTTCCTGTTCATCCAACCATAAGGTACATGTTGCGCACTCAAAAACCTGACCATCCTTTGGTATGATCATACATTCAGCGACGAGCGAACTTTAGCACGACTTTTTAGCAAAAGCGAGCTCACACCTCCACGCCTTCAAAAATACCTGTTTCCAAGTTCTTCTGTACTTTATCACTTTGCCAAACACGTCCATTCATTGTGACATAAACACCGGGAGGTAATACCTGGGCGAAGGCCAGAGCGCTACCCAAATTGAATTCGGCATCGGAGTTTCGAAACTCGTAAGGGATCATAGATCCCGTGAAAACAATGGTTTTGTCTGTGATGTGCTGAGCAAGAAGATTTGCTGATTTCACCATTCGGTCGGTTCCATGAGTGATCACAATGTGCTTTTCAGGTGATGCCTTCGCGCGTTCAAGGATTTTTTGATGATGCTCGTCCTGCATATTGAGGCTGTCCATCAGGAAGATCATTTCAAGTTCAACTGGAACTCTAGAACGACCCACCGCCAAAATTTCTGGAATGTGGGTACCTTCAAAAACCAGGGTCTGGTTTATCTCGTGATATTTCTTCTCAAAGGTTCCTCCGGCGGCAAGAATTCGAACAGGATTTTGCATAGCTTCATTTTACATAAAAGCGATTTATGTACTAGCGATTTTTAATAACTAGAGCATTCATTACGCAGAGTTAAAAATTCTGGTAAACTGTCTCCGCTATGGATCTGTACGCAGAACAAATCGTTGATCTCTCAAAAAATCCGCTGAACCGCGGTGAAATGGCAGGCGCCACCCTCACCCACAGCGGCGTGAACACCACTTGTGGTGACCACGTTCGAATGTATGTGCTCGCAGAAAAAGGAAAAGTTAAAGATGCAAGCTGGGAAGGTGACGGATGCGCGATCAGTATCGCAGCTGCCTCTGTGCTCACTGAGGAGATTAAAGGTAAGAGCTTAAATGACCTTGAAAAGCTCAACAAAGAAGACATCTACGAGTGGCTTGGTATTGAGAATTTAGGGCCTGCACGTGTGAAGTGTGCAACTCTCAGTTTGGAGACTTTACAGGGAGGAATCAAGAACGCATGAGCTTAAAACCCACCTTTGTAGAGTACTTCCAAAAGCTGCTCGGCGCTGAAGAGGCTGAACAATTTTTTAGTACAATAGAAAAGCAGCCCATTGGACCACGCAGCATACGTGTGAATATGTTGAAGATAAGCAAGTCTGCGCTCACGGATTGGTTCGTGTCACAAGGTTATGAAGTAAAGAATAGTGCTTACTCGAATGATGGCCTCGAGCTCAGCGGCAGCGGTCAAGAGTGGGCGCTCAAACTTCCCTATCATGCAGGTTTCACTTATCCGCAGGATGCTGCTTCCATGTTTGCGGTGGAAGTGCTCAACCCTCAGCCGGGCGAACGCGCACTCGACCTCACAGCTGCTCCTGGAGGAAAGAGCACTCACATCGCTCAGCGCCTTCAGAACGACGGCATACTGATTGCCAACGATATGGATACGCATCGCATCAAGGCGCTGAAGTCGAACCTCAGCCGTTTGGGAATTGTGAACACCTATGTGACCCGTCTCAACGCCAATAAACTGGCTGAGCTCTACCCTGAAACTTTTGATCGGATTTTGCTCGATCCTTCCTGTAGCGGTGAAGGACTTTTTGTGACTAAAGAGGGGCAACCCAATTACTGGAATAAGAAGGCAGTGAAACATTTTTCTGGGCTGCAGTTTGGACTTTTGCGACAAGCCTTTCAAATGCTGAAGCCGGGCGGCCGACTGCTGTACTCTACTTGCGCACTGAACGACATTGAGAATGATGGTGTGGTAGCGGATTTTTTGGGAAAAACTCCGGAGGCCGCTATTGATGAAAACGTTGAAGCAGAGCTCCAGCAACGTGGCATCGCGGTGCCCGAGCAAATCGCGGGACTCAAAGGTTTTCGCTTTTGGCCTCACAAAACGGGTACGAAGGGCTTCTTCTGCATCGCACTCACAAAAACAGCATCGCAAAACTTGCCTCGAGCTGGCAGTAAATTCTCATTAAAAGTTTTGAATGAAGCCGAGCGAAAAATCTACGACAGCTTCCTTGACGAACGCTTTGGCGTCTCGGCTCGCGCGTACGATTTGGTGCCTTTCGAGCATCATCTATTCTTAGTAAGCCAGGCACTTAAAACGCTTCCACCCCCACCGGGTTTCTCTCTCAGTCTGCCTGCGCTCAAAACCTACGAGGGCGATGAAATGAAACCTAGCCACGAGGGTGTGATGTTCTTTGCGGGAAAGGCTACTCGTGGCGTGGTGGCACTGAGCAAGGAGCAAATGGAAAAGGCGCTCAAGAACCAACCGGTGAGCTTTGAAGGACTTGAGGAAGGCATGTACTTCGCGCGCTATTTGCAGTTCCCACTTGGGCTGCTCAAAATAGGCAAACAGCGAACTGAGCTGCTCGTGCCCAAGATGGCCTAATTCCAACCTTCCTTCTCAATCGCGTTGCGGGCTGCAGCTTGCTCGGCATCTTGTTTTGAAGAACCCTCACCTTCTCCCGCAAGTTTTTTCCCAAAGTAAATTCCCATAACGAATTTCTTGTCGTGGTCGGGCCCCTCTTCGCTGATGAGTTCGTAGGTAGGCGTGAGATTAAACTTATCCTGTGCCAGTTCTTGGACCTTAGATTTAGAGTCCACATTGAGTCCCTTGGCAATGATGTCATCGAGCATCACCACGATATGCTTCAGAATAAACTCATTCGCCACTTCAAAACCTTTATCTAGGAAAATAGCGCCAATGAGCGCTTCACAGGTATTAGCTAGAATGTACTCCTTTTCACGTCCGCCCGAGAGATCTTCTCCACGGCTGAGGAGCAAGTACTGCCCGAGTTCCAAAGCCTTAGAAACCTTTGCGAGATTCTTCCCCTTCACCAGCGCGCTGCGCCAGTTCGTGAGTTGACCCTCAGGTTGTTCTGGATAATGGTGGTACAAAAACTGCGTCACTGAAAGCTCCAAAACGGCGTCTCCAAGAAACTCCAAGCGCTCATTGTAGCCTTTTTCACCCGTGTGCTCGTTGATGAAAGACTTGTGCACAAAAGCTAAGGTCAACAAATCCTTATCCGTGAACTCGAGTCCAATCGTCTTCTGTAGCTGATCAATATTCTTAATTTTTGCGGTGTTCATACAGTGAGCTTAATACACCATTTACGAATTTTGAAGAGCTTTCAGTACCAAATTCCTTCGCCAGCTCAATGGCTTCGTTGATGGCCACCAGATGTGGGATTTCAGGATCGAAGAGCAGTTCACAGGTTCCTACCTCCAAAACGGCTCGATCTACGGGAGCAATCTTTTCCCAAGGCCACTCAGGAGCGAATTTTTTAATGGTTTCTTGAATTTCTTCTCGATTCTCCAGCAATTTCTTCAAAAGGTTCAGGGCAAAGCTCTGGTCTTCCATTCCGTGCCCACCATTCACCAAGTTATACGACAAAATAGCCTCTGCGTCGCCCCCACGGAATTCCCAGGCAAATACTGTTTGCATAACCAGGGCCCGCAGGATGTGGCGTTTAGAAGCCATAACGTTTCTAAAAAGTTTTAAAGGACAGTCAGGAGCAGACTCTGCTCCGCAGAGCGTTATTCTGCTTTGATCTTGGTGATCTTAGCCTCTTTTTTAATCTTACCAAGTACGTCTACCCCACGGTAGGTTCCGCACTCAACACATACCTTGTGAGCAACCTTAGCCGCTCCACACTTTTCACACTTAACCATATTGGTCATTCCCTGAAGCTTCAAACGAGCGAGGTTTTCGAAGGTTCGATAGCGGCGATTGCTACGGGTGGTAGACTGTCGCTTTTTGGGAACTGCATGTTTTGCCATAAGTCGTTTTTAAGATAGAGCTTTGCTCAATTGCTAGGGCATTTTAGAGCATTTCTCGATAAAAGCAAGTATAATTGATTTTAAACATAATCTTGCTATAGTATTTAGAGCTAAATCTTTCTTTAAACTATGGGACTTCCAGATCAACCCTTGCCTTCTCCTGAAACTCTCGTTAATGCAGTCCGCGCTGTTGGCGTTCGAGGACTCAATCAACTAATCACGTTAGATGACTTCAATGCACTGATTGATGAGTACGACGCATATACCCCGGAGGTACGAGATGAACTTAAAAGAATTTGTGAAGTACTATCTGAAGATTTTGAAGCTATGAAAGTGATTGGCACTTTTAAACTTGCTATGCAGTTCGCTCTAATTTGCAAATTCGATCCAAGGCAACCTCAGTTCTCGAGTTTACTAGCTCTACTCGAAGAGATTCGTCAAAGAGCTGTACTTTTGCCTGGTGACGTTAATTGAGTAAATCTTTCAAGCCCGCCAGGGCCTTTACCCCCTTGGGCTCTTCAAGTTTGGATTCTTCAAACTTCGCACACAGCTTTTTGCAACGAGGAGTTGAGTCCAAGTTGAGGAGTAAATCTTGGCGAATGGGCTCAACCGGGTCTAGCTCAAGACGATGTGTATCGAGTTTAAGCCACTCATTCTCCTTGTCGTCCTCGTGAGGTTCTCCATCGTAAAAAAGCCATTCAGAGGGCTTAAAATTGATTTTTTTTTCCAGTTGCTTGCCACATCGAGCGCAGTGAGCCACTTGAGTAGCCTCCAGGTCCTCAATCAGCATCATGATTCCCTCCTCCACGCGGAGCAGTGAGCCTTTTGCCTTCACGGTGCCCGTGATTTCTGGAATTTCAAACGTTTCTGCCTCAAACTCCAGCTCTAAGGGTTCGCGAGCACCATTGGTAGCCCGATACAGTTGAGAGATTTTAATCACGAGATACGGCTCCGGTTAAGCGAAGAATATAGATAAAGAGATTGAAAATGTCTAGATAGAGCGACATAGCAGCATGGATGGCGGCGTCTTCGGGATAGTGCTTGAGACGTTGAATGTCCACCATGGTGTACCCTGCAAAGATCAGCGTTCCTATCCCCGAATAGATCATTTCTCCAGTGTTGCTCCAAGGGAAGAAAATACCCAAAATTCCGGTGATGATCATTCCAATGAGTCCAATGAAGAGAAAGCCAGACAGCCCTTGAAAGGAGCGATGACTTGTGTGACCAATGATTCCCATGGCGAGGAAGGTCACGGTGGTGGTGAACAGTGAGCGGTAAATGATGTCGTAACCGCCAAACTCAGCAGCAAAGCTGGCGAGCAGCGGCACCACGGTCACCCCGCTGATCACAGCGAAGAGCGAGAAAAGAAAGTAATTGAGCGGTGTACGGCGGCTCCACCAACCTGAAGTGAGGATGAGCGCTATTTCCGCGATGAGGAGTCCGTAAAAGGCAATGGGACTTTGGACAAAGGCAACCGACGTGAGTAGGTAGTGAAACCCAATATAAACCCCCGCACCGGTGGCTAAAATAGCAAGACCAAACCAACCAAGCACTTTGTTATAAAAGTCGGCGCTTTGCTGGCGAGTGGCAACTCCTTCAAATGAGTTCATAGCGGATTAAATTAAGGAGCTTTATTTTAACAAAGGAAGGTGCGCGTCGCAATTCCCTGTGCGATAAGATTGCAGGGGCGCAGCGCTTTGGCTACACTAGCGCCATGTTTGGCTTAAAAAATAGCTTAGGTCCCAAGCGCGAACGACTGTTTACGGTCCTTGATATCGGTACTGAGTTCATCAAAGTACTGGTTTGCATGGCCCAAGGTAAAGAAGTTGAGGTGTTGGGGAAAGGCATCAAACGGCAAAGCACAGGTGAGATGGAAAGTGGAACAATCACCGACATTGCTGGTGTGATTGAGCGCTGCCACGAAGCGATGCGGGATGCCGAGCGTATGGCGGGGGCTAGCCCTAGCATGCTTGTTTTAGGCGTAGCGGGTGAGCTCATCAAAGGAGACACTTCCATGGTGACCTACAAACGAAAAGACCCTAGCAGCAAAGTTCAACAAGAAGAGTTGAAAAATATTATCCATAAAGTGCAGTGGAAAGCCTTTGAGCGCGTGCGAGGAAATTTGGCTTACGAAACGGGTTTCAATGAGATTGATGTAAAGTTGGTGCACGCCGCTATAGTGGACACTCGAATAGACGGCTATAAAGTGTCTAACCCTATTGGGTTTCAGGGTCGTGAAGTGACCATGAGCGTGTTCAATGCTTTCTCTCCTCTTATTCACTACGGCGCCCTTCAAACCATCAGCGCGGAACTGGATAAAGAGCTAATGGCGATCATGGCGGAGCCGTATGCCGTTGGCCGCTTGCTGGGTGGGACAGAGCTTCAAGGTTACAGTGGAATTTTTATTGATGTGGGAGGTGGAACCACCGATCTTTCTATTGTGATGGACGGAAGCGTAGTGGGAACCAAAATGTTCAACTTGGGAGGGCGTGCCTTCACCAAGCGGCTCGCTCAAGCGCTCAACATTTCTCACGAAGAAGCAGAGGAAGTGAAAGTAGCGTTTTCTAACAATCAGCTAGAACATCAATCGCAAACCATTGTGAATAAAGCACTTGCCAGTGACACAGAAATTTGGCTCAGCGGTGTGTATTTTTGTCTGCAAGAGCTCGGGGACATTGATTCTCTTCCTCCCACCATCTATCTTTGTGGAGGTGGAAGTTTGCTCCCGCTGCTTAAAGAGGGTCTCGAGACATCCGATTGGTATAAAAACCTCAAGTTCCCTCGTAAGCCTCAAGTGAAATATCTCCTGCCAAAAAATATTTCACACATTAAAGATCAAACCAAACAGCTGGAATCTCCGGCCGACATCACTCCCATGGCGCTCGCGTCGGTGGGAATGGAGATTCTGAGTGAAGAAAAACTTCTCACGAAGATGCTGCAAAAAGTGGTGCGCCTCATGCAAGTTTAATCCAACGCCATGTCCGATAATGTTAAGAAAATTTCTAAAAAGAAAATCCTCTTCGTCCAAATTGACGAGGAAATCACCAGTATTTTTCAACGTATAGAAAAGCTTCCTTACAAAGAAGTGTATTTAGTGGTTCCTAAGCGCGCTGTGTTGCTGCAAAGCATTGTGAACCTCAAGATCCTCAAGCAGAAGATGACTGAAGTTGAAAAAGACGTTGCCGTGATTACCAATGATTTGAATGGGATGAAGCTTGCCCACCAGGCCGAAATTCGTGTGTTTGACCATTGGAATATCGATGAAAGCGCAGGTAAAAAAGAAGACCGCGACCCAGAGACGGCGCTGCTCAAACCCATCGCTGCTTCTCAAAATGAAGTGGATGATGAACTGCCTTCTCGTCTGCCTAAAAAGAAGTCTTCTATTTTTGAAGTGGTTCGTAACTTAAAGGGAAAAGAAAAAGGATTTTCACTGCGTAGCTACCTCGCAGATATTAAGAAAAATCGCTTAGAAAAACGTCCCCTCAATTTATACCTCACGCCAGGACGCAAGCGTTGGGTTTTTGGATTGCTAGGAGCCAGCTTAGCGCTGTTTTTCATTATTGCTTATGTGGCGCTGCCGGGTGCAACCATTTTGATAGAGCCTGCCTCCAATGTACTGACCAAGGCAGTGAATGTGGTGCTCGAACCCAACCCATCAGACCCTCGCAGTCTTAAGGTATATGACGTAGAAACGGAAGTGGAGTACACCATTACCCACAACGCGACGGGTCTCATTACCAACGACAGTACCAATGCGTCAGGGAATCTAACGGTGATCAATACTCGAAATGTGGAACAAGTTCTGGTCGCTCAAACTCGCTTCCAAACCGAAGACGGCATCGTATTCCGTTTGCAGCAAGAAGTAGTGATACCTGCAGGGTCTCCAAGCACTCCCGGAACCATGGTGGTGTATGTGGTGGCGGACGCTCTCGATGCCAACGGCGTCGCAGTGGGTGAACGGGGAAACATTCCAGCTTCTAAATTCTTCCTGCCCGGGCTCAAAGAAGACACTCGCGATGAAATTTATGCAGAAAGTTACGATGCGATGACCGGTGGAGAAACCGTAACCCGTGTACAGGTAACCGAGCAAGATTTGATCGCTGCTCAAGTGGAATTAGAACAAGAACTCAAAGAAAAGGTGGTGGCTGCGCTGCGTAAAGAAGTGCTCGCAGAATCCAATGCCCAAGGAGTGAATTTAAAGCTTTTAGAAAGTGAAGATGGCCTTGTTTATGGACCTGCCCTCATCAACTTACCTTACACCTTGGTGGGCCAAGAACAGCAAACCTTCGATGTGTCCGGAAGTATGACGATCTCGGGGGTGGCTTACAATCACGATGACCTATACAACCTTTTGAAAACTGAGATCGTGAGCACCAAAACTCCAGGCAAGCAGCTGATTTCTGTGGACGAAAACTCCATCAGCTTGCAGGTGCTTGAGGTGGATGCTGCCAATGAAAGCTACAAGATCACAGCACAAATCCAAGGCATTGAGGAATACGAAATCGATCCAGAGCTCGAAGGAGGCAGCAAACTCGCTGAAAAGATTAAGGAGCACATTGCGGGTAAGAGCATTGAAGAAGCAAAGTCCTATATTCAAAATCTGCCTGAAGTAAATAGTGTGGAGATCAAGGTGTGGCCGGTGTGGTCCCCCACCATTTCGAACTTACCGGAGAATATTAAGATTAAATCCTTGTCGGAGGCGGCGACTGTGGAGTGAGGTGATCTCTCATGGCTTCAATTTCCTTCAATACACGCTGTAAAGCTTGAGGACGATGAGTAGGCTTGAATATGTCAAAATAAATAGCCGGAGTTTCGGTCATACGGTTACCAAATTCAAAGCACATGGCCTCGAAGCTTGCATAATCCAAGGCCACTTCGTTAGGGCTCATGGGAATAACATACTGCTTGCCCACTTCGCTCTTTTGATGGAGTTCACATAATCGTGGCAGCATAATGTGGAAAGTTCGATTCATCAACAGTTCAAAGAAAATATCAGGGTTTGGATTTTGAAGTGCGATTCGCATGAGCAAAACAAGTTTTTTCATTTGCTCCACGAATTCACGCTTTGTTGAGTCCTGTCCTTCATAAAAACTATCCAAAGCTGATTTAAAAGTTTCTTCTATCAAGTTGTCTGTTAATTTGAATTGAGAGTAATCCAATTTAACTAAAGTCATTATTGCCTTACGTAGGAAAAAGGTGACATCCATAAGCGTATAAATACCTGCTTGCACGGAAGTCAGCTCCGTTGTTCTTTTTGCAGTTTCAAAGTCGTGAGCTACTAAAGCCTCTGTATCGAAGTCGTAAGTAAAGTTACCTGAATGAGGTTGCAAACTCACAACTCCTGCTTCTCTTTGAATGCGACTCACCATCTTGGCTATTTTTTGACTTAGATGGAGAACAAATTCAGGGATGTCGTCAACTGACAGAGGTGATTTTTCTATCGTTGATGGGGAATCAATCCACGATTGAAGTTGATTACCGATGCGACGAGTTTCTTTAGTTGGTAGTCCCCAGATCCCCAGTTCCAGTGCTTTACCTTGCCACGTTTCGTCAGGAAGAGTCCCATATCGAATGGGTACTACCGCAGGTATTCCTGCCCTGTTCAAAGCAACTAAGTTAGTAAATTCATTTTTTGCTCCCATAGTCCATCCACCTAATGCTTCTACAACGGGCAGCTGAAGTTGTGTCTTGCCGTCTCTTCCAATCAAGGCTTTTACACTGGGCAAAGCTCCGGGCTTATAAGGTTGTTTAGCAGTCGGCTGAGTTATTTCGTTTACTTTTCTAAAACCTACTCCCTTCATTTGCACTCCATGAACTGCTGGCCAACCTGGGATTTGCAAGGCTTCGCGACGGCGTAAGTTAGCGCGGCGTGCTCCATCCTCTATGGGTGGAGCACCTCTCTTCCAAGATGCCACTTCATATAAGAAGGTCAGTTCTTCTTTAGAAAGTGGCATGCCACCTTCATCACGCCCTTCCAGTTCCCATTCGAGAACAGGATATTTGTTTTTGTCTGAACCCTTTGGTAGAGGCTCATACAAATCTTCGATGCTTCCAGGAGTTTGCATAGTCATGAATTTCATCACATTTTTAACCTTATGTCAAAGCAGCGCCCTCTTTTCTCTTTTGAAAATTGAAATCTTTCAGATACAATTCGCTTTGATATGGCACAAATCGCATCTCAATCAAAAGACTTCCCTGCGTGGTATCAAGACGTAGTGGAAAAGGCAGACCTCGCCCAACACAGCATGGTGAAGGGTTGTATGGTGATCAAACCCTACGGGTACGCGATTTGGGAATTCATTCAACGTGAACTCGATCGTCGGATTAAAGAAGCGGGTGTTCAAAATGCCTACTTCCCTCTCTTCATTCCTCAGAGTCTGCTCACTCGTGAGAAAGACCACGTGGAAGGGTTTGCACCAGAATGTGCAGTGGTTACCCATGGCGGAGGTAGCGAACTGGCTGAACCACTCGTGGTACGACCTACTTCTGAGACCATCATGTACGAGACTTTTTCTGGATGGGTGCAGAGCTATCGTGACCTTCCCCTGCTCATCAACCAGTGGGCGAATGTGGTACGCTGGGAAATGCGAACGCGACCCTTTTTGAGGACGACGGAGTTTTTGTGGCAAGAAGGACACACCGTGCACGCGACTAAAGAAGAAGCTGAAGCGGAGGTTGCTCGTGCGCTTACGATGTATGAAGATTTTGATCGCGACTTTTTGGCACTGCCTGTGCTCACAGGAACCAAGTCACCTAAGGAAACCTTTGCCGGAGCGGATTACACACGAACCACAGAAGCGTTGGCTAAGGACGGAAAAGTGATTCAAGCTGGAACCTCACATTTGCTTGGACAAACCTTTGCGAAGGCCTTCGATATCAAGTTCCAAGATGAAAACGGGCAAATGCAATACGGATGGCAAACCTCATGGGGACTTTCGACTCGAATCATTGGAACCATTATTGTGTGTCATGGAGATGAGAAGGGGCTTGTACTCCCTCCCCGCGTGGCGCCTTACCAAGTGGTGCTCATCCCGATTGGGAAAACCGACGAAGAGAAGGCGCGGGTCCTTGAGACGCTGAGCAAGGTGGCGGCAGATTTGAAGAAGGCTGGCGTGCGAGTGCATTTGGACGCGCGCGACACCGTGAGCCCTGGCTTCAAGTTCAATGAATGGGAACTCAAAGGAGTGCCTATGCGCATTGAAGTGGGCCCACGAGACTTGGAAAAAGAAGCGTGCATGGTGGCGCGACGAGACACGGGCGAAAAGTTTGCCATGGATTTGAAAGACGTGGTTAAGAGCGTGCCGGAGACCCTGGAGACCATTCAAAGCGACATGCTGGCTCGTGCTCAAGAGCACCTCGCGAGCAATATTCGTGAAGCGGAATCCATCGAAGAAATGGTGAAGCTGCTCGATGAACATGGAGGTTTCGTAAAAGCAGCCTGGGATGGAAGCGAAGAAGACGAAAAGCGTATTCAGGAAAAAACAAAGGCGACCATCCGTATTGTTTCCGAAGACACCTGGCCTAAGGAGCGTCCTTGCATCCTCACGGGTAAAAAGACGGATCGGATCGTGTACTTCGCGCGTGCTTACTAAAGTCCAAGCTGCTTACGGATTTCGTCTGCCTTGTTTTGGTCTTCTTGAGATTTGCCTTCCGCTTTTACCGCGAGCTCAAGGTCTTTCCAGTCAGCTGCGTGCTCATCTTCTAGCTTTTTGAGCTGAGCTCCGTGCTTGGGAGACAGTTCGACGAACTTGGCACGCTCTTCATCAAAGATGCGGATAAGTTCATCTACTTGTTCTTGGCGGAGCTTAGGCACCGACTCAACGATCTTCTTCTTTTCATCCTTGGTGAGGGAAATAGAGCCTGCCAAAAGATTTAAGAAGCGGTTTTCGTCGAAGTTGAGGCTGTGCGCAGGTAGCTTAATGGTTGTGGTGAAGTTCGCCATGCGAGCTCCAAACACATAATTGGGGTCAAAAGGAGGCTGAGTAGGATCAGCGGCTCCGCCAGCATAGGGATCACCCATTCCCGCCATAGGAGGCTGAGGGGCCATAGGTTGAGGCGCTACAGGTTGCTGATACATAGGCTGTACAGGAGCCTGGTAAGCAGGGGCTTGATATGGCTGTTGATAAGCAGGTGCAGCTGGCTGCTCATACTGAGGTTGAACAGGTGCTTGGTAAGCAGGTTGTACTGGCTGAACGGGTTGCGTGGGAGGAGGAACTGGGGTTCCAGAGCCTCCAAAACCACCCCCCTGTTGAGGTTGAGGTCCAAAGGAGAATCCTCCTACATATCCACTATTTTGAGATTGATCACCGTCTGCCATAAGTCTTTTTGGAACAAAATTCTAAGGAATTCAGAGCAAAGAATCAAGAATTCATCTTCTTATTATATCAGATTTGGTACTTTTTAGAAAGACCCTATTACTTATAAAAGCAGAATGGGAATCTCCTTCACACACTCCAAAGCTCGGTCGTTGGTTAAAAAAGCATCTGCACCCGAAGCAATGGCGACCGATAGGTGCATAGCATCGGGAGCTTTGATTTGAGGATACTTAGCTCTAAGTTCAGAGAAAACCATGGCTTCCTGCTTTCCGAATCCAATCATTTGTAATTTTGAGTAAGACTCTACAAAGGATAGAAATCGTAGCTTTGTTCCCTTATTCTTTGTTTTCTCAAAACCCACCAAAATCTCACCTAGCGCTAGGGTAGAAAGGATAATATTTTCAGCAACTTCTAATTGGGCTTTTGCTTGCTTAGAAAAAAGCTCATTCCCTTCGAGCAAGTAAATGAGAATCATTGAATCAATAGCCAGATTTCTTACTTTTTCCATGAGGCTCTTTCTTTCTTTAAGAAACTCTCTCCGCCACCTAACTCTTTAAAGGTATCTTTTGCCAAGCCAACAAGATCTTGTAAGGAACTAACTCCCTTCGTCAGACTAACCTCCCCTTTTTCGTTCAGACTCAAAATAACATGATCGCCTTGCTCCAGTTTGAGCTGATCTCGAATCGGTTGAGAGATACATATAGTGAAGTTCTGCATCACTTTGGCGGTTGTGGTAATAGGATGCATGAGCTCTATTATTAATGTCCATTCATATTATATAGCCAGTTTTATCATATGACAAGTACTCCTGCAAAACTAGGCAACAAAAAAGAGGGCCCCCTCCACGCCATGAAGAGCCCTCTTCAACCGTAATTAGCTTTATCTTAGTTGACGTTATGTCAAATAAGTGTTCATTATATACAATTTCTTAAAACTTGTCTAGTCTTTTTATTTTCTATATTCTTTGGGCATGAAAAATACCTGGTATTCCTTCCTCCCGCTCCTGGTCGTAACGGTCCTCGCCCTTGTTTTAGGTGTTGTGGAAGCCAATAAACAGCCGGAATACTTTTCAGCGAATTCGCTGGATACGCTCCGTTCGCTCAACTACCAATATAAGATGGTGGTCGAAGATCTCACTCAAGCCGAGGACTCTCCTCTGGTGAGTGAACTCACTCAAGCCGATGCCTTCATGAACACTCAACCTGATGAAAGTGCTCGTGGGCTCGTAGTGAGTGTAACAACAGACGACAGTATTTTACTACTCCAACCTGTGGAGGCGCTTTCCGACATTGAACTTCAAACGGTAGCGAAGGAATATTCAGCAGCCATCCCTGAGTTTGAAGCGGTAGAAATCGACCAATCTATTGAAATGTTCAGCCCTCTTTATAACTGGGATTTCTCTTTTGGGGAGTCTCAAGGAGGGGAAGCTGAACCTGATACCAGCAGTGAAGTGAGTCTGGCCGAAGAAGTGGTGCAAGTGGCCGTGATTGATAGCGGGGTGGATATTAGCCATGAAGTTTTTGCAAATTCTCTGGTGGAAAAGGGGTGGAACACTCTGAAAGACAACACGGATGCCTACGATGATGTGGGCCATGGAACTCATGTGGCTGGAATCATTGCCAGCAAAGCTCCGGGCGTTGAAATCATCCCTTATAAGATTGTGGACAGCAATGGAGGCAAACTCTCCAACGTGCTGGAAGCGTTCTCAAAAGCACTCGACGATGAGGTTGAAATCATCAACACCAGCTTTGGTCTCTCTTCCCCTTCTTATGCGTTGGAGGCGATGATCGAAAAGGCTTACGAGGCAAATGTGATTGTGGTGTCGGCAGCAGGAAACAACTCTAGCGATACCGGGTTCTACCCCGCTCAGTATGAGCACACCATTGCGGTGGCGAGTGTGGATAATGGAGATCACAAACTTCCTAAGTCTAATTACGGAGACTGGGTGGATGTGGCGGCACTGGGTTATCACGTGCGCTCGTCCCTCCCCGATGGTCTTTATGGTTATAAAACAGGAACTTCCCAAGCTGCTCCGGTAGTTACAGCCGCGGTAGCTAACTTGATGATGAGTGAGCACGCGGGTGACTTAACACTTGAAGCGGTACTCACCGCCCTCGACAACTCTGAATACCACATTGAAGAAGGAGAGCTGGAAGGGACTCCTATTATTAAGTAGACGGACGACCGCTTCATTACGGACGATTAGCACCCTTCGGGGTCTATGCGTCCTCCATTCGGGTCTCAAGATTGCAAGCAATCTTTCTACCCTCATTACGGACGATTAGCTCAGCTGGTTAGAGCGCCACATTGACATTGTGGAGGTCGGTGGTTCGAGTCCACTATCGTCCACCAGATTGACGTAATGCATTTTTAATGTTTTAATTATGACCCTTTATTGAGTAGGATTTTTTTAAATGACTCAACCCAGTGAAGTAACTGCAAAAACTCCTAAAGATTTACAAAGCTACTGGTTAGAAAAAGTCTACAACGGAGGTGATAAACTTGCGCAAATGAAGGAAATAAGAGATTTGTCAGATTCAGAGTGGTTGGAGCTTTTAGAAATCGCTAAGAGAACCCCGCCTATCCTTGCTTTCTTAGCTTTATATCCAAGATTCTGGGGAAAAAGAGCTGCTTCTTTCTATAAAATGGTAGAAGACACTCGCCCCGACCGGTTAGCAAAAAGTCTACCCGCTCCCCTTGCAGACACACACTGGAAAACTTTAGGCCTCATTCTCCCCCATTTGACAGTGGCCCAGTTGAGTTATGGATGCACGGAGGCTTGTTCCTTTTGTGATGTTGCAGCACCTTACCCCCGAGTAGACGGTAGAGAGAGTCTGGAGCATATTCCAGTCGAACAAATGGAGGGACTTTACGATTGGTATAGGTCATTTGGTATTACTTTTGATCACATCACCCAAATGCTGTATTGGGCTTCAGATCCAGCTTCACATCCCCATTTTAATGCTATAGCGAAGCTACAAGAGCAAACCTTGAAATTGTCCACATTTGTTGTAAGCCATGTCCCCAAAGACGGTATCGAGACCATCCTCGCATTTCTGAAGGATAGAATTCCAGGAAGAAATTTACGCATTTCTACAACACGCAGGAATTATGAGAGAGTTACAGATTTATTGGGCAGAATGAGATTAAAAAATCCTATCCGTAAACCCGCTACAAATTTGGATGGACAAAACCTGCTGGTTGGATATGACTATCTTCAGGGTTTCCCTGTTCACGAGGTCCACGATGAGCACACTAAGATGAGAACTGTAGGAGCTAACATGGAATACGGTAAGCATCCAGAAGGTGAAAGAGCTTTTGGATGTCAAAGTGGAGTCATGTTAACCCCTCTTGGCCTCTACTCCAAAGTTCACGGCGTCAACCCCGATGAAAATTACCCCTTTGGAGATATTGTCGTGCCCATTGATAAAATTGAGGGCATTACCGAGCCTAGTGCTTTCATTGGCAAACCGGTCGAGCGGTTGTTAAAAATGGTGATTGTCCATGGCAGTTATTACCAAAGAGCCTCCATCACTGATCCCATTACATTCAAAGTGACTGATAAAACTGGGAAAATTTGGGCCGTAAAAATGGTCCGTTCAAACAAACAGTGGATTACTCAGCTTTTAGCTCCACACGAAAGATCATAAGCCTGTCTAAAAGTTCTAGAGTGCTCCACCATTTTATAAGGCTAGATTCGGCTCTTGATTGCTTCTAAATGTTTCTGCGCCGCTTCGTAGCCACGGTCGTAGATTTTTTGGTAATCCTTGGTGTCGATCAGGCTGAACTCGGAGAGATCGGGGCGGATGAGCACGGAAGGCTGGTGAAGCTTTAACAAGCGGTTGCTGCTTTCTTCAGCGGCGATGGACACGCTGCGCAGCATCACAAAAAATGGGAATTCAAACTTGAGCAGAGCTTCACGGAAACGGCTTTTTTTAAGGGTGAGTTTATCTTCCTTTTCATCGGCGTCCTGCATGTAAAAGTGGTAGATGAAGGCGGAGATGTTTTGCTCGGTGTAGTAGGATTTGAGATCCACGGCAATGGTGACATCGGGATTGAACTTTTCGATATGATTCACGGGGAGGCTGTTGAGAATACCGCCGTCCACAAGCAGTTTGCCGTCGCGGAAAACCGGTCGGTAGAGTCCAGGCATGGCCGAGGATGCCATCACGGCATCGAATAGATTGCCGGAGCTTAGGGCCACTTCCTCCCCTTTTTCCAGATCCACGGCATTGAGAACGAGTGGAATTTGGGTGTCTTCAAACGTGGCGCTGCGAGGGACGAGTTTTTCTACAAACGCGGCCTCCTCTTCTCCCGTAAGCAGCGAGCCCTGTGTTACACCAAAGTTGCCCATGCGGAGCAGGCTGTCTCCTTTTTTGGCAAATTCTCCCAGCGCCTCCATGATTTCTTCAGGCGAGCGGCCCAGGGCAATTGCTGCACCCACCACCGCTCCAATGCTGCACGCTGAAATGCAATCGATCGAAATATCGTTTTCTTTTAAAACTTTATAGACCGCGATGTGGGCAAAGCCTTTGCTTCCGCCGCCACCCAAAACGAGACCGATTTTCTTATTTGCCATCTTATTAGTATAGCAAATTTACGGCCTTTTAAAAAGAGTCACTAAGAGAACCAACGGCTCACCTTGCTTGCCCAGCCTTTAACGGTTTCCTTGGCTTTTTGAGTGAAGGTCTGTGGAGCTAGAGCAGCCGCGGCCTTTGCATTGGCAGCACTGATGGCTTCTCCCTCTGTGAAGAAAGCTTTTTCATCGGTAGCAAAATCTGCCTGAGCAGCTACGGAAGGTTTCAAAAAGTGAGGATCAGGAGCATCGGTTGGATCCATTGTAAGCTCGAGTGCTACGGGGGGCTTGGCTAGCACGGGAGTGTCTGCCACCACTTTAGGCGCATTTTGGAGGTTCATTGGTTCGGGCGCATCGTAAAGTGCTGCACTTGCTTCTGCCGTGAGCTGAGTGGGGTATTTAAAGGGAGCAGGTGCTGGCGGTGGCGTGACAATGGCTTCCGAAACCGCAAGTTCCACTTCACTCTCACCCATTTCATCCAGGTGTCCTTGAGGAACCTCAGGATCTGCAGCAATGCGCTTATCTTTGATTAGAGCGATTTGCTTCGCCAGTGCCAAAGCGGTTTGGTCTGAATTGTAAGGATCGGATGGGCTGTTTAAGTTCTTGTCGGCAGCAATCCACTCAAGCGCGCCATCAATAGTGGAGAGGGGCGTGGGTGACGCAGCGATGCTATCGAGCACCGCCTCATAGCCGCCCCACGTTTCGAGTTTTGCCACTACAAGGGGAAGGGCATTATTTCGCCATTCTCCTTTAAGGTCTTTCCAGGAATGAGCTCCTACAAAATGATCTGATACGAGCGCGTTGGTAGCGTGTGCCGTGAGACGAGTGATTTCTTTTTCAGAAAAAGTTGAAACCGCTTCATCCGAGAGCACTTGGTTTTCCACTTGAGCGAAGAGCGTTTCAGGGTTTGCATTAGGACCTACACAGTCGGGCTCCGCATCTCTGCCAAGGTCATCACTCACATCCGAAGTGGAAAGATCGGGCGCCTCGGGTTTTTGAACGTTCGTATTAAGAGCCGCTAGGAGGGCTGCAATAGTAGTACCTAAAAGGGCTGTTCCTCGAAGCACACCAGCAATTTTACTTCGTGACCTAGTAGTAACCTTCCTGGGTGCAGAATTGATTGGGCTTGCTGCGGCACGAACATGAGAAGGGACTACAGGAGGAGGGGGAAGTTCAGGAATATTCGTGGTACGTTCTCGGTCATCTGGATGTACCGTGACAGGAGACAATGCAGGTCTTTGTGAAGCCTGTATTCCTCCCTTGATTGGATCAAGCACAGCACCTGTGTCGAATCTTCTTCGTTGTTCTTTCAAGTCATGTGAGTCGACACGAATTGAGTTTTCTCCATATTCAGAGTCAAAAACCGCAACCCCATCTTGTGTTGGCACGGGAGTTTTGAATCTACCTGCATTTGTACTGGTGCTAACTACTCCAAACACTGCCCCAACATCGGTGGGGGATTCTTCATCCCATTCAGAGGGATCCGTCTCTATGGGTTCTTCGTCAATAGGACCTTTTGGGGGGTGTTCAGCCATGTTTGATAAAGGGAGTTAGCCATTTTTGCAAGATTTACCCAAAAATGTCAATGTGAATTAACTTGCATGCACCACTCGCACTCCCCACAAGTTTCAAATTCGCCCAAATCCAGGAAACGTAAACTCACAATATCCTCATAAACGGATTTTATTTGCAATTTCAGCTCTTCTAGCTCTTCAGGCGTTGTGTACATCATTTTTCGCACGAACTCACCCGCCTTGTTCTTTTGGATAAAGTCGATTTCTCCACTCACCATGGTGAAGGGAAACTTTTTCGAGTAATCGCAGAGGAGTTTATAAAAGAGAATCTGGCGGCGGTACTCTCCCTGCGGACCGAACTCTGACTTTTTGCTATCTGGATTGCCGGTTTTGTAGTCCACCACATGTACCGTGCGCTCAGCTTCGTCTTTGAGTTCAATTTTGTCGAGCTTACCCGTGATGGGCACGCCGTCTACGTTCACCCCGTGGGAGTGGAAATCGTATTCCAATAGCACGTTGGGATGAAAAGAATCACGGTAAAAGTCATAGTACTCGGCCAGACTGCGCTTCCCCAGTTCCAGTCCGCCTCGGAACTCTTGCAGTGAAAGGATTTCGCGCTTGAGGTGTTTTTCAAACTGCTCGAGTACATAGGTTTTGTCTGGTATAGAACCCGCACGCACACCCACTTGTAGATCTTTGAGCGATTCATGAATAGCCGTTCCGTACGCAAGTGCCTTGGACTTGGCGCGAGGTACGCGTAGCACATTGTTGTAGTAGAAAAGCCGTGGGCAACGCAGATAGTTGTTGAGGTGTGTAACGCTGAGCGTGTAGTTTTGCAGCAGGCTCTTTATATAGGCACGGTGGTCTTCGCTTGGGCTGGGTTTGGGCACGAGGAACATGGTTTGTAGGTGTTCCAACGCCTCTTGTTCAATATATGAGGTATCCATTTTTTCTTTGTAGGTGTCGGCGATTTCATTCAGGAACATAGATGGAACCGTGGGACGACCTTGTTCATTTTCTTTTGGATAGGACAGTGTGAGCGTTTTCTTGGCGCGGGTCATGGCTACAAAAAAAAGTCGGCGTTCGTCTTCGTTTTTCTCATGAGGCAGAGCTACCTTCAACAGGGTAGGCGGTAGTTTAAGTTTGGCGTGATCGGGCGCATTCCCCCACTGCTTGTCGACTGCATTCATAATAAACACATGCTCATATTCGAGTCCTTTGGAGCGATGTGCGGTCATAAGACACACGGCATCTTTGTTGGTGATGAGTTCCTTGGCAGGCAGGGTTAGGCCATTTTCTTTAAGCAGATCGAGGTACGCAAGGAAGTGCGTGAGCGAAAGCGTTGGATTCGCCTTGTTCCACTGACGCAGCTCAGCAAAAAGACTGTTGAGGCGATTGAGCTCTTCAAGCTGATTTTCTTTAGCAAGAATGCGCTTCACGTAACCACTGTCTTGAATGAGGAGATCAAAAAATTCCACGAGCGGACGATTGATGCTTTCTTTGTGCCATACCAAGAGTTTTTCCGCGAAAGGCGCGAAGTTTTCAGTTTCCTGCATCATTTCAAGCAGTGTCTTGCGCTTGGCATTCGATTCACGGGTGAGCTTAGCGATGGACAGGGAATCAAAATCCCAAAAATCGTAGTGCAAAATGTTGAAGAGTTGAGACTCGTCTTCAAGGTCTGAAAGGTAACGAAGCAGCGTGATGAGTTTCTGGATTTCGCGGTCACGGAGAAGGTCCTGCCCTGCTGAGAGGTGGAACGGAATTTTCATACGGAGGAAGAGGTCCACGAGTCCTTCGGCTTCGCGATTGTTGCGATAGAGCACGGCGATTTCTGAGGCTTTGGTGCCTTCACTGAGAAGGCGCTGAACCTCTTTAGCAAGGAAGTAACGCTCGGAGTCGGCTGAGTCGAGTTCGGCGATGCGAAGGGGCGCGAGCGCATGGGGCGCGTTGGCGTGAAGGGCCTCAAACTTTTCATCCAGGAATTGAGCAAGGGTTTGTTCACTGTGAGAAATGAGAGAATGTGCCGCGTTCAAAATAGTTTGCTGGCTGCGGTAGTTTTCACGCAGCGTAACTACTTGAATACTTTTTTTGTACAACTGGTAGAAGTAGAGCAGGTTTTCTAGCGACGCACCCTGGAAGCGGTAGATAGACTGTTTGTCGTCTCCCACCACAAACACATTTGGGTTTTCAAAGAACTCGCCAAGGAGCCGCACTACTTCGTTTTGTGCGCTGTTTGTGTCTTGGTACTCATCCACCAAAATATATTGGAATTGCTCCTGGTAGTGCGCGCGGAGCTCGGGGTTTGCTTTCAATTTTTCCGTCACCATGCTGATCATGTCTTCAAAATCGTAGCGGCCGCGCGCGTGCAAAAGACTCTGATAGTTTTGGTAAATTTCTTGGAGGGCACGCTGCTTGGGAATTTCCTTCTGCCAGCTTTCAAAGACATCCTTGAGATCAGATTTCATGGCGGTGCGCTGTTTTTTGTCGGAGCTGTCACCCTCGAGATAGGCCGCAAAGGGTGTGCCTGCCAGCTTGGCTTTCATCGCTTCAAAATCCTCTGCGGTGATTTGATTCGCGTGCGTGCTCACAAAGTTCTCAATGGCTTCCCCATGGGTCTTTAGCGTGGCTTCTTGCTCTTCAATGGCTGCAAGTAGACGATCAGGCGTCACGTTTTCACGCTTCAAGTCTTGAATGGCCTTTACAATGTCTCGCAAATAAAAGTAGGGACTTCCAAAAGGACGTAGAGCGGAGTTTTCTGGAAACTCATCGAGGAGTTCGCGGAAGAATTGAATGCGTTCTACTTCCGTGAGGGACTCCAGTTCGCGTGCAAACAAAAACTCAGTCGGATAATCTTGAATCACTTCGTTACAAAACGAGTGGAAGGTGTGGATGCGCACGCCGTAAGCCGTTTCGCCAATAAACTCGAGGAGACGTTTACGCATGGCCACTGCCCCGCTCTCTGTGAAGGTGAGACAAAGCACGTTGTAAGGCGCTGCTTGCGTGGTTCGTAAAATCTGCGCGATACGGAGCGCAATCATTTGGGTCTTCCCCGTTCCGGGTCCCGCCAAAACCATCACCGGTCCTTCAATCTGATTCACCGCTGCTTTTTGCTCGTCGTTCAACTTGGCATAGGCTTCTTCAAATGTCATTGCTGGGCATTAAGGTGCTGCTCCGCTTTTCGTAAAAGATCGCGGGCGTTTTCGTAGGTCAGGCGCTGGAGCGCTTCCTCGTAAGGGAGCCAGCGGAAGTTCTTGTGTTCAAAAGAAATCTTCACTGCCTCTTCCTGAGTTTCTGCCACGAAATAAACCACCACTTTTTTCACACGTTCCTTCAACCCGCGGTTGAACTCGTAATACATGGGCTCGCGGTAGCTTTGATCGAAGACAATCTCAGTGATTCCGGTCTCTTCCGTGAGTTCACGAAGCGCGGTCGCATGCTCATCGGCATCGATTTTTTCCACGTGGCCTTTTGGGAAATCCCAATGACCGCCTGGATAATGGAGCAGCAAAAAGAGACGTTTTTCTCCTTCGAAGCGATACAGGATCACTCCACAGGATTTTTCATGAACGTCGAGGCGGGGACCTCGTCTGCGAGGCCTCCGATTAGATGAGGAACTGCCCTTCTCGATAGAAGGTTTTTTTGGTGGATGGCTGCGATTCATAATTAAATCTAGAGTAGCACAATGGGCCGGTGCGGGGCGAGGGGATTTTTATGACTTGTACCTATTGAATTTTATTGTATTCTCTAGACTTAACTAGTTATGGAGAGTAACAATCAAAGCTTAATTGACGAGTGCATAGCGGATGTCGGCAGAATGCGACATTCTCTACGAGGTTCGGATGGCAGAATGTTAGCGGATCCAAGTAGTTTCTATCATCAGCTAGGAGCTTACTTTGATTTATACGACATGGGTAGAACTGATCATCTTTCTGCACGTTTCCAAAGATCTATCCCTGCCCTTAGAGCAGCCATGCAAAATGTTAGAAACATTGAGAACAGGCCAATAAAGACCTTAGAGCAGCCTCAAGGTGGTCACGGCATCTACTACAAGGATGAGCCGGGGGTTAAGGGCTTATTGATACGAGATCCGGACACCCTAAGAGCGGCGAGGATCCCAAAAGGGCTACTTATGCCTTTTGAGGCAGAACAAAGAGTATCTATTATGGTCGAACTTGGCATTGTAAATCCAAATTCGATTACGGCTGAGGTATTAAGAAGGATAGCAGAAGCGCCAGTAAGTACACGAGATTTAGCTAGGGCTGTCGGTAATCCTGATTTAAATATTGCAAATGTGCTTAACGAAAGAATTCATCGCAAATTACCTCTTTTTGGACTTTCGCTTCGAAGACAGCCTGTAGGTAAATTTGGCCTTGGACGAGCTCAAGCCTATTCACTGCAGGCAGATTCCGTGCAGTGGAGTTGGGACGAGGTCTATTTACAGTGTGATCAGAAAATTGAAGATTTATTCAAAAATAACTGGTCACAGTTTTTAGGATATGCGGTTCGTTTCTTTCGACGAGAAGAAGAAGCTCTGGATGTGCTTCAGAATATCTTCACTAGCTTTTTGTTCAGGGCTAGGCGTGAACCTAAAGAAATGCTCGATAGACTGCACAAAAGTTTCGTGTTTGAGGCGATCAAAAAAAAGCGAATGGAAGGCGTAAGAACGAGCTATAAACGCGGGGATCATCTAAGTATGGATGAAACTTTTGAGAGTACTTACAGTTTAGGAGATTACGTGACTCAAAGCCCAACTCCAGATTTTATTTTAGAGATTTATGACACAAGGAATCAACTTCTCGCTGCATTAAATGATGCAGGACTATCAACTGATGAAAGGACCGCAATTAATATGCACTATATGGAGGGAATGGCTAGCAAAGATATTGCAAAAAAGTTAGGTTGTAGCTTACGAACGGTTCAAAATCGCCTACATAGAGCAAGAACAAGTCTTAAGATAACTTTGGGAGAAAAGTTTTTTATTTAGCTAAGTTCTACATTAAAACCTTCAGGTATTTGTACTTTGTTCAAATCCTGAACCAACTTCGTTGGTGTCGCTAACGCTCCATTTTTGTTGTCACAAAAACTTCAGGTATTTGTCAGAAATTTTCCGCTAGGCTTTTCGCATGTGGCACACCATCCTTCGCATCCTCTTCCCTTCTCCGTGCGTGCACTGCGGCTTTCTGAGTGAGGCGCTGTGCAGTCGATGTTTTCATGAAGTGGAATTTAGGCCGCATGTGCGAGAGCTTGAAGGTTTGACAGTATGCAGCGCGCTGTACTACGAAGAAGATTCCATCATTGGAAGATTAGTGCGGCCGTTCAAGTATTCGCACCAAGCGGACTTGTTTCGGATTTTTGTACCGTGGATGAAGGAGACGCTGCGGCTGCTGCACGAGGGGCCAGTGGTTTTTGTGCCGGTACCACTGCATAAATTGCGAGAGCTGGAGCGAGGGTACAATCAGTCGGAGCTGCTCGCAAAATGGCTTAGCAAAAACATGGGAATGCCGATGGTGAAGCTGCTTGAGCGCTGGAAAGACACGGGCTCACAGGCGCGGCTCACCGACCGTAAAAGTAGAGAAGAAAATATGCTGGGCGCGTTTCAAGTCAAAGGGCCGGTGCCGGGATGTCCAATTGTTCTGGTGGATGATATAGTTACCACCGGTTCTACCCTGCTTTCGTGCGCCGAGGTGCTGCGGGCAGCGGGAGCTCAGACCGTTTTGGCCTTAACTCTGGCTGATCGTGAAAAGAAAACCAGTGCTCGGAATTGATGCGTCACGCAGCACGCGTGACATGCCCACGGGTGTGGAGCAGTACAGCAATGAAATTATTTCAGCGCTCCTCGATGAAGTGGATGAGTTTGAGGTACGTCTTTATACGCCCGAGTGGATTTCACGTTTTCCTCGCGCTCTACAAAAAAGAATTCGCGCTCGAAGGCTGTGGACACTGCTGCGACTCAGCTGGGAGATGCTCTGGCATAAGCCCGATGTTTTATTCATTCCGGCGCATGTGCTGCCTTTTTTTGCACCTCGAAATAGTTTCGTAACCGTGCACGACATTGCCTATGAAAAAATTCCCAAGTCCTATGGCTGGATGAAACGAAAGTACCTGCGATGGAGTACGAAACGCGCGCTTCGCCACAGCTGGAAAGTGATTGTACCCACTGAGTCCGTGAAAAAAGACCTCATGGAAATTTATGGGACGGACGCCGAGCAAATCGTGGTGATCACGCATGGGGTGACCGCACTACCAGATGTAAGTAAAGCTGCGGTAGAGAAGTTTTACAAAAAACACGGGCTCTCAAAAAAAGATCCTCTCTTCTTCTTCATCGGTCGGCTGGAAAGCAAAAAGAATCTTGTGACGCTGGTGGAAGCCTGGTCACTTGTACAAAAAATGTATTCAAAAGGAAAGCTGATGCTTGCGGGAACCTACAGCGAGGGTAGTGAAGAAATTTTCAATCGCATTGAGCAGGATGATGTGAAAGGTAGCATCATCACGCCCGGCTACATTTCTGAGGAAGAAGCGTCCGTGCTCTTTCACCATGCGACCTGTTTTGTATTCCCATCTCGCGAAGAAGGTTTTGGGCTTCCTGTGCTGCAAGCTTTTGAGGCTGGCTGTCTGGTGATCGCCTCCGACATTCCGCCCCTGCGCGAAGTGGCGGGCGATGCAGCGCTGTTTGCGGATCCTGGCCATGCCAAAGACTTTGCTGAGCAGATGATGCGCATTTTGGAAGATGAAAAACTCTGCAAGGAACTACGTAGCGCAGCTAAAGAGCAGCTCAAAAAATTCTCCTGGGAAAAGGCAGCTACACTCTTGGCTTTTGAATTTCGAGAATCTTCGTTAAACTCCAAGCAATGAAAATTGCCTTCGTTCATGACTTCTTGCTTCGACTGGGTGGCGCAGAGCGCGTGCTTAAGTCACTGATGGATATGTATCCGGAGGCTCCTGTGTACACTCTACTCTACGACGAAAATAAAGTAAGCAGCGTGTTTCCACGTGAACGCGTGCGAACCTCCAAGCTCCAGAAGTGGCCACGCTTCATTCCGGGCATGCACAAATTCATGTTCCCTTTTATGCCGGGCGCCATTGAGGATTTTGATTTTTCTGAGTTCGACATTGTGGTGAGCAGCAGCAGTGCCTACGCGCACGGAATTGTGACTAATCTCGAAACCACGCACATTTGTTATTACCACTCGCCCATGCGTTATGCCTGGGACTACACGCACCAATATTTGCGCGACCAAAAGCTCGGTTTGATTGGCGAAATGCTGGCGAGCCGCATGCTGCATAAAATCCGTATTTGGGACTACCTTGCGGCCGACCGAGTGGACATCCCTCTCGCCAATTCGCAAACCGTGCAAGGCCGCATCCGAAAGTACTACCACCAGGAGGCTGAAGTGATTCATCCACCTGTAAATGTGGATCGTTTTGAGGCACATCCCAAGCACGAGGGCTACTTTTTAATCGTGTCTACTCTTACTCCATATAAACGCATCGATCTCGCTATTGAAGTGTTCAATAAACTCGGTAAACGCCTCGTGATCATTGGGCAAGGGAATGACATGACTCGACTCCGTCGCATGGCGGGGCCGCACATCGATTTTCTTGGCTTTAAGAGTGATGAAGATGTGAAGGAATATATGGAGAATTGCCGTGCCTTCATATTCCCTGGTGAAGAAGATTTTGGAATTGCACCCGTGGAAGCTATGGCCTGTGGAAAGCCGGTGCTTGCACTCCGAAAAGGAGGCCTCACGGAAACCATGATTGAAGGGGTGACCGGACAGTTCTTTGAAGAACAAACGGTAGAAAGCTTTGAAGCCGGCCTCACTCAGCTGCTAATAAATGAGAAAGATTACGACGCAGATAAGATCGCGAAGCACGCGCAGCAATTCAGCGAAAAAGCCTTTCAAAAAGCCATGAAATCCGTAATCGACCGTGCTATACTGGCTTCCTCTAAAGGGAAATCTTAATGGCGCTGTACCGGAAATACCGACCTCAAAGCTTCGAAGATCTGCAAGGGCAGAGTGCTATTCGCGTGACTTTGCTGGAGGCACTGAAGCAAAACCGTTTGGTGCACGCGTACCTGTTTTCAGGACCTCGTGGAACCGGTAAGACCACCACGGCGCGCCTGATTGCAAAGGCCATTCAATGTGAGAATCGACTTGAAAGTGGAGAGGCTTGCAATACCTGTGAGATCTGCCAAATCAACAACCGAAACGAACTTGTGGACTTGGTGGAGATCGATGCGGCGTCGAACCGTGGAATTGATGAAATCCGCGATCTGCGTGAAAAAATTCGCTTCGCGCCAACCCGAGCCAAGGCAAAAGTTTATATCATCGATGAAGTTCACATGCTCACCAAGGAGGCGTTCAATGCGCTGCTGAAGAGTTTGGAAGAACCACCCACGCACGTGTATTTCATTTTGGCGACCACCGAGCTGCATAAGATCCCCGAGACCATCATTTCTCGTTGCCAACGCTACGACTTTAAACGCATTTCAGACCGAGAAATCGCGGCTCGCCTGGAGCACATCGCGAACAAAGAAAAGATCGAATTCGAACCGGCGGCTTTGGAACTTTTGGCGAAGCATGCGGAAGGAGGAATGCGTGATGCTATCTCTATCTTTGAGCAGTTCTCAATGGAAAAACTCACGGAGGAACGTGTGCGAGAACGGCTTGGACTCACCAGTCATCAATCCTGCGAGGAACTCTACAGTGCCCTCGGTAGTGCGGATGCGGAAAAGGGTCTTAAGGTAGTGGAGCAGCTCTACCAAGAAGGCTACGACCTCCAACAATTCACCACAAGCTTCCTCTCTTACTTGCGTCAAAAGATCCACAGCGCCGTGAAAGAAAAGAAACAGGGTGTGCTCCCTAAATTGCTCGACTGGGCAGAACTGTTTGATGATGCATGGATCAAGCTGAAGCGTGCCAGTATCGCGACCTTGCCGCTGGAGGTAGCCGTGCTCCGTGCCACACAAGGCACTTCCGTTCAAAAGGAAGAAGTGAAACCAATCATGAGCGCTCCTCAAGTGAAACGTAGCGAAGGACTCGCTCCGACCGCCGTCGTTGGCGCAGCGGGCGTGCATTTAGATGCCGTGCGCAAGCAGCTCCCCAAAGTCTATGAAGCCATTCCCTCTCCCGCCATGCGAAGCTCGTTTCAAACTGGACAACTCAAAGAAGTGAAGGGCGAGCACCTCACGTTTATTTTCTCGACCAGATTCCATCTCGGGAAAGTAGATTCTGCGGAAGGCGTGGTGATGATTGAAGAAGCTTTCAAAAAAGTGATGAGGCAAGAGATAAAAGTCCACTTTGAACTTGAAGAAATGATGGCGAGCCCTGCACCAGCTCCTATGGAGGCATCTGCTGCAGCCCCTGCTCCCTCCGTAGCACTGGACGCTTCGGAGATCGGCTGGGATACTGTGGAGGAACCACTATGAACCCTCCCGAGCTTAAAGAAATCCACCAAGCCCTTGGCGGCCTTGATGCCTCCGTGATCCACATCGCTGGATCCAAAGGTAAAGGCACCACCGCGCATTTGTTGGCGAAGATTTTTGAACTGCATGGAAAAAAAGTGGGGCTATTCACCTCACCGGCTATTTTGGATGTAGAAGAGATGATTCAAGTAAACGGGAAGTCCATCAGCACCCTGGAGTTACAAAATCTTTTTGATCGCATTCGTGCGGTTCAAACGGAGCTCTCCCCTTTTGAGGAACAGACTTTAGCGGCGCTCTTATATTTTAAAGAGCAAACATGTGAATACGTGGTGCTGGAGTGTGGTTGGGGCGGTCTGAATGACGCGACCAATCTTGTGGACAACAAAGTGATGACGCTGCTCACGCACATCGAGCTTGAGCACACGGAGGTGCTCGGGAAAACAGTGGAAGAAATCACCCGCAACAAGCTGGGCATTTGCCGCGAAGGCGTGCCACTGCTCACCGTACCCACCCAGCCCGAAGCCGTTTTTGACGTCATGAAAGAAGAAGGTGTTGAGCCCATGATTGCGGGAGCTTATGACCTTGGTCATCACCATCCTGAATCTGCAGGTCTTGCCGTGATGGCGGCCGATCTACTTGGCATGAGCATCGATAGCGTGGTGCATGAAGAGCTCGCGAAGCTCACTATTCCGGGACGTTTTGAAATCGTGAAAATGGGCCAGCACACTTTAATTTTAGACGGCGCTCACACCTACGACAGTATTGAGTACTTTTTGGAGCGCGTGAACGAGTACGCATGGCAGCATGAACTGCCTGAAGCGCAGTTTGCCATTCATATTTTAAAAGACAAACGAGCCGACTTGTGGGAGCTTTTCCCCCTGGCGCGAACGGTGTGGGTGCCACTGCAGGATGAACGTGCGGGAATATGCCCAGAAAGGTTGAGTGAAAAGAGTGTGGGTGAAATTCTGGATCCGCTGTTGAAGACGAGCGAGCCACAGCTTGTTGTGTTTTGTGGATCGTTTAAGCTGGTTGCGGAGGTGAAGAGGAGCGTGGTAAAATAGACACGACGACCTTCCAGATAGAACTGCTCGAATAAAAAGTCCTCACAACGGAGGGCTTTTTATTTTGTCAGCGGTGGACCCGCGGGGACTCGAACCCCGATCTGGTAGGTGACGACCCTCGAAATAGCACCATGCTCGGGCCCACAATCACTGACAAATCTGTTATACAAGATCGACCTTATAAAAACCTGAATTTTTTCTGAAAAACTCCTGACATTTTTATAAAGTTTCACTGTTCAAATGTTCAAAACATCTTCATAAACTCCTCTTCCTCAATCACTTTTACCCCAAGCTCATTCGCCTTATCTAGCTTGCTGCCTGCTTCTTCCCCAGCGAGCACGAAGTCTGTTTTTTTGCTGACACTGCCACTGGTGTGACCGCCGGCGTTTTCGATCATGGTTTTGAACTCTTCACGAGGGCGACTGAGGGTTCCGGTTATCACAAAGGTTTTGCCGGCGATGCCTTCCACCACGGCTTTTTTGGGAGGCCAGGTCAGCTGCAAGCCAACTTGGTTGAGTTTTTCGAGTAGGCGCTGGTGCATGGGCTGCTGAATCCATTCATAGACACTGCTTGCGATGCGTTCGCCAAAACCTTCGATGTCTTCGAGGTCCTCCTGAGAAGCCTTTTTAAGAAGTTCGAGAACGGTGAGCGGCGTTGGGTTTTCTTCTTGTGAACGATCAGCCAAGAATTCGGCGAGTAGGCCAGCCACTTGTTCACCCACAAAACGGATGCCAAGTCCGTAGAGCATTTTTTGCACGGACACGGTGCGGCGAGCATCAATAGAATCCAGCACATTTTGGGCTTTTTTATCTTTGAAGAGCGGAAGCTCAAGGAGCTGCTCTTTAGTGAGCGTGAAGTAGTCTGCCACATCGGTGATGAAACCAAACTCCACAAGCTGGTCGACGAGTTTTTCGCCGATAGCGTCTATGTCCAGGGCGCCGCGTGACACGAAGTGAATGAAGTTTTCGCGTTGGCGGCCGGGGCATTGAGCATTGGGGCAGCGGCGCACCGCTTCATCTTCGGGTTTCACCAAAGCAGTCTGACACATCGGACACTCAGCTGGGAATGTATAAGGTTCTGAGTGGACAGGTCGCAAGTTGAGTAGCACCTCCACCACTTCCGGGATCACATCGCCGGCTTTTTGAATGATCACGGTGTCGCCGATGCGGATGTCTTTGCGTTCAATTTCGTCTTCATTGTGCAAGGTAGCACGAGACACGGTTGAGCCCGCCACCAGCACGGGACGGAGTTCCGCCACCGGAGTCGCGGCGCCGGTGCGCCCAATCTGAATGGTGATGCCTTCCACAACGGTGGTGGTTTGCATGGCGGGGAACTTGTAGGCCACCGCAAAACGAGGCGCCTTCGCAGTCCAGCCCATCAGCTCTTGCTTACGTTTTTCATTCACTTTAAACACCACTCCATCGATTTCGTAAGGCAGCGAATCTCGCCTTGCCTGCCACCTCTCCAAGTAGGCCACGCTATCTTCCGCGGATTTGTGCACAGCGTAGTTGCCATTCACCGGCAACCCCAATTTTTTGAGTCGTTCTAAAATTCCTGCCTGCGTTTCAATTGGATCCATACTGTTCTCTCCTAGCTCGTAGCAGTACATTTCCAGATCTCGTCCGGCTGCCACAGCGGGGTCCAGCTGGCGCACGGTACCAGCGGCCGCATTGCGGGCATTGGCAAATCCCTCTTCATGCATTTTCTCAAAACTTTTCTTGGGGATGATCACCTCTCCAGAAACCTCCAAGTCCACTGGTTCGAACAAACAGAGCGGCACATTTTTTATAGTTCGAATGGTGTGAGTCACATCCTCCCCCTCTCCTCCGTTTCCTCGGGTCAAAGCCTTAGCCAATTTTCCTTCTTCGTACCACAGAGTGATATTGAGCCCATCCAACTTCAATTCCGTCACAAACTCGCAGTCCCCTACTGCTTTAAGTACTCGCTCTTCCCAGTCCTGCAACTCCTCCAAAGAAAACACATCGACCAGACTCCACTTGCGACTTTTATGCATCACTTTTGGAAACTTTCCAGAAAGTGCGCTTCCCACGCGCTGGGTGGGAGAATCTGGGCTCACCAAATCTGGGAACTCAGCCTCCAGAGCAACGAGCTCCTTTTTGAGTGAATCACGAACGGCTTCGGACACATGCGACTGGTCGAGCACAAAATACTCGTAGTTCCTCTGAAGAATCTCCTTTCGGAGCTGTTCAACTCGTTTCTGAGCTTCTGCCTTGGTCATAGTTGTAAATTTACCGAATTTTTGCTATAATATACAGATTAAATTGAAACGTATGGCAGACCTAAATCCACTCTACGACCCTGCAACGGACAATCAACCCATTGCGCCTGAGGTTCAAACGATGCTCAATGCGCCGATGAAGGCAGACACCTGGAGCGACCAGGATCAAGCTTTTTTGAATGATCTAATGGCCAAGGTAGAAGCGGGCACTATTCAGCTCTACAGCCCCAGCTCTCTGCTCAATCAAGCTGTGTACCCAACACTATCACCCGAAGACCAAGGGAAAGCAGATCAAAACGCCATGGTGATGATTGGTAATATTCGCGAAATCGTGAATCTTATGAAGGCTTACAATGAACCAAATGCAATTGTGAAAAACCTTGTTGAATCTTTGATCGAAGCTAAGAAACGACTCGAGACGTCCGCTGATATTTTCATAATCTAAGCATGACTGAAGCTCAAGAAGCACCACAACCAGAAAGAAGTCCAGAGGCCCTAGGAGATCCTGCGCTTATCGAAGCGGATGCGGCTCTTAAAGCAGCGGATAGCAAAGAGACCAACGACAATAAAACTATTCGTATCCAAAGGCTGGATAACGCGCTTCAAACGGTGAATGCGCGCATTAGCATTGTGCAAAAAACCGAGCCTGAAAACTACGACAAACTCAAACGTCTAACTGACCGCCAGCTCAAGCTCACCCAAAAGCGAGCCGAAATTGTTAAAGCGGCTGATGCTACGGCGGACGCTAGTATGGAGGAAGTGGGCAGCGAAATGAAAACCTACGGGGACTCCCTGGAAGCCAATGTGAAACGCATGCAAGAACTGGCTGCGGAAAAAACTATGCTCGAAGCTGAGCTTGCTGCCATTCAAAATTCCAATACTCCCGGTGACATCGCCAAAAAGGCTGAGATTTACGACAAACTGGAAACCAACAAAGCTGAAATGATCGCCCTTCAAGAAAAAGGGAGCCTTGATGAACAACAAAAGCGTGCAGAAGCCGCAAGACAAATTGAACGCAAGGCCCACGAAATGACCGAAGCCGAGCATGAAGAACAGTCAAAACTTGCAGACCAAGTCCTGAGTGAATTCACGGACGAAGGCACGAAACCTGAAGGCAAGGAGGAAGATCCTAAGGCTTTCACCGATCAAGATTGGGACAGTATGATTAAGGATTTGGGCGAAGGCAGTACCTTGCAAGCGCTTAAGGAAAAGGTTAGCAAGTATGCCCCTGACACTAAAGATGAAAAAGAACTCAAAACTAAGGCCTTTGTGGAGGCACTTGAAAAAGCCGGCATGAAGTCCGACGACACCTTGAAAGATTTTACCTCTGATGAGAAAAATAAAGAAAAGACCTTGGCTGAATTGAATCCACCAAAAGAAAAAGGCCCCGCTTTGGATAAAAAGAAAATCTTCAACAACTTCATCCATCAAAGCTGTAGTGACTTAGCTACTGAAATGGCTCACAACGTACCTAAGGAGGATGATACCATTGGATGGACTTTCTTTGAGGTGAAGCGCATGGGGCTCATGATTGCGAGCGCCTTTGCAGGAAATGCGTGGGTGGAAAACCTCAACGAAGACGAACGAAAGGCACTGAGCATGGAGGTCTCTCAAGTGGAAGATAAGGAAGGTAAAGTTAAATACAAAGTTAAATGGAATAAACTGGATCATGCAGGACTGGGAGCAAAGGACGTCTACGAATTAGCATTTGGTGAAGACGACTGGGCGAAACAAATGGAGGGACTCACTCCCGACACCACGCTTAAAGACCTTCAAGACAAAGTGGCTGTCTTCCCTAAGGACACACAGGATAAAGACCAACTTAAGATGAAAGCTTTTGTGGATGCTTTGGTGAAGTCCGGGGCTACACCCGAAACCAAACTCCAAACGTACCTCAATGACACCGCGAATGCAGATAAAGTGAAGGCTTTACTCATTAAGCCAGTTGAAAAAGCAGCTGACTCAGTGGCGACCGGTGATGAGGACACTGAAGCTGCTCCTAAGCTTGAAGACTACCTAAAAGCTATCGAAGCAAATCACCTTAGTGAAAAAAACAATGTGGCTCAGCTCTTTCAGGCACTCAACAAGACAGAGACTCCAGATGGTTTATCTTTGATAGCCACCATGAGCTCTGAAACCGTGGTAAGACTCAAGATCACGCCCGACTTCACGGAGTCTAAACTCAAAGAGCTTTACGCACTTGTAAACAACGATGGACTCTCACTCATGGCCAAGAGTCTGGGCTTAACTCCAGTGAGTTTCCCTAAAGCATTGTATGAAAAAGCCTTCACTGAAATCACCACGGGTGAGAAAAAACTAAGTTCATCGACTCAAACTGAGTTGGAAGGAACACTGAAGCAATTTCTTGCAACAAGTGAGGCTTTCGCAACCATGCCCCTCAAGGACTATATTTCAAAGCTTAGTGAAGGAGCAACGGGGGATGACCTTAAAAACAGAGATGCCATCTTAGCTGCCCTCAAGAAAAACAATCCTGCTGAATAATAATCTTTGAAAGTAAGCTCAAACGAGCTACACTATTTTTGTTATGGATCTAGTCACGCCTCCAAATAGCGGAACCCCTACGGGACAGACTCCTCCTACAGGAGCCCCTGCTGCTCAAAGCGGCGCTGGTGCTAGTGGAGATGATAAATTCAACATTCCTACCGTGGTTCGGGAAAAATATCCTGAGCTCGTTGCGATGATTAAAAAGACCGAGTCTATGTCAAATGAGGAACGAGAGTATTGGTTCCAAATTTTGCCAATCATGACGGCGGATCAAGTGACCCGTTTAAAAAATATCCTTCAAGAAGAAGCCAATCAGCTCGCTAAGCTTGATTCACAGTACCAAGATGAGCTCACCAAACTCAATAAAAAGCACGTGGAAGAATGGGATATGTTCCAAAAGAAACAAGATCGTGAAGCTTTGAAAGAAAAGGAGGCAAGCAATGAGGCCGAAGAAGCAAAAGCAGAAGAGGATATTTTGAAAAAGCTGGATGATACCAACAGTGGAGCGACTCCCCCTCAGGCTTAATCTTCAATAAGCTGTGCACTCACCACGAGGCGTTTTAATGCTGTTCCCACCGGCGTGCAGGTCATGAGGGTGAGCATTTTTTGATCTCCCTGCTTAAGGATACTTACATCTGTGGGGCTTACTTCTTTGGTAGAGACCACTTGATAGTGGAAAACTTTTTGATTGTGAGTGACGTAAATATCTGCGCCTACCGTGATTTGAGGTAAAAGCGCAAACACCGTGTTGTATTCGCTGGGCTCCCAAAGCACATTGGAGCTATGCCCCGTGAAAAAAGCGTTACCAATTTTTCCTGGTTCAGCCGTTCCGGGGTAGTGCACAATTCCAGCTAATAAACTACTGTGGATCTGGTCTTCTAGGACATTCCAATCTTGTGCCTTTAGAGCATCGAGTCCCAGTTTTGGATTCACAATAGGCGCATTCACTTGAAGTGAGGGGATACTGAGACGATCTTCGTAGCTTGTGGGGAGTAAACTCAGGCTGAGCACCCCTTCTTCCTTTTCAGAGACTGGGAGCAGTGCTAATGACTCCTCCTTAGGACCCTGTTCAACGGTTTTACCCGTCCAGGGATCTACCGTGATTGACTTCAGTTCCTGCGCTACTAGCGCATTTTCATGAGTAGCATCCGCCGCCTGAATGCTAGCAGAAATAATTTTTACATAGGCAGGAGCGTTGGTTGCCATGAATAGTGCCGCATAAATCACCACGGCAGCCATCGCAAAGCGTTTAAAGTCGGTAAGTCGAGAACTCTTCTGCACTCTTAACAAAGCTGTCTCGTGAGCAGACAGATCCAAACGCAAGTAAGATTCCTCCTCGAGGTTGAGGATTTTTCGGTCCACCTGGAAGGCCAAGCGGGACGCAAGCGTGGAAAAAGGTGCCCTACGTGAATTCATCCTATAATTATAGCAGAACTTGGCGTGTTCTTCTACGACATTATACCCCCACCCACCAGTTCAGTGCCACGGTAAAGCACCACGGACTGGCCAGGCATGATTCCGCGCTCCGGGTCTAAGAAGGTAACCTCGTAGTTTGCTCCTTTTTTCTTCAATTGTGCTTTAGTGAAACGCCCTTGGCTGCGAACGCGAGCATCTAAAATTTCTTCTTCTGAAGGCGCCTCCCCTGAGAGAAAGTTTAGCTCACGAACGGGGACTGTGCTCACCGAAAGCTCCTCTTCACTGCCCACAATAAGCACATTGCGAATTTTATCCATTTTATTCACATAGAGGGCTGGACCTCCCCCCACTCCAATTCCTTTGCGCTGACCAATGGTATAAAAAGGCAATCCGGTGTGTTCCCCCACTTCCTTTCCTTCACTGGTTTCAATCTTTCCAGGCTGAAAATCTTCTCCTGGTTTTAGATAACGTTTTAAAAATTCAAAGTAGGTTTTCTCTGGATAGAAACACACTCCTTGGCTTTCACGCTTGTCTTCCAACTCTTTTAAGTCGAAACGCTTAGCAATTTCTCGCACTTCGGGCTTGGTGTATTTCCCCAGCGGGAATTTAATCTTTCGAAGTTTTTTCTGACTGAGGTTATAAAGGAAATAGGTTTGGTCTTTGGCGGCGTCTTTTCCACGATGTAGCTCAATTCGCCCGTCCTTTTCAACGAGGTCCGCGTAATGTCCAGTAGCAAGGTACTGGCAACCCAGCTCTTCCATCTTTTTAAAAAGCACTCCAAACTTAACTGTTTTATTGCAACGCACACAAGGATTGGGGGTTTCTCCCTCTTTAAACCCTTCCAAGAAGAAATCAACTACATTCCCCTTAAAGGCTTCCTCAAAATTGATGCTGTAAAACGGAATGCCCAGTTTTTGACAGATGCTACGGGCAAACATAAGCGAGCCGAGTGAGCAACATTTGTTTTGTGGAAATTTTTTCCGGTCGTCCAGGTCGAATACTGTGGGGTCGGCCCACAGGTTCATGTACACGCCCACCACCTCATAGCCGTCCTCTTTCAGGAGGGCCGCAGTGACGCTGGAATCGAGTCCACCAGACATACCAACCAATACTTTCCCTTTTGACTTCATAAAATTCTTGCCTAGAGAGCTTGGTCAATATAAAATGAGTAATTAGTCTAGTCAACTGGCATGATCACTCCTGTTCTCACAGCGGCGAAGAAGTATCTACCCAAGCTCGACGAAGCGCGCATCATTCGAGCGTTTGAATTCGCAAAAAAAGCACACGAAGGACAAACACGAAAAGATGGAGCCCCCTACATCACTCACCCCGTGAGTGCAGCGCAGATTTTGACAGACCTGCATGTGGATGAAGACACCCTCATTGCCTGTCTACTCCACGATGTACCAGAGGACACTTCTTATACCTTAGAAGACATCGAAAATGAGTTCGGAGAAAAGGTGGAGTTTTTGGTGGATGGAATCACCAAATTATCCAAGGTGCACTACCGCAATGACATGGAAGAGCGCCAAATTGAATCGCTCAAAAAACTCTTCCTGCACAGCGCCAAAGATCCACGCATTATTTTGATCAAACTCGCGGACCGGCTTCACAATATGTCCACCATTGATGCCATTCCAAACCCGCAAAAGCGTGAACGCATTGCGCGCGAGACTTTAGAAATTTTTGTCCCCATAGCCAATTTGCTAGGTATATGGGAGCTCAAAAATCAACTAGAAGATTTGTGTTTCCGTGTGCTTGCTCCTCGAGAGTATGAAGAAATTGAACAACTGGTTCGTAGTTCCACTTTCCAAAAAGAGAACGTGCTTAAAAAAACCATCAAAAAAGTTGAGAGCTTGCTCAAATCAAAAAAAATAAAAAACTTTGAAATCAAAGGGCGTCAGAAAAATCTCTATAGTATTTATAGAAAGATGCTTCGTAGCGGAAAGAGTTTTCATGAGATATATGACTTGCTAGGTATTCGTATTTTGGTGGACGACATTGGTACATGTTACCAAGTGCTCGGAGTTATGCATCAAAACTTCACGCCAAAAATTGGACGTCTGAAAGACTACATTGCGATTCCAAAATCCAACGGCTACCAAAGCATTCACACCACGGTGTTTGGACTGGACGGAGTGATCACTGAATTCCAAATTCGAACCTACGACATGCATCTTGAAAACGAGTACGGAATCGCCGCACATTACTTCTATGCCAACACCAACAAAAAGCAGGCACAAATGCGTAAAAAGACTGAAAAGAAATATGAATGGGTGAAGCAAATTCTCGATCTTCAACGCAATATATCCAGCAACAAGCAGTTCCTTGAACACCTGAAGCTGGATATTTTTGAGGATCGCATTTTCGTGTTCACCCCCAAGGGTGATGTGATCGATTTACCACTCGGTTCCAGCGTGCTGGACTTTGCCTACCAAATCCACAGCGATGTTGGAATGCTGGCAGTTTCTTCCGAAATCAACGGCCGTCCTTACCCAATCACCACTCAGCTGAAGAGCGGAGACACGGTGCTCGTTAAAACCTCCGAAGAATCCGACGGGCCTCAAGTAGATTGGCTCGACAATGTGCACACTAACTTGGCACGCACCCGCATTCGTGAATACCTTAAAGAACGGGATCGCACCATTGTGGTGGACCAAGCCGAAGAACTACTCGACCAAAAGATTCAAATTCTTGGCTTCCCTGGAATTGAAGGTCTTACGAATTTGCAAAAGATCATGGCGCTGGAACACTTTGAAATGGAAGAGTGGGAGGATCTTTTGTACGAAATTGGAAACGGAACGGTGAACGTACAAGATCTTATTCATATTTTATTCACTGAGCAGGAACTCTTTGGAGACGTGCAGTCTCCTGTGGACGTGGCGATGTATGAAAAACTGCCTCGACGAAAACTCAAGCCCGCCCGCCCCGAAAAAGTGCACCACATTTCTATCACCGTGGAGGGTGGAAACCGCATTGGTCTGCTCCGCGACCTATGTAACGAGCTAGCAAACATTGGTATCAATATTGTCATGGTACAGTCCTTACCTCGTGTTCAAGCGAACATAGCGCGAGTGGGATTTGTGCTCGAAATTTTGGATTTCAACCAATACGAAGTCACTATGCGGGCCATTCGCAAAGTGGACGGCGTGTTCAATGTCATGCGTATGCAGTCGCAGCCCGTTATGACGAAAAGCGAAAATGCATAACATCACCATCACGCACTATGTATTCTTTTCCTTCTAAGCGCATGAGTCCTTTTTCACGCGCTTTCACTTCTCCTTGGCATTCTACAAAGTCTTTCCAGTTGATTACTTCAGCCCGTATGAATCCTTTTTCAAAGTCCGTGTGAATCACACCCGCCGCTTGAGGCGCCGTTGAGCCTTTTTTAATGGTCCATGCACGCACTTCTTTTTCACCAGCCGTTAGGTAGGTTTGAAGACCGAGCAAATCGTAGGCTTGAGCTATCACTTTTTTTAGACCTGTTTCTTTAAGTCCAAGGTCGGCCAGATAACTTTGTGCTTCTTCTGCGCTGAAACTTACTAGGTCTGCTTCCACTTTTGCAGAAATGGGAATCACTTTAGCTTCTGCGGGGAGTGCGAGGGCGCTTCGCAGTTCACTTTCTTGAATGGTGGCAATTTCTTCCTCGCCCACGTTCACGATGTACATGAGTGGTTTCATGGTGATGAGGTGCAGATCACGTACCATTTCTTTTTCTTCATCAGTGAGTTCTACTTGAATGGCGAGCTTTCCACTTTCCAGTGCTGGTTTGAGTTTTTCCAAAACCGCATGGTAGGCCACTTTATCTTTAGCTCCGCTGCGCGCTTCGCTAATAGACTTGGCCATTCGTTTTTCAAGCGTTTGGAGGTCTGCCAAAATAAGTTCGCTTTCAATGATCTCTCGGTCGCGTTTGGGGTCCACGGAGTCGTGCACGTGGGTTACATTGCCATCTTTAAAATAGCGCACCACTTGTGCAATAGCATTGCACTCACGAATGTGTGAAAGGAACTGGTTTCCAAGTCCTTCCCCCTGGCTCGCCCCTTTCACCAGTCCAGCCACATCCACAAATTCCACGATGGCTGGAATCACTTTTTGCGTGTGCGTCACTTCGGCAAGCGCTGCGAGGCGGTCATCCGGCACCTCCACCACTCCCACGTTGGGATCAATGGTACAGAATGGATAGTTTGCTGCTTGCGCCGCTTGGCTGCGAGTGAGTGCGTTGAACAAAGTAGATTTTCCCACATTGGGGAGCCCGACAATGGCGATTTGAAGATTCATCGGGGGAACTTTAACGGGCAATTCATAGAACTGCAAGTCTTGGTCTTTAGGCGAAAGAAAATGAAAAAGCCACTATTGTCACAAAATGTGATTAAGAGCTTTTTCGAAATTCTAACTATATAAAAGGATCGTTCCCTTATTTTTCACCAGGGTTTTGAACTCATCATCCAGCTCAAGGTCATGGGGAATTCGGACATAGGTCAGTGTAGCTTTGGCGGCACGTTTAGCCATATCGAGGCTTGAGGTACGGCCAATCAGGGGTTTATCAAAAGAGTTTTGAATCACCCGTAGGTCCCCTTTAACTCGCATACCATCCAGATCAATTTCAAAAATATCGGCTTCATTGTAAAAGTGGCGGAGCTGCCTCACCAGTAATGCAAAGGTCTGGGGCCTGAGTTGAAGAATTTTTTTGTCGTTCATCAGAGCTATGCTAGATTAATTCCATGGACTTCACAATGATCCCGTTTGAAAGTTACGGACTCACGCAGCCTTTGTCGTTTTACCTAACACGAGCAGTTTTGATTGTGGTCGTGATACTGGTAGCAGTGCTCCTCAATAGCATTAAAATCCGCCACCTCACCTTTTTGAAGCCGTTTCGAAAAGTGATTGTGTGGTGCTTTGCCCTGCTGATCATATTGAGTAACTTGGGCTTCAACATTAGCTCCATTATTGCGGGGCTTGGAATTGGGGGAGTCGCGTTAGCGCTGGGGATGCAGAGCACGCTTGAAAGCTTTTTCAGCTCTCTCACATTGCTTACCGATAAAGCATTCGTTGTGGGAGATACGATTAAAATCACTGGATATGACGAAGGTAAAGTTCTCAAAATTGGTTTCCGTAGCACTATTGTGGAAACAGACAAAAAAACCATTCTTATTATTCCTAACAAGACGCTGGCTACGGGTGTCATCGAAAAGAAAAAATGAAGAAATTTCCTGCGAAGCTTGTTAAAGCCACTCAACTCAACCATGACGTTTTCCAATACGACTTCAGCTATGAAGGGGAGCACCTCGACTTTAAGGCGGGCCAGTTTTTTATGCTCGAAGTGCCCACGCCTGAACGAAAAATCACCCGTTCGTATTCTATTTCAAGTGAACCTGTACCCGAAAACACTTTTTCGCTCTGCGTGAAATTGATTGAAGGCGGACTCGGGTCGGAATATTTGCGCGCGATGAAAGTGGGAGATGAATCTGGATTTATGGCTCCCTTTGGTCACTTCTCTCCTAGAGAAAACGAAAAAAAAGCCATCATGGTGGCTACCGGAACGGGACTCGCTCCTTTTATGGGAATGGTTCCTACGATGCTGAAGGGAGGTTTCAAGCAGCCCATTACTTTGTACTTTGGGGTGCGTCACAAAGAAGACCTCTTCTATGTGGATGAGCTGCGCAGCTGGGAGAAGAAGTATCTCAACTTTAAAGCCGTAATTACCCTATCCCAGCCACCTGAAGATTGGACTGGAGATAAGGGACGCGTAACCGAATTCTTGAAGGATCTAGATTTTAGCAACTCCACGATTTATATCTGTGGGAATGGAGATATGGTGAAAAGTGTAAAAGACCTCCTTGATTCAAAAGGGGTTGCCCGTGAAGACATTTGCCTAGAACAGTTTACTCCTCTTGGGAAGTAAAGAGCTCCTGGTTCAACATGAAAAACGCATGTCCATGCGTACCTGGAACCCAAGCTTGAGTCGTTCGTTCCAGCACACTTGGGCTAAAAGGCAGATGCAGCGATATCAATCCATTTGGTGTCCGATAGTGCACATGAATGCCTTGATCGGTTCGGACCAATTTAAAGCTCCCGATTTGTTTTTCAGCAGCTCCTGCCATAACTGTTTTGATTTGTTCATGAAACAAACCGACCGAAACAATCAATTCTTCACCATCATTAAATTCACCTGCAAAGTTAAAGTCATCAGGGTTATCGAGTTCCGGCCTGTAGTATACAGTGATATCTCGATCAGGTTCTCTTAAATCCGTTCCATGTGGTGCCATACCTTGGGTTGTTTTAAGTAAGAGGACATTCTAGGACTTTGACTGCTTTTGTCAATTATCCCTTCTACAGATTAGAAGGGTGGTGCCGCGGGGCGGGATTGAACCACCGACACGAGGATTTTCAATCCTCTGCTCTACCACTGAGCTACCGCGGCACATGGGCTAGTGTAATTTATTTTCCTCTAAAGGCAAGTGAAAGGGCAAAATAAGCTTGCGCTTGGGGAAAAGACGTTTTATACTCCTCCAGCTTTTGAATAAAAAATATGGCGAAAGGTAAATCAGTTCCGTACGTATGGGTCTGCCAAGAGACCAAAGTGATCAATGGATCAGGTTGGGCTCAGCGTGACAAAATTAAGGATATGGTACGTATGAAGTACTGCCCTAGCCTTCGCAAACGAACCGAGCACAAGGCTAAGCCTGTGAAGAAGGGAGGAACTAAAGCGTTAGCTAACGCCAAATAGTTTTCCAAGTACGTCTCCGATGACATAGGATATACCGGCTGCCAAGCCTCCTATTAAAGCTGTCTCGAGACCAGTGGAGAGCCAATGGCGGGTGGAGAACCTGGATTTAACCGTACCTACCAAGAAAAGTGCAAACAGGGTCGCTACGCTTGTAGCCAGAAAGAGATTGTCACTCGTAGAACCTGTTAGGTTTTGAAAAGAATAGCCAAGCAGAGGGATCAGACCGACCGTAAGGAAGGCTAAAAAGGTGAAGGCAGCGCCTTTTAAAGGATCTACGTTTTCCTCAATAACATTGAATTCATGGTTGAGCATAATCTTCACCCAAGTTTTTGGATTGCTGGTTATAATTTGTTCGGCACGTTTCAGATTTTCTCCTTTAAATCCAAATTTTCTGAATATTTCTCGGACTTCCTCTTTTTCTTCCTTGGGTTTCTCCAGAATAGACTGAATTTCGTCCTCCTTAATGGCATGAATCCGATCCAGTTCTGCTTTATCACTGGAGAATTTGCCCACCGCCATTGAAAAACCGTCTGCCAAGAGGTTTGCAAATCCCAGAATAAGGATAACTGGAGTGGAAAGATTTGCTCCCACCACTCCGGCAACCACAGCAAAAGTGGTCACGGCGCCATCGATACCACCGTAAATGAAGTCAGGAAGCCAGTTGTATTTCATCTTTTTCATGGCAGCGGGTGAAGTTACTGAGTATACTACTCCTGTTATTTGAACTTTTCCACATGAAGATCATTTGTTGGAATGTGAACGGCATCCGGGCCGTGATGAAGAAGGGCTTTTTAGACCTTTTGGAAGTAGAGAAACCTGACATTTTGTGTGTGCAGGAAACCAAAATTCAGTCGCATCAGCTGACGCAGGAGATGATCAACCCGCTGGGTTACTACAGTGAATGGGTGAGTGCGCAACAGGCCGGATACAGCGGTGTGGCAACTTTTTCCAAAGAGAAGCCCCTGCATGTACAGAAGGAATTGGGGGGCGGCCGCCACGACGACGAGGGGCGACTGGTGCTGACCGAGTTTCCAGATTTTGTGCTGGTGAACGTGTACATTCCCAATGGCGGCCGCGGGGATCATCGCGTGGAGTACAAGCTAAACTACTATGATGAGATGTTGGATGTGCTGGAGAAACTGAGGAAAGCGGGTAAAAATGTAATCGTGTGCGGAGACTTCAATACGGCTCACACCGAAATCGACCTCGCTCACCCCAAGGAGAATGAAGGCGTGAGTGGTTTTTTACCTGTAGAGCGCGCCTGGCTTAGTAAGTTCATTGCAGCAGGCTATGTGGATACGTTCCGTCACTTCCACCCGGACCTCCCCAATCAGTACACCTGGTGGAGCTACCGCACCGCAGCGCGCAAACGGAACATAGGCTGGCGTATTGATTACTTCTTCGTGAATAAAGAGTTTCTGCCTCGCGTAAAAAATGCTTTTATTTTGGCGCACATTGAGGGCTCCGATCACTGCCCTATCGGTCTGGAGATCGTTTAAGATAAGCCATTTTAGGCCAATTGCCATAAATGTATTTTTGTGTTACAATATACAGATTTAACAATGTCACATGGCTTCTGAATTCTCAACTCGTCCCGATCCACTTCCGGATACTCATAAAGAACGGCGTGAGGAGAAACTGCAGGCAAAGTCACGTGGGCTTACCGTTGAAGAGTGGCGTGAGCGCAAAGCCAAAAACCAAGAGAAATTCCGCACTGAGCAAGTGGACAAATTGGAGGGGACTCCTTTAAAGCTTTCTTTTGGCGGTGATTTGGCCATTAAAGGCAAAGTGGAGCTGGCCGCCTGGGATAAGCCTTACGGCACCTTACTCAACTTTTTAAAAGCTGCCTACCAAGAGAGTGGAGAAACCGATCCAGAAATCATCAACCGTAAAGCTCGTAGTGTTCAACACGCCATTATTGATATGGTGGGAGACGATTACTTGGCTATGACCTCTGCTGCGGTTCTACGTTTTCAGGGGAGCACGTTAACGCTCGCCGGCGTTCACTCTAATAAGTACGGAAAACGTGTGGAAGATATCGTCCAAGATCGTATGCTAGAAAGAGACATGGAAGCAGCTCGAACTTCAGTAACTCCAGCAACTAGGGAGCCACTGCCAGACACAAGACCTACGGTATACGTTGTTGGAGATAAAGATGGTATACGAGTGGTAAATAAAGAAGACTTTCCTACAAGTAGCGAAGCTGCCCTCGGCGGAAGCATTCCAGATTATAATCCAGCCGACGACGGAATTGTTCAAAGAGAAGATGGCACTTGGGTGAGCAATGGAACCAAACCACAAGCCGGACGGAATACACTTAAACCAGCTGGGCTCTAAAGGGTTTACCCGTTAGAATTTATGTTTAAGCATACTCACGTGAGTAAGGTGTGCGCTATTTCACGCTTTTGCCAAATATCGCACGAATCTGAAGGTGAATCCTTTTTCTTCCATTTCTTCCGACATCTCCTTCATTGTGAAGTCGGTGGGGATTTCAGGGAAAAAAGCATCGCAGTCCACGCTTCCCTCCACTTCTGTTAAAATCAGTTCACGGCACTCAGGGTGCTGAATGGCTTCGGCGTATAAAGTAGCTCCACCAATCACAAAGGTTTTCCCCTCCGCTTGTTCCAGTGCCTCATCAAGAGAATGCGCAAGTTTAACTCCTTGAGGGAGTTCCAAATCACTACGGCTCACCACAATATTCAGTCGGTCTTTTAAGGGACGGTAAGGCTCTGGCAAAGACTCCCAGGTTTTGCGTCCCATAATCACGGTGCCGCCCTTTGTAGCTGCAGCAAAGTGCTTCAAATCCGCGGACAGGTGCCAAGGGAGCTGATTGTTTTTACCAATCCCTCGGTTCTCATCCATGGCGGCAATGATTGCAAATTCCATGCCCAGAGTTTAGCATTGAAAGACTTAAGAAATCACCATGAACTCACCTGCTTATTTTGAGATTCAAGCTTCCAATCCTAAAGTCCTTGTGGATTTTTATGGAAAAATCTTCAACTGGAAGTTCACTGAAGAAAAAGGCCTGCCCATTGAATACCACCGCATTGATACTGAAGGAATGCGCGGGGCCATTTTAGCGCGACCTGCAAACGTGCCGCCCACGGAATGCGGGACCAATGCGTTCACCTGCTCCATGCAGGTAGAGGATTTTGATGCTACGGCAAAAGTGATTTTAGAAAACGGCGGGATGGAGGCCATGCCTAAATTCGCGGTACCTGGAAAATGCTGGCAGGGGGTTACTTCCTAGACCCAGACCACAACGTGTTTGGCCTCTTTGAGGTGGATGAAAACGCACGCTAAACCGCGACCTTGAACTTGATGAAAGGGTCATGCTCGTAGTTCAGGAGTTCAAAGTCCTCAAACTTAAGTTCCCAGAAAGGTTTTTTAGCAATTTTAAGCTGAGGTAAAGCCTTGGGTGTTCGTTTAAGTTGTTCCTGAAGTCCTTCCACATGGTTGAGATAAATGTGCGCATCCCCCATTGTGTGGGTGAAAATGCCGGCCTGCAGTCCGCATTCCTGTGCTACCATCATCATGAGTGCAGCGTAGCTGGCGATGTTGAAAGGTACACCCAGCGCAATGTCGGCGCTGCGTTGGTAAAGCTGGCAATCGAGCCGTCCGTTCACCACGTAAAACTGGAAAAACATGTGGCAAGGGGGCAGCGCCATCTGATCAATCTCCCCCACATTCCATGCATTCACGATGATGCGGCGGCTGTTGGGATTGTTTTTGATCATGTCGATGGCTTGCTGAATCTGATCGATCTCGCGACCGTTCACCGCGTTCCAACGTCGCCACTGCTTTCCGTACACAGGCCCTAGTTCACCCTTCTCGTCGGCCCAGGCGTCCCAAATGGGAGTGTTTTGCGTGAGACCATCGTTGATATTGGTGGAACCTTTTAGGAACCAAAGGAGTTCATGAATCACGGCGCTGAAGAGCACCTTTTTGGTGGTGAGCAGCGGGAAGCCCTCTCTGAGATCGTACTTACGTTGGATCCCAAAGAGGGAAATCGTTCCCGTTCCAGTTCTATCTTCTTTTTTCTCCCCATTTTCGAGGACTTCACGGACAAGTGAGAGGTATTGGTGCATGGCGGTTTTTATGGGAAATCGCCCCGAGTATACGTGATATTGCTACGTCTTTGCAATTGCACGAATCACTGCCTCTGCACCAAATTGATCTGTCAAAGCACTACGTACCAACTCGCGAATGTCTGCAGGGTAACGGTCCTCTCGAACTTAAAATGGTATGTCTCGCTCAACGATGCGTCGAATAAAGTGAAAAGGGTGCGGCGGCCTTGATGGAAAGAACTGCGGGTTATGGAGTGAAGGCACTGTGTTGTGGGGATGCAGTTCACTCATGAGCAGTCCTCGTGTTACGAAATCTGGCTGTAGTGCTTTCTGCGTTTGCGAAACTAGCTCATCACATTCTTCTGGTGACTGAGGACCATCGATAAGCACCAATAGTGAAGCAAAGCGACGATCAGAGACCACTTCATCCACCTCTGTAAAAAATCGTTCGCGGTGCTCTTCTCTCATGGCTCTCATCAAATCTTCACGCGCGGTTGGAGAATGGGGATCAATGGCCTGGCGGCCAAAACGAATGGCATTGCTTTCGAGTGCCATACGCGTGAATGGACATACGTTTCCAGGACGGCCTACCGCTTGCAAGGCGGTATTGGGTTGAGCCAGAAATCCAGATAAGTACTGTGTGACGCCAGTTAAAGCAGCATCGTCACTTTCTCGGGCTGCTGGTAAATCTAAGTAAGGTGTTTTCATAAAATAATTGGTTAATTTAAAGGGATAGAAAGTTCTTCGAATAGAGCGCTATACATACCTTGGTGTTTTTGCGCAGCGTCTTCATCAAAGTTCATGGAGTTACGGTGGCGGCCGGTTTCGATGCCGTGTGGGATGTGTTCAATTCCAATCACATGCACACCATTCGCGGGATCACCGTAGATTCCTGTGACACCATTGTTTCCAAGAAAAGGCCCTTCTCCATCTTGGACGATTAAGCCAGCTGCTTCGAAATGACGACGCACGACTTCTACATACCTTCTGTCAGCGGCTTTAAAGCCATTGTGGATGAGCAGCAGATCTGGGAAAGTCCCTTGCTTGAGATCGAGTCGTCCTCTTTGAGCCATCTCACCCAAGCAGTAGCCTCCATCCACCGCGGTACCAAGCACCGGCGGAAAGGTGTGAAGAGAAAGGTGAACCACTTCACCATGGTTGTCTCGAATGGCCTCGTGGGCCTGACGAATGTGAGCATGGTATGGGTCGTAGAGCTCGGCCATCAACGCATCAAACTCTTCAACACTTAGCGGTTCCTGGAAAATGTCCTCGAACTGGCTTCGCGCTGCCTCCTGAATGGCCTTGGGACTTTGTTGAAAGTCGAGTCCGCGAGGGACGGTGCGAGCCCATACCACCCCATTGGGGAAAGCGCTGCGGTCGCGGTCAGCAAGAATGCGACCAGATACATCGGTGCGCTTGTCTCGATTGGGGTCGGTGTAAATACGCGAAAGATCGTTAGAAAGTGTGGTGAGTCTGGGGTCCTGCTGCCGAGCAGCAAAATCGGTCATGGTTGGGACTGCCAGGTCGCAGCCAAACACAAGCGTTGCCCGAACTGCATCTGAAGCTGCGTTGAGCCGTGATGCGAGTGCAGCGGGCACTCCTTCAAAGCTCTGTATTCCTACTTGCCCACTGTGGGGCATTTCAAGGAAGAGCCGCGAAGATCCAGGACTAAAATTTATTAAATGATTCATATTCTAATTAAGTTAAATGTTTATTTTCACTGACGATTACCATGCAGATCGCGCGAAGAAGTCCTCATAACGACTTCGACTGCCTCCGCTTAAGTGTTGGCCATCCGGACCGAGCATTCGGCGCACAGCAAGCAGTGCGAGGTCGTCTGCATCAGAGAAATGCCTGGCCACCATCAAGCCACTTTTCATGGCTTCTGTGCGTGCGTGCCCATGAATTCGTCTTAATTGATCTCGAGAGTGCACCGCCTCTGGTCCTACTATTCCGGCAATCAAACAAGTATCATCGAAATCAGAGGGGAAATCTCCTTTGTAGTTCGGTTCCCGAATGTGCACGTTGCGCATTTGAGCAAGCATGTTATCAAGCAGTTCTTCGAGTCCGGGGACTCCTGCCTGCAGAATCTGCACGTGACTTTGTGCAATGGCGCTTCTTAAGAAAGGATGGAGAGGATGAGCTTCCTCCACCCCAGTGCCTATTTCAGCATCAGCTAAATCTTTTAGTTCTGTTAACATTCTGCGCTTAAAGGGATTTGTGCTGCGTGCTATGGCATTGCCTCCAGGAAGAACGAGGTCAGGAGGCACTAAATAAGTTTTTTGAAGTGAGTTCATAAGTTTTTAAGTTAAATAAAAAGCCCTCAGAGGGCTTTGGGTTTCTTAGTTGAGTAATGTATTAAGCGCGCACGCGCCATGCCCTCTGAATGGATTTCAGAGTGTTCCACCATTGCTTGCTGAGTTGTTGGAATGAAGTTGACATAGCTTGTTGTTAGGCATTAATGTACCGGTACATAAGTACAATGTCAACATGAAAAAATCCTACAAAGAACTCTGCGAGTTGCTAGCAAGCCTAAAAGATGAAAAGGAGGCGGATCTGCTCTTAAAAGATCTCTTCACTGCCCAAGAACGTGAGGTGCTCGCTGAACGCTGGCAAATTGTACAAGAACTCGCCAAAGGGACTCCTCAACGCAGTATCGCAAAAAAACTTGGAATCAGCATCAGCACCGTCACTCGGGGCTCCCTCGCCTTTCAATATGGCGACAAAGGTTTTATTTACTTCCTCAAAAAGCTGGGTAAATTATAAGCAACTCATTCATCTTATGAAAAAACTCCTCCCCCTCCTCGTTCTTGTGAGCTTATTTACTGCATGTGAAGTACCCAGTGAACAAGAACAAATTGAGAATGCTCTCGACGAAGCGTACGAAGATGCGCAGCAAGAAGGTGAAGACTTTTATGAGCACAACCAAGGCGGAAGTCCAGAAGAAGTGCTGGCAGCAAAGATTGCAGACCTTGAAGCGAGCTACGAAGCGGACTATGGACCTGCAAGTGAGTTCAGCGGAACCAGTTTAGGAAGCACCGACAAAATTTATGGCCATGCAGATATTGCTTCGCAAAAGCTAGGACTGGACTACGCACAGCTTTCCTACGTTCAATTCCTTTCAGGGACCGTAGGAATGAGCAGCCTGGTTCGCTCCATGGATTCTTCTGCACCGGGAGTGGCTGAACTTCAAGCAATGTTCAAGGAATACGATGATGTAACGGCAAACGACCCCGACTACTTTGAGTCCATTATGGATAAGGGTTTGAGTGATGACGAAAAAGTGGCCTTCATTGTTAGCAAGTATGCAGAGATCTATCGTGTGTTCCGTATGCCTTACAACTCAGGATACATGTCTAGTGAGCAAGAAGCAGACATGAATGAAATTCAAAAGGCAACCGGGCTCAATGCTGAGGACCTTGAAGTGGTGTTCAAATACGGATTCCCTGAACTCATGGCAGAAGCATTCCCTGATACGTGGACTTACAAAACCACTTTCATTGAACTAGCTAAGTACTAGTTGAGAATTCGGTAAATGAGCTCAGCCATGGCGCCTCGTGTGAGATACTCGGAAGCGTCAGACCACTCGTCGAGTAGGTAGTCCTCTTGCTCAGCATAGAGCCAATATTTTTCATACCAAGGTCCACTGGCACCAGGAATATCACTAAAGTAGGTCTCAAGTGTGATCCTAAGGACCTCCGCAAGATTCACGGATTGAGCTGGCTTGAAAGTGCCATCGGGGTAACCCGAAAGGATGCCCTCATTTTTTGCAAAACACACACATTTGGAATACCACTGGTCGACAGCAACGTCCTCGAAACAATCTTCCCCTTCCGTTGCCTGACCTGGGTACCGTGACTCAAACAAAATCTTGGTGAACTCAGCTTCAGCCTCTGAAGTGTCAGTTTGAAGGCTGTCGTATATCTCCTCGAACACGGCATCTTCATCAATTGTGCTGGTGTAAAATTTTGAGTAAATCACCACCTCCGCAGCCCCGTTATCTGTCTCGGCATAAAGCATAAATTCCGCTGAATCTTCGGATGGGGCTTCAGCAGCAAAGTGGTTGAAAAGCTGAGCAGCGAAAGCGCAGATGCGAGCAACCGTTTTTTCATGGAGGCATGGTTATGCGCTTATTATTGAGTATACTGATTGGGATGGAACCCCTTGCCTCTAAAATCCGGCCGACCGATTTGAAGTCATATATTGGACAGGAACACTTGGTTGGACCTGGAAAACCTCTGCGGGTGGCTATGGAAACTCAACATAGATTTTCCTTTCTTTTGTGGGGGCCGCCTGGCGTTGGGAAAACCACTCTCGCTCGCATGTATGCCAAAAGTTTGGATGCCGAGCTGTTTGAACTCTCAGCCGTTTCTGCCGGTAAGGCCGATATTAAAGCCATTGTGGACCAGCAGTTTTTTGGACGGCCAAAGGTATTATTCCTAGATGAAATCCACCGCTTCAACAAGGCTCAGCAGGATTACCTGTTGCCTTTTGTGGAAAGTGGCGAGCTCACGCTGATTGGCGCAACCACCGAGAATCCAAGCTTTGAAGTGATCCCCGCGTTGCTCTCCCGCTGCCGAGTGTTCACTCTCAACTCCTTAAACGAAAAAGAAATGGGTAAGGTTTTGGATCAAACCGGAATCAAGATGAACAAGGAGGCTAAGGAATGGCTCGCAAAGATGGCGAATGGGGACGCGCGGCAAGCGCTCACGCTTCTCGAAAACACGGCGCAGCTCTACGATAAAGTGACCGTAGAGAATTTGAAGAACGCGATGCAGTCCAAGTTCCTGCGCTACGACAAACAGGGCGAAGAACACTACAACATTATCAGCGCCTTTATTAAAAGTATGCGCGCCAGCCAACCGGATGCAGCGGTCTACTATTTGGCTCGCATGATCGATGCCGGCGAAGACCCCAAGTTCATCGCGCGCCGCATGGTGATTTTTGCCAGTGAAGACATTGGTATGGCCATGCCCACCGCCCTGGTGGTGGCCAACGAAGTCTTCCGCGCCGTGGAAACCATCGGCCTGCCGGAGTGCCGCATCAACCTGGCGCACGGAGCCATTTACCTTTCCCAGGCAAAAAAAGACAAACGTGTTTATCTGGCCATTGAAGCCGCACTTGCGGATGTGAAACTGCACGGAAATTTGCCCGTGCCACTCAAAATCCGCAACGCCCCCACCAAACTCATGAAGGAGATGGGCTATGGTGAGGGCTACGAACCCTACACCAAGGAAGAGCTTCTCCCTGAGGCCCTGAATGCTAAGAAGTATTTCTAGAAGAGCTGATCGGTGCTAGACTCTGCTCATCCAATGTCATCCCATGAAAAAACTCCTACCCGCGTTCGCCTTGTTCGGTCTTTTTACTGCAGCTTGTAGCACCCCTACCAGCACTGAAGAACTCAGTAGCGAAAATGATTTCGAACCACCCAGCGAGGTTGAGCGTGGTATGGTGGATGCAGGTCCTTACGAAATGCGACTGCTTTCTGCGACCTCAGAAGACGGGATCAACTGGGAGCGCACCAACACCATTATTTCCGAACAAGCGAATGTGCCCGACATGATGGTCACGGAGGATGGAACGATTTTTCTTTACTATGTGGGGGGAAATATCATGGGGAAAGACCAGAGTATTGCAGCGGCTGTTTCTATGGACAGTGGAGAAACTTGGACTTTTAAGAAAGTGACCATCGATGGATTAGATAACATTCATTCCGTTCCTGGAGACCCTGATATTGCTATGCGTGAAGATGGTACTTACAGACTCTACTTCACAGCCCAGATCGATGGTGAAAAAATGCCCAGCATTCAGTATGCCGACTCCACCGATGGGCTGAATTTTATCTATGGAGGAAAAGCTTTTTCTGCTGAAGGTTATATGACCATCGATTCTTCTGCTTTTTACATCAACGGCAAATGGATGATGAATACTTTCAGCGATTTTAAGACTGAAGTGATCACAGGTGCCTCCGAAGATGATGGTGACACTTTCACCCTCGCTAAGGTCCAAGAGGTGAAGTACAACGATGTGCCTTACTTTGTTTCAAATCCCTTCCCTCTTCCCGATGGTTCGGTTCGTTTCTATTCTTTTCAACTTAGACCCAGCGAATTCCGTTCGTTCATCACTACAGATGGGCTCACATGGAAAGACGAAGGGAATGTTTATTTGAGCTATGAAGAAGGAGAAAATGAATTGGAAGGCTTCTATATAAAAGATCCATCTGTCATTCAATTGCCAGATGGATCCTACTTTATGGTTTACGTGACCCGAGCACCGTTCTAGTTACAAACGGTGTCCTCCGTGTAGCTTTCAGGAATGTAGTACCCGTCACATCTTTCGCGGGTCCATTTATTGAGATTTTCGTCGGTCACTCCTGCAAAAGCATAAACGTAGCGGTATAAAGTTCCTTCTCCGCTGCCTGCTCCACTGTCGTCGGCGGCATCCAGCACGAGCTGCTCAGCTTGAACGTAGAATCCAACAGGATTGAAGTCTTCATCTTGAATTTCGTAGAAAACTTCCCAGTCTTTTCCAGCATCACGTTTCAAGAGCCCAGACCAAGCCGAGTTGCCCTCTGCTTCCCAATCACGCACGGTTTGCATTGCATTCCAAGTATTGGGCTGAGTAACAAAGGCGTAGTCAGTGGTTCCGTACGAGTAGCACTGAGTGATTTGGTCAGGCAGCAAGCCTTCAATGGGTTCTCGCTCAAGTTCCAACTTCACCTCCGCGAGTGAACAATTGGTTAAAGTATCAGTCAGTTCAGGCTCCTCGGGCTCCTCAGCAACCGGGTCTTCAATGATGGGCTCCTCCGGTTCCGTTTCACAAGCAGCGAATAAAAGAATGGCTGGCAAAAAAAGTGAGATGAGTTTTTTCATAAGGTACAATTTAAATACTTTTCGGTGACCATTTTACCACTCATCGGCTTGAATCCAAGGCCAGTCACTTGTACTATCGCCCCCAACTATGGATACAATCGATACCGTAATCTGGGATGCCGACAATACCTTATGGGATTGGATGAGCTATGCAGTTCCCGCCTATGAGGCCATGTGCAATGCGCTGGCGGTTTACGCGGGTAAAAGTCCAGATGAAACGGCAGCAGCTATGAAGGTGTTTTACACGTTGAAGGGGACGCTTGAAGATGAAGGGTTGGTGCAAGGCTTAGTGTCGGCTGGTTTCTTTGCCCACATGAGCAACTTTAATCTTGAAGAAGCAGTGCACATTGCAAAGATTTCATTCAGCCAAGAACGAGAGAAACACCTCAAACTATATCCGGGTGTTTTTGAAGCCGTTACAAAGGTCCGACAACGAGTGAAACAACAGATCGTTCTGACCGACGCAACGGGTCATCAGGCCCCTCGACGTTTGATGCGCAGCGGTCTCTCAGGCTACTTCAATGCCATTCACAGCATGGCGATTCCGCTAGTGGACAATATTCCTGAAAGGCTTCGTAGACCCCGTTCTTACGGTATCGACATTCCTCACCATATTTTGTCGGAGGAGAAACCCCACATCAATCTAGAAACGCTGCTTGGAATGACTCGTGAAGAAATTGAAAAACGAGTGGCTATTATTGGAGATAACGACGCAAAAGATATGGAACTGGCGAGGCTGTACCGCTGTCTGGGCGTCCATGCGGCCTATGGACGTGTGCCAGATCCGGATCTCATCCGACGCTTGCTTAGGTTTGCCCCTCCACTTGCTGCACGAAAAAACATGCAGATCATCGGTGAAGGTGATCCTAAAGACAACTCTCGTATTTTGCGCGCGAATCACCCATCAGAAATTCCTGGTCTCTTATTCGCGGCGTAAGAGGTCTTCGTCGTAGTCGTATGTGCAGTGGTAAGCAAAATCTCTGGCAGACTCTTTTTCGCGATTGAAGCGGAACTGGTAGGAGTCGCGCAGCTTATATGGAAAGCCCCTAAAGGGTGTGTCTCCTTTTTTACGGCCAATTAGGGTGTCGTCTGCCGAGTCATCATGAAGCAGGTCGTGACTACACTGCATCACTTTAAATAGGTCACTCGCACCTGGTGTATTTCTTAACACTTCCCTCAGGGTTGGTTTTTCAATGCTTTCAACCCCTGTCCACCATGCCATAACTCCGTTCGGTTTAAGTACCCTCCAGCCGGTTTCGAGTGCTCGAAGTGGGTCAGGCAAATAGGCCAAACAGTTCGATGCAAATAGCACGTCCACAGATTCATCTGGAATTGTTGCGAGGGTCATTGCGTCGTCTTTTCTGAAGTCAGTTCGAACGCGACTTGGTTTTTTTGTTTTATAACCTGTGCGCGGGCTTATCTGTAATATGTTTTTTGAAATAAGGTGTGGCAATGGATTGATGTCTACTCCAATGCCTTTTATTCTGAGCCGCACTTTAAAAGTTTCCCAAAGATAAGGCGGCATGACTCGAACTACTTCTTCAATCGCATTGCCTACCCCACAGCCCACTTCCAACACTGTAATTTCTGGATCCCATTCACCGCTTTGAAAAGCGCGCCTGAGCAGTTCTGCTTCAAATCCGTGAACATCCCCGTATCTTTCAAAGGCAGGGTACAATCTAGCCAGGGTATCGCTGTATCCTCTCTGAAGCATCCGAGGTTCTAAAGCCGCTTGAAGGGGTGTGAGTTGATTCATAAAAGGGCTCAGTGTAGCGGAGTTTGCTGAAAATTGGAATGCACGGTATAAGTAGAACTTATCTATGATTGATAGACCCTACGAAGTTCACAGGCGTTTAGAAAGTCATTGGGTGATACCTAAGATGATTGGAGTAGGCGCCATCACCGGTCCAGACCTCTTTTTTAGAGCTATTCGATCTATCACATGAAACAAATACTCCTCATTGATAAAGATGAAACACTTGGAGAGGGTAAAGATTCTTTTCGATTGTATGAAGGCGCCGTAGGTTTTCTGAAAGATCAGGCCGTGAAAAGAGATATTTACGCGGCAACTACCGCCCAAAAGGCACGATGCGAAGAGCACCTAGCACCTGTAATTGGCTTATTTAAAGGTATACTCGGAAAGGAAGATATCGACGGCGGTCCCTCTCAATACTATATGGAGGGGGGGGTACTAAGAAGAGTTGCAGAGGAATATGATGAAGCTAACCCACGTCAAACAGTGCATAGAGTCAACGGCTCTGTCCTGAGTTGGGACCTACGTTATAGGAACCCTAACCTCGATGGTGGTAGTTTCCAAAAAGACTTATATATTGCGAGACTACTCATTGCACAAAAGGTACAAGAGGATTTGAGTTGTGTTATGGTAGGAGACAGCTTAGATGCGCTGTTTGGAGATAGTGACCCCAGTACTCCTGTAATAGCAGTCTCACAACGGGTAAGGCAGGGTGATTGGAGTTTAGTAGAAAGGCCTTTAGAGGTGTTGTTTAAAGGCCCTGAAAAGCCACATGAAATTTATGATACCCTATTTCGTTCTGTAGGTGGTGGAACTGTCCGACAAGTTACCATACAGGGTCAAACGTATGACTTTACGCGAGAAAGTGAAAGTGGCGGGCGAGTGATTAAGTGCAAGTAAAACTTGGAGCAAGTAACGGGAGTACCTTCGCTTCGCTCGGTGGGCTGCGCCACGAACCCTGTGCTTCGCCTCCACCCTCTTCCAAGAGAGGCCTGCCCGCCACTTTGTGACGACCACGCCTCTTTGGAGCAAGTAACGGGAGTCGAACCCGTATCTCCACCTTGGCAAGGTGGCATAATAGCCGCTATACGATACCTGCGCAGATGGGATTTTAGTTAAAAACCCCACTTCAGGCAATAAAAAAGGAGGGCCAAAGCCCTCCTTTTTACTTTTTTAACTTTACTGTGTGCAATACTAGAAATCGTATCCGTCATTCAAAGGCTTAGGTCCACTTTGGGGTCCTTGAGGAGCTTGAGGCGCGTCGCTGCGCTGAGGAAGGTCATCTTGGTAGAACTCCTTCATAGAAAGGTTGTAGCGTCCTTGTTCATCAATCTTGATGAGCTTCACGCGAACCTTGTCCCCTACCTTCACCACGTCGGTTACTTTGTTTACGCGGTATGGGCGGAGGGCAGAGATGTGTACGAGTCCGTCTTTTCCTGGAACGAATTCCACGAAGGCTCCGAAGTCCATGATGTTAACCACCGTTCCTTCGAATTCTTCACCGGGGGTTGGTTCGTATACAATCGCCTTCACCCAGTTTGCAGCCTTGTCTCCCGCTTCCTTGTTTGGAGCCGTGATGATCACGAGACCCGTTTGTTCAATATCCATTTCCACACCACATTCAGCGGTGATCTTTTGGATGGTTTCTCCACCCTTACCGATCACATCACGGATGTAGTCAGGGTTGATTTGGATCTTCATGATGATGGGCGCGTACTTGCTGAGCTCGCTGCGAGGTGCAGGGATCACTGCCTTCATTTCTTCGAGCATTTGGTTACAAGCCGTGGTCGCCTTGGTGAGCGCTTCGTGCATCATAGCTGGGGTAATTCCCTTTACCTTGATGTCCATTTGAAGTGCCGTGATACCGTCTGGAGTGCGGGCTACTTTGAAGTCCATGTCTCCAGCAAAGTCTTCAAAAGACTGAATGTCGGTAAGGATCTTGTACGCTCCGGTTCCGTTTTGCTTGAATTCATCGCTGCACACGAGTCCCATCGCTACTGCAGATACCGGCTTTTTGAGCGGTACTCCGGCATCGTACATAGAAAGGGTTGAACCACACACAGACGCCATTGAGCTGGATCCGTTACAGGTCATGATTTCAGAAACCACGAGCAAGGTGTATGGGAATTCTTCCTTAGAAGGAATCACGGGGATGAGTGCGCGTTCAGCGAGAGCTCCGTGTCCAATTTCACGTCGAGACGCTCCGCGGAGTGCCTTGATTTCCCCTACTGAGTAAGGAGGGAATACGTAGTAGTGGATGTATCGTTTCTCCATGTCCACTTCCATTGAGTCGATGATTTGCGCATCGCCAGGTGCTCCCAAAGTGGTGAGCGTGAGCGCTTGCGTTTCTCCACGTTGGAAGAGCGCCGATCCGTGTGTTCGAGGGATGAGACCCACTTCAATGTTGATCTTTCGAACTTCATCGAGACGGCGTCCATCGAGACGTTGGTCCTTCTCCAGGATGTTGTTTCGCATGGAGTTGTCCATAACCTTTCCTGCAGCCGCAAGGAGTTCCTTTGCGCTATAAGTTTCAGCTTCGATTTCGGCAGCAAAGTGCGTGAGCACCTTGTCTTCAATCGCATGAATTGCCGCTTTGATTTCAGCCTTCTTTCCTCCTTTGTAGTTAGCGAGGTCTGCTTCGGTGATCACTCCCTTAACGAGGTTGATCATTTCATCCGATGCCTTCGCAACTGTGTAAGTGCGAGGAGTTGGGTTGATCTTTTGTACGAGCTGCATTTGGAAAGCACAAAGTTCTTTAATCACTTTATGAGCGAGCTCCAAAGCCTCGAGCATCTTTTCATTTGAAAGTTCATGTGCTCCCGCTTCCACCATGGTGATGGCGTCCATCGTTCCCGCCACAAGCAGGTCGAGTTGCCCACCTTCCATTTCTTCGAAAGTTGGGAACACGATGAATTGGTCGTTCTTCATTCCAATGCGAACTCCTGAAAGCGGTCCTGCGAAAGGAAGACCTGCCACGAGCATCGCAGCAGACATACCGGTGATCGCGAGCACTCCCGTTTCATTCACAAGGTCCGCAGACAAAATGGTCGCAATCGCTTGAGTTTCATTGGTGATTCCCTTTGGGAACAAAGGGCGCATAGGTCGGTCGATGATACGAGCCTTCAAAATGGCTTCGTCGCTTGAGCGTCCGTCACGTTTCATGAAGCGAGATCCTTTGATCTTTCCTGAAGCGTAGTATCGTTCTTGGTATTCAATGGTTAAAGGGAAGAAGTCCGCGTCGGGTTTTCCTTCTTCAGCCATCATGGCGGTACAGAGCACGATGCTCTCTCCCATTTGGATGGTTACCGCTCCGTTTGCCTGAAGGGCAAGTCGTCCGGTTTCAAGTTTGAGTTTGCGTCCAGCAATCTCAGTTTCTACTGTATTGATCATATCTGAGTAATAGGGTTAATGTGTACAGCCTGAGGCTGCGGCCCGTGTACTCAGAGGGAGGTTTCAAGACATCTCTAGATTTCGACCGGGGTGAGTGGAGAGAGTTCTTGTGATCTCGCTCTGAGCGAGGGCAGTTATAAAAGAAGGGGCATAAAGCCCCCTCAGTTTACTTACGAAGTTGGAGTTGGTCTACCAGTTTCTCGTACTCGTCTTTGTTCTTCGTCTTAAGGTATTGGAGGTGGCGGCGACGCTTACCTACCAATTTGAGGAGACCTTGTCGTGAATGCACATCGTTCTTGTGCTTTTGGAGGTGTTCCGTCAACTGGTTGATACGAGTGGTGAGAACAGCCGCTTGTACTTGAGCACTTCCAGTATCCTTATCGTGCTGAGCGTACTTTTTAATAACTTTTTTCTTGTCTTCGCGTTTCATAGTTTATGTTAAAAGCAGGGGCATTTTATAAGATAAGGCTGAGGAAAGCAAGCTCTTTATAACCACCGCTTAACTTTGAAGAAGACCAGCATAAACAGCAGCAAACTCAGCATCGCCCCCGAAAGGATGTAGAAAATGCCGGGGTGTTCCGAAAAAGGTAGGTGCACGTTCATTCCATACATTCCCGCAATAAGGTTGAGCGGAAGCATCACCACAGAGAATACCGTGAGGGTTTTAATCACGTTGTTGGTTGTGTGTGAAATGATCGATTCGTTGGTATCTTGAAGGGATTCAATCAATTCTTTGAGGTTTTCCAGGTTGCTCCAGATTTTTTCCACTTTATCGAGCACATCATCGAAGTAGACCTCCAAGCTGTCTGGGAGGAATTTTTTATTCTTGTGCTCGAGCTGTGCAACCACCGTTCGAAGGGGTGCCATCACTCGGCGGAATGCAATGATGTTTTTCTTAGTGTTCAAAATATCCTTGAGCATGTCTCGCTGCCCTCCCGTGAACGCGTCCTGTTCAAGAGTGGTCACGTTGGCCTCAATATTATCCAATAATGGAAATAAGCTTCCGAACAAATGGTCGATGATTTCGTAAAGCAAGTATCCGCTGGAATGTTGCATCATTTTCTTTCGCTCGGGCAGGTTTTTTTCAATGCGGTCGTAAAAATCATTGAGTGGCTTGAGCCCTCCCCAGTGCACGGTAATAAGTAAGTTGGTCTTAATAAAGATATCCACTTCCTCTCCCACTATGCGTTGACGCCGTCGATCGTAGAAAGGAATATGCAAGATTGTGAACAAATAATCATCATATTCATCCACTTTTGAGCGTTGATTTTCGGAAAGACAATCTTCAATATCTAGCTCGTGAAAGCCATATTTTTCTTTGAGTGCGAGAAGAGTCTCCGCATCGGGATCTTCCACATCAATCCATGTCAGTTTTTCAAGAGTGATTGAATGCTGCATGGGGGCAGTATAGTCTTTCAAGTTCTCTTGGCTCAAGGCGACTTTGCCTGCATAATTCCCCCATGAAATATCGCGCCATTATTCGAGAAGCGTGGACACTGACGCAAGAGAACAAACGTCTTATGTGGTGGTTTGCCTTTATTCCCGCATTACTCACCTTTTTGGTGAGCATGGTTTATTTCAGCTACCAAGCCATTTCTCTGTGGACTTCACCTTACTTACGTTCAGGTGCACATGAAGCACATTTGCTGAGCAAGGCAGTGAAAGCAGTGGTGACTTTATTTGAGAACCAACCCACCATTGGAGTCCTCGGTGCCATCATCGTAGCAATCATTGGGGTGATCTATTTGCTCCTACCCGTTTTCAGCCAAAGTGCTCTCATTCAACTGGTGGCACACATCCGTGCCGGTGAAGAACCTTCTGTGTCGCGTGGAATCAGCTATGGGTTCACGCGATTTTTACAACTCTTTGAATACCATGCCTTTGTGAAGACCTTTAGTTTTGTGGGAATTTTTACGGAAGCTTCTTTTGCGTTTCGTATCTTTGGGCCTGAACCTTTTAAAGTGTTCGGTTGGATCTTCTTGCTCGTGCTGGTGGTGGGACTGGTGTGTACGCTGCTTTTCACCTACTCCGAGTACTACATTGTGATTGATAAAGAAGGCGTACTGAACAGCATTGTGAAGAGCGGTGGGCTGGTGATTCGCCAGTGGCATCATACCCTTTTTATGCTGCTTCTCATGGCTGTGATCATTGTGCGAGTAGCGCTCAATATTTTGGTAGCTCTGTTGGTGCCCGCTTTTATCCTGGCACCAATTTTCCTCTTCACCAGTTTAACGCTCGCAAAAATTGGGGTGGTGGTGGGAGGACTCGTGGGTCTTGTGGTGCTTTACTTTGCTTCCTACTTCCTTGGAGTTTTCCACTTATTCACTACGGCGGTGTGGACCTTTACTTTCTTGGATCTAACGAAAGCAGAATCCAATGAAGTGGACTTACACGAGGCGGCTGCCAAAGATTAAGATAAGTACATAAATTATGCTGTACACGGTTATGCGTCGGAGCATTCCAGGGATGTTTGCCGTGTATTCGGAGATTTTTTTATCTTGCTGACGAATGAATTGAAAGAGGGTGATGTCGTAGGTGTAGGAGAATAAAATAGCTCCCATTAAGTAGACCAAGGCAAGTTTTGAAAAGTAGATGGCGCTTAGCCAATCAGGCAGACTGAGGGTATCCAAGTCCTTTAGATAGGGACTGAGTATACAAATGAGGGCAACGTGAAAAAGCTGGTCTGCAAAAAAAGGCAGTGTGCTGCGTTTCTTATTATACCGGATATCGTAGGCGATCTTCAGGCAGTCCTGAAAAAAGTGAATGCCAAAAATGGTCCCAATCACCAACCAGGTTTCACGGTGGTGCCAGTAAGGGAAGAGTGACAACATGGTGAATGCACCAATGATGCAAACATGTTGGAAGGTCCCGGTCCAACTCTTGTACTTCCTTTGAATGAGGTCGTTGGACTGAAAGACGAAATCTCCAAGAAGGTGAGCAATAATGAGATGCAAAAAAATCATTTCGAATCTGCCTGTTTACGTGAGTTATAGGCTTCTTCCACCTTGCGTGCGATGTCTGGGCTTTTTTGCAGAAGCACAGCGAAGTCTTCCTTATTTAAAACAAATATCTCACAGTCTGACAAGGTTTCTGCGCTTGCATTTCTTGGCTGATCTTCTATAAGTGCCATTTCTCCAAAGAAGTCTCCTTCCCCAAGGTTGGCTAGCTCTTGCCCTTCATTATAAATGCGCACCATCCCCGACTTTATAATGTACATCGCATTTCCAAGCACCCCTTTTTCAAAGAGTTTGTAGTGCGCAGGAAAATACTGCATGGTGATATGGTCGATGATTGACTTATGTTCCTCCTCAGTAAGACTTTGGAAGAGAGGCACGGACTTGAGGATTTGGAGGATCAGGTTCATATAACGAACTTTAATCTCATTATTATACCCTTTTTTCCGCTTTCTCACAAGGTAGTAGGCCCGGTCGGCCTTAAAGTGTTGCGAGGATGACATTACAGAAATGTTTTTTGGAGGGTTCATGGCAGTGAACTAAGTTACGTTTATTATAATGATTATGGTGAGCATACGCTCACCTTTTTACTTGCCTCCTTTTCAAATTGTTCTTAAACAAATCGCAGCCCCAAGCCATTTCTATATTGTTGACAGCTATATCTATTCATGTTATTATGTACTGATATCCTCTAAAACAAAAAGCCCATTATGGACGTCTTCCACACCCTGTCTCAGAGAACCAAGGTTTTAATTGTTGCCAGTTCACTCTTCTTGGTTACCTTAAGTCTGGGGTTGCTCGTGTTTGGAACCAACAGCGTGACTCACGAAAATGGCCTCCTTGAGCAGGCTAAGAACAGCACTCGTGCGGACATGCTTTATATTCACCCTACAGAGGGCGGACACTGATTTTCCGCACACACTATAGGGACATAATGTTCACAAAGGAGTTCACTGACCCAGTCCGTGAACTCTTTTATAATAGCTCCGCTGTTACCCGACTCCCCTGCAATACTTGCTGGACACATGCCACTCTTTCCTTCTGCATCTTTATTAAAGTCGACCTGAGCTTGCACCGAACTTTCTATATCTTCCTTCAACACAGGTAAAGCAATGCCACGTCTTTCCACAAGGTCAAAAGCATCTAAGTTGAATGAAGCAATTTGACCTTCTTCTCTTCCGTAAGTGTGGGTAAAAAAAGGTCTTTCTAGGAAAATACCTCCTCGTGCCATGGAAAGGGCGATGTTTTTGAAAAAACTGGATCGCAATGTTGCCTTCAACAGCTCTGGTGGCATGCGTGTGCCATGTTTTGCCTCATATAACTGATGAACCAACTCTGCATAGAGGCAAACCTGATTCATTCCAGAAACCAACTCAGTGTAAAAATGAGCGTTCAGTGGCATGCGTGCATGGCCCTTAGCATCTTTATCACGATCGAGATCATTTTGAACCAGCATAAGAACGTCTCGTGTACGCGGATCCACGAACAGCTGATTAGCGGCATTGAAGACAAAAGCGCCTAAGTGCCTTGAAATCATACGAACCATAACCAGAAAAGGTCTTGGATTTGCCATGAATTGATCTCTTGTCTCTTCAGAATTTGGAAAGCCACTCTTTATTTCTTCCTTTTGAGCCCAAAATATTTCTGAAAAAACCATGAAGAATTTTCTCCGTATCTTTTCTGATTCTTTATCAAATTCATTAGGCGCTCTCCGTGCCATTTGCATCAGCTCAATGAAGCTTATCTTAGTTAAGTCGAGCTTTGCCAACTCTTCTTCAGGTACCTCCATTCGGTCGATGTCCATCCGTGCGAGTTGTGCGCCTAAAAAACGAGTCATAGGCTCTATAATAGAATATTATGGCTTTGTGTCAATGAATCCAGACATTGATTCTACACCAGTTAAAAAGGTACAATTTGCCCACTTTACTTGTACGTATGTCGGCTTATAACGCTCCTGAAGTAGAACAAAAGTGGCAAAAAAAATGGAAAGAAAGCGGTCTCAACCGTGCTGATTTAGAAAATCCTAAGAAGCCTAAGTACTACAATTTGACCATGTTCCCTTACCCAAGCGGAGACAAGCTTCACATTGGGCATTGGTACAACTATGGACCGGTAGACACCTGGGGGCGTTACATGAAGATGAAAGGCTATGAAGTGTTTCAACCCATGGGCTTTGATTCGTTTGGGCTTCCTGCGGAAAACTACGCCATTAAAACCGGTGTGCACCCTGCCGAAACCACTCGAAAGAACATCGACAAAATGAAGGAGCAGATCAGCGCGATTGGAGGTATGTATGACCTCGACTTAAATCTGGAAACCAGCTCACCCGAATACTACAAGTGGACCCAGTGGGTTTTCTTGCAGCTTTATAAGCAAGGTCTCGCGTATCGAAAAGAGGCGCCCGTGAACTGGTGTCCCAGTTGTATGACGGTGCTCGCAAACGAGCAAGTGGACGACGGGAAATGTGAACGCTGCAAAACGCAGGTGGTTCAGAAGAATTTACGTCAGTGGTTTTTCAAAATCACTGAGTACGCGGATAAGTTGCTCGACTATGAAGGACTCGACTGGCCCGAAAAAACCATCTTGATGCAAAAGCACTGGATTGGTCGCAGTGAAGGGAACGAAGCTGACTTTAGAATTGCGGAGCAAGAAGGAAAAACCATTCGCATTTTTACCACGCGTTTCGACACCATTTACGGAACGAATTTTGTAGCGGTGGCACCGGAGCACCCTAAGCTGATGGACTACGTTACGGATGCCCAGCGCGGTGCGGTTGAAGCCTATCTGCAGGAGACCAAAAAGAAGAGTGAACTGGATCGCCAGATGGGTGATCGTGAAAAAACGGGCGTGCTCACGGGAATGCACGCCATCAACCCTATGACGGGAGCAGCCATGCCTATTTATGTAGCTGACTTTGTCCTGATGTATGGAACCGGTGCCTTAATGGGAACCCCTGCACACGATGAACGTGACTTTGGCTTTGCCAAGGCAATGGGACTTCCTTGTCCCCAAGTGCTAGTGAGCGAAGAGGGTGAAAAGGCTGAGTATGATGTAAAAGAATGGAAAGCCTCTTTGCATGAACATGGGACGCTGGTGAACAGTGGGCCTTACACAGGCATGAAAACCGCTGAAGCCATGAAGTTGATGACTGAACAAATGGAACGAGAAGGCTGGGGAAAGAAAGTAGTGAATTTCCGACTCCGCGATTGGCTGATTTCTCGCCAGCGTTACTGGGGTGCCCCGATTCCTATTGTGTACTGCGACAGCTGTGGAGAAGTGCCGGTGCCAGACAGTGACTTACCAGTGGTGCATCCACACGTGGAAGACTACATCCCCAAGGGAACTTCCCCTCTCGCAACCGTGGAAGATTTTGTGAATACCAAGTGTCCTAAATGCAGCGGCCCTGCGAAGCGTGAAGTGGACACTATGGATACTTTTGTGTGCAGCAGCTGGTACTTCCTTCGCTATCCTGATTCAAAAAATAGCGAGCAAGCGTGGAGCGAAAAACGCGTGAACACCTGGATGCCCGTGGATATGTACATAGGAGGACCCGAGCACGCGTGTATGCATCTTTTGTACGCGCGTTTCATTCATCGCGTGATGCATGACTTAGGGCTCGTGGAAGCCAAGGAACCTTTCAAGCGACTCGTGCACCAAGGAATGATCACCAAGGACGGAGCGAAGATGAGCAAATCTAAAGGAAACGTGGTGAGCCCCGATGACTTTGTGAGTAAGTATGGAAGCGATGTGTTCCGCATGTACCTGATGTTCATGGGACCCTTCACGGAAGGAGGAGACTGGAGCGACCGTGGAATCACTGGAGTTGCGCGATTTGTAGACCGATTCCACCGCATGATGCAAGTGGACGGAAGTGGAGAAGGCATGGATGGCATTGTTCATCAAACCGTGGCTCGCGCAAGCGAGGCCGTGGTGAATATGAACTTCAATGTGGCGATTGCCTCACTGATGGAACTCACCAACGAAGCCCTGCAAAAAGGACTTAATAAAGAACAAAAGGAAATCGTGGCAAAAGTGCTGGCGCCGCTGGCCCCTCACCTAGCAGAAGAAGTTTGGGAAATGATTGGTAATAAAGAAAGCATCTTCACGGCGAGCTGGCCCGAAGCGGATCCAAAATTCCTGGTGAAAAGCAGCGTGACCTTCGCCGTTCAAGTGAACGGAAAACTGCGTGGCACTATTGACTTAGCACCGGACACCAGCAAAGAACAAGCGCTCGCTGCCGCTCGCGCCGAAGCCAACGTTGCTAAATATCTCTCCGGTGAAGTCGTGAAAGAGATCTTCGTCCCAGGAAAAATTATCGGTTTTGTGGTTAAGTAAGAAGCTCCGTATTTTTAATACGATTTCTAGTCTAGTTCTGGGTAGCCACCAAATTGATTGATTCTTATCGTCTGAGTGTATGTGTTTGTACTGTCACTCAAGATAAAACTCATCCGTGTTATTCCGCTATCGCATAAATAGGTGTCAAAACATATTTCCCCATCGGGCGCAAAGTAAAAGATGCGATCGGTTGGAGTGATGTCTCGCATCACAAACCCCGGCTCAATGGTGACTGTTTTTATATTGGTGACAATAGTTGGCCCCACCGCATCCAATGTGATTTGGTTGGACCCAATGGTTATGCGGTAGTGCTCAGCAGGTTCATACGTTCCAGGTGAGCTAGAGTCCTCGATCAAAGTGCTTCCGAGAGAATATCCCCTGGCCTCTTCCAAAATTTGCACCACTTGAGTGAGTTGATCGTTGAAACGTGCAGATAAGTTTCCCCTGAAAAAACTCGACGCGAGTGCAACGGTCAAAATCGCAATGATCAGAATCACAATGGCAAGTTCTATCAAGGTAAAGGCGCGTGGAGAACTTTTCATATTTTTACTTTAGCATTATCATACGCACATGCGCCACGCCAAGCCAGCCGAATCTCTCATTGAAACGATCGTTGCTATTACCGTTATTGTGCTTGCAACGGCAGCCGCTCTTTCTGTTATGCGAACCTCAGTGCAAGGGAACGACATCATTGGTAAAAAAACGGTGGCGATCAACTTGGCGCTGGAAGGTTTTGAGATTTTACGTAATATCCGTGACACCAACTACCTTTTACTTTCGACCGACCCCGATGAATGTTGGGACACTTTAGGCATCACAGACGTGAGTGACTGCAGCAGCGCTACTGGCGTTAATTTAATAAACAATGGTTATACCTACTATTTCTCAAGAGAAGTGAGCACGGCACCCTACTTTGACTGGCGTATCACACGACTTACCAATTACACCATGCAAGGTTTCTTGAACTTGTATGATGTGGACACCGATAGCGATGGGGACGATGACGTGCAGCTCTTTGCCCAAACGGGCGTAACCAATACCGATTTCACCGCGGTAACCGGTGCATCACGGCTTTACCAACGTTATGTGACCATTTCGAATAAAACCAGTACCACGTACGATGCCACCATCACGGTGCGTTGGTATGACAATGGAGTTCAAAAATCACTCGTCTTAACTCGAACCCTCGCCAATGTTTACTAAACGCGCGTACACCTTCATCGAGCTCATCATCACTTTAACTATTTTTTCTGTGGTGGCGGTGCTGTGTGTAACGGCGCTGGTGAATAGCATGGCCTCTGCAAGACGCATCCAGGCTCAAGTGTTTTTATATACCGAGGCTCAAGCACTCATGGATCAACTGGCTGCCTCTATTCAACAAAATGCCGTTGATTACGAGGCCTATTATCTACGTTATGGCTACGAAACTCCCGAAACCGGATGGGAGACTTTGCTCTACGGATACTATGGACAAAGTTTCTACAACCCAGGTCCTGACGATCCCTCTATTTTAGAAGGGCCCTATGATAATATCTACGGCTATGGAGTGGAATGCACTGAAGGAGATCCATCTGATGGGTACTATCCTGACGACTGTCCTCTTGAAACGCCAAACTACGACTATCAAGACACCAATGAATACACTCACCCTTTTGCAGGGATCATGGATTTTCTAGGCTATAGCGATGATGACGAATCTAATATGAATGCTTTTTGTGAATCCGCCGATGGTAGCATCGATTGCGATGCCATGAACTATCACTTTTTGGATGAACTTATTTTAATCAATGGAGACGGAGACAAACGTACGGTGTTTGCAAAAGAATTAATGAACGGAAGCGAGTACACCATTTCAACCATTCACCTTGTGGGAACGGATAGCGACTACGACGGCGTGGTAGACAGCTGGCTGTGTAGCTCTGATTTTGATTGCAGCTCAAATGGAGGCGTGCCAGACGAAACCGATTTGATCAACAACGACGATCCTGAAGATGGTTACTTCATGCCCGTGAGCCCCAATATGTTGAACATTGAATCTTTCCAAGTGCTGGTGAGTCCACTAGAAGATCCTTATCGCGCAGTAGCGGAAGAGAATATGCAGGTGCAGCCTCAAATCACTATCATCATGACCGTGACCCTGGATGATGAACACTCCAACCGCTTACTTGGTGACGCTCCCACCATTACTATAGAAAGAACCATCTCAACGGGAGTGTATAGTACCGTAACTTCATACGAATAAACTGTCGTCTGCGTCTGACAACAGTAAAAGCTCGACAAAATTACTTTGACTTGGGATAGTTTGGCCATTTCATATATTCCTTATGCCCAAGCCATTCATTCGCTCATTGACCGGTCTACTTTTGGGGATATTTATTTTTGTAGGCTTGGCACCCAAAACTTTAGCCGATGCCACTAATCGCAATGAAGGGTTCTATAGCCAAACCTACCAAATCAACTCACTATCACAGGGCTACAACCTTAGTTCTCGAAGCAATAGTTCTAGTGGGGCGTATGTTTTCTCGCTTCCACTTAGCTTGGCTCCTGGAAGAAGCGGCTTAAATCCAGATTTGAATTTAAATTACAACAGTCAAGCAGGAGATACCGGCAGTTTTTACGGACTTGGGTGGAGCATGGATATCCCCTCCATTTCACGTATCAATAAACTTGGGGTAGACCGCTTGTACAGCGACAACTATTTTAGTTCCTCTATGGATGGTGAACTGGTTCCGCACGACGGCACGGTAACTGGAGAATATGGTGCGAAGTACGAAAACGGAGGGTTTATGGTGTATGAATACAGCGACAACACTTGGGTGGTCACGGACAAATCAGGGACCACTTATACTTTTGGTTCAAGCGCAGCGACTCGTCAGGACGATCCCAGTGATTCCACGCAAATTTACAAATGGATGCTCGAGGAAATTCGTGATACGAACGATAACTTTATTAGTTACGAATACATCAAAGATCAGGGTCAAATTTACCCTTCAAGCATTGTTTACACGGGCCATGGCAGCACCGATGGACCCTTTGAAGTGAACTTCACTCTCGAAACGCGACCCGACTCCACTCAGTCTTATTCTACTCAATTCGAAGTGATAACGGATTACCGAGTAGAGAGCATCGAAACTAGTATGGATGGAACCTGGCAACGGAATTTTAGTTTTAACTATACCAACCCTGATAATAGTGATCTCTCCTTGCTGGAAAGCATCACGGAGTCTGCGCGTAGCAGCGATGGAACTGTGACAACTTTAGAGCCTACCCAATTCACTTACCAAAGTGGAAGCAAAGGATGGAGTGAAGTGAGTGGTTATCAAATCCCCGTTTACTTCTATATGAATGGTGACAATGGAGATAAAGGAGTGGACATCACAGATGTGAATGGCGATGGACTTTTAGACTTGGTGAATTCAATGAGTGACTCTAGTTCCACCACTCAAAAGGTTTATATAAATGCAGGAGATGGAAGCGGTTGGTTTGAAAATACCAGTTACAGTGTTCCCGTTCGTTTTTGGGAACACAGCGGAACCACGATGAGAAACACACGTATGGCGGATGTGAATGGCGATGGTCATAGTGACATTCTCCGTTCCAATCTTGAGTCGGGCGGCATAGATACCCGTAAGACCTATGTCTACAGTGAGGTAAGTTCCACTTGGGTGGAGGACAGCAGCTATTCCCTACCCTTGCGTTTTAACGATGGGTACGGAGATGACAAAGGGATACGTCTCTTGGATATAAATGGAGATAGCTTCCCAGATTTTGTGCAGTCGCTCAATGAAGGTTCATCGGGCACAAAAACCATTTATCTATTTGACCCGGAAGCCGAGGATTGGAATGCCGTGAGCAGTGTATCAATTCCTGTTTACTTCAATGACCGAAGTGGAGACCAAGATGAAGGAGTAGAGCTGGCGGATGTGAATGGCGATGGACTCGTTGATATCGTTGAATCTCGTTACGATGGCAGTGCGCATCAAACCATTTACGTTAATCGCGGAGACGGAACCGGATGGACAGAGGACAGCGCTTACACCGTGCCTGTTTACTTTTGGGACAGCAGTGACATTCGAATGGACGTTGCAGATCTGGTGGATGTGAATGGCGACAGTTTGCAGGACATTGTTTACTCGGGAGACTCCTCTAGTGAAAACGCAGTTTACATCAACCGCGGGGATGGAACCGGTTGGTCGGAAGACAGCGCGTACACCGTGCCGCTCAGCATTGCTTCCGCTTATGGCGACCCCAATGGCGTGCAATTCTTTGATGTGGACGGCGATGGCCTTTCGGATGTGATCCAGTCTGAAATGCACGGGGGCAGCAGTAAGCATGTGTACGTCAATCAAGCAGAGCCGCTGCTGCTCAGCGGCATTGAGTCCCCTAAAGGAGCAAGTACCAGCATCACGTATGACACCAGTACAAACTTTGATAATCCAGATTTGCCGTTTGCAATGACGGTGGTGAATGAAATCACCGTGGAAGACGGTCTGGGTTCCAGCTCAAGCACGGAATTCTCGTACCAAGGCGGGACTTATTTCTACGAAGACGAACTGAATCGCAGATTTGGAGGTTTTGAAAGCATTACCGCCCGCGAGAGCGGCAAGGAAACGGTGACTTATTACCATCAAGATAGTTTAGCTCTTATAGGCCGATCGTATAAAACCGAAATTTATGACGGCAGCGGAAATTTGTTTAAAAGAATGGTGGATGTTTGGGAGACAGATGATATCGGTCACGGGGCGCTGTCTATTCTTAAAAGCGACTCAGTCACCATGGACTACGATGGTGGCAGTGGGCATCGAGACACCGCAGTGAACTACGTGTACGATGCAAATGGGAATATCAGCACGCTTACTTACTACGGCGAGGTGGATGCCGATGAAGACGGCTCCTACACGGACATCAGCACCTTGAATGAGAAGTTTAGCACTGTCTATGTGTACGCCACCGATGCTTCCGGCATCATACGAAATAAAGTGTCACAAGAAAGCACTCGTGACCACGCTAATAATTTGGTAAGAAAAACGCGTTACTACTACGACAGTGCTGCGCTCAATGTGGTGAGCATCGGTAATTTAACCAACGAGTCCGTTTGGAACAATTCCAGCACCTGGCACAACACCTACTACACCTACAATGCTTATGGGAATCTGCTGACGGTAAAAAATCCAAGAGGCTATATCACTACTTACACTTACGACAGCAAATACTTGTATCCGGCCACAAGCACCAATCCCAAAAGCTACAGCACCAGTTCGAGTTACGATTATGGTAGTGGGCAAATCAGCAGTTATACTGATGAAAATGGCGGAACCAGTCAAACCTCGTACGATGGTCTGGGTCGTGTACTCACCGTGTCCGTTCCAAACCCCAGCACCGGTGCCCTCACCACGCTCAGCACCACCACTTACAACGACAGCAGCGTTCCCAATTCCAGCACCACCACAACTACTGTAGATGGTGTGAGCAGCATCAATGTAACGTACTACGATGGTTTAGGCCGAATCATTCAAAGCAACAGCTTGGCCGAGGACTCGCTCTACACCACGGTGGATACTTGGTACAACGACTTGGGTTTAGTAGAAGAACAAAGTCTTCCCTACTCCACCTCCAGCAGTGCTTTCGGACGAGACCCATCCGCGTACAGCACCACCAGCACCTACGATGCTCTCAACAGGCCGCTCACGGTCACCACTCCAACTGGCAGCACTTCCACGGATTACTCGCAGTGGGAAAGCACCGTAACCGATCCCAATGGAATTTCAAAAGTTTATTCCTACGATGCATCGGGGCATTTGATTGCGGTTGAAGAACAAAACGATGGAGCCACCTATACCAGCAGTTACGAGTATGACTCCATGGGACAATTGGTGAAAATCACCGATGCTCAAGGTAACATTCGAAATTTCACCTACGACTACAAAGGACTGAAAGTGACTCAGGAAGATCTGCACGACTCCAGCGAAAGTTCGTTTGGCACTTGGTCTTACACTTACGACAAAAACAATAATATGCTCACGCAAACGGATCCTGCCGGGCAAACCGTCACATGGGCTTACGATCAGCTCGACCGTCCCACCTATGAAGATTGGGACGCGAGCACCACCGCACGAAATTACACATTCGTTTACGATACAGGTACTCGCGGCCGCATGAAACTTTATCAAGCCAAGAGCGGCCTCAGCTCCGACTTAATTTTACAGTTCAGCGAGTACGATTATTTGGGCAATCCAACAAAAGAAACTCGTTCCATCATGAGGCCCGGTCTTACCACTTATTGGTCATATCTTTTCACCACCACTTATGATTTACTGAGTCGTCCAACCAAGGTGGTTTATCCTTCGTCAGCCCTCACCGTAAACTACACTTACAATGCAACCGGCGCCCTCGAAAAAGTAACTCGTGGCACCACCACACTCACCAATGTAGTGAGTGACCTGGACTACGCTCCCACCGGACAAGTCAGCTCAATGACGTATGGAAACGGCATGGTCACCACCAACACCTACGACGCTGCACAGGCTTATCGCTTAACGAGCAAAGAAACGACCGGAATTTATAGCACTACGCTCAGCGGCGGAACCGTGAGCAATGTACAAGACCTCACCTACTCCTACGATTCAAACGGCAATATCACCGGTATTGTGGATGCTTCCTCCACCCCCACCGCTAAAACCCTTAGCTACGTTTACGACGATTTAAACCGTCTCACTTCAGCGAGCACCAGTGGTCGCAGCGGCGGTGATTATTCACAAAGCTACACTTACGACGAAGTGGGAAATCTAACTTACAAGTCGGACGTTGGTACTCTCAGCTACTCGGGCACGGGGGCCAGTGGAGCCAATCCCCACGCCGTAACCAGCGTTGCTGGCACTGCCTACTCATACGACTCCAAAGGAAACGTCACTTCAGATGGAACCCACAGCTACACATGGGATCAACGCAATCGCTTGAGTGCAAGTGGAACTAAAACTTTTTCCTACGACCACTCGGGATCACGATACAAAATTGTGGATAGCAGCAGCGGAAGCAACAGTTACACATACTACGTAAATCAGTACGAGGAGCTTAGGAATGGAACCTCTGCCAGTGCGGGGACACCCAGCTATTACATTTTCGCCGCAGGACAACGTGTGGCAACCCTGGAGGGAGGTGCATACACCTACACCGTCCAAGACCATCTGGGAGGCACCGCTCTCACTGCCAATGCGGGTAAGTACGTTACACAAATCTACGACTACTACCCCTATGGCAGTGAACTCTCTAACACCCAGCTTTCTACCACAGATGCCAAACACTCATTCACAGACAAAGAACTCGATGACTCCCTTGGCCTCTACTACTTCGAAGCCAGGTGGTACGACGCAGATATTGGCAGGTTCACTAGTCAGGATCCTTTGGATGGTATGAGTTATACATATGGTGCAAATAATCCTCTTGTGATGATTGACCCCACAGGTCTCTATAATGTAGAGACCGGAGATCTAGAAGAAGGCGACACAAAAGAGGACATCGTGGCATCTGTAAATGAAGCTTATGGAATAACCACCACTTGGGAGGATATTGCTGCAGTGAGCTATATAGATCCTGAAAGATCAATCGGCGATCTTTTATCTTCAGACGATCCAAACGATAAATTTCTAGCAGTCGGAACATCACATGTGAAAGATGTAACTGGTATTTTGGATGATTTAAACACTGGAATTGCAGACGCAGGCTTGAACTTATTTCAGCTTATAAGTTATGCAAATAATGGCGGGAAAGGTGATTTAAAAAATTGGGGGGATAGTGCCTTTGGTACTGGCAAAAATGCGCAATATTGGGCGTACATTTATCACGGGCAAATTATTAGACAGGATGCACCAGGAAATATACATCTAGGTTACGAAGCAGGAGCGTATGGTGTACCACAATGGGCAGCGGATTTTTTTGGTGATATAACTAATAATCAGTCTGGCGGATTCAGCTTTAGTGGAACGGATGACAGCTATGACAGTAGAATGGCACAATGGGGTTATGAAATGGCCACAAATCCTTATACAAATTATTAATCCTATGACATATAAACTTTCAAAAACCGTTACAATTTCAGTTGTATTTCTCTTGATCATCATCTTAAACAAGTACTTTATTGGCATAAGTATTTGGTATTTGGATTTGAATCTTAAAACTTTTGATTTTCTACTGATTTTATTTTTAATATTTCAGCTGTGTTTTTTAAAAAAAATATTCATTAAATCTAAAGCCGCAGGACTATTGTCCTTTTCAGTATTTCTTGGGTTGCTCATTTTTAGCATCATGCGGTTTACATTTGCGCCTGTCCTCGAAAAAGTTGACACCATCAATACTTCGCCGGCGACTAAGTTTGAAGCTTACCAGATTAAAAATGATGATACCTACACTTTTATACAAAGAAATAAATTACTCTACTTATTGAGTGTTGACAGGTGTATTTATCAGTATTCACATTTCAGCAATGAGTTCAGCTGGGAGCTGACGAGTGAGGGGTCGATACAAATAAATGGAGAGTCTGTCGAAACTTCTAAAGGACTTTTCTCAAGTCTCTCTTGTCCAGAGTAGCTTTTTTCGGTGCTGGGCCAGTGGAGCCAATCCCCACGCCGTAACCAGCGTTGCTGGCACTGCCTACTCATACGACTCCAAAGGAAACGTCACTTCAGATGGAACCCACAGCTACACATGGGATCAACGCAATCGCTTGAGTGCAAGTGGAACTAAAACTTTTTCCTACGACCACTCGGGATCACGATACAAAATTGTGGATAGCAGCAGCGGAAGCAACAGTTACACATACTACGTAAATCAGTACGAGGAGCTTAGGAATGGAACCTCTGCCAGTGCGGGGACACCCAGCTTTCTACCACAGATGCCAAACACTCATTCACAGACAAAGAACTCGATGACTCCCTTGGCCTCTACTACTTCGAAGCCAGATGGTACGACGCAGATATTGGCAGGTTCACTAGTCAGGATCCTGCGCAGCTGGATAACCGTGTTTTTAAAATCCTGAGTGATCCGCAGAGTTTGAATTTCTATGCGTATAGCAGGAGCAACCCTGTCAACTTGGTGGATCCGAGTGGGGAGTTAACAGCAAACACACAGGGAGCTAGCCAGGAGGTTAAAGATCAGTTTTTTGAACAGTTATCAGACCTACAACAAGATGTTCAATCTAGTCCCGATATACAAAATTATTTTACGAATACGCATAATGTAGACATAAACGAAGTTTTAAGTGACCCAAATTCAGGGCCTGTTATCAATATAGCTGGCGGAACTAACTCAGAAGGTTTTGCAGGTTACAATATTTCAGAGGGCGATATTGATTTATACTCCAACGCTTATGGCGAGGACCAAGGCAACTCTTACATTAAAACAAGTTTAATCCACGAGTTGGAACATTGGGCTAATGGTGGTGAGTATAACAACTGGACGAATTGGTCGGCCGGTCAATCATGGCAAACTAAGTTAGAAGTTTATGTTTCTGTCGCTCAACAAGAGAATCGTGGATATATTAACGATACGCATGGCTATAATGGCTACGCAGCAGAGACAGTTTTATATGGAGATATTCTTCAGCCTGACTAAGGGTTAAACTAACCAACTTACTATGTTTAAAAAAATCATCCTCACCACTGCTTTTTTTCTACTCGGGTGCACCACAGCTGTTGAAACCGAAACAGAGTATCAATGGGATAAATTTGGAATTATCTTTGAGTACGGAAATTTCGATCCTTTTGCCGAAGAAGAAACTATGGAACTTAAGGTTTTTAAAACCTCTGAAAACACTCTTATTATTAGCCGTTTTGAACCCGAACCTGTAGATATGGATTTCATTTATACTAGGTTAACAGTTCACCCAGATAAAAGTATCTTACAACGCATCGAAGAGCTTAATAAAGCTGGCTATAAGAGTGTGGAAGTTGTGGGTGTGCAAAACTTCTCAAATAAGGAGTACACAAAAGTGCATATACACTCAAACATATTTGGAGCTACTGACACAGATTTTTACTTAACTGAATTTGGAAATAACGTATTTGAATATCAAGCTGGAATTTACGACTATAAACTTATTGCACCAATCTTAAGTTCACTCACGTTTACAGAGTAAACTTCCAACAGATAGTCCCTATTGAGGGTTTAAAGCTTACGCAAAAAATTTCTATTTAAGTAACAGGAAGTAACCCTCCATGAGTTGGGTCAGCAGGAATATTTAAAAACTCAGGGGACAAAAAATTTAGAACAAGGATGCCCGCAAACATAATGGCCATCAAAACCCCTATAGCCAATAAGATCTTATATCTGAGAGTGGGGAGTGTCTGGATCGTTGAGGTAGATCTTCTTTTCCTTAGAATAGAGAAAAGTTCGTAATCGTATTGCATCATGAATGGGAAAACGGCCATTTCAAGTAGAGTAACTGCAAGACTAACTAACGGGCTCTGTATGTTATGCGAATAAGAGCTAATACCTATTGATAAAAAAATAATAACTATAAAAAGTAAAAACCAAGGCAAAAGAATTCTCCACAAAACTGGCCAAAACATGCCTTTAGAAAGAAGACGGCTTTTCATAAGTGCAGAAAATCCTCTACTACCATCCACAATCAAAATCCAGTCCGTGAACCAAAGACGTACCAAGATAATTAAAGCTGGTATAAGAAAGAAAAGATACGTGGGTAGAAGGAAGAAGTAAGTAAGCAGGTAAATGTACAACAAGGGGAAGACGAGATTTAAAGATTCTCGATAGGCCGTAGCGATACTGATCTTTTTTTTAACAATGAAATACTTCTGCGCAAGCTTCCCCCAAAATCCAACAAACATACTAATTGCGCTGAGGGTTACAAATAACACAACAAAATCCACCTCTCCTAGACTTATCGAACTACTAAATCTGTCAGAATTTAAAAAGAAGAAAATCGAAATCGGTAAGCACACAATCCATGCCGCTAGGTTGATGCCCATGAGTTTCCAGTAGATTGGTTTAACTCTCTGGATGGCTAGGTTGAGTAAGTCTGAAAATGTAGGGAGTTTAGTGTTTTTCATTAACTTCTATTCCAACTAAATTTAAGTCTTTATCTAAAAGCAAAGAACCTTTTGACTGTTGGGTAGTATAACTTACTTTTTCAACTGGCTTTAAACCAAAGTAGCCAATGTCGTATTCAGGATCGTAACTTACTTCCCAGGTTTCACTATCACGGTAGCACTCTAAGTTTTCTAATTTTATTTTTTTTTCAATGATTTGACTGCAAAGATCCACTATCTCTACACCCACGAGCTCCATACTCTGCGGATTTATGTCCACATTCATATGTATATTCTCAACTACACATACTACTTCACTAGGTAGGAGTTGGATTTTTGTATTAGGGCCATGCTTAATAATTTTTGGATGGTTTGCTGTCATAATTAGTTGTTAAGTTGAGCAGGTTTACCGTGATGTGTTGTTACAATCTTGCCATCATCTCCAGTGATAACTGTGATATCATTGTTGGACTCATAAAATCCAGTCTTTCCGTTAGAAGCGTCAAAAGTTTCAGTATAATTATTGATGGTATTGTCTATCTGCTCTCCCGATATGTCTCGTTGATTAGCACGTGTATATCCATGCTTCGTGTATATTCTGCCGTCTGGAGTTGTTCCGTATTCAAAATCACTTCCTGGGTTGTAAGAACTTTGAGCAAGATTCATCTCACCACTTAGCATAACACTTCCTCCATGAGCAGCTACCACTACACCACCCGCAGCGACCGCAGCTCCAACTACGGCTGAAGTTCCAAATGTGGCTGGTGTAAGAGCTAAACCGCCTCCTGCACCACCCACAGCTGCCCCTGTACCCATATATACTTCCATTGCACCAGTAACAATAGAGAGGAAGTCTCCAGTTGTTTGACCTGCATTAAAATATGCATCACCCCCTGACGAACGACCAATACCGAATATTTGATTGGCGCCCCAAGCGTTTCCAACTCCAGATGCGTATGACTTTAATTCATTCCAAAACTCCCCACTCGGATCCACCAAGTTGACAGGGTTGCTCCTGCTATACGCATAGAAATTCAAACTCTGCGGATCACTCAGGATTTTAAAAACACGGTTATCCAGCTGCGCAGGATCCTGACTAGTGAACCTGCCAATATCTGCGTCGTACCATCTGGCTTCGAAGTAGTAGAGGCCAAGGGAGTCATCGAGTTCTTTGTCTGTGAATGAGTGTTTGGCATCTGTGGTAGAAAGCTGGGTGTTAGAGAGTTCACTGCCATAGGGGTAGTAGTCGTAGATTTGCTTCCATTGCTGATTTTGCCTACACTAACTACATGCGCCACGCCTCACCTCCCGCTTACTCGTTGCTCTTCGCCTTTCTCGTGATGACCGTGATCATGATCATTGCTAGTACAACGATTGAAAACACGAATGAAAAACTGATTTACTTTGGGGAGATGGAAGGACGAACCCAAGCCATGCTCGCGGCTCAGTCGGCGACGGAGCTTGGAGTGCTTGAAATGAAAGATCAAACCGCAGGGTACTCCATAGACCTCACCGAAGACGCTTTCCAAGTGGATGAAGATGGGGACGGCAAGTACGAAACGTGGGGGGATTACACCGTTTACTCGACTGCGCAGCTGAATGAAGCGGATACCGATGGCTATTACTACACTCCGATCCCCGGCACAGGCGACGCTGCCATCAACGACGATTGCACCGTCCGCGACACGGATCACGATGGCGATTTCGATGACGACGAAGACCCCGACAAGCCCTGTAACTGGAACAAACTCATATACGGCGACAGCGTAACCATTCCTCTGTATTACACCGATTCCAGCGGTAACCTCGTCCTCCCCGCCGACTTCACCAGCTTCACCGGCTGGTACCTCAAAGTACGCACCCCCTGCGCCGACACCACCGGCCTCCCCGACGAATACCCCTGCTCCAGCCGCTTTGAGTTTGATGGGGATGGAAGTGATGTAGCTAGTGATCCGAATGATGATGACGATTCTGTTGTTTTTTGGAAATTAGTTGGAGAAGATGCAAGTGGGAATGCAGTTACTTTAATACCCGCTGATAAAAAATATCTTTCTTTTGGTTCTTACAAAAAATGTACGACGTATAGCTCTAGTTGTTCTGAACTAAATACAGAAATATATGAATCTCTAGTAGACCAAGGCTCTTCTATAGATTATATCGTATTAGAAGGTGAAGACATAGACCCCTATAAGGAACTTTATCAGATTTGCTCAGAAACACACACTGACTACACTTACCCCCTGTCTACTTTGTCGCTTCAGCTCAGTATTGTGCAGCCCTTAATAGATGAGTCGGGCGCGTCCATTCCTTACTTAGAGTGGCAATTGGCCTCAGATGCGTCTGAACCATTTGCTGATACAAAAGCCGTTATAGTCGGTGAAGGCTATAATAAGCAGACGAATGGTATTTTTTACTACCCTTTCATTGTTACCAGGTCTACAACAGGTGAGAGCACTGATATTTACACCTTGTCCAACTAACCTGGCTTGACTTTTGACGGGTTTAAGGTACTATTAAGTCGATTATCCCCCAATTTATGGGTAACGATCGACAACAAGCAGGCGCTCCAGAAGAGCTCGTCCTTAAGTCTCCAGGGAAAGGATTAAGTTTAGCTGGAACTCTTTTGGGTGCGGCTTTAACAACTGGTATAGCTACACGTGTTGATGATGCGTTAGGTGCAGAACCTGCTCCTACTTTTGACACGGCTACAAATGTGACTGGAGCTTCAAGCATTGGTATTAATGAGGCATGGCCTACTGCAATTGATACTGATCCTACAAATGGGTCATCTGCAGACGTTGCAGTTATTTTTGCGGATACGGATCTGAGCACGTACGCTCTTCCCAAATATCTTGCGCCTGGTGCTAGTACCGCTTCCGACATTGCAATTACGGCAATAGCTTCAGCATGGGCCTGTCAGCACAAAGATGTGGGCACTATGACTTGTTTTGACGAAACCACTACGCCTTACGAGTTGACAGATTTGTCAGCTGGCGGTGATTGGTCAAGTCTTGATGAGGCTATAGATATGACCTACTGGGGCAGTGCTGCAGAGTTTGCCTATGATCAGATTTCTGGTGACGGAGCGATAGCTGTTAGCACAGGTGATATGGACCTCGAAAACCTTGATGGGACCTCTATTGCTAGTTCTTCATCAGATGAAACCAACCCAGTACTAGACCCTGCACACAATCGAGAGTTTTATCGAAAAAACTTCAGTGAGATGTGGATGAAGGATACTGTATCAGGTACCGTTCAGCGCGTTAGTGATCTTGATGACTGTTTCTACCCATACCTAGAGCCAAACAATATGGACTGGTATTGTGCGGAGCTAAATGCTGATGGGGACTTTGATATCGTAAAGCGTCATGAAACCACTTACGACAGTACTAGCTCTGGCGGCACTGACACTGGCTCAGAAGGCGATACTGATACCGATACCGATACCGATACTGATACTGATACTGATACTGATACTGATACTGATACTGATACCGATACCGATACTGATACCGATACCGATACTGATACCGATACTGATACCGATACTGATACTGACACTGACACCGATACTGATACAGACGTGGAGCCCGGTTGTATTGATCAATCTTCAGCTGGTGAGTATGGAGAAGGTGCGACTATCTGTCTTGGGAATGGTTCTGTAGTTGGAGTTGTTAGTGGAGATGTGCGTTACGATGGGGATGTAGTGATTACTATGGATGAGCTGTTGGATTCAATCGACTTTTCAGGCGCAGCAACCTTAGACTCACAAGCTTTCAACGGTTGGACCATTGAGGGAAATTCTGATGAAACCCTCGGAGGATATGTATTGGGAATCTCTGGATTTGCTCCTGGAGATGGATCAGCTGTTTTGGAAATCGATGCCGGCTCAGTCACAGTTACAGATGTAAATGGTAACTCAGAAGTATGGGGAGAAGGTTCATATGAAGTGCCTTACACCGAAGAAGAAAGTGACGCAGATACAGATTCAGATAGTGATGCGGATTCAGATACTGACACTGATACAGATTCAGATAGCGATGCGGATGCAGATGCAGACACAGATCAACATCAGATTGATGACTCAGGAAATCCTCAAGAAATTGACCTTCCTGAAGAGCATGAACAACCTGCAGGTTGCAATATGACTTGCACGAGCGTTGAAGTTAGCAAGTCAGGCTGGGTGATGGCAGCAATTGCTGGACTTTCTACTCTCCTCCGACGTCGTAAGAACAGCTAGTTACTATTAAAAAGCTCATTATTAGGTTTAGGGCCTTCTAAAAAAGGTGTTTTTTTGGTATAATTAAAGGATATTTTTAAGGTTTGTGAAAAATAAAAAGAAAATAATTGCAGGTTTGCTATTGAGTTTGAGCGTTTTGAGTCTCAGCTTTGGGCTTCGTGTGAGTCCCCTTTTTGACCTACAAGAACAAAATTTAAGCACCCACTTATATAAAAGTCGTGAGCTTAATCCAGATATTATAATCGTCGCCATAGATGAAAAAAGCCTGTATCAACCTGAAAATGGAGGATTAGGGGCCATAAGCCAATGGTCTCCAAAATACTACGCCAAGGTCCTTCAAACTATCGAAACGGGAGAGCCTTCAAGTGTTTTTTTTGACATTATTTTTGGCGAATCTTCAGGTATACGACAAAGTGACCTATCGGAAGAAGCCTTAGGCAATGAAGCGGTCGTAGATTTTGCTCAAGCGATTCTCACTTACTTAAATGAGCCTCATCCTTATGATCAATACTTTGCTGATCTGCTCAAACAATACAGCAATGTATATCTTTTAAAGAGTTATACAGGAGAAGCAAGTTTTAACGGACAAGGTTTTGATATCAGCAGTGAGGAGACCTCCAATGAATTAGTGGCAGATGCGGCGGAATCTGGATTTGGTAATATTATTGATACGGAAGAAGGAGAAAATTCAAATATGATTTTCGCTATCCCAACCCTATTCAACTTAAATGGAAAGGAAGAAAAACACGTGGATTTAAAAATTGTTGATACCTACCTCGATGCGGAAGTAGAAGTTCCCACTGAAAAAGGCCAGATGCTCATCAACTACGCTCAGCCATCCTATAGCTACCCTATGGTTTCGTTTTCAGATGTTTACTACGGGCGAGTGGATCAGGGTGAGTTTGAAGGAAAAATTGTTTTGATAGGTGCTACAGCCTCTATTCTGCAAGACAGACATTTCACACCCATTGACGATCATCGACCCATGCCAGGGATTGAAATACATGCCAATGCCATTCAAACCATGCTTGATGGACAGTATTTGGCACACCAAAGCAGTGGGGCTTACTTACTCAGTGCTGGGCTGATGACGGTTCTGGTGGTCTTTGTGTCACTTTTTGCCCCTCTTCTACTGGGGGCTGGGTTCTTAGTTATGCTCCTCATAGGCTTTCCGCTTTATGCACAGTGGAGTTTCAACCGTGGAACTATTGTTGATTTGATTTGGCCCGTGTTTGCGATGGCAGTGGCTTACATTGGAGTGCTGGTGTATCGAAACCTCACCGAATTCGCAGAGAAGCGCAAGCTGAAGACGGCGTTTTCACGGTATGTGTCGCCGGAGCTCGCTGAGGAGATTACGGAGAAGCCTGAGATGCTGAAGCTGGGAGGCGATCGCAAGAATATTACGGCGCTGTTCCTGGACATTGAGAACTTCACAAATCTGAGCGAAGGGCTGCAGCCACAGGAAGTGGTCCGCGTGATCAATGTGTATTTTGATGCCTTGGCGCAGGTTATTATGGCGCATGGAGGTTCAGTGGATAAATACGAGGGAGATGCGATTATGGCACTATTTGGTGCCCCCGTTGAAATGACGGATCATGCTGTGAAGGCGTGCAAAGCAGCGCTGGCCATTCAAGCACGCATGCAGGACCTCAACGCTCAGATGGGCTACAAGCTCAACATCCGTGTGGGACTCGCCACTGGAGACGCTATTGTGGGGAACATGGGATCTACGCAGCGTTTTGATTACACCGCTATGGGCGACACTGTGAATACGGCATCGCGCCTTGAGGGAGCGAATAAGTTTTATCACACCGGAATACTTGTGAACCCAGGGACCTTTGAAGCCGCTAAGGGTGAGATCTTCTTCCGTAAGATCGACACCGTGTGTTTGAAAGGAAAAGACAATGCCATCGCCATTTATGAAGTGATGGGCGCACTCAGTGGAGCCAGTGAGGCTGGACAAAAACTCGTGGCTGAGTGGGAAAGCGCTCTGGAAGACTACAAGGCCGCTAATTGGGAGGGTGCTGAAAAAAAGATTCAAACTGTGCTGGCACAGCTCCCGGAAGATGGCCCTGCAAAAACTTACCTCGCCCGGTTAGCGCAACTCAAGCTGATGCCCAAAGAGGGCTGGGATGGCGTTTGGAAGTTTGAAAGCAAATAATCAGGCTTTCTTTGTTTTGATGAGGCCACGCTTTTTAGCTTGATCCAAATTCACCACCACCACAATGAGGCTCACAATGGTGAACATAAAAGGCACTGCTTTCAAGAAAGGAAGCCATGGCTGGAAGGTAACAAGTACCATCAAGAAGGTGCTCAAAGTAATTGAATAGAATCCTGTCTTATACGCGGTTGCGTAGTTGTAAGGCAGGTCCATGATGCTGTAGACGATGAGCAAGAATAGTGAGTGAATCAGCAAGTAGATCATGCGAAACATCAGCACACCAATCAAAGAGAATACCGCTATCGCAACGAGTACAAAAGGAATGATGCCTTTAACGCCTTCCCACACTTTTTCCATGCCCTCATCCGCCATTTGCTTAGTGATCACTATGTCTTCGGCATCTTTGAGAGGGATGATCTCCGTTTTATTGTTTTCAGATTTAACGTAAACCGCGTCCTCAGCTAGCCACACAATGGTGTGATAGCTTTCAAATTGTTCATTGCTGAAAGGGGTAACGGTGTCCAGGACCACTAGATTGAATTCATCTAAATTGGGGGTTTCCACTTGTGGTTCGAGTCCCTCAGCAAAGCCTTCTTTAAAGTTAGAGTTCCAATTTTCAGTAGGAATCACGTCATTGAGTTTGATGTACACCGGTCCTTCTTGATTGGTGCTGGCTTTTCCATCTTGCACGGTGATCACTAAGTCTTCAGGGTAAAAGTGCACGATGTTATCGATGGTCTCGTGCACTTGATCTTTGTGCATGTTGTAGGGAATCAAAAGAGCCAGGCTCCAGAGCAGCATGAGAATGAAGGTCACGCCGACCATGTACCAAAAACCTTTCCAAAAGGATCGTTTCTCCATACCCGCGTAGAATTCGGGAGAATACACAGAAGCAGGAAGTGATTTAAAAAAGCCGGGGCTAGAAAGAGTTTTGGAGGCCATTGGATGGTGTGAAGATGGCCCTATCTTATAGTGCAAAGTTCGCTGGCGCAAGAAGCAGCACCATCTCCCCTTTGGGCACTTGTTTTTTGAACTGCTCGTTAAGCTGCGCGAGCGTACCGCGGTGGAAAGTTTCGTGCAGTTTGGTGAGCTCGCGCGCAACCACGAGGACTCGATCGGGACCGAGGATTTCTTCCATTTGGCTCAGGGTTTTGAGAAGTCGATGGGGCGACTCGTAGAGCACTGTGGTTTGCTGGGCATCTTTAAGCGATTCGAAAAGGGTTTGGCGGCCTTTTTTTGCAGGGATGAAGCCGAGGTAGTTGAACTCGTTCATAGGAAGTCCACAGCCCATCAGCGCAGTGAGAAAGGCGGCGGCACCCGGCACCGGTACAATTTGAATGTGCGCAGCCAGGGCGGACTTGATCAGTGCCCAGGCAGGGTCTGAGATGCCCGGGGTGCCTGCATCGGTGATGAGGGCAATGGATTTACCACCTTGCATTTCAGACACGAGGGCAGCGGTTTTTGCATCGGAGCTATGGCCATGGTAACTAGTGCAGGGTGTTTCAATGCCATAGTGCTTGAGGAGCACGTGTGAGTGGCGAGTGTCTTCAGCTGCAATGAGGTCTACTTCTTTAAGAATGCGAAGGGCGCGAAGCGTGATGTCTTCGAGGTTTCCGATGGGAGTGGCCACGAGGTAGAGGCTCATTGTTTCCAGGGGTCAGCAGACTTGGTGATATGAGGTCCTTTTAAATAGTAAGGCTCGATGGTCTGCACCGTTTCAAGCTCGCTGAGCCCAAAGGTCATGAGCATTTCACCCATGCTTTGGAGTTCGTGTCCTTCCACGCGGCGCCATTTTTTCTCGAGAATGATTGAGTGCAAGGTATCGCTGAGTGCTTCGGGCACATCCGCCACCACGCTGATAGCACCGTGTGGATAGTCATTGAGGATTTGCGCAATGGGACCAACACGCACAGGTTCGTCGTCGAGCTGAGCCCCCACTTCATCCCGTCCCGCGTAGAGCACCACGAGGGTGGGCGACGCAAGAGCGGCTTTTCGACGAAGCAATTGAAATGTGTTTAGGGTGCAAAGTGGAATGGTAAGGCCGGCCGCGAGTGCATTGGCAAAAGCGACACCCATTCGCAGAGAGGTGAAGGTCCCGGGCCCTTTGACGCACACTAGAGTAGTGATGTCTTCTTTGGTGAGGCCGGCCTCTTCTAAAAGCTGTTTTAAATGAGGAGTGAACACGTCTTCATGACGGCGTTCATCCATCCAAACCTTTTCGCCGATCAATTCGTATTCCCCTTTATTCGAGGGGTTTTCTCGAAGGAGAGCGAGTTCGTGCTGAGCTTCGGCGGTGTTGAGTGCTACGATCATAGGGTGTCAATTTCTACCCCAGTGTAGTAGTACTTGATGATTTGTTCAAATGTCCACCCTTGTTCGGCCATGGCTTTGGCGCCACAACCAGAGAGACCAACCCCGTGTCCAGCAAAGGCCGTACCCTTACAGTACTTGTCCGAAACAGATACGAGCCAAGGGGTGTTCGTCCAACCCCACACGTCTTTTGCGCTCTTGGTTTTAGTTCCATCCGAAGAGCTGAAATACGGAGTTTTCACTACGGTCCCTTTGTAAGTCACAATCATTCCTTCCGTGTCCTTAGCCGCCTCCACTACCTTGCTGAGCTCATAGTTAGCCCCCAAGTACTTTTGGAAAGTTGCAGGATCATCTTCCCCATCGTAAGGTTTACCAGGGAATTTTTCTGCTTGCGTGATATAGTAGTACGCGTAAGTACGAGCCAAAATCGCCATAGTCTTGAGTTTTTCTTCTGGGGTGTCGTTGGGCTCTTCAGCCATTCCCATCACATAGTCTTCCAATGAAAGCTCGTTGATGAGCACGGCGCTGCCGTCCACTTTTTGAACCTCCATGGTTCCACGGAATTTATTGTAGTTGATAGTGTCGTTCCAGTTTGGTTGCTCCATCGTAGTGACCTCCATGATTCCATCTTCTTTTTCTGGCGTGAAACGCACAGGCCCACTCATGGTCCATTTTTCAGACCCTGAAGTAACCGTGTACTTTGAGCTTCCAGGGGCCACTTTCACGGTATCTCCTCCATCGAACACTTTCACCAGTTCCTCGTCGTCGTAGAGCGCAAAGCTTTCACTAGAGGTTAGTTCAGGTGAACCCACAGCATTGTCTGGGGTCAATTTAATTCGAATTGGATTTTCATATGTTGGAGCTTCAAAGCTTTCTTCGCTCACCGTGATGGTGAGTTTATAAGCCTTGCTGGTGATATTTGAGTTTCCTAGGCGAGGTCGCACTGAGATCTCGTATTCACCAGCTTCACCTGGAGCAGTGATAGTGAAGTAGACCTTACCTACTGAGCCGGGTTTGAGGCTTTGGAAGGTGACTTTAGGGGTGCCTGTGCTCACTCCTTGAGGGTTGGTGAACGCTAGGGTAAACGCCTTAGACCCAGAAGATTTCCAAGTGTCTTTGCTGCTGGTGTTTTTAACTTGCACCCATGCGTATTTCTTTTCACCGGGCTCAAATGTTAAATCGTCGAAAGTAGCTTGAATCACATTTTGGCTGCTTCCACTGCTTGAGCTGTTGTTGTCTGATGACGAACTGGAGGAGCTGGATTTTTTACCCTCCACGAAGAACGCCAGATCCATATATTGCTTGGATTTTTCGCTTCCATTGAATACGGGTGCCGCTTCAAAGTGTACGAGTCCAGGTTCTTTGGTTGAAGTAGCCGTGAATGTGAATGTTGCAGTCTTTCCCGGCGCCACCGAGCTTTCATTCATCATAGCTGTGCGCTTACTAGAGTCTTTGGGAATGGTGATTACATCATCCGCTTCATCGTCCGCGTTCACCACAAGGTAGGTTTTATTATCCCAGGTTTTAGTTCCCGTATTTTTGATCTTAATCGTCACGGTGGTTTTCTTCCCAGAGTCCACCACTATCAATTCGCGATCTTCGGTATCCTCGTATGCATAGGTTTTGCTGCTGGAGCTGTCTTCATCCATAGCCTCGCCCACTATCTTTCGAATATCATCCAAGTAATCATAGGCGTACTCTCCCGGACACGCCGTTGAGTCTACATCCCGGTGCCCAAGCAGGTTGTCCATGTTTTTACCGCGGTACTTCCCGGTTCCATCAATGTCAATGTCGTGGAGCTCGGCTTTTTCATACACAAGACCTGTGAGCGATTGCATCACCTCACCAGGTAGGGTGTCTTCTTCATAGTTTCCGAGCAAGGCGATTCCAATGGTTCCGGTGTTGTATCCACTGGCATGACCTGCCACCACTCCTTCATCACCGGCACGACCTTGGTAGACCGTTCCATCTGGAGCAATGATATAGTTATAACCAATGTCCCCCCATCCACGCGTCACCGCATGGTAGTAGTAAATGGCACGAATGGATTCTTCTGGGTCGCTGATGTCTCCACTGGTGGCTGTGTGGTGCACAATGATTTTCTTGATGTCTTTTGGATATTCTTGTGGCCAGAGGTAAGGATTTCCTTCCTTGTCCGTTGTGATGGTCTTCACAATTTCAAGATCTGGATCAGTTTCTACATAGTCGTCTTCGTCGTCGCCTCCGCTGCTGCTCAAGTCGCTATCGTAGTAACGGGTGAGCAAAAGTTCTTCATCCGCCCCCCAAGATTTTCGAGACTTCACCGTGTTGTCGTCATTGAAGACGAGCTTTTGAAGTGAGTTGAAAACGGAGCTCTTTCCTCCATCTACAGCATCAAAAGTCACGTTGCTTAGTTTGGGCGTTACCGAAGTATCTTGAGTAGCCAAGAACACGCGGTACTGAAAAGCCTCGCTTTCTTCCGTGATCACATAAGTCCAGAGTTCATCGTCTCCATCTGGGTGGTCGTTGTCTTGTTCTAGCGATTGCCAGTCGGTCCAATCTCCTTCAGTGGTTCTGAAACGAATTTCTATAGAAGCAGACGTTCCTTCGGGAAGTGCTTCTTCCCAGTTCAGTCCCAATAGTTCAAAGCTCTTGTCAGCCGAGTACACATCCGACACAAAACGGCGATCGGTTTGGTAGTGCGGCCCCACTTCAATGATAGAGGCGGTGGGCTCGAGCGGAAGGGTGAGGCTTTGGTCTCCAACGATGCGAGTGCTGCTGCTTGGAGTGCCTTTAAGGAGCAGAGCAAGCATGGGCAGGGCGAGGAGCGTGGAAAACCAGGTTTTCTTAGAAAAGTTCATCTTATAATTATAACATTTATTATGGCTTTTCGGAAGCGGCAAAAGCATGCTAAACTTCTCATACTTTGTCATTAATTACAACTCAACTATGGCCACTGTTGTTACAGACCAAAATTTTGCTGACGAGGTGCTTAATTCTAAGCTCCCCGTGCTTGTAGATTTTTACGCAGACTGGTGCGGACCCTGCAAAATGATCGCTCCTCTTGTGGAAGAGATGGCGGGTGAATTCGAAGGAAAAGCCAAGGTGCTTAAACTCAACACCGAAGAGGCAATGGATACCACCCAAAACTTCGGCGTGAGCAGCATTCCTACTTTGATCTTCTTCAAGGATGGTCAAGAAGTGGACCGCATTGTGGGAGCAATGCCAAAAGAAATGATGGTAGAAAAGCTGAACTCTCTTCTTTAGTCTTCTTTCTCAAATAAAGTGGGCGACTCGCCGGGCAATTGCAACAGGCGAGCGTCCATTTTTTCGTAGATCTTTTGTTGGCGCTGCGCTTCCGCTTGCGCCCGCTTATCGCAATCTTCATTTTCCTTGTGGCCGTTGTGTCCGCGCACCCAATTCCAGCTGATTTTCTTCTCAAACAAGTAGGGCATAAGTGCGTCCCACAGATCTAAGTTTTTCTTCCGCTTCCAATTCTTAGTGAGTGTACTGATCACCCAAGTGGAATCACTATAAATATCCAGTTCTATTTCAGAGGGATGGTGCTCCTGTAGGTACTTGAGCGCCTCAATCACCGCTGTGAGCTCCATTCTATTATTAGTGGTGTAGGGTTCGCCGCCTTGATTGCGGATTTCCTTGCCCTCCACCCTAATAAGGTAGGCCCAAGCTCCCGGACCGGGGTTCCCCAGGCAGCTTCCATCGGTATACACTTGAATACTCATAAATTCAGTTTAGCTAATCTGGAGCCAAATTCCACTTGAAAAAGCGGGCGGGGGCCACTAAGATAGGCAGGCCAATCACCTTTGCGGGTGTCGTATAGTGGCTATTACCACAGCCTTCCAAGCTGTTGAGAGGGGTTCGATTCCCCTCACCCGCTCCAGGAATTAGAAACGCCCCTCGTGGGCGCTTTTTAATTCCTCTGAATGGAAGAGGGAATTGAAACCCAGGGTTCGATACGGAGCGTAAGCGAAGTAAACGAGCAAAGCGAGGATATTCCCCTCACCCGCTCCAGACTATTAAAGATTTTAACAGTCGGCGTTTGGTGAATCCGATTACTTCTAAGGAGCCGTGAAGTACACGATATTGTATCCGCTCCAACAGATTACTGGTTGAGAACCGTGACGTTTCTGTATTTGAAATTATCCCTATTAATGAATACCCCACACCTGGGGTCGTTTAACAGAAAATAGTCTCCTTCAACTTCAGAGCCATTCACAAATTGTTTCCCTTTGGTCAGAGGCCCTGCGAATCTACCTTTTGTAGTGAATGGCCTCCCACCAGGGCCCCCTGCTACTCCAGAGCAAGCGAGGACTGTATGGGTACCACAATATTGAGCCAACTCTTCATAAGTGGGAACTGGTTGTCCTTCAATGGGTTGTCCATCATCTTTGGGAATTTCACCTTCATGTAAGCCAATTTTAGCAAGCGGTCTAAGTTGTTCTCTCAGCTCTTCTAGAGATACCTGAGAATTATTTCTACCTAATTTTATGTGCAAAGGTTCCATACCAAGTAAAGAAAATTGCACGCCTATCCCTTGCCTTTTTAGGCTATCTGTGACGGTTTCCAGAACAGTAGCGACTTCTCCATCGTCTCTATTAGCCCTGTCGACGCCCAGATCTGGAACGAGCGTCAGAGTTTCCCAAGTGTGCAATTGATCAGTCATTTCTAATTTTTTTGTAAAGAACCTTAGTTAGCTTATTATATCATTTATTTTAATTTACGCAAGTGGTGTGCTCACGCTAGTGGTCTCATGAAGTCTTTCTGTCGCTCCAAATAGGTTCTAATAGTCTCTATAGTGCAGCTCCATATGGGAATGCCGATACTAAAGTCAGCTTTTTCACCTTTTTTAAGCGGGTTTTGAGAGGTTTGAGCGATCCTAAAACCATTTCAGTCCGTGAGACA
>CAZUWE010000001.1:26993-153461 GCA_964624175.1 uncultured Candidatus Peribacteria bacterium | reverse complement strand
GCGATAGATACTCGAATTTTCGTTGTACGAACTAAAAGATCACCCCTGTTTCAGGATGATCTTTCTTAATGAGTCTAGCAAAGGGTTCAATGCTTACTTCCAAGCCTTATCGTCTGTGGTCTTTGAGGCGACTAGCAGTTTTAATATTTGACCGTAATAAGTCTTAATCTTTGCCCTTGCCTTTGCAAATTCCGGAATCGTGGTCTCTTCAAAAAGGAATGGGTCGACAAAAAGACGCGTATCGAGTCCAACTATGGCATCTAATACTCCGAGCCGTTCAAGGTCAGCTTCATTTACACCTAAATGGTCACTTAGTTGGATGGTCATCTATTACGTAAGGTTGATTAAAAAGTTTTTTCGATTTTCTTTACGCCATTCATTTTTGCATTTTTTTCACAGTCCGTAGGATTTTTGTAACCTTCAGTGGAAGCTCCAATGGTACGGTTGTTTCCCGCAAGTGTTTTCCAGCGGTATTCTTTTTTACTGTCTTTGTACATTTGAGTTCTGATTCCTCTGTGGGATCTCATAGGCATGGTAGTTATAAAATTAGCACTAAGAATTATTGAGTGCTAGCACCGCAGTGTCAATCTGTTCTTCAACTTGCAATAAGCCCTTGTTTTATCTGTAAAGAAAACATAAAATAATCCCCATTTTGATCAAACTGGCATGAGTGATTCTCAAGACCGTTTCCCAGCACTGCAATCAAGGGATGTTTCTGATTTCCTTGATGAACGCGCCACTCTTGCCACTCTTGCCCGATCTATTGGGACACCGTTTCATGTGGTTTTCCCTGAGCAAATTGCAGAGAATATTGGTGAGTTCAGAAATGTTTTGCAGGAAGAAGGTCTACCTGGAGACGTTTTTTTTGCTGCCAAAGCCAATAAGAGCGACTCTGCTTTAGAGGTCGCCGCTTCGCTCAACGCTGGAGTCGACGTTTCCAGCCTTTACGAACAACGTGCCGCACTTGGACACGGTGTCGTGGGCAGAAGAATTAGGCTTTCAGGTCCGATGAAAGATCCAAGGAGTTTGGCCCTTGCACTTCAACAAGAGGCTTCTATTGCGGTAGATTCTCCTGAAGAACTCGCTGAAATTCTTGCGATTAGAGAAAGACTTGCATCGGCAGTGGCTCCTCGTGTTTTACTCAGAAGTTCTGAAGTTGCTCCAAGACCAAGTCGCTTTGGTATGAATCGAGCTCAATTAGATGAGGCTTATCGTCTACTTAGTGAAAGTGGTATTCCGTTGGAAGGCTACACTTTCCATCTGGATGGCTACTCGCTGGAGGAAAGGGGTCTCGCTTCTTTTGCTCTCCTAGAAGAGGCTGACTGTGCTAAAACACAGGGGTTTACGCCACGTGTTTTGGATATTGGTGGTGGATTTGGCGTTTCTTATATTGATCGTGCCGCTTGGGAAAGATTCCAGGAGCATGCACGTGATTCTCGTCATTTTTTTAGAGGCAGGACATTCTCTTCTTATTATCCCTATTTTTGTGAGACACCGGGGCCAGAGGGTTTGCGACGTGTTTTAAATCTTGAGCAAGGTGGTCAACGCCTTGCAGATGCAGTCAAACGAAGATCTATGGAACTCCACCTTGAACCCGGACGTTCTTTGCTTGATCAATCAGGTATCACTGTTTTTGGGGTTCTTGGTACTAAACAGGCTTCTAATGGAGAATGGTTGGTGCAAGTGGATGGGAATATGAATCACTTGTCTGAGCAATGGTTCAACACAGATTTTGTGCCAGATCCTGTTTTAATCACTCGGGATGCTACTGTTCCTCGAGATTTTCATGCCTCTGTAGCGGGCAACACTTGCATGGAAAGTGACATGGTGACTTGGAGGAAAGTACATTTCGGTGCTGTGCCACAACGAGGAGATTTACTCGTTTACCTCAATACCGCAGGTTATATGATGGATAGCAACGAAACAGACTTTCACAGATTGCCTGTCCCCGAAAAAATTGCGGCTTTTAGAGATGCTCATGGTCAGTGGCAATGGAAGCGTGATTCACTGTTTTCTCACTTAGATCTTAATCCATAGTTTTTATGTCTCCTCGAGTTTTCCGTGACGTGTCTGAAATGATTGGTGGTACTCCACTTTTAAAGTTACCTGTACGCAATTCTGAGGCTCAATTGTTTTTGAAAATGGAGAAGACGAATCCTGGACAGAGTATGAAAGACCGTATGGCACTTTCTATGATTGAAGGGGCAGAGCGAGACGGCCGTCTGAAACCAGGTGGAACGATCGTTGAATCTTCTTCAGGAAATACTGCAACCGGTTTGGCTTTAATTGCCGCCTCTCGTGGTTACCGCTTCATTGCCGTTGTTGATCACCATGCGGCTCGGGAAAAAATCGACATCATTCGCGCCTATGGTGGTGAAATTGTGCAAGTTGGAGATGACTTACCAGCTGACCGAGTGGCTGTGTATGAGCGAGAACAAACAGCGGAACGACTTGCTCGCGAAATTCCAAATGCAATCTTTTTGAATCAAGCCGATAATCCAGACAATCCAGCTGGTTATGCAGGACTAGCAGATGAACTGCTTCAGTCCCTCGGTGAAGTTCATACTTTGATTGGAGGAATTGGGACGGGTGGATCTTTGTGTGGCACCGCTCGTGCACTCAAGCAAAGAAGCCCGGAATCCCATGTGGTGGCTGTTGAACCTGTTGGGTCTGTTATTTTTGGAGGCAAAGATGGCCCCTACCTACAATCAGGCACAGGGAATCCAGGAAGCGTAGATATTGCCGGTAATGTTGATCGTTCTTTGGTTGATCGTAGCCGATTGGTGAGCGACCCTGCTGCGTTCAATACGGCTCGTTTTCTCGCTCGAAGAAAAGGGATTTTGGTTGGCGGTTCAGGTGGAGGAGTGATCCATGAAGCTTTAGAAATCGCTAATGAAGAAGGTCAACAAGGGAATGTGGTCGCCATTGTTCCGGATGGTGGTGAAAAATATATCAGTACGATTTTCAACGATGAGTGGATGAAACGTCATGATCTTTTTGATCCACGAGTGGAAACTCGCTTACAGCTTTTAATGGCATTGTCTCAATAAATATGTCTGAACTTGCTCCCGAAAACGGAAAGATTGATGCATGCGTCACATGTAGTAGTCAGTGTGGGTTTGGCTGCTGTCATCAGGCTAAGCCTGGCGAAGCTGATTTTGGACCCGAGAGTTCACTGCTCCTTTATCCTGGAGAATTGGACGACGTTGATCCTGAGCTTCGTGCTCATATTCTGATCACTCAAGAGGCCTACAATGGTGGCCAACTGGGCTATTGCGATCGTGAACACTTTGATCAAGCCAATTGTGACCCAAGTCGAAACTACAAACCCTTGGACTGCCAGTCTTATCCATTTGCCCCTGCCTATGTAGATGGTGAATTGGTTTTGCTGGTGGATGATGTCCGTTGCCCTTTGCCTAAAAGAATTCTAGATGCTCATTATCGCGGGACTTTAGCCAAGTGGCAGGCTGCGATAGATCGTAACCCTACCGTACGAACCTGGGTTGAGAATTTGAATCTAAAAGGCTACTCTCCTTATTCTTATGAAAAAAACTGATTTATTCAAAGGTCCGGAGGTAGATGCATACAACCGAAATGCTCGAGAGCTCGGAGTACTTTCTGTAAAAGTTACCCCTTTCTACAGAAGCAAAATAGCAGAAGAGGTGTGCGTGCTTGGTCATACCAATGGCCCTTTGGCTCGAACTGCTCTTCCTATTCCAGGCCGCTTTGATGCTCGTGCTCCGATGGAAGTGGATGATTTTGTAGATGATCGTGCCAATATGCCTGAAGGTGCAGCTGATTCTATTGTGCGTAAATACACGGGACGAATGTTATTTTTCCCTACAGACAACTGTGCGGGACACTGTACCTATTGTTTTCGAACAGATGTGCTCGCCGATCAACATGAAAGGAAACTGCCTTCTTTGGATGAAAAAATTGATACTCTTCTTGCTTACTTAGCAGAACATCCAGAAGTGAATGAAGTGATTTTATCTGGTGGCGATCCAATGACTCTGCCCACAAGGCAGCTGGTTCATATTCTTGGGAAGCTAAAGAATGAAGCACGCGTGCCAAACGTTCGTGTTCATACTCGCACCCTTGCTTTTGCCCCAAAAGTGTATGACGAAGAACGAGCTGAGGCTTTGGCCGAGCACCGAGTCCGATTAGTCCACCATATTGTGCACCCTTATGAAGTTTGCGATGAAGTACGCGGCAAAATTGACCTTCTGAATGACAAGGGTGTTCGCATGTACAACCAATTTCCTCTTCTCAGACAAGTGAATGATCATCCTGAGGTGCTGACTCGGCTTTTAACTATGCTGGATGATATGGATATTCGAAATCTCTCGATGTTCATCCCCGATCCTATTAAATATTCGGCTGTGTTTAGAATTCGTTTGGAGCGGTTGTTCAGAATGATTGATGAAATGAACTGGGGTACGGCGTCTTGGGTGAATTCAACCCGGACAGTTTTGGACACCCATCATGGAAAAGTTCGCCGTGAAGATTTTAAGGGCTACGACGCATCGAGGAATGTGGCGATTTTTGAGCGTGAAGGACACGTTATTGAATACCCAGATCTTCCTGAGGCTATGGATGAGCCTGGAGACATTAATACTTTACTTTGGAAAAAATAATATGACTGAACGAACTGAACGAATTGATCCTAGCATTTTGAATTCAGGGCACTGCATGGATTGTCGCAAGTGCTGTAAGTATGAGCCTGATGAACTGGAAGATGCTCCTATGTTCACCGAGGAACAATTTCAACGTGTGGAGCGAGAATTTGGAGTTGGCGCCATCCAATTTGAACGCAGAGGAGATCTATACAGAGTGGTTCTTTCTGACATTCCTGGTTCCGAAAAGAAAATCTGCCCTTTTTATGATGATCCTACGGGTAATTGTGCAGTGTTTGCCTACGAGATTTTTGATTGTTATACATGGCCTTTCTACATCATGAGAAAGGATGACGAAGTGGTGATCACACTTTCTCCAGACTGCCCGATAGTGAGCCGTATTCCTGTTCAAGCTTTAGCTAAATATGCTCGTGCCAAGATTGGACCGCAGATGCTTCAAATGGCTCAGCAACATCCGGATCTCATCACTCATTATCATGGCAACGCTATTGTACTTTGTAATGTGAATGAATTTTAATATGAAACACGATCCAGAAGAATTCAAAGCTGCCGGTATCCCCACTCTCATGAGAGCTCCATATGTGGGGCTCGATGAATTGGATGGTTTTGATGTGGGAGTTTTAGGAGTGCCTTTGGATTTTGGTGTTTCATACCGTGAAGGAGCTAAAGCCGCTCCTCGATCCATTCGTGAGCACTCGCATTGGGATAGAATTGAAGGTTTGGATTATGTGGATCTGAAGGATGGGTCTACAAAATCTTCGAACACTCTCAACATTGCAGATTTGGGCGACGTCCATATTCATCCGGGTGACGCTGAAAAGACAAATGATGCCATTAGTGGTGCTGTGGAAGGCATTCGACGAAGGTGTTTCCCTTTGATTTTAGGAGGAGATCACTCTGTGACTTATGGAAATTTCCGAGGTTTGCTTGCCGGACTTCCTGAAGAACGAAAGCCTGTGGGTATTTTACACTTTGATGCGCACCCTGATATTGAGACCAGCTATTTGACTCTTCCACGTGTTTGGCATGGTAATCCTTTTCGTATGCTCATAGAAGACGGGCATCTTGATGGTAATCGGCTGGCTACGATCGGTCCACGTGGGGTTCTTCCTAAAAAGTGGTGGGACTTTATCCGAGAGCAAGGCATTCATTTCTTTACGGGACATGAGGTGGAGAAGCGAGGTCTTTCTAGCGTGGTGACCGATGCCGTCGCTCGACTGCAGGAACGCTGTAAATCTGTATATATTTCTTTCGATATTGATTTTATTGATCCTATAGACGCCCCGGGAACAGGCACTCCTTCTTTTGGTGGAATTCGCGCCCATGAAGCCATAAATGTGATGCGAAACATGCCACGAGCGGACTATGTAGGTATGGATTTGGTGGAGGTGAATCCTTTGCTGGATCCGACCGGACGCACCAGTATTTTATCTTGCGATTTGCTGTGGAATTTTTTGGCCTTTAGCTATCAAAAATGAAAATTGCACTCCTACACAATGTGAATCGTCACAATGGCGAGCACGAAGCTGAGTTTGATTCCCCCATTACGATTGATGGACTTCAATCTGCTCTCGGCAGTCGCCACGAAGTAGAACTCGTTGAAGCCACTCGTGATACCGCTTCTTGGGTGGCAAAGCTTGCTGCTGATCGACCCGACTTGGTCTTTAATGTGGCCGAAGGGTTTGCTGGGGCCGCACGCGAAGCTCTTTTCCCTGCGATCTTAGAAAACTTGGGTATCGATTATTCTGGTCCTGGGCCTACGGAGCTTGTGGTCTGTCACAATAAACAGCTCACTAAACGTTTACTGCGAGACCATGGTATTCCTATGCCTTGGGGTGCTGTTTTAAGAAATGCTCGGGATCTGGAACCTTTGAGAGGTCTAGCACTTCCGTTTCCACTTATCGTAAAGCTCAATAGTGAAGGATCCAGCATGGCGATGGATGAAAACTGTATTGTAAAAGACTGGACTGCTTTTGAAGAACAAATCAGGAAAGTGGATGCTAAATACGGACGTAACATTTTGGTGGAAGCTTTTGTTTCAGGTCGTGACTTGAGCTGCTCCTTCATTGAAGGGATGGGAACTTTTGGCCCTGTTGAATATCGATACCCCAGAGGAGAAATCTATGACTTTGAATTAAAAACAAATTCCAACCATACTGTAGATGTTGTCCGTCCCGATAATATTTCACCAGAAATTCGGAGTGAGATTTTAGCTCTCACAACACGAGTTGCTGAGGTACTGGATGTGAATGGTTATGGCCGAGCCGACTTTCGTTTGGCCCCCGATGGGTCTTTGCATTTTCTGGAAATGAATGGCCAGGTTAGCTTTCATCCCGATGGAGCTTTTGTTCTGGCTGCACAACACGAAGGTCATTCCTTTGACGAGGTGGTCCTTCACATTGCGGAACACGCTAAAAGAACGGTGCGACGAAGTAGTTCAATGGGGCGCTAACTATTCTTCAAGCATTCTCAAATAGCTTTCATAGCGGTGTTTGTTGACCAGGCCTTCTTCAACCGCTTTTTTCACTCCACATACAGGTTCGTGAGAGTGAGAACAATCTCCGTACTGACAGCCTTCTGTAAAATCTGCGAACTCTGGGAATCCAAATTGTAGGTCCGCTTTTTCGATGTGGAATACACCGAGTGAACGAATACCGGGAGTATCGATCAAATATGAATCTTTGGTCCAGTTGTAGAGGCTGGAGGCAGTAGTAGTGTGTCGGCCTTTGCCGGTTTTTCCGCTTACCGTTTTTGTTTCTAAATCTGTTCCTAGAATTGCATTGATTAATGAGGATTTTCCAACACCGCTATTTCCTACCAAAACAGCCAATTTCCCCCTGATTCTTTCTTTCAGTTCATCGATTCCTCTCGCTTCAGTGGTTGAAGTTTCTACTACAGGAATTCCAACTGATTTATACCATTCGATAGAGGGGTGCATTTCCCCAGGAAGGTCACTTTTATTGATGCAAACTACAGGTTCAATTCCTCCATCTTGGCAGATCACTAAGTATCTATCTACAAAACGAGGATGGAATTCCGGGTGGTCTTTAGCCGCTACGATGACTGCCGTATCTACGTTGGCTGCAATCACTTGTTGTTCTTGAGAGGCCGCAGAAATTCTTTGTCTATCCCCTCTAAAACGGGCTAGCGTGGAAGTTCGTGGTTGACGACCTTCAATTTTTCCAGAAGTCTCATCCGTAGATTCTCTGAACAGAACCTTGTCTCCAACAACTAACCGTGCCCCTAAATCTGCAGGTATTTTCTTTGACAAGCTGGCCTCCCAGGTCTGATGATTGTCCATCACCGTAAGTGCCTTGCCTCGAACACTGCTGATGATGCCCATTCGAGTTCCTTCCATTTCTTGAGCCTCGAACTCTGTCCATGCAGCCTCTGTAGCCTCTGCATCTTCTTGATGTCGCACATGGCGATCTTTTGCTCTGGCTTTTTTCTCCAAAGCTTTCTTATTCATGTGGCGGTCGTATCTATTTGGTCTTTCTGGCATAGTCTGTTATTAACAGGTTAGGAGTTTACCACTCTTTGCTAAAAGAATAAAGTGGATCCATGCCCCCTTTTGAGACTGTTCACATTTCCGTCACCGACTTGAGTTTCTCGGACTACTTGTACTTGGATTTGTCGTATGGCGTTGGGTCGGATTTTGCAATTCCAGCTGGTTCCAAACAATGGATTCAAATCGACCTTCCACTAGGAGTGGAAGCTCCCGCTGGTTTTTGGAAACGACTCCCTTTTATTGAGAAAATTCCTCAAACCCATGTCGTCAGTCCGAAGATTGTTCCTTTGTCCGACGTTGAATCGTTCAAGAACTTGCTTTTTGAACAGCAAGCTTTTCACTATCAATTGGATAATGAGTATTTTGCTGATCCAGCGGTTTTTGAAATTGATGCTTACCTTGCGGAGATTGATGAAAAACTTCAAGACGGGACGGCGGCGGCTTATGGAGTTTTTGAGGCTGGAGAGTTGCTGGGTTTCAGCGTAGTGGAACTGGAGGACGATGGTTCGGCTTATCTTTTGGAACTGATGGTGCGTGGAAAAGCTCGCGGCAAGGGCTATGGGAAAAGTCTTTTGCAGGCGGCTGAAAGTTGGGCTTCTGAACGGCAAGTGGGGCGATTTTGGACCAGCGTCGCTGCGGGTAATGAGTCTGCTTTGAATTTTTACGAACGACAAGGGTTTGAACCCAGCAAGGTTCGATGGGCGGCTCGTCCTTCCTAGCCTTTTTATACTGTCTCATTTGTCTCATTTAGCCTGAAACGCCACAGTTGTGTCTCAAGGCAAGAGACACTACAATGAAACAGGCTAAAGGGTACTAGACCCGAGTGGCCAGCCATTTCCAGAAGGGTTTAGACGCTGCTGATTTGGTGGGACTGCTTTGTAGCAGGAGGAGTTCCCGTGGAACATATAGATTTCATTGTTCATCTTGGTTGCTCAAGTCCATCATTTCGTCCATTCTCTCCTCCATGCTTTCATATCTGTCAGAATCTTGAGTACTTTGAGAATCATCTGAGTTTTGGTGCCCGTCCTCTTCATCCCACGAACGCATCATGTTTTTCATCATGTAGCCCATGCCTTGATACGCTGCGGAAGTGGTAAGAAGCATGCCTAAAAGTCCGGCCACTAAGCTTACCCATAAAGTGTTCTTTAGGACATCTCTGCTTGCAAAGCGAACGAGCCATACTATGCCTGCTGCAAAGGCAAAGAGAAAAAGCAACACAAAAGCCCAGTGGATATGAATCCAAATGGGATAAGAGGATGCGTACATCATAAAGATGGGGTTAAGTTCTTATTAAATAACACTTTGGTAATAGGAACGTGTCATTCATCATAACTACTAAGTATGCGATGAAAATTAAAACCATAGCGGCTGGGTGAGCGAGTGTGTGCAAGTTGTCACCAAGCCAAAATTATGAGGTAAAAAAAGAGTTTAAGGTTGAAAAATCCATTCTGGCTCAAAACGAACCTCCTTTATTTCAGGAAACTGCTTTGCGGTCATCTCAATTTGAAGCCATAGAACTTCTACTCGGCAAGAACCACCACTACTTTTATTTTCAGGATCTTCAAAAGCAAGGGTGAGTATACCATCAGTGAGGCGGGTATTTTTCAAAGTGAATCCTGGCAAAGGATACTCCGTGCTCAGTCCAGTCGCTTTTTCAGCATCGGTGAGTTCGCCTTTCAAAAGAAGCTGAAGAGTTTCTTCAATAATCGACGAACTTTTGGGTAGAAAGCGGTAAACCGGTACAAGGCCTTTTTCACTGCAAAGAATACTTCCCTCATTATCACTATCCAAAGCAGGATTGTAATAATAGAGCTTCACCATTTCCGTTGCTTCTACGTCCTCGTTGTTAATTGGGGATGGCTCTTCTTCATGTTGCTTCGAATATTCGATATTAAAGGAAATACCTAGCACCATAGCAATCAAAATAAGTATGAAGGTGGTAGATACTTTTGATGTAATCATAAAAAGTTTTAGTGGTTAGTAACGGTGTGGTCAGCAAAATATCGATCGTATTCATCGTAATTTTCAAAGTACATTTCTGGGCATTCTTCTTTACGGCAGGAACGGTGTTTCCTAGAGTGGTCACAGGGTTGAATTTGGAAAATGTCTTTTTCTCTGTGGACGAGATTTCCATTGCAGTAGTCAATGATCCTTTGGACTTTGAAATCGTCGCTTTTTAAGTCCCCATCCGTAGTGATGTAAGCATCTTTTTTACTGATGAGCCACTTGTGGGTGCCCCACTTTCCATCTTTAGTTTTTCCCAGAACAAGTTGACTGTGACCCTGGCGTCCCACGTCTCGGGTATGGAAAAACACGAACTCATCTTTGGGACGGACGATGAGATGGAAATACTCTCCCTCTCCGGTGGAGCCAGGTTCTTTTCGATGAGTTGCGGTCATAAAAAATGGGATTAGAAGGTATATTCTCCTACTAAAACACTCTCTTTCATTAAAGGTGTCATGGATTTTTAAATGACACCTTTTGCATGAGTTGGTGTTAAAGGATACGACAGTTCTTTATTCTTTAAAAATGCCGATATAAAACACCTCACTGCTAAAAGTAAAAACGGAGGTATTGAAATTGAGATTCCAAAAATCAGAGAACTGCACAAGAAAAAAGTTTCTCTTCACTAAGAAAGGTCCTGACGAACTTGACAAGATTAGTGTATGGCGTACATTAACCTTGTTTTAGGATAGCTTATGGATTTTGAAGGCACACTGGACCAGTATACAGGCCAGATTCTCGTGACGGACATTCACGGTCACATTTTGTATGCAAATAAAGCTTTGCAAGCTCGCAAGGGGTTTTCGCTTAAGGAAATGCTTAATAAAAAACCGGGGCAAGTCTGGGGCGGACACATGCAGCGAGATTTTTACAATAAGCTTTGGGAAAATTTAAGAGAGAAGAAGCAAACCTTTTCAGGACAAGTCTTTAATACTAGCTCTAAGGGTGACACTTTGCTGGAGCATATCCATATCGTTCCCATCTTCGGGAAGGATGGAGAAATTGAATACTATTTAGAGCTTGAGCCGAGTTTACTGGACGATCGCTCACGAGAGAACTTTGAACGTGAACTTAACGCTGTTGCTCAAAATCAAACAAGGCATCCTGAAGACGTTCTTGGTCTAATCAATCGATGGGTTGATTCTGATCAAAAGGCAATCTTTCAAAATACTTCGGATGCCGCGAGTGCTTTAGAGTTTTTAGCTTTCAGGGAAAGTCAGAAAGAGTTTGATGAAGACGAGTTGTATCTGCATCTCGCAAAAGAAGACCCGATCTACTTTCAAAAAATATTTGTAAAATACAAAAATAAAGTATTTAACTACCTTCTTTATAGATTGGGAAACGATGTACCAATGGCAGAGGAACTCACTCAAGATACCTTTAGCCGGGCGTTTTCCTCGTTACCCACTTTTGACTATCGTAAAGTCCCATACCTCAGCTACTTACTCCTGATTGCCCACAACCTGCTTGTTAACTATTATCGTAAGACCAAACCTGTTTTGATTGAGGATCCCGACACTTTAAGTGCTTCCCTGGAAGACTCAGATGTGAGCCAAGAAGAGGAGGTCCAGCTTCTTTGGGAGGGAGTGCAGCATTTGAATTTGGTCGAACAAAATATCTTTATGATGAAATATCGAGAAGGCCTCCTTGCAAAAGAAATAGGCGAAAAGCTCGGAATGACAGAGAACTCCGTGAAGCTTCACTTATCTAGAGGAAGAAAGAAACTGAGAGAATATTTTCACAGATTTGCCTAAGTGGCCCGCCAGTTCTCACAAGAATCTTTCTTGGTATTTCGTTGTATCATGATCGCCGGTCCACATTGCCCATGAATGGATGTCTGCTTTTTTGAGTGCCTTGGCTAAGCTTTTGTAAGCAGTAATCAGTTTAGACTTTGAGCAATAATATTCATTCAATCTAAAGTGCAAGCACACGTTGTCTGTTGGATCAACTGAGTGATCAGGAAAATCCTGATCATCGATCCCGAACTCATTGAATCCACTCAATGTGCTTTGACCTTGTATGAAAAGCAGCATATCCAGTATGAGTTCAGGCCACGCTTCATTGCCTAAAGCCTCGCTCATACAATCCCAAACATCCTTCACTTTTGGATCCTCGATGTGGATCGAATTAAATATCTGGATGAATTTGTCTTTGGGGATCCGAAGTTTTTGAAATTCCTTGAGCTGGCGACTCATCTCCTTTCCACGTTTGGCATTATGCAGATGCGCGTGAATAGCAAAAGCGATCCCAACACTTGCTGCAGCCGTCAATATAATGATCTCCTCTTTTGACATGTGCTCAGTATATTTTGATTATTTGACCTGAACAACCACTGTTTGCAGGTACATTCGTTTGAGCCCTTGCTACATAATCGGGTAAGCTGGGGTCTTGTTTTTATATATGATCTATATGACAGAAAGTATAAAACCAGCTGCTCAAGTTAAAGATTTGCATGGAGCAATTGAGGATTTTCTTGAAACGGGAACATTGGAACATCTACTTCAAGCTTTGGGTATCGAGGGTGTGGAGTTTCCTGAGACTGTTAAAAAGCAAGGTGGGTTTCCTAGTCAATCTGAGAGACTAAATCGGCGTTTGCGCGCAATAGCACGTGCGGTGGTGAAAACGAATGTGATTTCTCCACTGGATGGACGAGCGGTAGATGTCGCAAGTGTTAAGGAAACGATTAGAGGGTTAATAGAGGAAGTGTATGAGCCGACCAAGGAACTTATTGAGCCTGAAGGGAGGAATTGGTTTGATGTAAGCAAATTTGGTGTAGAAGGGACTGTTCCTGGAAGAGTCGAGATGGCGTATCGAAACTTCTTAGCAAATAGAGGTCAGAGAATACCTAATTCGGAGGAGATGTTGCAGCTTGCTGAGTTGATTTCAGCATTGATCCCATTTGACGACCGAGGATTGCCAATAAGAATCGAAGGAGTTTTTAACCTGCTTTTGTCGTGGCAGCCCGACTGTGCCCCGCACAGAAGGAAGCTCGCTCAATTGAAGGTGATTGCTGAGAGCTTATCGGGCTTTGATGAAGAGGCGGCTGGGGCAGAAGCGCTTGCCACATTTCGACGCGAAACGGCCCAAGCAGCCTTAAATCTGCTGTGCAGTGACGCTGAATAGATTACTTCATCACTGGATACCCGCTAAGTAACCAGTTTTGAATTCCGCCGCTTACATTAACCAGTTCAAAAGGGGAGTCAGCCAGAAGTTCACATGCGTGTTCGCTTCGCCCTCCACTTTGGCATTGCAAATATAGAGTTTTGTAAGAAGCCAATTCGTTGATGCGTTCCAGCAGTTTAGATACAGGAATATTCACGGCCCCCTCGATGTGACCGGCATTAAACTCAAAGGGCATTCGCACATCCACCAAAAGACTGGTGGCAGGCAAGCCTAAATCGAGTAATTGTTTTAAAGTTTGTACACTTATATCGGTGTTCATTGGGTGAGGGGTTAAAGATCAAAGCCGGTGTCAATGGCTGTTAGCAGCGCGGCCTCCAATTCCTTGGAGGAGGCTCCAGAGTTTATGCAAGATTTGATGTTCTTAGTCATGTAGGCCGCCCCAAACTTTTTAAGCCCGTTTATGGAGGCCTTTAGGAGCTGCATGTTGTTTAGACAAGACTCTTGTGTATTAACGTCCTCGACTAGGTTTTTTTTGATGGCTTCAATCTGTCCTTGTATGCGACTCAGGCGGTGTACCAGGTTTTTATTCATGGGATGTCTTTATGAGCCCACACTATATACCCCTGTGGGTATAGTCAATGATATCTTTTATTTAAACCTTATTTATAAATATAAACCGACAATAGGGTAATGGGTACGGTATGTTTTCCCAGTTAAAACTTATTGCATCTACTCCATTCAAAGTCTAAAATAACCCTGTATTCAACCTCGCTTATGCGGCTCAAATCAGGTTCCATTTTCGTAGGGATATTCAGCATTATCCCTGTTTTATTGTGGGCTTTTTCTATGCCACTTGGGCTAAAATTCTCAACCCTGGATTCTGTGCTGAGCAGCCTCGGTCAGATCTCTGCTTTGGTTGGTACGGCTTTGTATTCCATCACATTGTTTTTAAGCGCACGGCTGAAAATTTTTGAGAGGTTTTTTGGAGGGCTCAACCAGGTATATGACAAACACAGTCGTTATGGGCAACTGGCCCTAATCCTTATGCTCTTCCACCCGCTCCTGCTTTTGCCGCAGTACACTGACACTTGGCAGGAAGCTTTTTCCTTTTTTGTGCCCAGTGCGAATTGGGCGGTGAACTGGGGGATTTTCTCGTTGGGGCTAATGATTGTGCTCATTGTACTTACCCTGTATTTGCGTCCTAAATACAACCTGTGGAAATGGACACATAAGTTTTTGGGTCTCGCATTTTTCTTAGGGGCTTTGCATGTGTGGATGATTCCTAGCGATACTGCCTGGTTTTTGCCTTTGAGGATTTACATGCTTGGGTTGGCCGCCATTGGATTGGCCGCATTTTTTTATAGAACGGTGCTGGGCTTTTTTATGGTTAAGAGATGGGGATATACTGTTACTGCTCTGCGCCGTTTGAATGAAAGCATTGTAGAAATTTCTATGGAACCAGTTTCAGAGCTTTTGTCATTTAAGGCGGGACAATTTATTTTTGTGCAGTTCCCGGGGAGTGCCGTGGGGGCCGAGTCTCATCCTTTTAGTATTGTTTCCACTCCCGGAGAAAAAACACTTCGCTTGGCGGTAAAAAATTTAGGCGATTACACAGCAGCGCTTGAAGGCCTTAAGGTGGGTGACAAGGCCTTGATAGAGGGTCCATTTGGGTATTTTACTTTGGACCACACCCATTCACCGCATCAAATCTGGCTGGCGGGTGGGATAGGTGTTACGCCTTTTCTTTCTTTGGCTGGAGCTCTGCCAGACGGAATGGACATTGATTTTTTCTACTGCGTCGGAAAAGAGGGGGAGGCTGTGTACCGACAGGAATTGGAAGCTTTGGGCCAGAAAAATCCAAATTTTAGATTTCATTTATTTTCATCTGAAAAAAATGGCCGCATCGATGCCGAATTCCTCCAAAAAGAAGTGCATTCTTTCGATCAAAAGGAGATTTTGCTCTGCGCACCTCCCGCTATGATCAATGCTTTACGATCGCAGCTTTTGCAAAAAAAAGTTGCACTGGCCTCTATTCACTCGGAAGAATTTAATTTTTAACTATGAAAAAAATTACCCTTGGCGTTTTAGTTTTTTTCTTTTTGGTGGTGTTGGGGATTTTTGGAATGAGTTTGGCGTACCCAACCATAGATACTCAAAATACAGATACCGTGCTTTCTGGCGATTCCATACCCATGGCGGAGATTGCTCTACATAATGTGGAAGCCGATTGTTACTTGCTCATCGATAAGAAGGTTTATGACGTAACCACCTATATTTCAAAGCATCCTGGGGGTAGGAAAAACATAACCAGTCGTTGCGGCCAAGAAGTGACAGGAATTTTTGCCTCCATACACTCGAATGCGGCCTGGGACCTCTTGAGCAACTACTACATTGGCAATTTGCAGGAGTAGGTTAGCTTAGTTTACGTTGTGTTTGTCTTTCATATACTGCACAGATGCAGCTATCAGCTCCTTGAGCACTTCCACGTCGATGTCCGATAGCCGCTTGATGTATAAGCAGGAGCCGCCGCTTACTTTGTGTTTTCCAAGTTTTTCGAGGCGCTTCGCTTGGTCCGTGAAACCGGACATTAGGTAAATCGTTAGGTTTGCTTTGCGAGGTGAGAAGCCGGTGAGAGGCCAATCACCTTCTTGGCTGCTGCGCTCAGATTTGTAGTGGTACTGGCCAAAGCCAATGATCGCGGTGCCCCACATAGTGGGCTTTTCTCCAGTGATTTTTTCAAAAATCTTCAGAAGCTCGTGCGCGTCTTTACGTTTTTGCTCGTCTTCCACGCTATCAATAAAATCAGTCACGCTGGCGTTGTTTTTTTGAGTCTTGGGTTCTGCCATATGCAAACATTTGAAAATAAAGCTTCCTCAATTTACTATATTTGGTAATGTCTGACGAACCTCAAATTAAATCCTTTGCGTCTCAAGAGCAGTGGCATGACTGGCTTGCTGAGGACTACAGGTACCTTGAAGACTTTATTGCGGCGCTCAAGCAGCATAAAGAGGCATATGCGTTTTTCCAAACGCTCAGCAAGGCAAATATCTACGCGATTGCGTGGCGACTCCAAACCGCCAAAAAGCCTGAGACGCGTGAGCGTCGATTTAAGGTGCTACTGGAGATGCTTCTGAGTGGTGAAAGACCACATTAAATGCTAGTCTTTTTTTGTTTCAACAAAACAATCAATGAAAAAGATTTCACTATTTATCGGTTTTTTAATATTGGCCTCTTGCAGCACACAAACAGTAAAAGTAGAAACTGAAATCTCTACAGAAGACTGGACGACTTTGGATGTTGGAGAGTTTCAAGTGAAGGCACCTAAGGGCTGGGAGTACAATCCTCAAATGGGTATCGATTCAAAGGTAGGTGAATTTTCTGGAGACGGGATGACACTGATGTTTGACTACGGAGCTTTTTCTGCAGATTTTGTTAATAACTCTGTTTACTTCGAAGACCCCGATGCCTACAGGGTGACTGAAGAAACCATCGATGGCTACTTGTCTAAAATCTACGTGCCGGTAGTGCCGGAGAGTGATAAACCCACCGTGCTTTTTATGGGAAATACCAATGGACTGGGCCCTTGCACCGAAGGAGTTTGTGGCAATCAATATGTGAACTTAGAAATTTTAGGAGATAACTTGAGCGAAGAAGAAGTGGAGATTGCCTTAGCGATTTTCAAGACGGTGGATTTTTACGAAAACCCAATGGATGACGCCGTCACCGAGGGAACGGTGGCCGCAGGTTTTCAGCTTTACTCAGGGGATGAACAAGTCTCAGACTTAATCATTCGAAGGACGGGCTGCATTGATGAAGAATGTTGGTACCTCACGCAGACTTTTTTAGATCCAACGGGCGAGGCGTACCCAGTCCCTGCGGGGATGGTGAACCACGCGGGTGATGGGTGGGTGTATATCGACGCAAACTATGGAGTTTATGCTTATGATGCGGTAAGCCGCACCAGCGAAGCGCTTATGGAGGTGCTCGATACCTACGATGGTATTTCATACGAATGGTCCCCCGATGATCGCAAGCTTGCCATAGTGGTTATCAACCAAGAGGAAGAAAGCTATAGGGAAAGCTATGGCTCCAAACTCTTTGTTTTCAGTTTTGATGAAGACGGTAAAGTAAGTAAAAAAGACCGGTATCTTTATAAGATCAAATATGGCTGCCACGACGCCGGATGTGACTCTACCGCCGGGCAGGATTTTTACTTTGAGGGCAACGACACCCTGATTTACTACACGTGGGAAGGAGATCCTTATGTGGAACGAAGTGCTGAGTATAAGCGAACGGTAAAGCTGTAGTTTAGAGCCTCAACGCGCTCAAGATTTTTGAGAGATCCTCAAGCTTTTTGATTTTATCAGCAGGGATCAGTTCTTCAGTTAGCTCTTCGGCACGGCTCAGAGCTTCGGCGAGTTTTTCCTTCCCACCTGGCGCGAGCGTTACAAAGCGGACGCGTGCATCGTGCTCCGTGGTGTCACGGCTCACTAGGCCGATTTTTTCCATAGGTACAAGCAGGCGGGTGACGCCAGAAGCCGTGAGGCCAATTTTATCCGCAAGGTCTATGCGGCGCATTTTTTCGTCGGGCGCTAAGCTGAGGGTAAATAGAATCATGAATTCGCTGAACCCTAGTCCATTGAGTCGTCCATCGAAACGACGGGTGGTGATGGATTGTATTTTTGCCAGGTTGAAAAGGAAGTTTAGGGCTGGGCTCAGGGTCTTCATATGCTTGATAGTTAGTTGATATATGCTTGATAACTCAAGTATATAGATTTTCTATTCATAGTCAAATAAAACTGATTTTGATATAGTCGAACCGTAGTACCAATAATTTTCTTTATGCAAAAACTCACACCCTGTCTTTGGTTTGATAAAGAGGCTGAAGCGGCAGCTGATTACTATGTTTCTGTTTTTAAAGATGGAAAGATTTTGAATAAAGCTTACTACGGAGATTCAGGTGCTGAAGTCTCTGGCATGCCCAAAGGAACCTTGATGACCGTGACCTTTGAACTACAGGGACAAAAGTTTATGGGACTGAATGGAGGCCCCATTTTTAAGTTCAATGAAGCGGTATCTTTTATTGTGGACTGTAAGGATCAGGAAGAGGTGGATTATTATTGGAAGCAGCTATCGGCTGGCGGAGAAGAAGGACCTTGCGGCTGGGTGAAGGATAAATTTGGTCTTTCTTGGCAAGTGGTACCTACCATGATGGATGAACTTGCAGAAGATCCTGACAAAGTAAAAGTAGAGCGTATGATGAAGGCAATGCTCAGCATGAAAAAACTGAACATTGAGGAATTACAACGCGCATTCGATGGCAAATAAACTTCTTTCCGCACTAGTTCTCGTTTTACTCCTGGCTAGCTGCTCAAACTCTACGGATGTAGAAACAACGGATACTTCAGATGCTTCGGCAAATAAACTTTCGATAGACCCTGCGTCTGCTCTTTGTACTCAGGAAGTGCGTAGTCCTCATATTCCTGCTGGTGATGTTTTGAATTTGGCGAAGGATGAAGAAGCAGGTTCTTATAAATTTGTTCAGGACAAAGATGCGGAAATCATTTCCATTGATGACGACAAGAGCTTTGTAGTTTGGTGGCAGCCGGAGGACTTTGATGTTTCTACAGATACTGTGGTTGTGAGCTTGCATGGACATGGTAGCTGGGCAACGCGTGATTTCGAGGTGTGGTATCCACAGGTAAGCAAGAATAACTATGCTTATTTGGGACTGCAATGGTGGTTTGGACGCAGCTTAGAAAAGGATGGGTACTACAATGATGAAAATATTTATGAGCTTATTGGTCAGGTTTTGGAGCAAAAAGGAGTGGAGCCTGGGCATGTGATCTTTGAAGGGTTTAGCATGGGGAGCGCGAGAGCTTATGCGGTTTCTCTCTACGATGCTACCTGTTCCCCAGAGCCTTACTTTGCTTTAAGCATTGCAAATTCAGGACCTTGGGAGGATGACTATCCTCTGTATTCAGATATTCTGGATGGGCAGTACGGGGAAAACCCTTTTGAGGGAACTCACTGGATTCTTTTCTGTGGAGAGCAAGATTATAATGATGAGGGCATCCATCAAGGCCCGGTGTGCGATGGTATGGACCATACACAAGATGTGCTTACCCAACTGGGAGGCTCCGTGGAACTTTTTCTAAAGGATCCCAATGGGGATCATGGAAGTTTTTCCATCAATTCAGCGAATAGCACTAAAGCTTTGGAGACTGCCGAAACTTTTTTAAACGAGTAAGTACGAAAATCCATTCGCTCAAGATCACTATTTGCTGGCTTACACAGAAAAGGCAGTAGGTTTTAAGTATGAATGTTTCTACAGAAGTCAGGTAGAGCGTGAAGCCAAGGCCTCCGGTTAGTAAGACAAAGAAATATTTTTCCAAATTCCGCTGGTCTTGCTTAAGGCCGCGCAGACTGAAAAGTAAGAAGGAAAAGTAGGCGAGAGCTCCTAAGATTGCCACAGGGATCCCAAGGATTTCTGCGTACATGCTTTTATTCACAATGTCGCAGTCCCAGCGTTCACCAATAACACAGAAATCACTCGCTTCGGGCGCAAAGTGTAAATAAATCAAGTAAGAGCTGATGGCTAGGCCCAGTAGGTTGAGTACCGTGAGGGCTTTGTAGGATTTTTTTGAAAGCATAGTTTATTTCTTTAAAAGATGATGGAATTTTTCCTTTAGCTTGGAAAGCTTAGGATTGATGACGAATTGGCAGTAAGGCTGCAGCACGTTACGCTCATAGTAATTTTTATGATAGTCCTCTGCTTCATAGAATTTATCCAGTGGCTGAACTTCAGTCACAATGGTATCTTCTACGTCTTTTTGTGCCTCCTTTATATAAGCCTCAGCCACTTCCTTTTGCTTGGGAGTGGTGTACAAAATCATAGAGCGATATTGCGTCCCCACATCGTTACCTTGGCGATTCAAAGTAGTGGGGTCATGGGTTCCAAAGAAAACTGTGAGTATGGTTTTATAGTCAATCACCGCAGGATCAAACTCAATTTGAATGGCCTCCGCGTGGCCGGTTCGGCCCGTGCAAACTGCTTCATAGGTGGGGTTTGGTGTGGTCCCGCCGGTATAGCCAGGCGCTACGCTAAGCACTCCTTCTAACGATTGGTAAATCGCTTCGGTGCACCAGAAGCATCCTCCAGCAAGTACAGCAGTCTCGGTCTTCATGGGGCGGGGTTAAGTGGATTCATTATAACAGACTTGTAAAGAGATTCTTGAAACAAGATTGTTTTTCGGCTACACTCTTCTAGCTATGAAAATGCTGATTTTTGGAAAAGGATACATTGCTAGTAAGTTCAAAGAACACTTTGGCGATAGTGCTGAAATTTCAGATGTGCGCGTGGAGGGTCTTAACGAAGTGAAAGCGGAACTAGAGCGTGTAAAACCCGACGTCGTAGTGAACTGCGCGGGAAAAACGGGACGGCCCAACGTGGACTGGTGTGAAGACCACAAAGGCGAAACTTTGTTTGGAAACGTAACCGTGCCGCTCATTTTGGCGCGGGCGTGCGAAGAACAGGGCGTATATATGGTGCACATCGGCAGTGGATGCGTTTATGAAGGTTATAACAATGGAGAAGGCTTCAGTGAAGATGATGAGCCCAACTTTGCAGGCAGCTATTATTCTCGCACCAAAGCATGGAGTGAACGTATGCTAATGGATTTTCCCGTGCTACAAATGCGTCTGCGCATGCCGTTTGATTCGGTGCCTAGCGAGCGAAACTTTGTTACAAAAATCACGAAGTACAATAAAGTTATTTCTGTACCTAATTCCATCAGCGTGCTGGAAGACTTTATGAAGGCCGCGGAGATGCTCATCGCAAAAAAAGCGACGGGTGTTTATAATGTGACGAATCCCGGTACCATCGACCACAAAACGATTTTGGATATGTACATTGAGCTTGTGGACCCAAATTATAAGTATGAGCTTTTCTCACTGGAAGAACTTGCAAAAGTGACCAAAGCAGGGCGTAGTAACTGTGGTCTCAGCGTTAAAAAACTGGAAACAGAAGGTATTCACTTGCGTCCGGTTGAACAAGCGGTGCGCGAGTCACTGATTGAGTATCGAAAACATCTGGAGCAAGGCACTAGCGTGTGATACAGTTTGGATAGCCATACTGTTTCCATGCCAAAACTCAATTCTGCCAGTAAAAATTTAGTGTTTCATGACTTTGCGCGGTACTTTTTTCTAATCGCGGTGGTGGTGATCATTGGGCTGTTCTTTTGGGTGATTTCACCCTTTCTTAACGTACTTATTTATGCATCATTGATTGCTGTTTTCTTCAATCCGCTCAATCAGTGGCTTCTTAAAAAATTCAAAGGGCATGCGGGACTCTCAGCTATTTTCTCAACGCTTGCGGTGATGCTTGTGGTGCTTGCCCCGCTTTCTTTACTTAGTTTGTTTGTGGTACAGCAAGCGGTGGATGCCTACAATATTTTGGATGAAAAACTCATGGATATCGACTTCAGCCATCTTGAATGGTCTGGCGCCTTTTCCGACCTACCTGTGATTGGAGATTGGTGGAACCGGTTCTCTGAGCGCTATGGCTTTGATGAAGTGCTTGAAGGGCGTTTTGATGTGCTCGCAGTGGTGCAAGACTTTGGGCAAAGTGTGACGAGCTTCATTGTGTCTCAAGGAGGGGTGATTGCTAAGAGTTTTGGAAATTTTGTGATCTCCATTTTCATTTTCTTGCTCACCACTTTCTTCTTCTTCCGTGACGGAGACACCATCACTTCTTTTTTGAAGGGGATGAGCCCTCTACCTAAAAAGTACGAGGATCAGATACAAAATAAGCTACGTGACACCACCTACGCTATTGTGCTTGGAAACTTTGCGACTGCTTTTGTGCAAGGTGCCGTAGCGGCTCTAGGGTTCGCAATTGCAGGTGTGGATAACGTGATTTTCTGGGGTACTATCATGGCTTTCACTTCGCTCATTCCTTACTTGGGAGCTTCACTTGTGTGGTTCCCCATGGCGCTCATTTTCCTGTTCCAAGGCCAGTTTGGCTGGGGGATCTTCTTGCTGCTCTGGGGTGGAGGAGTGGTTTCAGTAGTAGATAATGTGATTCGCCCTATCTTCATTGGAAATAGGACCAACATGCACCCCCTTGCTACCTTCCTTGCGGTACTTGGAGGAATCTTCGTATTCGGAATAAAGGGAATCATTTTTGGTCCGCTGATTCTCAGCTTAACGGTCACCATCATCCACATTTACCAACTCGAGTACAAAGAAGTGCTTCGCACTTAGCCCGAGTGGCGCTCTGCGAGGTCGAGCAGGCTTCGAACGGTGGCAGCGGTTGCTCCGTATTTTGTGGTGGGCGTTGGTTTTTCTGCCCATGCGCTTCCCGCCACATCCAAGTGGATCCAAGCGGTTTTGTCGTTCACAAAGTGCTTGAGGAAAGCGCCTCCAATGATACTGCCTCCACGCACTCCATCAGGGGAGTTATTGAGGTCAGAGAAGGATCCCTTGCAGGCCTTCATGAAATCGTCATCGAGAGGTAGTTGCCATCCACGTTCTCCGTTGGCTTTGTTGCAGTCCAAATATTCATCAATGATGCCTTGTTGGTTTCCCATCACTCCTGTGATGTGGTAACCCAGTGCCACGGTTACGGCTCCTGTGAGGGTCGCGATATCGATCATCACCTTAGGTTTGTAGTTCTTCTCAGTGTAGGCAAGTCCGTCTGAAAGCACCATGCGCCCTTCTGCATCGGTGTTGCTGATTTCAATGGTCTTGCCGTTGTAAGCACTCACCACATCTCCAGGATGTACGGATCGATCGGATACTGCGTTTTCTGCGCAGCAGAGCACACCGATGTAGTAACCCGTGAGCTTGGCCTCCGCAATACCTTGCATGATGGCCATAACGGTTGCTGCTCCAGTCATATCCAGTTTCATGTCTTCCACATATCCGGTTGGCTTGAGGTTGAGCCCTCCGCTGTCGAAGGTAATACCTTTCCCAATAAATGCCATGTTTGCTTCCTTGGCTTTGCTCTTGTTGCGGTATTCCAAAATCACCATGCGTGAGCCGACTTGTGCGCCTTGACCTACTGCATAGATCGCCCCACAGCCCATCTTCTTGAGTTGCTTGTCATCAAATACGGTCGCTTTCATTTTGTACTTCTTGGCAAGGGTCACCGCTTCGTCGGCGAGCATTTGCGTGTTTAGGTTTCCAGCACAGGTGTTTACAAGGTCGCGAAGCGGATTACTCACCTTGCTGAAGATGGTTGCCTTTTCAATGATTTCTTTGGTCTTTTTGCTTGCAGGGGCGATGAAGGTCAGTTCCTGGAGTTCTACCGCTTTTTTGTCTGGAGTCTTGTAGCGCTTGAAATCGTAAACGCCCAGCACCGCTCCATTTGCTAGCAGTTGTAAATCTTCTTCACGGCCCCATACGACTGCCTTTTGTGCTTTAGCAGCTTTAGCACTGTCCGTGATTTTTGCACCCAAAAATTCAACTGCTTGAGGCAGTTCTTTTCCTATAGTTCCTCGTCCCACCAGTACCACGCGTTTCCACTTAGTTCCGTCTGAGAATAAGGTGAGAAATTGACCATCTTCACCCTCAAAATCTTTTGCTTTGAGTCGCGCTTCCACTTGCTTGCTGAAATCTCCCAGTCCGTTTTTCACCGCTTTAGGTAAATCTTCTCCTTTAGCTAAAAGCAAGAAGAGAACATCAGCAGGAACGAGTCCGGTGGAAAGAGCAAGTTTCATGGCGAGCAGTGTTAAAAAATGGCGATGAGTGAAGCTTACAATGGATTGAAAACTTGGTAAAGCTGTGGGTAAATGAATGCATGAAAAACTCTGCGCTTTATTATGTTTCTGCCTTTATTTCAGGCTTGGCGGTGATGGCAGTGGAACTGAGTGCTGCACGGCTGCTTTCTCCCTATTTTGGCAGTTCGCTCTACGTGTGGACCAATGTGATTGGTCTCGTGATGGTGGCGCTGGCGGGTGGATATTACTTTGGAGGGCAACTCGCAGATAAACGACCCCATAGCGAGGTTTACTTTGCACTGATTTTTATCACGGGACTTTGGACTCTGTTCATACCGTTCTTTGCTCCCCTGCTTTTTGAAACGCTTGTCGCGAGTTTTGAAAATTTAGCCCTGATTGTAAAGTGGGGCTCGTTCTTTGCGGTGGCCTTTTTATTTGTGCTCCCCATGTTCATGATGGGAATGATCGTGCCCTTCACGGTTAAGCTGGTGATTAAAGATGTGAAACATGTAGGAAGCCTTTCTGGGCAGATTTCAATGGTTTCAACCGCAGGAAGTTTGGTGGGGAGTTTTCTTCCGGCCTTTGTGCTCATTCCATACCTTGGCACCACAAATACCTTTGTGTTTGTGGGCCTCTTGATGATTTTCAATGCAGCCTGGGGGCTCAAAAAGTGGTGGGTGTTTTTGTGCGCCGTGGCTGGGATAGGGCTCTTTTGGCTGACTCCGCCTGTGTACGCCAGTGGAGACGTGATTCACGCAGAAGATTCACCGTACGGCTACATTTTTGTAACCGAGGATGAAGAAGGTGTGAGGCGGCTTCATATTGATAACCCACTCGGTACTCAATCCATTTACGACCCCGATTCGGTGCTGCCAGAGGAACGCTATTATTACTCCTACTTTGGCCTACTTCCTTCCATGATGCAGGAGCCCACAAAAGTTTTGATTTTGGGCCATGCAGGAGGCAGTTTCACCCGCATTTTCAACACATACTATCCGGAGCTTGAAGTGACGGGTGTAGAGATAGACCCTGCTATCACGAAAGTGGCCGAAGAGTATATGGGCCTGAGTGAAGCAGACGTGGAGATTGTTCATGCGGATGCACGTACCTATTTGCTCACAACAGACGAAAATTTTGATCTTATTTTGGCGGATACTTACCACGGTATGAACATTCCCCCTCATTTGGCCACTGAGGAGTTTTTCACTCTTGCACAGTCTCACTTGAGCGAAGGAGGCGTTCTGGCCATCAATGTGGCTTCAGGGGAAAGTGAAATGTTGACGGTGCTCGAAAACACGCTCGCCAGCGTTTTTTCCAACGCCGCTGAATTTCCCATTCCCGAAAGCTTCAACACCATGGTGCTGGCTCGCGATGACGGCGAGTTCACTATAAAAAATGTTCCTAGGCAGCTGCTCGACAAAGCTGCGCTCTTTGAGGCGGAGCCCATCGCTTATACGGCGGGTGAAACATTCACTGACGACAAAATGAACCGCATTGAGCTACTGACGGAGGATATGCTTATGAATTTAATGAAACAGTTCACGCAAGATTGAGGTCGGGTGCAGGAACTTTTGAGTTCCAGTTTATGAAATCCTCATCGATGATTTTTCGATCTTGTGCGTTTTCACTAATGCCATGCCAGTGCTCAATTTGTTCTTCGCCCAGTTTCCAGCAAAGGAACACAGGTTTGTTTTTATAGAAGCTGGGGAAGTCGAGGCGTCCTTCGGTAGGGTCTTTCAAAATGCATCCCACTTGAACGAGCTCTTCGTTGCAGTATTTGAGCCTTTCTACTTTTGCTCGGATCAAGGTTTCCGATTTTTCTTCGCTATTTTGAAAGCTCATGAGGGCCAGCCATAGGTCTTGAATCTCCCGAATTACAGGTGCAACGAAAACGAGGGCGCGGTTGGCTTCTTCCAGTGTGAAGGTGTGTCCCATAGCTGATGTGGGTTACTGGATATTAAAACGTTCGCCTAACGAAAAAGTTACAGTGACTTCGCTTCTTCGAGAACCGTTGCTACGTGATTGGGCACGCTTACCTTGCGCCATGCCTTAACGATCTTTCCACTCTCATCAATCAAGAAGGTGCTGCGTTCAACTCCAAGGAAAGTTTTTCCGTACATGCTCTTTTCTTTCCATACGCCAAATGCGTCTAGCAGTTTTCCTTCTTCATCTGCTAGGAGCTCAAAAGGAAGATTGTACTTTTTAATGAACTTATCATGTGAGTTCAGTGCATCTTTACTCACTCCAATAATCACGGCATTCACATCTTCGTAGTTTTTCAGGTTGTCACGGAAATCACAGGCCTCGGTGGTGCACCCAGGCGTGTCGTCTTTTGGGTAGAAATAGAGGACGATTTTCTTTCCCTTAAAGTCGCTAAGAGACACGTCTTTTCCAGAAGAAGAGGGGAGTTTGAAAGAGGGAACGGAGTCACCAACGTCGAGAGCCATACGATTTGTTAATTTCGTTTAGAGTTTAGCACGCTTGTGTTAAGATGAAAACGAAATCCCTTAACAAAACACCATGGCACATACCGCAAAAGACTTTTCTGGGCTTCTCGGAACGCTTCAAGGACTTTCGGATGCGCAACTTTCAGCGCATTTTACTCTCTACGAAGGGTACGTAAAAAAGATCAACGAAATTGAGGAAAAGCTCATGACCGTAGATAAAAGTTTGGCGAACTACTCGTTTGGAGAATACAGCGAGCTCAAGCGTCGTGAGGCGACTGCCTTCAATGGAACCTATCTCCACGAAATGTATTTCGAAAACATGAAAGGCGCTCCTACGGAAGGTAGCGATGCCCTCAAGGCAGCTTTGGAAGCTAGCTTTGGAAGCATGGAAAACTGGGAGAAAGATATGCGTGCGTCAGCTACTTCAACCCCAGGTTGGGTTCTTTTAACCTACAGCAAGGTTGATAAGAAGCTGCACCATTACATTATGTTCGAACATCACATGAACTACCCTGTGCATCAAGTGCCGCTCATGGCGCTTGATTGCTGGGAGCATGCGTTCATGATCGACTACGGCATCAAAAAGGCAGATTACTTAAATGCGTTTGTTAAGAATTTGAACTGGGATGTACTGAGTGAGCGCTACCGTCAAATTGTGCAGTAAGCACGCTTCACAGGTACAAGTATTTGCCTTCAGTAAGCCAATCTTTATAATAGGCTCATGACTCTATCTCGTTCTTCAGCTCGTGTCCTCGTGATTCTCGGACTTCCCCCTAGAAGCCTGTAGAATTTTGTATATTCGTAACTTCACAGGCTTCCCCCGGGAAGCCTTTTTTTATGCCCACCTTCTCTATACGTGATCAGTATTGTACCAACCCCACTTGTTCGGCCGGACGAGTGGTGGTGCACAGCCGAAAGCATGCTCGGCTGCGCTGCACAGCGTGTGGTAAGACCTGGGTGGCTCATGTGAGAACCGTGCAGTATCGCCTGCGTAGTTCCAATGAGCGAGTGAAGGAAGCACTGGAGATGCTGCAAAGTGGCGTCTCCATACGAAAGGTGGCCGAGCTGTGCGAGGCCAGTCCCTCGACCGTGCATCGCTGGAAGATGCGAGATCTTCGTCACAAACGAAACACTAACCTAAACACTTATGAATGCCTTTAAACCTTTTATGTCACCTGATTCTGCAGAGCCCAACGAGTGGGCGGCTGCCGCTGAAGCACACTTAGCTAACTTTGAACAAGCTGATACAAGATCAGTGAGAGCGGTTCTCGAAGATGTCCGCTCAGCGGTTTCAAGTGGACTCGTCAAATTCCAAAGTGGAGACGTACCTGCTGCCGTGGACTTTGCCAACCGACTTTTGAGAGCAGCTCAAAAGGCAGTTCCTGGCTTTGATGCTTGGCACATGAACCCCGTGGTTCCACCTTCAGTGGCAAATTTTGTTCAGCCTGCTGAAGAAGGAACTCACTACGCTTTTTCTCCCATGTTCACTCTTTAAACAATGTCCCAAATGGAACGCTCAACTAAGTGGCCGGGCACGGTAAAGCCGGCCGCTTTTTTGTGTCCGCCACCACCAAAGAGGCCGGTGAGTGCCGAGAGGTCCATCTTCTCATCTTGAGTGCGGAGTGAGCCCTTGATGTTTCCTTTAAAATCTTCGGTGAGCAGCATGCAGAACTTGGCTTCGGGTACATGATTGAGATAGTTCACCAGGCCGGATAGATCTTCGGGAGTGGCGTTTTCTTCCTTGTAGTCTTGCTCGGTCACGGCGGTGACCACGGCCTGCTTTTCGTTCAGGCTGGCGCGCGCGAGCGCGCGCCCCCAGAGCCGGAGCTTGGGAATGGACGCTGTATGGAATTGTTCCTTCACACTGCGTTCTAAGTCTGCGCCTAGGGCCTGCAGCCTTGCTGCGATACGGAGACAGTCCGCCGTGGTGTTGGAGTGCATAAAAGAGCCGGTGTCGTAGTAAAGTCCCTGTAGCAGGGCGGTTGCCATGGTGGGCGTGATGGCCCAGCCGTAGTAAGAGAACAAAATGAACAGCATGAAGCAGGTGGCTGGCGTTTGCGCCATCACAATGTTCACAGTTCCAAACATATCGTTCGAGGGGTGGTGATCAATGTTTACCAGTGTCACCTTACTGCGATCCAAAAGCTCGGGCTTCTTTTCATGGAAGGCCATGAGTTTGTGGCTGCCGCAATCCACCGTCACCACCAGATCAAAATCCGTCAAATCAAAGTCTCGCACATAGGCATCCGCCTTCCGCAGGAAGAGGCAGCTCTCCGGCACGGGATCCACGCTGGTACTCGTGACTTGCTTGCCCATATTTTCAAGCGCCTCACGCAGCGCGAGGTTCGCCCCAATCGAATCGGCATCCGGATTTTTGTGCGAAATAATAAGGACACGTTGTGCCCTCAGGAAGCACTCGCGCGCCTTATCAAATTCGTCGATGGGAAGAGAATTTGCCATACTAACTTTTGTTGTGAGGTTCACTCACGTGAGTGAACTAGGCTTTCCCGAGAGTCTTCTGTCCTGGCTTCCACCCGATTGGGCAGAGTTCTCCAGTTTGGCAGGCTTGTACCACACGGATGATTTCATCCACGTTGCGGCCAATGGAGTTGTGGTGAACCACGCTCATCATCAGCTTTCCATCAGGATCGATCACAAAGGCTCCACGGAGAGAAATGCCTTCTTCTTCAACAAGCACTCCGTAGTCACGGCTCATTTGCTTGGTGATGTCTGAGAGCATTCCAAAGCGCATGTCGCCCAGATCCTTCTTCCATGCGAGGTGAGAGTGAACGCTGTCCACAGAAACTGAAAGCACTTCGGTGTTCATTGCTTGGAACTGATCGTAGGCATCGTTGAAGGCGGTGATTTCAGTAGGGCACACGAAGGTGAAGTCGAGTGGGTAGAAGAAGATCACAAGCCAGCGACCGCGGTAATCGCTGAGCGATACTTTTTTAAATTCATTTCCAAATACCCCTTGTAGGGTGAAGTCAGGGGCTGGTTTTCCAACGAGAGTTTCCATTTTTATAAATGTTAAAGGAGGCTAATCAAATTAACATTTTTGTCGCCGAGCTCAAAGAGAAAATTCTCCTTTAGGCGCTTGCCTTTTGCTTGGAAACGTATTCATAAGCGGAGTAAGCCGCTTTGGTGCCTTCCGCAATTCCCACGATGGCTTGCTTCCACTCGGTGTCGGTCACGTCGCCGGCTGCGTAGAATCCTGGAACGTTGGTCTCACTCATGTGGCCAATAAGGATTTCTCCCTTTTCATTTTTTGCCACACCGAGTTCGTCCACCATGCTGGTCAGAGGTATGCGTCCAATTTCAATGAAGACTCCTTGTGTTTCCATCTCTTCACCGTTGTCGAACTTCACCTTGTTCACCATCTTATCACCCATGATTTCAACGATGTTCGTCTTGAACTTTGCTGTGATGTTGGGAGCGGCTTCCATACGTTTCAAGTTGATGTATTCTGCCTTCGTAAAGGCCTCGCCACGGTACACAATGGTCACATGCTCGGCATGCTCAGCGAGGATGAGTGATTCCTTAACGGCACTGTCTCCTCCTCCCACAATGATCACGCGTTTCTTCTTATAGAAAGGAGCATCGCAAGTTGCGCAGTAGGAAACTCCACGAGAAGCGAACTCTTTTTCTCCGGGCACTCCAAGTTGGCGGTACGTGGTTCCGGTTGCCACCAGCACGGTGCGGGCTTCAAACACTTCCTTTCCAAATTCAACCTTGAATACGTCACCTTCCTTGGTGATGCGGTTCACACGGCTTCCGAGTTTAAAGGGCACATCGTTTGCCTTAGCGTGCGCGATCAAATGTTCTGCGAGTTCGAGTCCGCTGAGAGCGATGAAGCCGGGGTAGTTTTCCACCAAGTGAGTGGTGGTGATGGTTCCTCCGAGTCCCTCGGTTAGAACGAGCACATTCATGTTGAAACGGCGGGCATAGATAGAGGCACCGAGTCCAGCGCAACCACCTCCCACAATGATCAAATCGTAGAGCATTTTAAGATTGTTTTTTAAGTTCTTGAAGCTTCTCTTCGAAGCGGCCAGGGGTCATGCCGTTCTCCACTTTTATGTCCGTCATCACCATGGCGAGCGGACTGGTCTGGTTGAGAAAAAGCACGTTGGGGCCCAGCTCACAGTGACTCAAGCAACCCACTTTTTCAAGACGAAATTTTCCGTCGGGCGTGGTTTCGCCGGCCTTGATGCCGAGGATTTTTTCAGCTTTCGCTAAACTGTCCAGCGAGAAGCGCTGAGTGCAGGAAGCGGCAGTACAGATTTTAATAACTTGCATTAAGCGGCGAGTTGTTCAGAGTCTTCCATATGCGTCATTTCCATTTCAATGATGCGTGCGCTGATTTCCTTTTGAATGTTAGGTGAGTTGCGGAGCATTTGCACGTTTGAGTCGCTGAGTTTCATGTGACCCTTACCGAGTTTGTTGATGGCCATTAGCACGAGCTTCATGAGTTCTTGTGCGGAAAGTTTTTCAATCATTTCCAGCGGATCGCGCGCCATCTTTCCTTCTTTATCCTTTACCTGTACGTGTTCACCATAGCGCGCGCGCTTGAGCTTTTCTTCTGTGAGCTTGCCTCCATTTTGAAGGTCTGACGCTTCGATTTCTTCCAAGTGACGCACCTGACCTCCAGAGGTGAATACATAGCCGTCATCGTAGGCTTCGTTCGCGGCTTGAATGTAACGCCACTTGCTGCGTTCACGCTCGGTGGTAACATCGCTCTCATCTTTGATGTCTTCACGCATGCGCACCCAGTACTTGAGGTCGCGAAGGTAATGTTCCTTTTGAGTTTCTTGATGAGTCTCCGCTTTCTTGGAAGCACCAAAGATTTTCTCGTGGGTATTTTTTTGAATGTCCGCCGCTTTCATGAGTCCTTCTTGCTTCATCTCTTCCATCACATCTTCCATCACGTCTTCTCCTTCCTCGCTGCGAAGTTTTTCAGCGGTTTCTTGAACCTCTTCACCATCCATGTGGTCCACATGGGAGGCATCGAAGGGGTGGGTTTGTTCACGGTACGCGCGTTCACGCGCTTCAAAGAGAATCTTATCTCGCTCAATGGCGTTCACACGCAGGAAACGCTGATCATCGCGGAGGTACGAGGGAAGGGCAAAGTATTCACGCACGGTGCGTGCTCGATCTTCGATTTCTTCCTTAGCTACGAGGAGCTTGGCCTTTTGTGTCTCAAGGTCGTTGAGTTTGAATTTTTGAATGTTGATGCTGCGCTCTAGTGGCTCGTACAGATCCACATTCATCGTGCGAGCGGTGAGCAGCGTGGTTGCGTACTCCGCGGTGTGGATGCTGTTGTTGCGCACCAATTGCTCGAGCTCCGGCATGAATTCCTTGAGCTCGTGGCGACGCATGAGATCTGTTTTGCGGGTAAGTTTTTCACGGTCCTTGGGGAGCGCGTTTTCAAGAATCTTGTCGCGTTTTTCGATCTGCTTTTTACGTTCCTTGATGAGCCCTGGCAGTTTTTTGGCTGCATCGTCCATCTCGGCAAAACTTTCGCGATCCTCGAACCATTCCATAAACTCGGCCGCAGCTGCGGGAATCTTTCCAAACTCCGTCATGGTGGGTTCGCCTCCAAAGTAATCCTGGTTGTCGAGCACCATCTTCTTGTACGCATCCGAGCGGCGCTTGTACTCTTCCATCACCTCTTTCTTTATTACGGAGGTTTGTTTGTTTACACCGGCGCTCTTCTGCTTTTTCTTGAATTCGTATTGAACAGCCGAAGGCGCGTCCTCTACATCTTTAAGCTCCTTAAGTACATTGTTGAGGAGTTGTTCGCGGCTTCCTACAAGCGCGAGCGAGCCGAGGCGGCGGAAATACTCAGATTGAATGAACTTGCTTTGAGTCTTGAGTTTCTTGCGGAAGGCTTTTTTGACCTCGATGGTCTTTTGAAGTTCGTTGAGGGTGGAGATCATGCTGAACTCTCCATAGAGGGGGAGTCCTTCAAAAGCTTGAGTGAGGGACTCAAGCTCTTGATTGAGGCTGGCTTCTTCGCGCACATCCAGTGGCTCGTAGAGGCCGCTTTTTTCCATTTGCAGGCGATACCATTTGGTCCCTGCTTTCTTAAACTTGCGTTCCATCTCGTTGAGCTGACTACGCTTGGTGCATTTGTCGAGCTGCTTGATGTACTTTTCTTCATTCACCCCGGTCTTGGCTTGGAATTCCTTAAGAGCCTGGACCATCTCGTCCTTTTTTTTCACGTCCTCTTTCTTGAGGTTGTTGGATCCCTCCCAAGAGCTCCTTCCTTGTTCTAGACGCTTTTGCCAATCCTTACCCTCTTGCTGGGAACTTTCTTCATCCTCATCAACCTCATTGCTTCGTCGGTCTTCAATGGACATTTTTGAGTATTAAGGGGTATGCCCATCGTATCTATTTTTCACTAAATTGCAAGGGTGGCCTTTTTGTTTTGTAGTCTCCTATAGATTTCGTAGGAACCGTAGGCGAGGGCTACGAGGACTGTTGAGAGAATTCCCCATGGGAAAGCCTTTTTTGCTGGGTCGAGCTTGGACTGTACGAGCTCACTGTGCATGATTTCAAACATGCCATTTTGAGAGGCCGCTTGTACAAGTAGTGTATTGCCCACTTCGTAGAGCAATGCATCGGTGCTTTCAGAGCCACTCAGTTTAAACGTCCAGGTGCTCACCCCATCGAACAGTGTCAGGAGGCTTCCGTCGAATTCAAGGACTTCTCCTTTAACTTGCTTCCAAACGGGATTCAAGGCTCCAGGACTGGGGGTGACCCACTGCCATGTAGAGAACACCTGGTTTCCCAGTCCTAGAGTTGAAGCTTGTGTGCTTTGCACTTCTTCGATTTGAATTTCTGCGTAGGATTCATCTTCGTAACTTTTTTCAAAGGCGATCTCACTGATGGTGTCACCGTTGTAGTCGCTGAGTTCTATGCTTTCGTTGGAATTGTTGAGAGAAATTCCGCTTTCGGTTCTATAGAGTACCAAGCTTTGCCCCGGTTCTATGTAAACATCGTCTGAAAATGTATACGTTGTCCCACTTTTATCCTTTATAGTCCAGTTGCCCAAGTTCACTGTTTCGTCCCCACCATTGGTGATTTCAATCCATTCTTCTTCGGCGTCAGGGCCTTCGGGATTGGGCATGACCTCCGTAAGGGTTACTTCGTCGGATAAATCTCCATTTTGGTAGTCGCTTGTTGCTTCGGCATCGCTACTTTCTTCACTGGCATCACCCTCCCAGGCATTTTCGGTACCAGGGGTGCTTTCTTCGGTCCAATCGTAGGCGCTTGCAAACCAGGCGTAAGAAAGTCCTTCACTTCCCCCGCTGTAGGGAACGTCCCACAGCACTTCATTGTTGATGCCAAGAAGGCGCACATGGTCGGAGTCGTTGTTGAGCGTGATATGGCTATCCACTACGGATACAAGTAAATACGATTCAGCACCCATGGTTCCGCTGAGCGCGTATGCCGAGCTGCCGCCTTCACTATCGTCCAAAAAAAGGCCACTGAGAGTTAGGGTTTCTCCGTATGGATTGTAGAGTTCAATCCATTCACCCGTGCTATCGGAGCCCTCGGGGTTTGGCAGTGCCTCGGAGAAAATGGGCCACTTGCTGGGGGTTTGGCTGGCGGTCGTTACAGTACTACTTGTAGTAGATGAGGGTGCAGCGCTCGTTTCACCCGCCGTCTCTGCGTCACGAGTCAGCACCACGCCATTGGTGCTGCTGGCGTAGGTCCAGCTGTCCACGACGGCACCTTCCACCGTCTTTAATATCACCGTTTCATTTGAATTGTTGAGCTGAAAAGAAAACCCCGTGATGCGAGCTGTCTCTTCCAAAGTTCCGGTCAGCCCCCAGGGGTGCGCGGTGGCGTCTTCAAGCGTGTATAAAGAAAGATCAATGGCGTCATCACTCAAGTTGGTTAGCTCGATCCACTCAGCTTCGCCACTATTGGGGTTTGGGTAGAGAGCGGAAATTTCAATTTCCATGGAAATGTCATCGTTGCTTTCGGCGGGACAACCGTCGCTTGCGGCCTGCGCCCGTGGGCTTAAAAGTAGTAAAAGCAGGAAAAGTTTTTTCATAAAAATGGGTTAGGTGAGCTCATGGTAGGTGCCAGGCCTTTATGAAATCCTGAATTTTTCCTTAAAATTTTCTGAAATTTTCCTGTCGGTTTTAAAAAAACTCATTGTGCAAAAGTGCAAAGTTTGTGTACAGTGCGCTTAGTTCTTTTATATCTCAAATCCGGGATACCCAACTCCAATTATTCAAGTGAAATCGCAAGAAAAAGTGACGGTTAACAGATTGAAAATCTGGCTCAGTAGCCAGAGTTTTGTGTATTCCGGGGTTTAATCCCCCTTTATTATGGAATCTATCATTCCAGTATTGCTTCTCCTTCTCGGACTCGGAGGTGGAGGGGCGGTGGGTTACGTTGTGCGTAACCGCCAAATCCAAGGTGAGGACCTCAAGAAGCGCAAAGAAATGGAGCGCGCCCTTCAGGATGCTCACAACCAGGCCAATGCCATGATCACTAAGGCCAAGAACGAAGCTTTGCACGAACGTGAAGAGGCTCAAAAAGAAGACCGCATCAAGCGCAAGAAACTCGAAGAAAACGAAACGCGTCTTCTAAAAAAAGAAGAGCAGCTCGACGCAAAGGTCGAAGACCTCGATAAGATGAAAGTGCAATTCGAGCAAAAGGCTGAGGCTCTCAAGAAAGATCGTGAACGTGCCCAAGAACTCGTTCAAGAACAAGAAAAAAAGCTGCAAGAAGTGGCTTCTTTGTCGCATGAACAAGCTAAGGCCCTGCTTCTTAAGCAAATCGAGGAAGAATACAAAGATGATCTCTTGGCTCACGCTAAGCAGCTCGAGGAAGACATGAAGAAGGAGGTGGATGAAAAGGCAAAGCAAATCCTTGCGGACGCCATTCAGCGCTACGCCTCTGAAACCACCGTGGAAACCACCACGACTTCCGTGCCTCTTTCTTCAGATGAGCTCAAAGGACGTATCATCGGACGTGAGGGACGAAACATCAATGCGTTTGAATCCGTAACCGGTGTGGACGTGATTGTGGACGACACCCCTGGTTCTATTGTGATCAGCGGGTTCGATCCCATTCGTCGTTACATGGCTAAGATCACCCTCGAGCGACTTGTGGAAGATGGACGTATTCATCCTGCCCGCATTGAAGAGATGTACTCTAAGGTGAAGGAGGAGGTGAACGGACTCATTAAAGACCTTGGAGAAAAGGCTGCTTTTGAAGTAGGAGTGGCTGGACTCCCTCCAAACTTGTTAAAAATTTTGGGACGTCTCAAGTTCCGTATTGCGTACGGGCAAAACGTGCTCAAGCACTCAATGGAAGTTGCCTTCTTGGCGGCGGAAATCGCAGGAATGCTCGGAGCGAATGTTGAGCTTTGTAAAAAGGCTGGACTCCTCCATGACATTGGGAAAGCGGTGGATCATGAGGTGCAAGGTAAGCACGCGTTCATTGGTCGTGATATTTTGAAGAAATTCGGAATGCCCGATGAAGTGCTCCACTGCACCGAAGCCAACGAAGGTGATGCTGAGGCCAAGACCGTTGAAGCTAAGATCATCCAAGTAGCGAACCTCATTTCAGTGGCTCGTCCTGGAGCGAACAAGGAAAACCTCGAAACTTATGTGAAGCGCCTCATGGAAATTGAGAAGCTCGCAACGGACTTCGGAGGGGTTCAAAAGGCTTTTGCGGTTCAAGCAGGGCGTGAACTTCGCGTCTTTGTTTCACCTGAAGAGGTGGATGATCTTCAAGCCCTCAAGCTTTCTCACGAGCTCGCTCGCAAGATCGAGAAGGACCTTCAATACACTGGAAAAATCAAAGTGGAGGTCATTCGAGAAAAGCGTGTGGAGGCCTATGCAGGATAGGTCTTGACTACAACTCGGTCTTCGCTAAAATTAGCACTGCCAAAACTAGAGTGCTAATTTAGTATCTAACCTATCTTATATGTCCAAACTCATGCCTCTCGCCGGATACGTGGTGGTGAAGCGAGAAGAAGAAGCTTCACAGACCTCATCTGGAATTTATTTGACCGAATCCGCTAAAGAAAAACCTCAACGTGGGGAAGTTATGGCGGTTGGTGCTGGGAAAGATGGAAAAACCAGCCAAGTGAAAGTGGGAGACAAGGTTCTCTTTAAGAAGTACGGTCCTACCGAAGTGGAAATGGACGGTCAAGAAATGCTCCTTCTCGAAGAGGAAGATATTCTCGCAATCATTCAATAATTCTTAACGCATCAAAACTATGGCAAAGAAAATTTTGTTCCAAGATGAAGCTCGTCAAAAACTGCTCAGTGGAGTGAAGCAACTCGCGGACGCGGTGCGGATCACCATGGGGCCTAAAGGACGCAATGTGCTTCTAGAAAAGAAGTTCGGTGGACCGCTCATCACCAACGATGGAGTGACCATCGCGAAGGAAATCGACCTTAAGGATCCTGAAGAAAACGTAGGGGCTCAACTCGTGAAGGAAGTAGCAACTCGCACCAACGATGTGGCCGGAGATGGAACCACCACGGCGACTGTGCTCGCGGCAGCTCTGCTTGAAGAGGGGATCCGCAATGTGGTGGCGGGAGCCAACCCTGTTCTCCTAAAAAAGGGAATGGATAAGGCGCTTCACCTCGTGGTGGAACGTCTCAACGAAATGACCAAGCCTCTCAAGTCTAAGAAGGAAGTGGCGCAAGTAGCGACCATTTCTGCTCAAGACGCTGAAGTGGGAGAAGTGATTGCAGAACTGATGGAAAAGGTTGGAAACGATGGAGCGATCACGGTGGAAGAAAGCCAACGTGGAGTTGGAATTTCAATGCGCGTGGTGGAAGGAATGCAATTCGACAACGGATACATCGCCCCTTACATGATTACGGATACCAACCGTATGGAGGCGGCGTACGAAGACTGCAAGATTTTGATCACTGATAAAAAGATCAGCAGCTTCAAAGAACTGCTCCCTATCCTCGAGGCTGTGGTGCAAAGTGGAAAGAAGGAACTTGTGATCATTGCAGAAGACATCGATGGTGACGCTCTCACGAATATCATCGTGAACAAGCTCCGTGGTGGATTCAGCATCCTCGGAATCAAGGCACCTGCCTTTGGAGACCGACGAAAGGAAATGCTCAAGGACATCGCGATTCTTACGGGTGGAACGGTGATTTCAGATGAAGTGGGGCTCAAGCTTGAAAACGCGACTCTCAATGATTTAGGAGAAGCGAAGAAAGTGGTGAGCAGCAAGGATCACACCATGATCATCGATGGCAAAGGGGACTCAGCGGCAGTGGATGCGCGTGTGATGGAACTCAAAGCCATGATGGACTCTACCAAGTCTGACTTTGATCGAGAAAAGCTCCAAGAACGCATTGCAAAACTTGCGGGTGGAGTGGGAATCATTGAAGTGGGAGCCGTGACGGAGATTGAAATGAAAGAAAAGAAAACTCGCATTGAAGATGCGCTCAACGCGACCAAAGCAGCGGTTGCTGAAGGAATTGTGGCCGGAGGAGGAGCAGCGCTCCTTCATGCCGCTAAGGTCCTCGATAACTTCAAGGGAGCCAATGAAGATGAAAATATTGGTGCGAAACTGATTCGTACCGTGCTCACCGCCCCTATCCGCCAAATCGCGGAGAACAGCGGAAAGAATGGGGAAGTGGTGGTGACTGAAGTGACCAAAGGTGGCAGTGACTCGTACGGATACGACGCCCTCAATGACCAATACCTCGATATGTTTGAAGCTGGAGTGGTTGACCCAAAGATGGTGACGCGATCCGCACTTGAGAACGCGGTTTCTGTAGCTGGAACGGTGCTCACCACCGGAGCCACGGTGACCGATATTCCAGAGCCTAAATCTGAAGGCGGAATGGCAGGAATGCCGGACATGAGCGGCATGATGTAAGACTAATCTAAAGCCCTCCTTGTAAAAGGGGGGCTTTTTTGGTATAATTATAAGATTTAAACACGCCACTCGTGACCACGCCTCAAACAAAAGCTCAAAAGATTGCAGTTGCAGCACAAAAAATGTCGGTAAGTCCGGCTTTCTGTGAGTTGTTAAAACTAGAGCCTGCTCAGTGGGCAGCCTATTTATCGCATCTAGATGAACAAGGCGTGGAAGACTGCCTGTTGCTACTGAAAGAAGAATCTGAAACCTATGACGAAATTGAAAGGAAGAAACACAATCGTCATGAAGCCAATAAGAAAAAATTGCTCGCACTCATAAGCTCAAAAGATGGCCTTTAATGCACCCACCAACAATGCAGGACTTCCTGATGAACAAGGCATCAAAAAGATGCTCGAGAAGGAAGTGGTCAACGGAATGGGTTTAGACGACAACCTTGTTGAGTGGTCAAACTCCACCGAAAAAGATGAGTTTGAAGCCAAGCTCATGCAAATTCATCCCAACGACTGGAAAGAGTTTTGGGGGAAAGATGGTCAAATTGACCGTGATTACTTGGCTGAAAACCTAACGACCAAGGAAAAATTTGCAATGTTGGCATCTCACTTGATTGGTGATCAGTTGCTTTCAATCTTTTTCCCACAAAAAGATGCAGACAGCGTTCGAACCCTGACCATGGATGAAGCCACGGATTATTTTGCTGCGAATGATAAAGGAGCTCGCAAAGTTGGCAAACACCTAGTGTGGGATGCCGCAAGCCCCTTCGCTCAACTCACCACGTTGTTCAGTCTAGCGGATATGGCGAAAGATGGATCGGACGAAAAGAAAGAAGCTTTCCCATTGGTTCCTGGAACTTTTTGGTTCATCAATCCAAGTATGCCTTTGGAAGGTGGGGCTAAGATTAGGCCAACTATGTACGACGTGCTGAAGCGCGCCTGCGCAGGGGCGGGAATCACCCTGCACTTTTTACGTCCTGGTGAAAAAGTTGAGTCAGCGCCAGGTCCCAAAGAGATTTACCTTTCTTTTTTGCAAAACACCAGCGTGCCCCTTCAGTCGAATGGCGAAGTGGATTACGATCTCCTCGACTGGTATGTGAGTCTCTACGACCGAGCGCCTTGGATGCTTATGCAGGGAAGTCCTTTACTAGCTGCGATCCATGTTAGAACTCGAGATAAGAGTGCCAATGTAGCAACCGTGGCTGATGAAGCGTTGAGTGAAGATTACGCGAACCTCAAAGACGAGAGCTTTGAAGCTTCTTTACAGACGATTTTGCCGTATCCAGACCTGCCCGTTGGAACTACTGCCGCCGCTCCTGCAGCTCCAGCTGCTACACCCGCCGCAGCCCCAACCGCACCGGCAACTGCCACAGCACCTGCAGATGCTCCAGCAGCCAAGCCAGCAGAAAAACCAGCGGAAGACACCACTTACAAATCCAATGATGAACTCGGTCAGTCGGATCCCGATGCACCCGAGGAAACTTCTCAAAACTAAAAATAAAACCAATTTATGGACATCAACCTTTACCTCAAGCAAGTCACCGAAAGCCGCTCGCCGGACCTCCACCTCAAAGTGGGTCGCGTGCCGCTTGTTCGTCTCCCCAATGGAGAGATTTACGAAATGCAAGACGCTGAAGTGATGACCGTAAAAACGGTGGATGAAGTGCTCGCGCAAGTGCTCACTCCTGAAAAACTCACTCAATTTCAAGAAAAACAGGAAATTGATACCTCCTACGCCGTGATGGGGACAGGTCGATTCCGTGTGAACGCGTTTATGGACAGCGATGGACCTGCGATTGCATTCCGAAGCATTCCTTCTGAAATTCCTACGCTACAAAGCCTTGGCCTTCCAGAAAGTTTGAAGCGATTCACTCAAAAATCTAAGGGTCTCGTGATTGTAACGGGGCCTACGGGATCTGGTAAATCCACCACGCTGGCGGCGATGGTGAACGAAGTGAATATGAGCCGCCGTGTGCACATCATCACAGTTGAAGACCCAATTGAGTTTGTGCATCAACCTAAGCTCGCGCTGCTAACGCAACGTGAAGTGGGAACCCACACCCAATCATTCCCCATGGCCATTCGTGCCGCACTCCGTGAAGACCCTGATGTGATTCTTGTGGGAGAAATGCGTGACCTTGAAACCATCTCTGCAGCCATCACACTCGCGGAAACCGGACACTTGGTGCTTGCAACTCTGCACACCCAAGACGCAGCTCAAAGTATTGATCGTATCATCGACATTTTCCCTCCTCATCAACAGTCTCAAATTCGAACCCAGCTTTCAACCACGCTCCTTGGAGTGGTGGCACAGCGTCTCATCCCTAAGGCAGACGGAAGCGGCCGCGCGCTTGCTCTCGAAATCCTCGTGCGCAACGATGCGATCACTAACTGTATCAAGGAAGGAAACACGCATCAAATCTACTCAATGATGCAAATTGGGAAGGAAGATGGAATGCTCACCCTCGATACCTCGCTCGCTGAACTCTATAAGAATGGTCTCATCACCGAACAGGACATGCTCCTCCGTGCGCATGACCCTGAACTCATCGCTAACCTCATGCAATAATGAATTCTCTCTTCATCAACTTAACGGACCCAGTCATCTACCAAAGTTTTGGAGGGGACGACTATTGGACCAAGGAAAGTTACAGCGCCGGGGCTTTTATATTAAAAGAAGGGGAGGATTCACAAGACTTCTTCTATATTTTCTCGGGGCTTGTGAAGATTGATAAGTCTATTAAAGATGCTGATCAAACCCAAAAGCACCTCGCTACCCTGGGTACCGGAGACTTTTTTGGAGAAGGTGCCCTCCTTTCAGACAAAACGCGTGGTGCCACGGTGACCGCCCTTCAAGACACGGTTCTTTTGAAACTTTCATTGCCAAAGTTTGAGTCGCTTGTTATCAAGGATCCTCAAGCGGCGGTGGGAATTATTTTGGGAATTGTGAAGGTGCTCAATGGACGTCTTCAAAACATGAATGAACGCCTAGTGATGCTCGAACACGTGAGCGCTCTTGCTCGCAAACTCCAGGGGAACTTGGAACAAGTGCTTCCCTCTATGCTTAAGGAAGTGGAAGCGGTGCTTCACCATCCAACCGTGGTCTTGTTTGGAACCGACTCAATGGTTAAGTATGCCAGTGCAAACCTTACACCTGAACAGATGACTTTGTTCACTGCGGCGCTGCCTAAAGTAATGGCTGCGTATGCAGACCCCAATGCATCTCAATCCTTCATGGAAGGAACGGTGCTTTTCATGGCCGTGCGAAACCTTCAAGGAGTGCTCAAAGGAGTGCTTGTGTGTGAAGTGTGTCCTCGTTGCCAAGAAGAAGATCTACAGCTTTTGGCACCGGTTGCGGAACAAATCGGAAATTTGGTCTAAAAAAGTTGAGCTGGCCAGAGAACTCAAGTAAGATGGGTCCATCTCGCCACGCTTATGGACGACATCACCTTTCCAGATGAACTTGATGAAGACGTAGATCACGTCGCTTTTGAAAAACAGCCCATTGAAAACGAACCCAATCATCCTTCTGGTGTGAATGCATCGGGCTACATCAAGATTACTTTTGACCGATTCGTGACCTTGGTTGCGAGCCGTAGCTTTTTAGATGTAGTGGAACGCAACAAAGATGAAGAAGTTATTTTGAGCACGAACTTACTGACCGACCTGGCGAATGCTCGTCGTTTTGCGCCCAACACCAAAACCCCGCTCATGCTACTTGGTGGCGTGGCGGTGGGAATTTTATTTGGTTACTTTTTATTCACGGCATGAAATTCAAACGTGTTCTTTTAAAGGTGTCTGGCGAAATGCTCGCGGGCGCCGAGGGTCAAGGAGCAGAGGCCGCCGCCGTCATGGCACTGGCGGAGGACATCAAAGCTTTGTGGAAGAAAAAAATTCAAGTAGCGATCGTGGTCGGCGGCGGCAATTTTTGGCGCTTCCGTGACAACAAAAAGCTCGCCATTTCTCGCACTGCGTCCGATGCCATTGGAATGATGGCCACAATGATGAATGGCCGCCTGCTTCAAGAAGCCTTAAAAACTTTGAAAGTACCAGCGCACCTGCTTAGTGCGCACGGTGAATTTTATTTTGCCGAGCCCTACGTGCCTGCCCGCGGAACCCAGCTGCTCAGCCGCGGTGACGTGGTGATCTGCAGTGGTGGAACGGGAAATCCTTATTTCACCACGGATACCGCTGCAGCGCTTCGAGCTCTGGAACTAGAATGTGACGTCTTCCTCAAAGAAACCAAAGTGGATGGCATTTACGACAAAGATCCCATGAAGCACAAGAACGCGAAACGCTTTGATCACATCTCTTATGAAGAAGTCCTGAGCCGAGGTCTTGAACTTATGGACTTGACCGCAGTGACCCTTTGCAAAGAAAATAAGCTCCCTGTTTTCGTTTTCCAAGGAAAGCATGGTAATGTCCTTAAAGCCGTTGCCGGCAAGAAAATAGGTTCAATAATCTCTTAAATCCTTTATGGCACACCCCTTAGTTCAAAAAAGTAAGCAAGATTTCGCAAAAACGCTCGAGCACCTCGGTGAAGAATTCAACAAGCTTCAAGTGGGTCGCGCTTCTAGTGGAATGGTGGATACCCTCATGGTGGAATCCTACGGAATGATGCAACCCATCAAGAATATCGCCAGCGTGAGCATCCCTGATGCAAAAACAGTAATGATTCAACCTTGGGACCGTGGAATGCTCGCAGGAATTGAAAAGGCCATTCGCGAGTCAGACCTGAACCTCAACCCTTCAAACAATGGGCTTGCGGTGATTCTCAATATTCCACCGCTCACCGAAGAACGCCGTCGTGACCTCGTGAAAGTAGTGGGACGCATGAGTGAAGAAGCTAAGATCGCCGTTCGAAACCTTCGTCACGAAGCTATGACCGCTTTCAAAAAAATGGAACATGAAGAAGAAATGACCGAGGACGAACGCAAAGGTGCTGAAAATGCCCTTCAAGAAGAAGTGGATACCGTGAACAAGCAAATCGAAGACCTCGCAAAGAAGAAAGAAGAATCCATCATGACCATTTAATTCATGAATCTACTCATTACCATTGTTCTCTTCATTGTCATTTTCTCGGTTCTCATCCTCATCCATGAGCTTGGGCACTTCACGGCAGCGAAGCGAGCAGGGGTTAAGGTGGAAGAATTTGGATTCGGACTGCCTCCACGCATGTTTGGGGTCAAGAAAGGAGAAACGATCTACTCCTTCAACTGGATTCCTTTTGGAGGCTTTGTGCGCATGCTCGGTGAAGACAGCTCTACCAAAGAATCAATGACGAGCAAGCGTAGCTTTGCAAACCAGCCGCTACGCACACAGGCTTGGATTGTGGTGGCAGGAGTTGTGATGAATTTGCTGCTTTCTTTTGTGTTACTTACCATCGGATTTTGGATTGGAATTGAGCCTCTCATCAGTACAGAAGAAGATTTTTATGCGGGGGTACGTGATGGCACTGTGAATGTGGAGCCAGGAATTGTGGTGGTGGAATCCAATCAGCCTTACAACACAGTTGTTTACAATGGGGAAGATCTCGATATCCGTTCCTTTGAACCCGGAGACCGCATCTTAACGGTGGCGGATGGAAACGCGATTGATACCGTAGAGGAGTGGCAGGTAACTGTAGACGCTGTGAATGCCGATGGTGAAGCGCCCCTGGTTCAAATGGACCGTGCAGACGGCACCGGTGGAGCCGAGTACCTCACCAAAGAGCTCATCAGTCAAACGGTGTTCTCGCCCATGTATTTGCCTCGCTTGGTTTATAAAGAAGATCCTACTTCTATTTGGGGTGAATCGCTTGAAAATGGCGACGCTATCATCACGGTGGAAGATCAGCAAGTGCTAACCGAACAAGATTTTTATTCAGCAATTGCTGGGAAGAGCTTTGTGAGTTTAACCGTTTATAGAGCGGGCGTTGGTGATGTGAATACGATGCTTGCACTCAGTCCTAGCTATCCACTTGTGACCTACCTTGAGCCGGGTGCACCTGCGGAACTGGGCGGGCTTCACCTTGGTGATCAAATTGTGAGCATGAATGAAAACGCGGTGAGCAGTGCGGAGCAAGTGACTGCTCTCACGCCGGAGCTGGCTGCAGAGGGCGCTATTCAATATGAAGTGAAGCGTGGTGAAGAACTCTATTTGCTCAGCATCACGCCTCGCGAAGAAGATGGACGCATTGGAGTGGGACTTTCTGACTTACTTCCCAACTACGGAAACCTTTCACTTTATCAAAGCTATGTGCCCCACACCTTGATGGGCTTTGACACCGTTCAGTACGGTTGGTCCGCGCCTGTGGTGGCGTTTAAAGAAATGGGACGCCTCGCGAAGATCACAGCGGTGATGTTTGGTGGTGTGTTGCAACAATTTGTGAGCGGACAAGGAGTGCCCGACGGCGTTGCTGGTCCAGTGGGAATCGCGCAAATGACTTTTGTAACGGTGCAAGCAGGCTTCGCAGCGCTGCTGCGTTTTGTGGCTCTGCTCTCACTCAGCCTCGGGGTGATCAATATCTTGCCCATTCCTGCGCTAGACGGAGGAAAATTCTTCTTCATCATGGTGCGCGCCCTCACAGGTAAAAAACTCAACGCTAAATACGAAGGCCTCATTCACGCCGGAGGATTCTTCTTCCTGATTGCGCTGATCGTGTATGTCACGTTCAACGACGTGATGAATTTGTTCTAGCCCCAATGGGTTGTTGCTGTTAGAAATTTCAGGCACTAGGCTTTTGCAACGGGCCGATTTTCTGTCAAAGAGTTTTGCACAATTGGTGCTTGCGAGTTTTGCACAATTGAATCTAATATGAGCGTCCAATTTCCCACGCGTATGGACGCTGTACTTGCCGGTCAGGACCTTTGGCTTCGCATCCTTGAAAAGGTGGAAGCGGAGGTTAAAAGGCCTCACTTTCTTACTTGGTTTCAGAACACTGCGCTGCTTTCTTTTCACGATGGCCTGCTGGTGATTGGTGTGCCCAACATTTTTGCAAAGGACTGGCTTGAGAATAAAATCGGCGCGCAGCTCATGGAAGCCATTAAGAGTATCAACCCAGAAGTGCGTGAGCTCATGTTTGAAGTAGATCCGCACTTGGCCTTGCCGGACGACAGTCGCGGCGTGGATGTGAACAAGACTTTTGGTAACAAGGAAAAAAAGACTCGCAAGCTTCCTGGCAAACAAGAAGTCCGTCTGCTTGAAGGGATTTCCAGTAAGTGTCTCAATCCAAAATATTCTTTGCAAAACTTTGTAGTGGGTCCTAGCAATCGTTTAGCGCACGCCGCCTCGCTTGCGGTGGGAATGAGCCCAGGGTCCATTTACAATCCGCTCTTTGTGTACGGAGGTGTGGGACTCGGGAAGACGCATCTTCTCCAAGCCACCGGAAACGAAATCCTGCGCAACGATCCCGATAAAGTGGTTGTGTACATGACCAGCGAGCGGTTCACCAACGAAATCGTGGAAGCCATTGGAAAGCGCAACTCTAAAGAGTTCAAAGACCGCTACCGCCGCGTGGACTGTCTCATCATCGACGATATTCAATTCCTTGCGAACAAAGACCGCACGCAAGAAGAGTTCTTCCACACTTTCAATGAGCTCTACGACAACGGAAAACAAATCATCATCAGCTCTGATCGTCCACCTAAGGAACTCGATTCCCTTCAAGACCGCCTCGTGAGCCGGTTTGAAATGGGCATGATTGTGGATGTGCAGTTCCCGGATTACGAAACCCGCCTCGCTATTTTGCACGCGAAGTGCCGCGACCACGAAGTGCTTATCCACCCAGAAGTGCTCGAGTTCATTGCAATGAACGTTCATGACTCGGTGCGAGAGCTCGAAGGAGTTTTGGTGCAAGCCATTGCGCAGGCTGAACTTGAACACTCCACGCCCACCGTGCGCAGCGTGGCTAAGATCATTAAAAAACTAGGACGTGAAACCAATTTCCAAGCCGACGCTGCGGTGGAAAGCACCCGCACCCTTCATGCCGAAGATGTGATTGATATTGTGGGTCGCTACTTCCGTGTGCCTGCGGATGAGCTGCTCGGGGATTCGCGTAAGAGCGGAGTGATTGTTCCACGCCAAGTGGCGATGTATTTACTGCGAAACGAGCTCAACCTGCCTTATGAACAGATTGGTGAGGAGTGTGGAGGTAAGAACCACACCACCGTGATGCATTCCTGCGAAAAAGTGGAAAAGCAGCTAAAGAAAGACAAAAACTTGCTTCGCGACGTTAATTCCATTAAGAAAGAGATGGGCCTCTAGTCCATTATGAACTACACCTACTACCGTCGTTACCAACCTACCAAGCGAAAGAACACTAGTTACAAGTCGTTTTTCTGGCTCGTGATTATTTTGGTGCTTTTGGTGCTGGTGCTACGTGCCTGCATCTCGGTGGCGGCTTCGCTGCTGGAGGAAAAGAAAGATGAGGCCACACTAACCCTCTATAAAGGGGATGCTGAAATTTTGGAATGGGGGCAGAGTGAAGCTGAAGCCGCGAGCGATGCCCAACTGGTGCTCGAGGGAGATGAAGTGAGCACGGCTGCAAATAGCTGGGCAACCCTAACGTTCTACGACGAAACCAAGGTGCGGATGGATCAGAACACTAAAGTGGTGCTGTATGAGGTGAACATTGAAGAAGAAAAGGAACAAGTGGTGCTTCAGCTAGTAGAAGGCCGCGTCTGGGTTTCGCATGATCCTGAGCTTGAAGGTGCCCTCGATCTACAAATTGAAACTGCAATTTTAAACATTCAATCGGTGCAGGGTGAATACCTTGTGGCACACCAAGGCAGCCAAGAAGCCCTCTTTGTGAACCAAGGGCCGGTGACCGCTGAATACATGGACCGAAGTGGGGAAGAACGCACCATCGAGACTATTGTGCTGAGCTCGGGAGAAATGAGCCTGCTCGACGAGACCACTCAAACTGCACTGCTCGCTCGTGAAAACGTGACCCTAGTGGAACCTGTGCGCGAGGATATGTTCACTGACTCCTTTGTACGATGGAGCAAGGGCGAAAACGTGGTTGAGGAAACGCCAAGCGATGAGGAAGATTCTGAGGATGAAGAGGAACCTGAAGAGACTGAAGAGACTGAAGAGACTGATGAAGCAACGACAGATGATGAAGAAGAAACCTCTGCCGAAGAGGAAACTCCCGTTGAAGAGGAAGCCACCACAGGACTCAAAATTGCCGTCAGCTCTCCCGCAAACGGTGCGACCATTCAAAAAGACGCCATTGCTATTGAAGGGGTCATCAGCTCCGGAACGGCAAGCCGCGTGACGGTGACGTGGAGCGGAAACGGAACGCCATACACGCTTTCAGGCTTTACGGCTGGAAGCAGCAGCTTCCGCTATGTGGCGGATGTGGCGTATGGCAACTACGCAAAAGGTTCCAACACGTACACGATTGTGGCTTACGATGAAACCGGAGCGGTGAGCAACACTGTCGTGATTACACTCAATGCTGAATTCTAATTCAGGTACTGAGCCTTATTTGCCTCATGCTCTTCGTTGGTCGTTGCGTAGTGCACTGCTCCTTCAGAGTCGGTGAGGTAATAGTAGTATTCAGAATCTTCGGGATAGATGGTGGCCATGAGGCTTGCAAGCCCAGGGTTGCTGATCGGTGTGGGAGGCAAGCCAATGTTCAGACGGGTGTTGTAAGGAGTGTCGTCCGCTAAATCGTCTGCGCTGAGCTCATTGTCATCTTGCACGTAAAGCAAGGTTGCGTCGATGCCCAGGTACCAATCGTTGTCATAACGCTTCCAAATGATGCCTGCCACAATGGGAAGGTCGTCTTCGGTGCGCACTTCGCGTTCCACCATAGAGGCTACATTCACCACTTCAGAAAGCGTGCGTCCATCGGCTTCGAGATCCGCTACCATTTGGTCGGTCACTTTAGAGTCGAAGTTTTTGAGCATCATATTAATGAGGTCTTCACTTTTGAAAGTGGAGCTATCGATAAAGTAGGTGTCGGGGAATAGATAACCCTCGATGCTTTCTCCTTTTTCTAAGAAGTCGTAGTCGAAACTACATTCTTTAGCACAGTCTTCAAAAGCGCCCGCGCCAATCAATCCCATATCGGCAAGCTCCGCATCCATTTCTTTAATGGTCCAACCTTCTGGGGCTGTGAACGCCATTTCACCCGTTCCCTTGGTGGTGAGCACCGTGATGATGTCACGCAAAGTCATGCTCTTTGTAAGTACAAAGCGTCCGTAACGGAGGTTTCCGTCCAGCTCTTCACTTTCTACGGTGCGTACAAAGCTCTTGTCGCTCACAATCAAATCTGCATCCTCCAAATCCTTAGCGATGCTTTTGGCACTGCTTCCTTTTTCAACATCGAAGACAATTTTTTCGGTGTCGCTGGGATCCACGGCTTCATTGAGGTCGCGACGCCAAAAGGGTTCCCACACGTTCCAGATCACAACGAATGCAACGAATAAGAAAAGAATTTGAAGGAGTCTTTTTTCCATGGCGAATATTATTGTTGAATTTGATCAGCTCCCGTTTCAGGCATTCCTGGCATGTCCATACCAAGGTCGCCCATCATTCCACGCATCTTTTCAGCAGCCACTTCTTGTGACTTCTTAATAGCTTTGTTGAATACATTCATGAGCACGCCCTGAAGCTTGATTTGGTTTTCAGCGGTCATCATGCCTTCAGGAATGCGCACTTCAACCACTTCTTGTTCTCCGTTGATTACAATGGCAACACCTTCCACTTCTGCTTCAATGTGAAGGTTTTTAAGTTCTTCTTTAATCTGTTTTGCCTTCTTTTGCAGCTTGTACAGATCCTTAGCTTGTCCAAAGAGTCCCATTTGAAAAAATTTAAGATTAAGCAGGGGTAGTATAGCGCCTTAGAGCAGTTCTTCCAAGTCTTGCACGCTTATCGGATGCACCTCCTCCTTATGCTCACTCGCGTACTTCACAGTCGACTCATAAAGGTCCCAACGCAGCTGGGCTTGCTCCTCACTTCGCAACTTAACCACACCTTCCACCGCATCGAGATTGAAAGGAGGCTCTAAGGAAGGCCCTTTTTCTTTACCTTCCCAGAAAATAGGCCAATAAGGCGTTCCATTGCAGTAAAAGTTATCCTCATGGAACTTCATACCGATGAAACGCAGCCCATCCGTAGGAATTTGAGAGATGGCATCTGCAAAAGTCTCTTCTCCAGTACTAAACTCTCGGGTTTTTTCATATAGTTTGTAGTCCACATCTTCGGGACGAATGAGCAGTTCTCCCACGGTGTCTCCTAGTTTGATGTTGCGGCCGTGCATCACCGTGTAGGTAGCCCCTAAATCTTTATAGACTTGAGCATTCACCTCCCGAGCAAAGCCAGCTGTATTGGAAACTGCGGCAACCGGAATTGGGTATCCCATCACTTCACTTAAATAGGCGTAGCCGCCAGGTTCATCCGTTGGGAGGCCCGTTTCTATATCAATGGAATGGGTTTCGTAATCCATTATGGTGTCGTAAAGTTCGTCTTCACTCAGCTTAGCCAGACCAGCAAAATCAAAATCTATATAATAGGGATAGGGTGGTCGGATATGGTAACCCACCGTCACCACTGGTGAGGTTTTTAAACGCTCAATCAAGTCAGGTGCTTCATCCAAGTAGACCTGAAAAACTTGATCATCTAGGTAAATATCCACCGGGACGCCGTAGCTTTCGTGAATATCTATAATATGGTTGAGGGTTTCGATACTTTTATCGGGAAATACAAAATCGTGAGTATTTATGGTGAAAAGCGTATAAATACCTTCCGTTGTTTCAGTCTCCGTTTCAGGTGTATTAACAGGTTCGGCTGGACTTGAACATTGTGCCAATAAAAGCACGAAAAGCAGAAAAAGTTTTTTCATTGTCGTTGATGAACTCTTTTATGATAAGCCCCTTTCGGCGCCTTGTAACGAATTTCGGCTTGCCATCTGGGCGTGGGATCGCTAAAATCCCTCCGCTGACCCAAAAATATGCAAAAAGTATCTTTCACCGCACAAACCCGAGACAAATCTGTTAAGGCTAAGAACCTTCGCAAGATGAACCTCATTCCAGCCGAATACTACGGCCGTGGAGTTGAGAACATGAGCCTTCAAATGGACTACCAGTCTTTCCGCAAGCTTTATAAGAAAGCGGGAAACAATACGGTGATTGATCTTGAAGTAGAAGGAAAAGGAATGAAGAACGTACTTATCCACAATGTAGAGAGCGATCCTGTTACTGATCTATACAATCACGTTGAATTCATCAACGTACGTATGGATGAAGAAGTAACTACCACCATCCCCGTTCGTTTGGAGGGAGTGGCTCCTGCCGTTAAGGAACTTGGAGGAATTCTCCTTCAAAACCTTGATGAAGTGGAGGTTACCTGTCTTCCAAAAGACCTTATCCACGAAATTGTGGTGGACATCACTTCATTGGTTGATTTCAACACCTCTATTACCGTTGCGGATCTCAAGGTTCCATCTACCATTAAGATCAACAATGAGCCTGACGCTCAGGTGGCGATCGTAGCTGAACCTCAAGAGGAAGAAGTAGCACCTGCTGAACCTGTGGATGTGGCTAGCGTAGAAGTTCCTGGTGAAAAACCTGCTGAAGGTGAAGAAGGAGCTTCTGACGAAAAGAAGGAAGAATAATCCTTATCCATCACACGATGTTCTCTTCACTTACTCCCGAAAGAAAGGGAGACCTTTCCAGTGCCCTGCTGAATGCCGTTCGTCCACGCATCGCAGCAAAAAAACTCCCTGCGGGGCTCGATCCCGAGCAGGTTCCAGAAGAGCTTCGGCTGGCGTATGCTAGGTTAGAGGAGGCCCGCCGCGTGACTGAAATTCTTAGAGACTATGAAGGTTCAGGTAAACGAACTCGGCATACACATAGAGGATAGTGAGCTTTTGAGATGGCATGAACTTAAAAGCATCGCTTTAGAAGTGGTGCCTGCTCCGTACGGAACAGATATTTTTTGGCATCTGGTTGGGGAGAGCCGTTCACTGGTTTTTCCTATGGAGGCCGAGGGGCAGGCGGAGGCTCTTGAAGCTTTTCAAAAACTGCCGGGATTTAATAACTCAAAAATTCTAGACGCGCTTAAACTTAAGGAAGGGATGCTCCTAATCTGGCGGACTAGTTGACCTATTAAGGTTTTATGTTAAAATATTGCAATGAAGCCTTGTAAGATTGGCAACGTTGCAGCAGAGTACGACGAAGAACCCTTGGTAAAAGTTCCCACTAGAGAATACCCAGATGGTTATGGTGGCCATATCCAATTCGAGACTGCCCGAGATCTTAGAAAAGTGCTCAAGGCTAATATGAGCCAACTTGATTTCCTAGCTAAACAAGTGGGTGTTTTAAAGCTCACTACAGAGTCAGCTGACTTTAACATGCGAGGTCTTCTAACGGGGTCTTCTTTGAAAGATCGACCTCGCTGGACTTTGCCTTTGCACGTAGACCTTAAGGGGGATGTTCCAGAAGAGATACAAAAGAAGTACCGGTACGCTACTGCCTTTGTGCCTGAATATTGGTCATCTAGACCCCAAGTGCTTTGGCAGAATGCTACACCTAAGGGTAGACCTGCCTCTACGGTTTGGGTGCCACCTAGTATAGCTAATGAGGCTTTGCTGGACCTACTCACCACGCCAACAGCTACTCTAGTGGATGCCAAATTTTTGGAAGAAGATGAGATTTGGCTTTGGGATAGGCTGTGTGGTTTAGCATTTTTAGGACTCAATAGAATTGGAGAGGATGCAACTGCGCAGCTTATGGTCTTCAAGGACTTAAATAATATGGTTCACGAATGGAAAGGGGCCGTTAAGCAGAGGTACTTGAGTTTGTTTGATCGGACTAATGAACGTGTGCTCACGGAGGTGGAGCCTTGGAGTTTGGAGATGAACTGGCAGAGTCCCGAGGCGCTAGGAGGTGTGGTTTGTCTTTTCGCGAACGATGAGAATAAATTATTCCACACCCGTCGCAATAGAGGCAAACACATGGGAAGACCTACTGTAATGGGCGCATAAACTTATGAAACCTTTCAGCCGAAAGAACCACCAAAAACATATAAAACGTCCATCAATTAAGGGTTCCAATTTAGATTATCAGTTCACTCAGTAGTTGACGTAGCGCGTGAATTTCTCCTGTTTTTGCAGTTTCACTGTCCTCCATTTTTAAGCAAAAGCTGCTGCCCACTTGCTGGCCAGGAGGCAGTAGGGTTTTTGGGAAACGCACTTGCTCCACGGTGGCCCCTTTGCGTAGTTCGAGCACGGCTAGGTCGCCTTCATCCGCAAGGTAGGTGGCATTAAACTGAAATTGGAAAGGGTTCCAAAGCATGGGGCGTGGAGAAAGTTGGATTGTGAAGGGAAGGAATCAGCTTAACAAAAAGTAGCCACAAAAAAAGTGCCAACGCAGTGCTTTGCGTTGACACTTTAATTTGTAGTTTCGTACTAGAGCAGTGAGTGAGCAGCAATCACCGGCGCAATGATGAGCGCAATAGTGTTGATCACTTTGATGAGTGCATTGAGAGCAGGTCCTGCGGTGTCCTTGTAAGGATCTCCCACGGTGTCTCCTACTACAGCGGCTTTGTGAGTATCGCTACCCTTTCCACCTCCGTTTCCATCTTCAACGTACTTCTTAGCATTGTCCCACGCTCCTCCTGCATTGCTCATATTGATAGCCATGAGAAGACCAGAGATGATCACACCTCCCAGGAGACCTCCAAGGGCCAGAGGGCCAAGGATGAATCCAACAAGGATAGGTGCGGCGATAGCAATGATTCCAGGAAGGATCATTTCCTTGAGTGCGGCACGAGTCACGATGTCTACGCAGGCAGCGTAGTCAGGTTTTCCTTTCCCTTCCATGATTCCTTTGATTTCACGGAATTGGCGGCGAACTTCTTCTACTACTGAGAATCCTGCTTTACCCACTGCTTGCATCAGGAATCCTGAGAAGAGGAAAGGCAGAGCTCCTCCAATGAAGAGACCGATCATCACGCGGTAGTCCGCAAGGTTGAAGATGAAGTCTTCACCAGAGTTCTTGAGGAGTTCTTCTCCATACGCTTGGAAGAGTACAAGTGCAGCGAGTGCAGCAGATCCAATGGCGTAACCCTTGGTCACGGCCTTGGTGGTGTTTCCAACGGCATCGAGCGCATCGGTGTGCACACGAACGTCTTTTGGAAGTTCAGCCATTTCAGCAATTCCTCCAGCGTTGTCGGTGATAGGTCCATAGGAGTCCATAGCAATAACCATACCGGTGGTTGAAAGCATAGCCACGGCTGCAATTGCGATTCCATAGATTCCGCTGTCGAGAGTCGAGGTGTCTCCGAGCCAGTATGCAAAGAACATAGCCGCTACGATGAGCATCACCATAGGGAAGGTTGAGAACATACCTTGAGCAAGTCCTGCAATGAGGTTGGTTCCCGCTCCTGTTTCCGACGCCTTCGCAATAGAGCGAACAGGGTTGAATTCCTTAGAAGTGTAGTATTCAGTCGCGATATTAATAAGAAGGGTGAGCACGAGTCCCACGATTCCAGCAAAGAAAATATTCTTATCATTGAGCATGTTGTCCGTGATGAACCAGAAACCAATGGCGGAAATGATTCCAGTCACTAGGGTTCCACGGTAGAGAGCGCCCATGATGTTGGTCTTTCCTTCACCCAAGCGAACGAAGTAAATTCCAATGATGGTTGCAAGTACTCCCGCTGCTCCGAGAGCGAGAGGGTAAGTAACTCCCACTTCTCCCACTTTAGTGGTGAGAGTAGAAGCAGCCAAAATCATAGCGGCGATCAAAGTTACGGCATAGGTTTCAAAAAGATCAGCTCCCATCCCGGCACAGTCTCCTACGTTGTCTCCTACGTTGTCAGCAATCACTCCAGGGTTTCGAGGATCGTCTTCTGGGATTCCTTTCTCAACTTTTCCTACAAGGTCTGCTCCTACGTCAGCAGCCTTGGTGTAGATTCCTCCTCCCACACGAGCGAAGAGAGAAATCAGAGAGGCTCCGAAGGCGAATCCGATCAAAAGACCGGGGGCTTCGTCCACTCCCATTCCAAAGTAGGTGGTGAAGAGCCAGTAGAATCCAGCCACTCCGAGCAGCGCGAGGCTCACTACAGAAAGTCCGGTCACTGCTCCTCCACGGAAAGCGAGCATAAGGGCTGCAGGCAATCCTTCTTTAGCCGCAGCAGCGGTGCGAACGTTGGCTCGAACCGATACTCCCATTCCAATGTATCCAGCAAGAGCTGAGAAAATGGCTCCCACCAAGAATCCGAGGGCAATCAGAAATCCGTTGTCCGGAAGTCCAAAGCCGAGGGCAAGGAATACAAGGATGGTGAAAACCGCCAAGGTCTTGTATTGGCGATTGAGGTAAGCCATGGCACCTTCTTGGATTGATTTAGCAATTTCCTGCATTTTGGTGTTTCCGTCGTTTTTCGACAAAACACTCACAATGAGACCAATTGCCCAACCCAGAGCCAGCACGCTAGCGGCTACCGCAAGTACGGGAATACTCATAAAAGAGATAAGTTAAGAATGACTGGCGGAATTTTACACAGTCTTGATATAGTAAGTCCAATCTAATTTACACCTATGGATATCCAAAAATCGCTTAAGCAAGCCTGGGAGATACTCCTTTTGAAGGAGCCAACCATGAATCAGGTTGCAAAAGACATCAACGCCACTCAACCTGCTCTTATTATAGTAGCGGTGGTGAGTGTACTGTCCGCCCTTGGATCCTATGTGTTCCCCTCAATTATTGATCTCACTACTTACCGATACAGTGGAACAGATGTGGTTTTGCAGACAGTTCTTTCTACGGTGATGGGTATTGCTACCTTGTATTTAACAGGTTACCTGGCTCAAAATGTCTTTCATTCTAAGCTCGATATGAATGGGTACGTTCGCATCATGGGACACGCTACTGTAGTCAGTGCTCTCTCATTTTTCCCTGTACTTTCTAGCATCGGGGGCATTTGGGCTTTGGTCGTTATGTGTGTCACTCTCAATAAACTCGGAAAAATGACAGCTGGACCCATTATTCTTCTCATTTTACTCGAGGCTTTGATTGTTTTTGTGCTCGCAGGAGCGGTGTTTGGCTCAATGCTGGGCTTGGGGATGGGCTCTCGTATGTTCTAACCTGTTCAACAGGATGAATTTGTGCTATAATTAGAGGAAATTTTTGATTATGGCGGAAGACGGTAAAAATCCCAATCAACCCAATACTCCTGAAGAGGCTATGCCTGAGCTGCAGTCTCAAGAGGAAAATAAGCTGGACACCAGTTCGGATTCTAAAGGCGTCCTTGATAGGTTGGAGGACCTGGGGTCTCTCGAAGTTGAAGACATGCCGGAGAGTAATGAGCTGCAGGAAAGACGCCGTAAAACTAAAAGTCGTCTTCAGGAACTTTCGAATATTCAAAATGAATCGGAGCCTACGGAGAGCAATGCCTTTGAGGATGAGGAAGAATCTGGGCTTATGGACTTACTCCGTGAGGCAAACCTTTCGCCTCGTCACTTAAAATTCTGCTGTGGAGGTATCTTAGTTGTAATTTTGCTCGTTGCCTTGGTATTTGGGGGCAAAGCTGCTTTTGATTGGTGGCAAAGTCGTCCCGACAAACCTGAAGTGGTGGAAGTAGACGAACCTGAAGTGCAAGAGCCTGAAAAAGAGGATGGAGAGGAGGAATCAGTAGTGGATTCGTCTATATTGGGTAGCATTTTGGTGGGTGAAGGAACCACTGAAGAAGATGAAGCCACCAGTGTGGGAGAAAACATTGGAGACAATTCAGATAATTCCGATGACCTCAGTAAATACATCAATGACTTTGCGAAAATTTTTGCCTCTCTTGAGGTTGATGTAAATGAACTGCTCAACCAAAGTAGCAGCCGAACAGATACGCTCAACGACTATGTGAGTGAGCTAAACTACCTCAGCTATTTAGCCGCTCAAAATTTAGCCTCGCTGGAAGGAGAAAGTGAAAGTCTTGCTGAGAAGTTCACGGCCATTGAAGAGCAAAAGGAAGCAAATGAACTTCGGTTCTTTACAGAACTGCAGGATCTCGATGCGCCTGCAGCAAACACTGCCTTTGAAACCTTTATTGATGAAGGACAGGACATTGTGCGCCTACGTGCCGAATTCAACGCTCGTCAAAAGCTCATCTCTTACTACGAGCAGGCGGTAGCTATTTTGGAACGACGTAGTCTTGATATTGAGCTCAACCGAGAGGCCTTACTTAAAGGAGTGAGAGTGGTGGAGGTAGAGGGTTCAGATCTCAACTTGATCATTCAAGAAGAAGACCTTTAAATCACTCTTCTATTTTGTAAACCGAGGGGCTCTGGTGTAGAGTGGATCTTATGGTTTATTCCGCCTTAAGAAACGAAGTTTTACTGCAAAGGCCTGATATAGATATTGCGCTGCTAGATGAGACGTACGCATTTGCCGCCGCTGCTCATGAAGGACAAAAAAGATATTCCGGTGAAGACTACATCATACATCCCGTGGAAGTGGCTCGAATTTTGCTCGGCCTCAACCCTGATATGGCGGCGCTGCAAGCTGCACTGCTCCACGACGTAACGGAAGACACGCCCGTGCCGCTTTCTGAAATCGAACAAAAATTTGGTTCAGAAGTCTCGAGTTTAGTTGAAGGGCTCGAGAAATTAGCGATTGTAAAAGTACGAACCGAAGATCCGCAGGAAGAAAAATGGAAGAAGATGTTTTTGGCGATGGCCCGCGATGTGCGCATTGTGTTCATTAAGTTGGCGGATCGACTGCACAATATGCGTACCTTGTACCATGTGCCGGAGCATAAGCGCGTGCGCATTGCTCGTGAGACCTTGGGAGTGCACGCTGCCATTGCATCGAGGCTGGGTATCTACCAAATCAAAAGTGAACTCGAAGATTTGTGTTTCCAGTATCTATATCCAGAAGATTATAAGGAGTTTTCGGATTTGCTCGCGTCCTACCATGCTCGCAGTGAGGAGTACATGAGGTTCGCAACGTCACAGCTTGAGCAACTCTTAGCTCGTGAAGGTGTGAAGGTTGAAATGGTGCAGGGACGGATGAAGCATTTGTGGAGCATTTATCAAAAACTTCAAAAGAAAGATGTGAGGGACCTCGATGAAATTTATGACTTGTTTGCCGTGCGTGTGGTTTTGCCAGACCTTAGTAAAGAGGGTGAAGAAGAGCTCGCCCATTTGTATGAAGTGCTTGGCCTAATCCATGGGGAATATTTGCCACTTCAGGATCGTTTTAAAGACTATATAGCGGTGCCTAAGCCCAATGGATACCGCAGTTTGCACACCACGGTGCTGGGCCTGGGAGGAAACCTTTATGATGAACCCACTGAAGTTCAAATTCGTACGCTCAGCATGCACAAAGAAGCAGAGATTGGTATTGCTTCCCACTGGAGCTATAAAATGGGAAAGACCAATGCTCGTGCGAATGCAAAAACCCAAAAAGCTTTGCAAGCAGCTCTTGCTAATGTGCATGCTCTCTTGGAGCGTAGGCCCGATTTAGAACCCCAGACGCGTGAGTGGATTGAACGTTTTCAAAAAATGAAACCGGGAGATAGACGAGAAGTCGAAAGGCTACTTATTGAGGCTGGCTTAGAGGAAAAAGATATCACGGCGATTCGCAGAGGACGTAGCCATCAAGTGTTGACTTTGCAAAAGAATTTGGATGATCAATTGGCTTGGCTACGCGGACTCGCTACTTCGTCGCCACGCTCTGAAATCAACCTATATCCGGACAAAATTTTTGTTCAAACTCCAAAGGGCAAAATCATAGAGTTGCCTACAGGCGCTAACCCAATCGATTTTGCTTTTGCCGTCCACACAGAGGTGGGAAATAAAATGGTGAACGCTAAAGTGAATGGACGGGTAGCTCCTTTTGATTATGAACTTCAAAATGGGGAAGTGGTGGAAATTGTTACTCGCAGCAACGCCAAACCCAGTCGTTATTGGCTTGCAATTGCTAAGACTTCGTCCGCACGCAGCAAAATTAAGAACTGGTTCAATAAGCAAGACAGAGACGCAAATATTGTAGCTGGACGAGAAATGGTGAATAAAGAGTTGCAGGCTTTGGGGAAACCACCGTTGGACGATAAGCTCAGCTTATTTAAAGACTATGCAGGTAAGGATCGCAGTTTGCCTGAACGTGAACAATTGATTGAGAATGTTGGGTTGGGAAATGTGACTCCTTTTCAGCTCATCAAAACCGTTTATCCAGATGAAACCGCGCAGGAAAAGAAGAAAGGAGAAATCATCATTCCTGCTGAGTACACTGAAGAAGTGCTCGTTACGGGTCAGGCCGACTTACCCGTGGTACTGAGCGCATGTTGTAAGCCGCGCCCACCGCACAAAATCACTGCCTACGTCACCCGAGGTCAGTTCCTTCGAATCCACAGGCAAAATTGCCGAGAACTAGGTGGGCTCGCCGAAGAACGATTCATGGACGCACATTGGAAGGCAAAGTAGTGAATCTACACTACATGCTCATGCTCATGCTCATAATGCCGAGGATCCCAAAAATGATGAAGACAAAAAACCCATGAGCTCGACTTTAATAAGCTTGCAGATTTTTTGTTCACAGTTGTACCTGTAAGGATTTAAGAGGGCGGTCGAGGTGCAGAGTAAAGAAACTGGGAATCCATTCGCGGAGGGTGTCAGCTTCTTCTTCTTGCAGCTGAACTTTGCGGCAGTCCTCGGTGGAAGCGCGGCGGAAAAATTCAAAAGCTTTTCGGTATTTGAGGGGCAAAGGACGGTGGTGATCTTTACGGCAGTTTGTGCACGACAGCGTGCCGGCTTCCTGATCCCAATGAGCCTCTTCTTCCAAGGTTAGATGGCAGGCATTGCATTGTTTGAAGCTAGGCAAAAAGCCGAGTAGATGCGCCAGCTTGATTAGCGCAGCCTCCGGTAAAAAGGGATGAGATCTTTTGTTTAGGCTTTCTAAAGTTTCAGCGAGTAGGGCAAAAATTTCGGGCTGCGCGTCTTTTTCCATGAGTCCGCGTTCTAGAATTTCCAAGAAAATAGTCAGGCGCAGTACCGTACTCACGTTTTCCTTTAAATGCGTAAAACTATTTTTCACATGAACGTTTTGTAAGTACACGTGGTGGCTTCCTTGATAGGTGGTGCCTTGCACCAAGTTCATGAGCTCCAGGTGTGCGCGACGGCGAGATTTGGGTAAGTTGGCCCCTTTCACCACGAGTTCACTGCGTTCGCCGAAACTGGAGAGTACCGTGATGATCAGGTCTTTCTCTCCAAATGTGCGTTTTCGCAAAATGATTCCAGTGAGGTTTTGGATCATGCGTTTTCAAGAACGAGTGTTCGCTTGAGGTAGAAATAAGTCGCCGCCGTACTTGAGAGTATGCCCACACCAATGCTCACGGCAAGTTCTCCGATGAATAACCAGAGTGGGCTCCAGTACGATTGAAAGCTGAGATAGTCTGAAAGCGCCGTCCCTTCCAAGAAGAACATAAGGAGGAAGAAGCTGAAGAACACAGCGATAAGGCTGTAGAGCGCTCCTTCAAAGAGGAAAGGGAACTGAATCATTCCATATTTCGCTCCCACCAGCTGCATGATTTGGATCTCGGTTTTGCGAGTGAAAATACTGAGGTGAATGGCGTTCATAATCATGAGCAGCGATCCGAGCACAAAGGTAACCACCACTCCAATGATCAGTTTTTGCGTGAAATCGGTCACGCTGAGCAGGCGAGAGGCAATCACTTGGTTCTCACCCGAGCTTTCTACTTCTAAGAGTTTATCGGCGTAGGGCGACTTTTCTAAGTAGTCCAGCACGATCTCGTGATCGTTGGGCGACTCGGTCACAATGCGCAAATTAGCAGGGAGAGGGTTTTCAATGCCATATACCGTGAATGGGTCAGACTTATCGGGATAAAGGCTGATAAATTCTTCCAAGGCCTCATCGCTGCTAGTGAATTCAACTTCTTCCACTTCGGGCAGCGCCTCAATGTCTTTCACCATGTTGTTCACCTCGTACACAGAATCCGCATCATTGATGTAAATGATCAGATCAATTTTGTCTGCCAAGTCATCCAGCGTGGACTGGGTGAGGGTGTTGAGCACCATGATGACATTGAAAATAAACAGGATTAGTCCCATCATCACGGTGGTGGCAGTGCTGAGCAGAATGTTGCGCCCCACGTTTTGCAGGGAGATTCGGCTGAGTCGCGCTAGATTGTAAGCAAATCTTGGTCGCATGGCGTTGCGGGGTCTTGGGCGAGTTTGCCCTTAATGATAGAACTTTTAAAGGTTTCAGGTTCAAAGGCGTTCATCCGAACAATTTCTGTGTTCAAATTTTCTTTAATAAAGTAGTTTTTTAGGCCGTAGGTAAACACATACTGGTCATAACCAAGGGCTAAAATATCGGGCGCGTATTTTTTAATCACACGGTATTTGTCGTCCGTGAATCCGAGCACCGCGCGGTCTACATATTTGCAATTTTGGACATCGCGGAGGCGTTTGCGTTCGTTGTACATGGGTGGCTGGCCCTTCACTTTTTTAACCGTGTCGTCGCGAGCTACCACCACAATCAACTGGTCACCCAGTGCGCGAGCCTGCTGCAAATAATTTTCATGTCCTGCATGAAAAAAATCGAAGGTGCCGAAGGCCATGATGAGTTTTGGCTTGCTAGATGAGGTTTGCATCGCTGAGGCCGAAGTTAAAATACAAGGCGCCTAGAAATACCACCAAAGAAAGGCTGCTGCAAACAATAAACGGGATTTTAATGTTTCCGGTGATGCCTTCGAGGGTGAGCGAAAGTTTAGAGCTTCCGTAGACCAAAGCAGTGAACAAGAAGGGGAGGTCTAGAGAGTTGAATAGTAGAGTATCTGTTTTATCTACCACGCCATTTGCAATGAGCAAAGAAGCGCTGATGTGCAGCCCTCCAAAAATAACAAAAAATATCAGAGAAGTTTGCGCTAAATTGTGGAGGGTTTTTTGCATGGCCGAAGTATACTTCATCTTGAAGATCAAATACAAACAATATAGAGTTTCCGCATGAAGCTAACAAAAGAACAAGTTCAAAAAATTGCGCAGCTGGCAAGACTTAAGCTAACCGATGAAGAAATGGAGCGCTACGCAGGCCAATTGACAAACATTTTGGACTACGTAGATATTCTTAAAGAACTCGATACAACCGGAGTGTCTGAAACTTCTCAGGTGACTGGGCTCACCAACGTAACCCGCACAGATGAGGCACGTGGTCCTTTGGCGACGCCAGATGAGCTGCTTGCATGCAGCCCACTCCCGATTGTAGATCATCAGCCTCGCATTAAACGTATTATGTAATGGATTTAAACTGGCTCTCCATCGTTGAAGCCCACCAGGGTTTGAAAGAAAAAAAGTTCACCGCTGAAGACTTGCTAAATGCTTGTTTGGCTCAAATCAAAAAAGGTGAGTACCTCAACAATTATGTGACCGTTTCTGAAGAACTCGCGCGCTCGCAAGCCCGCGCCGTGGATGCCAAAATTGCACGGGGAGAAAGCATTGGAATTTTGGAGGGAATTCCTGCAGGAATCAAAGACTTGTTCTGCACCAAGGGTGTTCGTAGCACTGCGTCTTCACACATGCTCGAAAATTTCGTTCCCCCTTATGAATCCACTGCAACGCAGCGCATTAAGGATGCGGGCTATGTGCTCATGGGGAAGACCAATCTAGATGAATTTGCCTGTGGAGCCTCGACTGAAACCTCTTATTTCGGGACCAGCCTCAACCCATGGAATCGTGAATACGTAGCGGGAGGAAGCTCCGGAGGTTCTGCCTCTGCTGTTGCAGCGGGTCAAAGTTTCTTCTCTCTAGGAACGGACACGGGAGGGTCTATTCGTCAGCCCTCTTCGCTTTGTGGATGTATTGGTCTCAAGGTTACCTATGGCCGTGTTAGCCGCTTTGGAGTGATTGCCCTGGCTTCGAGCTGGGATACCGTTGGACCATTTGCTCGAACGGTGGAAGACGCTGCTCATCTCATGAATATCATCGCGGGACCGGATGTGTACGACTCCACCACCCCTCAAGTGGCGGTGCCTGACTACACCGCCGATCTTGGCAAAGGTGTTAAGGGACTTCGCATTGGAGTGCCCAAAGAATATTTTGGAGAGGGAGTGGATCCTGAAGTGCGCGACGTTGTTATGGCTGCGATCAAAGAATATGAAAAGATGGGAGCTACCGTAAAAGAAGTGAGTTTGCCTATGACCAAGTATGGAGTAGCGGTTTACTACGTGACCATGCCTACCGAACTTTCAACGAACCTCGCTCGTTTTGATGGGCTTCGTTTTGGGCACAGCGCTGCAGGAATTGAAGATTTAACTGAGCTTTATAAGACCAGTCGTGGAGAAGGATTCGGTCAAGAAATCAAACGACGTATCATGGTGGGAACCTTCGTTTCCTCTGCAGGTTACGCCGACGCTTACTACAAACAGGCTCAACGTGCTCGTACGCTTATCATCCAAGACTTCAATAAGGTGTTTGAAGAAGTAGATCTGCTCATGGCTCCCGTGTCTCCCACTGCAGCCTTTAAGGTTGGAGAGAAAGCAAGTAACCCGCTTGCTATGTACCTTGCGGATGCACTGGCTATTCCTGCCTCAGGTGCAGGAGTTCCCGCCATTTCACTGCCTTGTGGATTCACTAAGGACAAACTTCCTGTAGGTCTTCAGATCATTGGACCCATGTGGAGTGAAGCTCTCATTCTACAGGCTGCGGCTGCGTACGAACGTGAAACGCAGTGGCACACCATGAAGCCTACGCTTTAGCTCTCGTCGCGCTGCATGCTGGCAAACTCCCAGGCCATCATAAAGATGGCACGTTGAGTATTGGCTATTTCTGAGCTTTCGATGATCATTCCCACCACCTCTTTTTTACCAAAGGAAACGATGGAAACTTTTTCATCGTAAATGTTTATCTCGTTTGAAAAGGCATAAGGCCCGGCTTTTACGAGACGAATTTCACGATGTTTCTTTTCGTTATCTGCGGCGATCCGCTTACCCATGGCATCTTGGGGTGCGATTCCACGCAGATAGATTCGGCGTTTCACACGCTCATTCACATAATCTTGGTCGTAGGTAGGCCAATATTCACGGATGGATTTAGAGTCAGCATAGTTGAGCAGCTCTGTTTTTGCTGTAAGAGTATCGGCATAGACCTTCTTCACCCCTTCAATCCCTTCATAGTAGCGAATACGTGGTATATAGGTGCTGCCGTGTAGGCGGCGCAACTCTGGGAGTACCTCTTTAAAATCGAGGTACTTTTGGCGAATATCCATGCGAATGTGATCGGGCTCTACGGCAGTGAAGGTAGTGATGCGGTTTTTTGTCTGGCGCGTGATGTACTCTCGTTCGATGAGTTTTTCTAGAATATCGTAGGTGGTGACACGGTTTAGTTTGGACCGCTGCGCGATATCCGAGGCCGGAGAGGGGCCAAGTTCTAATGCGGCCAAATAGACTTTGGATTCTTTGTCCGTGAGGCCAATATTTGTTAGAACATTTTGAAGGCTCATTGTAAATGGGTTTTAAGCTGTCGAAAATTTCGACAGCTGGACGGAGATTTCAGCATAGTCCCTGTTGGCCAGCTAGGTCAAATGGCTTTGTTAAACTTTTTCTACAGTTAAAAAATGGCTTAAATAAGGCCTTGTTGCGACTATCGAATCGACTTATTTTAGCCTTCGTCATCCCTTAATCCTTTTAATTACAATTCTATGACACACGCCGTAGTGCATACTCCTGCTCAGCTCTTCGAACTTTGTAAAAAAGAAAACGTGCAAATGGTGGATGTGAAGTTCGCCGATCTGGAAGGCCGCTGGCGCTCAGTTACGGTCACCATGAGCATGTTCACAGCCGAAGTTTTTGAAAAAGGAGTGGCGTTCGACGGATCTAGCATCCCTGGCTTTCAAACCATTGTGGAAAGCGACTTGGTGCTTTTGCCAGATCCCGCAACCGCGTTCATCGACCCCTTTGCTAAGGTCCCTACGCTTTCTATTGTGGCAGATCCTATGGATCCCGTAAGCGGAGAGGTTGAGGAGTACTACAACAATCCTCGTGGGGTAGCACGTAAGGCAGTTGAATACCTCCGAGCAAGTGGAATTGCGGACACCATGTATGTGGGACCTGAGATCGAATTCTTTATTTTTGATGACGTGCGATACGCGAGCAATGATCGTTACAGCATGTATGCGGTGGATTCCGCGGAGGGTGCTTGGAACAATGAGACCAATATGGATGAAGGGAACTGCGGTCACCGCGTACCCAACCAACAAGGTTATTTTACTGTTCCTCCCTTTGATATGTTCCGTGATATGCGCGATGAGATGGTGCAGGAGCTTCAAAAGGCTGGAATGGTGGTTGAACGTCATCACCATGAAGTGGGGGGTCCTGGACAAGCTGAAATCAACATTCGCTATGCTGATCTGCTCCGCCAGGCTGATAACGTAATGTTGTACAAATATATTGTTCGTAATGTGGCAGCTCGATATGGAAAAACGGTCACCTTCATGCCCAAGCCACTGTTCGCGCACAATGGGTCAGGTATGCACTGCCACCAATCACTTTGGAAGGACGGCAAGCCTTTGTTCTACGAGAAAGGAGGCTACGCAGGTATGTCTAAGCTGGGTATGCACTACATTGCAGGTATTTTGGAACACGCTCCAGCTATTTTGGCTCTAGCAGCCCCCACCACGAACTCTTATAAGCGTTTGACTCCTGGTTACGAGGCTCCTGTGATTCGTGCTTACTCTAAGCGCAATCGCTCGGCTGCCATCCGTATTCCAGTGTACGACCAGACCCCTGCAGGTACTCGTATTGAGTTCCGTTCTTCTGACGCGGCGTCCAATCCTTACCTCGCGTTCAGCGCCATGCTCATGGCGGGGCTTGATGGAATCAAACGCAAGCTCGATCCAGGAAAATCTATGGACATGAACTTGTTCGAACTCAAGGCTTCTGAACAAAAGAAAGTGAAGTTCGTGCCATCTTCTCTTGAAGAAGCCTTCCGTGCTCTGAAAAAAGATCATGACTTTTTGACTGCAGGAGGGGTCTTCACTGAAGAATTCCTAGATAACTTTATGGAAATGAAGAAAGCTCAAATGGATTCTGTGCGACTGCGTCCTCATCCACACGAATTCAACCTGTACTACAACCTTTAATTTAGCCACGCCTAAAGGAGCCCTGATATGCGGGGCTCCTTTTTAGTATATTTTCAATACACCAAAATTATGTTATAATATCAATGTGTTTAAATTTAAGCTATGGTTAGAAGAGAATTAGATCCTTACGATATTGACTCTGTAGTGCCAGAGTCGCAATCGGCCCTTGAGCGCTATTGTAGAAGGAAGGGAGGTGTAGTAGAATGCCTTACTTATCAACCTGGAAGCGACGTGCCTGAAGTTACTCAAATAGACGCACCTTTTGAAAACAAAATCTATAGAGTTTCTGATGCTCGACAGGTTCAAGAACTTTTACAGACACATCAGACGGTTATTGTGGAGGCACCCATGGGGGCTGGTAAGTCCTCTGTTTTAAAAAGCTTAAGGTCTTTGTACAGACCTTCTGAAGTTGTTTTCTTTCAAGGTCATGAATTTCAGAGTTCGAGTAATGCCACAGAAAAACTAAAAGCAGCTTTGGCTAAGTGCAGTGAGGACGTTAAAGTTCTTGTGATAGATAGTGCTGACTATTTATATCAAGATAAAAGGTTCATCAATGCCTCTAAGGGGCCTTATGACGCGCGTTCAAGAGAGAGGATGGAAGTATTGGAGGAATTTTTGAGAACTCATCCAGACCTTAAATGTGTGATGCCCATTCACGACGAAAACTGGGCCACAGTTCGTGCAAATCCAGAGCTTAAAAAAGTTTTTGATGCTGAATTTAAGGACTCGCCTAGCAGTGCTGTATTTAGGCCTTCATACTATGTGGCCTCTACTCAAGTGATACGTTTCTTGCAAAATGAAGAGGGGCTTACCCTCGCTGAAGCAGGGTTTATAGCTTTACTGTATAGAAATCCGTTGGCTCAGAATACCTTGAATCAAAGGGGCTACCTCAAGAGATCAGAAGATGTTCGTGGCAACTCCTATGCTGACATCTTGCGATCTGCCATGATAATTTCTCAAATTTTCAAACGGTTTCCAACGTTAAAAGCACGCCTGCAAAAGGGATTTGCTGCACCAGAAGAGGAAAGTCAATTCATTGTCGATTACGTAGACGCCGTTTTGGCCATTGACTATAGAAGTACCTTTTTGCCAATTGTTCAGCAGGAAAGAAAGAAAAGGCGCGAAGAACTATGGGGTGCTTTCGATACTTTAGATGGCACCGAGCCCACTGAGTCAGATCATCCAGACCAGCAAATTTAGTTACGAAGTAAGATTCGTTCCATGGCTAGTAAGTACTGATCTTCTTCTTTGGGCTTAAGTGGAATGAGTCCCGTTTTTAAGCGACGATCCAGTTCTAGAAATTGCGCAAGGGTTTGCTTGAGGTACTCGTAAGTAAAGTTCTTAGTGAAGCGAATGGTGGAGCTGATCACAAAAGGATGAACCGCCATTTTACGAGCCATCATGGGGGCAGGTAGATTCTGTTCACTAAGTGTTTTCATCTCAAGTATGAGACGAAATTGACGCACAATCATAGAGAAAATAAAAGCGGGATCTTCACCTTGTTCTTGGAGTAATTCGATGGTTTCTAATGCGCCTGAATAATTTTTTTGTGCAAGTTGGTCCGTTAGGGTGAAGATTGATTTCTGGACATTGCCAGTTACTAAGTCATCAATCATTTCGCGAGTGACTTGGGTTCCTTTTGAATAGAGGGCTAGTTTTTGAGCTGCTTGATCGAGTGCAAAGAGGTCGTCTCCCAGTATACTTGCAAGGTAGGTTGCAGATTCGGATGAAATTGAGCTATTATTTTGTTCAATGCGACGCTGAATCCATGTGTAAAGCTGAGCTCCTTTTGGTTTTAGAAAGAGTCGATTGGTGGCCAGGGTAGAAAGTTTTTTAAAAATGCTCGTACGTTTATCCGGTTCTTTGGTTTCTGCCATCACGAGAACAGTGGTCTCTGGTAAATTTTCTATAAGAGGAAGTAGCTCATTGGCCACGTCCGCCTTTTGCGAACTTAAAAAGTTCTTCAAAATCACCAATCGTTTCTCAGATAAAAAGGGAAGGGTAGAAATTGAATTAATTATTTGTTCAATCTTTGTGCTTTCTCCGTCAATCTCCTCAAGATCAGTCTCCCCATATTTTTCTACAAAAGCTTCTTTCCATCGTTTCAACTCGTGAAGAAGAGAAAAGCTGTCCTCACCGGCCATCAAAAAGAGATTTTGGCTGCTCATAGAGCTAGTTTAGCTTTTACTTATCACAAAAGAAAGCAACACCAGATGCGTTTTCGCCTCTGCTAGCCTCTAATGCAGCCCAGAGTCGGGTCATATAATGGGTAGCGTTGTATGCTGCTTGCAGCGCATTCTGATGCCAGTCATGCATGCGCACGTTTTCAAGTCCGTCCGTGCCTCCAACGAATTTGGACCCAAGCTTAATTGATAAAGACGTGACGGTGGGAGTGATAGAGGCCTCGCACACATTGGTGTCGTAGCCAGTATGCACATTAATCAGCGTGCGCCCGCTTCCATTTGGAGGATTGAATAGCATACTGTTACGCTGCCTTGCGATTTCAGCCAGTCTATCTAGGTCACTTAAGCCAGCAGCCTGCTGAGCTAGCCAATGCCTAAAGTTACCAAACTGGTTGATTTCAGGAAATAGATCAGCTGCAGGAAATATCTCACTGTCCAATCGAGTGTCTGGATCACCCACTCTATTTAATTCAACGATTTTACCATCTATAACTATGCAGAGTCCGGTTGCTTGGCCCCTGTGTGTTGAATTACGTTCGTTGATTTTATCCTTTATGGCCTCTTGGGTTCTTTGTACGTCCACATAACCACTGGTGCTCAATTGCCTTTTCATACTCCACGCTCCAAATTCCACCACCCATTTAGCCATTTCTCCACTTTCTTCACCTTCACCCGCTCCGTCAGAACTGCACATAAATAAGACACCGTCCTGTATTGCCGCCCATAGGGCATCGTTTTGCCTCTTTCGGACTCCTTGTATGAAGAGTAAAGCAGCATTTCCATTTTTCAACTCGAGGTTGCCTTCGAGAGTGTCTTGGTCGCCAGGTAAGAAGAAAAATTCTTTATCCATAGCTATAAAATAGCCCCCATCTTATCAGATGAGGGCTACAGGGGTCAAAGGGCTAATTTACTCCTTTCTCAGTGTTGATGTTTACGTAGTCCGAGAGAGCAGGGGGCGTATTCAAGATGATACGGCTGTCGTAACGGATCACGATACCTCCTCCGTCGATGGTGGGGGGGCCTACGTACTTAGCACGTTCGATGAGGGTTTGGATGTTTCCATAGAAAGATCCATCCACGGTGAGCTGTTCATCAACGGCACTGCGTTCCTCTCCATCAAACTTTTGGTCGGTGTAGTACACTCCCACGAGACGAAGTGCGCTGTCATCAATAAAGATGTCTCCTCCCTCTACCACGAAGGCTACGGAAGGAAGGTTCTTGTAGTCTGAAGGATTGCTCACGGTTTCGTAAGCGATGTTTCCTGTGAGTTTGAGATCAGCGTCTTTTACGATGATGGTCCATGCTCCAGCAGGAACGGTTAGGTTACCGAGGGTCATTTGTTCATCGTCACTTAGACTTCCATCGAAGTAGAGAATATTGCTGTTTGAGTTATTTGCATTTCTAAGTGCGGCTTCAAGTTCAGACCAAGAGCTGTAGGTGCTGTCGGATGCGATTTGATCCGTATCGGCATTGCGTGTGGCTTGGCTCACATTTTCATTGGTGGTGTTTTCTACATTGCTCTTTGCCCAGAGGTCAGTGACCTTGGCAACGATTTCACATACGTAGGAACTGAGATTTCCAATGAGATTGTCTTCATCGTCGTCACAGAAGGAAATGGTGTCTCCTGAGTAGCTATTTACCGTAACGTAGGTGCTATCTTCATCATCATCGTCATCTTCCAAAATGATGAGCGAGTCCACGTTGCGATAGTCGCTTGAAGTGACTTCATCTTCATCCACGAAGATACAAGCAATGTCGGACCCTCCTTCGAGGGATACTTCAAGGTATACGTCTCCAGCATTCTGTGTCATGAGGTATGAACAGAGCACCACAAGACGAGCACTTGCCGTGAGGCTATCGAGGCTTTCAAAAGGTTGGACGCTGGCTATGTTTTCGAATTCTTCGGTGAGACATTCATCGGTATCGGTGGCACCACAATCAAGCCCTGAGTTGATGACTCCCACATAACGGATACGGATAGCAGCTTCCACTCCATAGTCTTCTTCAACGGTTCCTGCATTTTCAATCACCACTTGGCCATCGGTTTCTGGGTCCACATTCGGATCGAAACACACATCTTCGCTTTCCAACTCTCCTTCTTCATCGTATTCACAGGCATCGATCACAACGGATGCGCGGTTGAAGTCTGAAGGGTATTTGATGTAGGCGATGAAGCTCTTGTAGTCGCTTTGGAAGGCTGAAGAGGCTACATAGCTCGCAAGATCTTCAGAATTTTCTTCGCGACATTTTGCATTTGGGTTTCCGTCTGAATCATACTCACAGCCGAATCCCATGTTGGTGATAAGGTTGTATTCATCATAGGCACCGTTGTACTCACTCTTCACGAGTTCATCGTAAGAAGTTGCAAGACGAACAGTTCCTCCTGAGTCGGTTCCATCTCCCTTGTGACCTTCAAGGTCATTGCCCCACATGGCATCAGTGAAGATGATGTCCTCTTCATCTCCCGTGGGATCGTACTCGAGAGTGTAGAAGGCTCGGTCTTCATCGTGAGAGAAGAAAACTCCTTCGTCGGTGTATGAGTTCTTTTCAGAAGCGAAGTTGAATGTGAAGATGAACTTTTCAAAGCTTCCCATTTCTACTTCTTCAACAGGGATGTCTTCACAGACTTCTCCTTCTTCATACACTTCGATAACTGCATCTTCACACACTTCGTTGAATCCAATTTCCAGACATTCAGTTTCGCCTGGGTTGACTTCAACAGTAATTTCTTCACATCCCTCATAGTTGTCACCATCGTACGTCCACTCACCGTCGTTTCCGTCTTCGTCTTCATAACAGATTTCTACAGTGCGTTCACCATCTGAGTCTCCTTCAATACATAGGTTTGCTTCTGTGTCTTCACAGTCGTAGTCAGTGCTTAAATCATCTTCTTCAAATTCGATATCCTCACATACATCAGTGCTCAATTCAGTTTGAATGTCTTCACAAACAACATCGGATCCGGACACATTTTCGCGGACCTCGATTTCTGCACCATCGCAGACTTCAGCGAATTCAACGTCCTCACAAACAATGGAGCCAGGTGTACCGGTTACAGTGATTTCTTCACATCCGGTATATGTTGACCCGTTATACGTGAAGGTTCCTTCATCTCCGTCATCGGTTTCATAACAAACCTCGATGGTACGGGATCCATCTGAATCGATTTCAGTACATAGTGTGGTTTCCTCATCCTCACAGGTGAGGTCTACTTCCAGTACTTCGTCCTCAAAATATACATCTTCACAAACCTCTCCTGGGGTTGGAGGCGTTTTGGTGACAGGGAAGCTGTCTTCACAAACATCCTCGTTGCCTACCACATAGCTACGTACGGAGTCACCTTCACGTCCATTTCGGTAGAAGGCAAGTACGGTTGAGCTGGCTCCAGAAACTGGAATTTCCAGATGGCCGTCTCCATAGGATGAGGGGCTTCCGTCACTGTAGAACAAAGCTCCCACTCCGGTCTCCTCAACCACGAGAGTTCCGGTCCAAGTGCTATCGCTTCCTTGGACATCAATAGTGAGGAGTACATTGCCGGTGTCCGTGTCGGTTGCAGACATGGTCACTTGGTCTGGGCTTAGTTGAAGATCGAGACATACAGGGGCCTCAGGGCTTGGAGGAGGTAATGTCTCATCGTCTGAACAAGCGAGTTCATCTCCAAGCATGAAAACTGAAAGATAATTTCCGGCCTCAAAGTTTTGCCAGCAGATCGTCCCTGTGTATGTAGTGTATCCTGTTAAAGTTGTGGTCGCAGGGTTTCCCACTGCACCTCCCGAGGTTTCATTCACTGAGAGAGCTAGGGTTCCGTTATAGGCGGTTCCTGTGGTATCTGTGAATCCTTCGGCTACGATGCGCCCAGCATAAGAAGTATCTGAAACGTTCAATGAGTAGTCCCAACATACCGTGGTGGTACCGTAGAGAGTATCCAGGTCGTCTGCATTGGTAAGGTCAATGCTGGTAGTGCTTCCGTCTGCGTTTTCAATGTAGGGAGTTCCTAGTGTAAGGTCATCACATACAGGAGCTTCTGTAGTGCAAGTTTCGCTGTCAAAACTATCGGTACAAGCAGGATAGCTAATATCCGTCACCTGTATTGCGTCGCCTCCTAGTGGGCTGTTGCTAGTGTAATAGACCTCAGGGGTAATCGAAACGTAAGAACCCGTTCCTACGGTAGGCCCCCCTGGAGTGAGGCTAAAGGTTCCACCAGAGTTGGTACTGGTTACCAGCCAGGGACCGGTAGAGGGAGCTCCACTGGTCATGAAGCTTTCCCAAGTAATAAGAATGTCTTCAGTTGTGATTTCTTCACAGGTCAATGTGTCGCTGGTTGGAATAGTGATTTCCAAGCTTTCACACGTTGGCATGAGCCCGTATGAGAAGCTGTCGCTACAAAGAGGGTAGGGGCTTCCAATATCGTCGTTTACTCCATCACCATTGTGGTCATCGAGTCCGATGATTACATCCGCAGCCGTAGAGCTTTGGTAAGAATCGATGGTCTTATCAGTGGTGGTATAAACGCTCGTGTTTCCATCAAAGGTAGCCGCAGGATCCATGGATGTGTAATCCAAGGAATATGGCCATTCTTCTCCGTTATTGGCAGTGGCTTCTACTTCAATAGGAATATCCACATCACCGGTGCTGATGAAAGCAATGCTGCTAGGATCGGTAATTTGGAGATCGGCACAGTAAGGCCATTCCACTTCTACACTACATGTATCTTCGTAGCTTGCGCCTTCGTAGTCGCTCACGTAAGCCGTGAGGCGGTCTCCAGGAAGAGAGTTCACATATTCAATATCCGTGTCACTCACACTGGTAGGACCCGCGTTGCGATTTCGTCCATTTAAAGGACCGGTCATGATGTCTCCGGTAGATGCGCTGCCATCGTATTGGTAGGCCTGGTAGGTGATTTCTACCTCATTCGTGATGTCATCGCCCTCGTTGTTGGTAGCGGTCAGTGAGAACTCAGTGTCGCTAAATACATCGCTCACGTTGAGCGTATCAGGAGTTATGGTGAGATCTGCACATGACAGTGCAGGCACACAGGCGGGGAAGAAGCTTCGTTGCGTTGAGTTGATTCCGTACCAGTATACATAATCCCCATCTGGATCCACGTTGGTTTCTTCATCGTTACCATCTCCATCTGGATCTACATCCTCAGTATAAATGTGTTCGTAGCTTCCATCGTCATGGAAGTAGTAATATTCCATCTTGGTCCAGCTCTGTGTGGTCACATAGTGATCTGAGGTGTAGTCCTCTAATCCAAAGGAAACTCCTTCACGTTTGCTTCCGCCATCAGAGGCAAGCCAAGGTTTAATATTTAGGTCGGTGATGTCTGAAGTTCCGTAGTCCCAAATAAGGCCACGAGGACTTCCCGTGATCCAATCGAGTGTATCGTAGGTTACAGTCACTCCTGACCAACGACCACCCGTGATTTCCATAATTGGAGTTCCAGGAGTGATGGTGGTTTTATCAAATCCACAATCCTCATATCGGTTTTCGTAGGTACCATCGCCGTCAGCATCAAAAGAACCTCCGTCGGAACACAGGAGTGTGGTGGTATCCACATTGTCCATGAAGTCCGTGGTCCCTCCGCTGTAATCGGTATCCAGTGCAATTGCAAATTGATGCACAATACCCCAAATCTCCCCGTCACTTGGTGTTTCTGAAAGGTTATAGTGGTAGTGCACATGCTGAGCATCGGTACAACTGTATTCTCCGTAGTTGTAATCAGGAGTGCTGTCGATGGGGTCGACTTCAGTTGTATTTTCAAAGGTTCCTCCCAAGCCTTTTCCTGAACCAAAGCTTATAGCGTCCACCGCTTGAGGTGCACTAAGTCCTAGGGTAAGCCCTATGCCAAATAAGAGAAGGAGGTTTTTAGTTTTCATCGCTTGAGGGGAGTAAGGTTGGAGCACTTTGCGAGCTCTCTTCGCTTCCATCTATCTCCATACCTGGAGTGATGGTGTCGGCTTGTTTGGGCGAGTCCGTACAAGCGCTTGCTAGGAGGAAAAGTGCGAAAAGTATATATTTAATTTTATTTTTCATAGATTGTCAAGTTTTATATAGTGGGATGGTCGCCCGGTCCAGAAGATTCTTCTTCCTCACCAGAAAGCGTGTCTCCTTCATCTGCTCCTTCATCCTGAAGTCCGTCTCCTTCTTCGTCGGATTTAACACGACCACCTTTTTCTTCAACCGTAGGAATACCAATAGTGGCTTCGACTTGTTTGTAAGTGAAGGCTTGTTCTTCACGGAGTCCTACGTTTCGTTCGCGGCGTTCAACCTTGATTTCAGGCTTCTTTTCTTGAGGTTTTTGGTAGTTGAGGCGGAAGTTTCTGCTGATCACCAAGTTGTAACACTTTTCATAAAGCCCGCTGCGAACTTCCATTTCCATAGTTACCGGTGTAGCTCCCACCATAGTTGTGTGCTGAGTGAGCAGTTCTTGTACATCGTTGAGGAATTCAACCTCAAGTGTAGGGTCAGAATCTGTTCCTGCAGCAATGGCACGAAGCTTGGCTCCTTTTTCTGCTCCATATAATTCAAGTGCATTGGTGAGGAGAAGTTCTCCAGCAATGGTGTATTTTGCCTTTTCGAAGCTAGCAGCTTCAAGAGTGTTGAAAGGGGACTCTGGCCACGCCTGGCTGCGAATTGCTTTGGCAACCTGTCGTACCCCTTCACGGTTTTCATCGGTGAGAGGAGCCCCGAGTGCACGTAAAGTGCTATCTGGGTCGCTTGAATCCCACTCAACTTGTGCAAGGATATTTCCGTGTAAACGTTGATCGTAGTATCCAAGCAACAAGGCTTCTCCTCGTGCGACTCCTTGATGGCTTACAGAGATGTAGAATTCTGATCCAGCAGGGAGAGTGCCACTGAGTCCGCCGCCTTCAATCGCTTCACGATTGCCGGTCATATAATCAGTGTAAAGTTTGCTTGCGGCTCCAGCGAGGTTTTCAAAAGCGTCGCTGTTCCACTCAATAGGTACCTCCAAGTTCTTTGGACGTCCCACTTCCATGGCGTGCTGACGAGCCATGTAGATGCGGTCAATGTTGATCATTGATTCATCAAGGCCTTTTTCAATATAAATAGCTTTAATGGCTTCGGTGATTTCTGCGTCACGAAGATTCAAAGCTAGATCGTCGTAATTGAAGCCGCGAGCGATGAGTTCGGTTCCCACTTCGGCTGCAAGGCGGAAATCTGCCTCAGAATATTCATCAAAGAGAGTTGCGTCTCGAGCGGCGGTTTGTCGAAGCAAATCTTCTCGAGTCACTTCATCCACGTAGCTTTCAGGATCCTTGTCCTTAGACTCAATTCCTGCGGCCACTGCATCGGTAAGCATGTAGAAATTGCTATCGTCGGTTTGGTCTACAATTCGGCTGCTTCCGATGGTTCCACTTGCAGTCTGTATCCATTCAAGATGGGTTTCACTCGCTGCACGAATAGATTCACGGGTCGCTGCAGGGTCTGTTGAGATGTAAATCTCATAAGAGCCAGCACGGCTTTGAGCAGAATCTGTTTCATCAATGAAGATGCTTAGGTTGCTGTCGAGTGCAAAATTCAAGTAGTTGGCCCCACCGTCGGTTATGGCTTCAATGTCTCCATCCACGTAGAGTTTTACGTGTCCATCCAGGCCGGGGAAGTCTACCTTGTTATAAGGTACACCCTCAACAGTGGAAAGTTGCATGGTGTCAGCCAATGCGGCATCGCGGGCATCGCGAGCTGCTTCAATTTTAGAGCTGGCACGAGCAATGGCTTCCTGGCGTTCAGCCGCACCACCAATGTAGAGTTCGCTCACAGGGAGTTCTACTGCCACCATATCGCTATCTACAGGGATGAATTCTGCAATGTCAGGTGATTCATCGCCACCCACTGCGGTTGGCGTTTCCACATAAAGCGTGGTGGAACGGAACCCGAAAGCAATGGTTACGAAAGGGCCAATGCGGAGGCCATTTTTTAGGAATTTTTTAAGGTTGAGATCAGCTCCAGCGGCAACTCCAAATCCCGCTAGCTTAATTTGGCGGAAGCCTTTGGTCCATGACTCCATCGCCGCTTCTTGCACATGCTGGTCGATCAAGCCATCGGATGCTTGTTTAAGTGCTGCTTTGGTGGCTGCATCGTATGGGCTGGCATCGATAGCCTCATACGCTTTGGTTTTATATTTCGTAATTTCATCGGCGTTTTTTTCTTTGTATTCGGTTAAGTAAACCTGGAATTGGCGTTCAAAATCACGTTCTAGCCCAAGTTCCACTTCACCGGTCACGCCGGCTGCATCCGTTCCTACTTCCGCACGGGCGCCCAGTTTTGCGGCCCAGACGCTGTCCTTGGTTACGTCGTAAGAAACGTATCCATTGGCATCTACGCCCAGGGATCCATCCTGAAGGTCAACACCTCCATGTACCCCTGCGCCTACTTGCCAGCGGTTGTTCTTTCCAAGGCGTTTGCTTCGCCATTTGGCTCCAAATCGAAGGTCGGCGTCGGTAGCCCACTGGTCGTCACCCAAGTACGTAATGCCTCCCGTTGCTCCGGCATCAAGAGTCAGCCCGGGAGCTACGTTTACGTTTCCAGCCAGTCCTGCACCCATTCCTGGGTTCAAGTCTCCGGCTCCTACGTCCACTCCGGCTGCAGCGAAACCGCTTCCATAAACATTTCCAACAGATTGTTGGCGTGCACGTTCTTCGCGTTCTTCGGGTGTCAAAGATGCTTCGCGAGCCTCTTGGTAGATGCCAAGTTTTTGGGCTGCTTCAAGTGCCATTCCATAGTGAATGGCTTTTTTCTGTTCAGTTGATGGTTCGTTTCCTTCAAGTACGTCGTCAACGGTTATATGCTCAGGTGTGACTGCACGACCCTCAAGGGCGGCCACTTGACCTGCTCCCAAGTCCATCAGTCGGTTCACCTCTTCCACATAATCCACCACACTGCCGGTTTCCATGAGCTTGTCGTAAGCCTCGGCTTGGGAAAGGATTTGTACTTCACCTTGATTGTATTTACGTGAAGCTCGAGTACCTTCTCTGGATGCTTTATCGAGCCAGTTGTCTTCACCAATGTGAGGACGCTCATCACCACGAATGGCGAGCACCACGCGTTGCATGATGTTCAAGTCCACCAAAGGCATAGCGCTTTCGCTGTCGTACAAATAAGTGTCGGTGTATGAAGAGGCTTCCTTCATGCCTTCTGGAATTTCTGAGGCTCGTAATTGTTCGTAACTATCGGCGGTGACTCCGCTGTCTTTGAGCTTAGGAAGGTAGGTTAAAATTGTATCAGCGGCTTCCAACACTTTTCCATATTCAGCCTTTTTTGCACCGGATGATTTTTCATACTCTTCCACGAGCCACTTGCCAGGGTTGTTGAAACGCTTGTCTCCTATATTAATGCCGTAAGCTGCACGAACAACTTGTTCAAAGGTGAGTGTGCCGTTTCCAATTCCGAACATGGATTCCCACATTCCTTTGTTATCTATATCCAGGCCATCTTTAGTTCGGCGTTCTGCAAGGTAGTTGACGGCTTCGTATACTTTTTCTCCACCTTGATCTTTATATTTAAGGTTTCGAATCTCTTCCCATGAGTTTTCTTTTCTAAATGTTTGACGGAGTTCTTTTGGTAAGGTTACTTTTTTACCTACTAAAGAAGCATAGTCTTCTCCAGCAGCTTCCACTGACATGGTTAGGGTAGGGGATACCTGGGGTGCACCAAGAGTGTCCATTTGTTGTTCCCATGTAGAGTTACGGTAACCCAGAGCGCCTCGAGGGATTCCGGTTACGGCACCGTCTACAGGGGCTGGCATGTCCATCAGGCTAGGAGTTTTTGTCTCGCTTACATTTAATGTAACTGGACCGACTGGTTCAGCTTTAGCCTTTACAGGTGCTGCTTCCAAAATGAAGCTATCTCCTTCCACGACCGGTAAATAGGTGTCGCGGCTCGCAGTATGAGTTCCATCATTGGGAACCGAATGAGCTTCTCCGTTATCGCCTCTGTCTGCCCAAAGGTATGCAGTTTTTCGGTCACGGCTGCTTTGTTTCTTTAAACTGAGATTTTCCACCCCCAGAGCCTTCATTGCGTCTGCCAGAGTGATGTACCTTTGTGCAAAGGTATTGATACTTCCGTTGAGCGGATTCTTGAAGTCGAAAATCAAAGGAACACCGCGGGGGATGCCTGTTTCCATGGAGAGAGGCTTGTCTGAATCTGCTCTACGTACAAAGCTGAGCGCATGTTCTTTAAGCTCTTTAATTTTGCTGGGATCTTGGATGAGATGGGCCTCCATGAGATCAAGCTTTTCTTCGGCCATTTCATTGAGAGCTTTGAGTTCTTCCAGATCAGACAGAGTCAAACCTATCTTGCTGAGAATCGCTGTACGGCGTTCCGCTACGGCTTTGAGGCCGCGCATCATGGCAGGATTATCTGCATGCTCTGCAAAAAGCGTATCGAGTTGTTGGAGAAGTTCCATTGCTTGTTCGATGTTTTGAAGCCACAAATCTAACTCCTCTTCTGGGGCTTTGGCAAGCGCTTCGTTCAATTTTCCAACCACTCCCTCGCTGAGCTCCGCTGCGTTGATCTGTTCTGAGACCGTAGCACGTTTCTTTTCTGCTGCACCGTCAAAAGTCTCAGCCGCGTCCAGCTCAGGCCCTTTGGCTTCATAAACACGATGAGAAAGCTCAAACGGGTTTTGATTGCTATGATTAAAGCATTGCAGTGCCATACGCGGAGGTTTTTATTTTTATTTAATCTATTAATCATATCATAAAATTAGCTTTGTCGCAAGGGTTAAGACTTGGCAATTTTCCAGGTTAGGGCAACATAGGGGCATGGCACTGCAAACGCCCATTCTCATCACCAACTTTAAGTGCTACCAAGAATCCACCGGCGCACGTGCTGTGGAATTGGCAAAATTGCATGAACGAGTCGCGAACGAACTTGGGGTGAACACTGCCGTGATTGGAATGGCGTTGGACCTTCCGATGCTTGCCATGAGCGTGAGTATTCCTGTTTTGTCGCAACATTTGGACGGAATGGGCTGGGGCGCGTATACAGGACTCGTTCCAGTTGAAGTAGCTCGTAGCGTGGGGATTGACGGATCAATGCTCAATCACTCAGAGCGTAGAATTTCAGATTCTGAAATCATGCGCGCCTTGGAGCGAATGAAACAACTCAACATGCTTTCGGTGGTATGTGCTGAGAATAATGAAGAAGGAAAGAAATTTGCGGACATGGGGGCTGATTTTGTAGCCATTGAAGTCCCTGAACTCATTGGAGGGGATGTTTCGGTTTCTACTGCGCACCCTGAACTTATTGCGGAAGCAGTTAAAATAATTGGTCCGGGCAAAGTCATTGTGGGCGCAGGTATCAAAAAAGCTGAGGACGTTAAGAAAGCCTTGGAGCTTGGGGCAGTGGGAGTTTTAGTATCGAGTGGAATTGTTAAGGCGCCCGATCCACTCGCGGCACTGCGTGAACTGTGTGGCGCTTTAAAAGCCTAAGCCATGTCTCGTTTTTCTGCGGGAATTTTCCCCCGACTTGTTGCGTTCTTTCCTTTGCTTTTCCCCTTATACCTGTTTAGAGGAACTTTTTTTGGTATTCCCATCACCTTGCCTGAATTGGCTTTAGGTTTGCTGGCTTTTTTGTTTTTGTTTCAAGGTTTTGAATGGCGGTTCAAAGAGTGGAAACTGTGGCCGGTTGGGCTTTTTTTTATTGCGGGAGTGATTGGAGTTTTAGTCCCTCCCGATACTGCTTTCATGGTGGATGGAACCGTTTTCCCCACACAGACCAAGGCGCTCGGGATTTTTAAGGGCTGGATTGTGGCTCCTATGGTCTTCTTTGTGATTGCTCGCATGGTTTTTCGTGAAAAACCCTCCATGATTCCGCTCGCGCTCAGAGCTTTGCTGGTTTCAGGGATGGCTTTATCGCTCTTGGCGCTTCAGCAAGTGGTGACGGGGGAGTTCACGACACCTGATGGGCGAGCCTCAGGACCTTTTGAATCGGCGAATTACCTTTCTCTCTACTTGGGCCCTCTTGTGGTCTATGCCGGCATGGCCTTGTTAGAAACTAAGACCAAATCGGACCGGATTTTGCTCGGACTGGGAGGACTTTTGTGTGCGTCGGCACTGTTTTACACACAATCCTATGCTGCATGGATTGCCGTGGTGGCTGCTTACTCGCTGGCCCTTTTGCTTTGGGTGCGCCGTCGTGAGCAGAAGTGGTTTTGGATCACCTTCTCTGTGCTTTTTGTGGCCGGAGTAGGCCTCGTGCTTTCTCAACTCGGCAGCGACAAGTTCACTCAATTCTTTGAATTCGCTGAGCGCTCCTCATCCAGTGTCCGTATCCAAATCTACCAAATCGCTGCCTCTCTCATTGCTCATAATCCCCTTTTGGGTATTGGCCTTGGTCAATTTGAACAAAAATATCAAGAAGTGGCGGTTTCTGTACTTGGAATGACGCCTTTTGAGTGGAATATGCTCCATCCGCACAACATTTTCCTCGCTTTTTGGCTAAATATGGGTTTACTTGGACTCATTTCATTCGTTTGGATGTGTGGTAAAGCTTTTCTCTGGATCACAGAAAGGGACTCTAAAGAACGCCACCTTGCTGCGCTCATGTTGGTTACTATTTTGGTGCACGGGCTCTTCGACACCCCGTACTTCAAAAACGACCTTGCCTTTCAGTTTTGGCTGCTGATGGCCATACTGCTTTAGAAGGCGAGGTAGCGGATCACGTAGTAGGCAGCGCCCACAGTGATGAGAAGGAAAACCGCATTGCGAACACCATTGCTCACACTGTTTTTAAGCTGTGGCATGTTAGCATCCATGGGAATGGACGAAGGTATTTCCGTTCGTTTATTTGAGAGTTGTGCCGACGGCGCGGGCTCGTTCCCTTTCATCACATTTACTTTTGACCGTAAGCGGGGGAACTGCTCAACTTGATTGGCGGACAGGTAAAACGATGGGCCGATCAGATTTCCTTTGAGTTTTAATAGGTAGGCGTCGTTGTATTTTTCAACCGAGTTGATATCTGAAAAAGGAATGGCCACTACAGGAATCATCATGGCTTTGATGAGCAATTTGTCCCCCACTTCTGCAAGCTTTGCAGAATTTCGCAGGCGAAAACCCTTGTAACGCAGCTCCTGCAGGCGCAAGGCATTTGTGGGCATGATCTCTGCGCTCATATACCTTTCAAGTAGCTCTTTAAAAGACTGCTTTCCAAGGTATGCAACGAACCAAAAAATTCCAAAGAAAAATATGACGGGAAAGAAGCCGCTGAGGATTTGAAAGGCCTGCATCAGTTTTGGGGAAGTTTAAAGTAAGTCATCATGAAGTCTTTAAGCTCGGCTTCGCTGAGCACATCGGTGGTTTCCACACCCTTGAGTTTCGCAAAAAGAGCTTTGTTAGCCTCAAGTACATTTTTAAATTCGTGCTTCGCCGTTCCAGGACCAAAAATAACGATTTCATCGCTGTCAGCAAGCGCATCGATCACCTCTTTGCTGAAGGCTTTCATTTGATTATGACGACGTTCATCATGGCGCTGTTGATTCACCATGGTTTGATGTTCGCCATCGTCGTGACCTCCTTTGTGGTGAGGTTCAACTTCTGAGCTGAACATTTCAAAAGTCATGTCTCCCATCTTGTTGGACTTCACAACGGTTGCGTGTGCGTGATCGATCCAAATTCCTGTGAGTGTGTACATAAGCAGTGGGTTAAATTTCAAAAAGCTTTTCTTCATGTTAGCATTGTGACGATGCAACTGACAGGAAAAATCATTCACGGAGAAGGGCGTGGAAGAGAAATTGGATTTCCTACTATTAATGTGGAGGGTGACTTTAGAGATTTGGAGCAAGGGGTTTACGCTGTGTGGGTGGATTTGAACGGAACTCGCCATAAAGGGGCCATGAATTATGGACCGCAACCCACCTTCAATAGTGGCATCGTTCGCGTGGAGATTTTTTTATTAGATTTTGAGGGAGATATTTATGGTCAGACGGTGACCGTAGAAGCCGTGGAACGCATACGGGAGGTGAAGAAATTTGCTTCGGTGGAGGAGCTTAAAGCTCAGATTTTGGAGGATGTGGAGACCGTGCATAGTACTTTGTCACTTTCTGATCAATAGAGTGGGCAATTTGGTGATGTACCTTGCAAAGCGGGGCTAAAAAGTGTGGGTCGTGAGTTTTTGCCATGGAAAAACGCTGAGTATGATGAATAGTATTAGCTAAGTTTTTGCAATTTGGTATAGAGCACGTATTCCCGAATTCCTTTTTAAGTATTTCTCGAGTGGCTTTAGGGATATAACGTGAGTCCGTTTGCTTCACATGAACCTGGTCTTTACTCTTTAGTATTTCTAGGTCTCTTTTCTTCAGAAACTCAAAAAGTAACTGGTTGATGTCGATGCCCTTTTCTTGGAGTGAAGCAAGTCTACTCTTAATTTCCGGTAGCAGTTTTAGGTTATGCCCGGGCATAGAATCGATTTTCAAACTATTTTCGTCTCGTATCAAGGTCTCCAAGGCTTTCTTGGGTAGATTCTGAACTTGGTGTGCCCAAAAATGCTCATTTTCTGGGGTAGCTACGCTCGCAACGCGTGCAAGTTTGTGAATACTTGCCTCGCCACTTGTTAGTAGTTCTTTTAAGATAGGTTTATCTTCAAATCGTTCTTCTAGTCGCAGCGCTAACTTCACTTGTTCTTCACTCAAGCCAGCTAACTTAAAAGCAAATTCAAAGATCGAAATAAAGCCTTTTTTACTAAAAAGCCCCCGATGATTCACCTCAGGTAGTAGGCCAATAAATTTCCGTCTGTAGTAGAGTGTGAGCGCTCCGTACTCTGAGCACTGCTTGTAAAGTTCTTCATCTGTTAGTTGATTCATATTTATACTATAGAATCCTTTCTCTGACTTTTTTCTGAAATTTTCCTGACAAAATAAAGTCTGCCCTTTATAATAGCGCCACTTGACCCCACGCCTTGGAAGCCTTAAAAAACCTTTTTAGGAATTTGCTACCGCAGCAGCATCCGCTTCGGTTGCTTTACCATAAATTGGTGGCGATGGCGGCGGCGATTCGTTACGGGTTTCCCGCAAACAAAATGCTGGTGATCGCCATAACTGGGACCAAAGGTAAGACCAGTACTTCTAATATGGTGCACCGCATCTTCACAGAAGCGGGCAAAAAGACCGGACTCCTCACCACCATCAACTTTAAAATTGGAGATGATGAAGAACGCAACACCACCAACCACACCACCATTAGCCCTTTTCAACTTCAAAAGAAAATACGAGAGATGGCTAATGCACGCTGCGAGGTCTTGGTGCTTGAAGTGACCAGTCACGCGATCATTCAAAACAGACTCTGGGGAATCAATGTAGATACAGCTGTGTTCACCAATCTCAGCCAGGACCATTTGGACTACCATAAGACGATGGAGGAATACCGAAACGCGAAGGGACTCTTGTTCGCTCGACTCAATGGATCTCCTCGTAAGCCAGGCGTTTCGAAGATCTCGATTGTGAATCAAGATGACGCTGAGCACGAGTACTTCAACCGCTTCCCGTGCGACCAATTGTTCGAGTTTGGAATTTTAAAAGGGAACTATGTGGCGCGTAATTTGCAGCCCAATGCAGAAGGAACAAAATTTTTACTCAGGATTCCGAATGGAGAGATCGAAATCAGCCTAAAGATTCCAGGGCATATGAACGTGTACAACGCACTCGCCGCGGCTACGGTGGCTACGGCTCACAAAATAAATCTCACGACCATTAAGCAGGCACTCGAATCCATGAGTCCTTTGCCCGGCCGACTTGAAGTCATTGAAGAAGGTCAGCCTTTCACAGTGGTGGTGGACTTCGCTCACACCGAAGAGTCGCTTCGCCAAGTGCTGCAAATGTTCCGCGAACTAACCAAAGGAAAACTTGTTCTAGTGTTTGGAGCGACGGGGGAACGGGACCAAGGTAAGCGTCCAAAAATGGGATCGGTCGCGCACCAGTATGCGGACCATATTATTTTGACGGATGATGACCCTTATGGAGAGGATCACTTGAAGATTGCCGAGATGGTGCGCGAGGGCATTCCACGAACCGAAGGGCAAAACTTTTGGCAAGTACTGGATAGGCGTGAGGCTATTCGCTTGGGACTTAGCTTGGTGCAAACGGAGCAAGACACCGTGATTATTGCGGGGAAGGGCGCCGAGGCGTACCAACTGGTTGGCAGTCAGCGCATTCCGCACGACGATAGGCTGGTGGTGCGCGAGATGCTTGGGCGCGCGGCCGATGTGGATTTGTGATGCATTCTAAGGTAGAGTGCCCGCATGCCAGCAGGTTTTTTAATCATCGATAAGCCCACCGATTGGACGAGCCACGACGTAGTAGCGAAGCTGCGCGGCATTTTAAAGGAACGGAAAATTGGTCACCTGGGTACGCTCGATCCGCTCGCAACGGGAGTCTTGGTGGTGGCAGTGGGACGTGACGCCACTAAGCAGATTCAAAATTTCATGAAGCTCGATAAAGAGTATGAAGTAGAACTGGAACTGGGAAAGGTGTCTGATACTTACGATAGGGAGGGTGAGGTGAAAGAAACGCGCTTCGATCTTTCTACTTTGGACAAAAAAAGTGTTCAATCTACGCTCGAAACTTTTTGGGGCAAAAGTATGCAACTCCCTCCGGCCTATTCTGCTAAAAAGATTCAAGGGAAAAAAGCCTATGAGTTGGCCCGGGCCGGGAAGGTGGTTGAACTCAAACCTGTGGAGGTTGAAATGCATGGAAGCGAGCTCGAAGTTGAGCTACCCTTCGTTCGTTTCACTGTCACGGTTTCTAGTGGAACCTATGTACGGTCCCTAGTACACGACCTCGGTCAAAGGCTGGGCTGTGGGGCCATCATGACGGCACTGCGAAGAACCCGTGTGGGCGATTTTAAACTAGAAGACGCGACTACTCTCGAGGCCCTTCAAAAAGCTCAGTAGCATACTCGGCCACCATATCCATTAGCGTTCGGTCACGGCTTATAGAAACGAGCGGTAGGTTTTCTTGAGTTTCGTACACGGCATTCACTTGGCCATCGTTGATTTTTACCCACTCACTCTTTCCGTTGAGTGCGGCAGTGAGTAGTTTCATTGCATGAAGGAAATCGGGTTGTGCGTGGTCCTTAGAAGTTTGAATACGGTGGTAAGGCACTTCAACTTCAGCCATAAAAGTCACGGCTTCACGTTCCATCCAATACGCTTCGTTATCACATTTTTCATTTTTAATGTGACCCGTTTTGTTCTCGTCACACCCACCCGTGTCCGTGCGGTCTGCGGGTCCTTCGTAGTCGATCAAAAATTCAACGGGGGAGTCGGGGTAGCGTGAAAGCATCCCGCTGCCCATCGTGATTCCATACGAGAAAGTGGCTAAGCCAATGTGATCTGCATCCAGCGAGTTCACAAGTTCGTTGAGGCCATCTTGGTCGGCGTATCCATAGTAATCGTCTACTCCTTCGCTCTTGTTGTGGCCTAGGGGATCGAAGGTGATCACAATGAAGCCTTGATTGGCCAGATCTTGTGCAGACATACGTTGTTCTTCAAACTTACGGCTGTCTCCTCCTCCACCTGGAACAAGCACGAGCGTTGGTAGGGCGTCATCAAAATAGGTGTCGGGCACAAAGCGCTTTGCATACTGCATGTCTCCCGTGGTTGGATTGGTGAAATACCATTCGCTGGCATTCCTACTGATAGAAGTGTCCTCCGCTTCCTCCACGGTTTCTTGTGGACTCGACTGGCAGGCCGTGAGTAAAATGATGAAAACAAAAAGTGCCGCTGAGAATTTTTTCATGCACTTATTGTAGCAAAAAGTTTTTACTGAGCGTATGGCATTTTCCATTTTTCTTACGTCACTTGGGTTCACGTCTGCGCTTGGTTGGATTGTTTTAAAAGTATTTCCAAAGCTGGGTCTCATGGACCGGCCTGAGCGCTATGGTCATGACCGTGCTCCCATCCCATATCCAGGAGGGGTGGCCGTGTTCTTTGCTTTTCTAGCTTCTGCATTTTTGTTCCTGCCGGTTTTCGAAGGAAGCGCAGTTTTGGTTTCGGTGCTTGCCGGAGCGAGCTTGCTCGCGTTCACCTGTTTTTTGGACGATAGACTGGGACTATCGCCGTATTTGCGCTTGCTCGTTCAAATAGGAGTGGCTGTGATTTTGGTTATGGGTGGTATTGGGATCAGCTCCATCACGAATCCGTTTGGAGGAGCCTTGGTGCTCGACAGCATCAATATCCCTTTTCAAATTGGAGACCTGGCTTTCACGCTCACCCTCTTTGCTGACATTTTGACGGTGATGTGGGTGGTGACCATGGTCAATGCGTTCAATTGGATTGATGGAGTCCCGGGCATGGCCAGTGCCAGTGCAGCGGTTTCAAGTTTCATCTTGTTGCTGCTCAGCATGCGTCCGGATTTTCACTATGTGGACCAAACTCTTTCTATCACTCTTTCTGCGATCATTTTGGGCCTCAGTCTTGGGTTTTTGATTTTTGATCTCCCAAGACCTCGTATGCTTCTGGGCGACACGGGTTCCATGCTGCTGGGTTTCTTGCTTGCAGTGACCGCCATCATTTCGGGTGGGAAAATTGCCACCACCATTTTGGTGCTCGGCTTTCCCATCTTGGATTTCATTTTCACTATTCTTCGCCGTCTGCTCAAAGGACAGTCGCCGTTTAAAGGGGATCTTTGGCATTTTCATCACCGCCTTTTAAAGGCTGGTCTTTCACAGCGCCAAGTGGTGGTCGTGTTCGCAGGAACGGGTGCAGTGTTTGGCATTCTTTCACTTCTCCTTCACACCGAAGGTAAGCTACTTGCTTTTGCAGCGATTGCAGCCGTCATGATGCTGCTTCTTACTTTGCTTTATTGGAAAAAGTAGGTATCTTTTGGGCACGTTCATTTCACGCCTATGAAAAATCTTTTCCTCGCCCTTACTCTTGCTAGTGTTTCTTTGCTTGCCTGCCAAGCTCAGGAAGTCCCTGAAGAGGTGACTCCTATTGAGACCGATGACTCTGCCATGGTTGAACTCAGCTCTGAAGGAGTTTTAGTACCCATGCAAGTGGAGGCGAGCTTCATGAGTGACCACAAGACCTTTTCTTACAGCTTCAACTACGACAGCAATATCCTTTCTCTCAGTGATGAACGTCTTACGGGTGCTTCAATAGCTGGACCCAGCTTTAATGTAGTGGGAGGGACGGAAATTGTGGGAAGAACCGAATGGCTTTCCGAGCTCGACATTGTTCCTGAACTTGCCGCTTCCCAGCTCTACGGGCGTTATCAAGTCTACCGTTATTTTGTGCCGGATGGCCTTTGTACTTTAGATACTGCCGTAGTGCAGGATTCTGAAGAAGGGCTCGTGCTCCAACTTCGTATCTGTCCCAATCAAGATGCAGAGCAAGGAAAGCAAGCGCTCGAATCTCTGCTCACAGGACTTCGTTTGAAGGATTTGGAATAGTTGGCTACAATAAGGCCTCCTAAAGCCATTCATGGATCCGGTACTGGAAATTAAATCGAAGCTTTCTATTGAAGATTTAGTTGCACCTTATGTGCAACTCAAGCGCAGTGGTAAATACCTAAAAGCTTGCTGTCCGTTTCACTCTGAAAAGACACCGAGTTTTTATGTGAGTCCCGAAAAGCAGATCGCCTATTGTTTCTCTTGTCACAAGGGTGGAGACCTCTTTCAGTTCATTCAAGACATAGAGGGGTTGGATTTTCGTGGCGCACTAGAACTTTTGGCAGAAAAGGCCCATGTGGATCTGCCAAAGTATTCTGAAAAACAGGCTGCGGTTTCTAAAGATTCAAAAGATAGACTTAAAGCAATTTACCACGATGCGAGTAAATTTTTTGTTCAAAAATTGAGTGAAAAGGGAGATGCGGAAAAGGTGTATGCGTACTTGAAGAATCGCGGACTTACAGATGAATCGATAAAAAAGTTCCAACTTGGGTTTGTACCCGATGGAAAGGATGCTTTGTATCGTTATTTGCTTGAAAAAGGCCACGAAAAGCAAGATTTGATCGACAGTACCTTGGTGCTCCCACGTGACAGCGCAGGAACTGATGTGGTTGATCGCTTTAAACTTCGCCTCATGGTCCCCATCCACAATGGGCAAGGGGAAGAAGTGGCCTTTGGGGGTCGCGCTCTTAAAAAAGGGGATCAGCCTAAGTACCTGAACTCTTCTGAGTATGCGCTCTATAACAAGAGTTCCATTTTATATAACTTGAACCGAGCCAAGAATGCGATGCGCGAACTTGACTACGTGGTGGTGGTGGAGGGCTACTTTGATGTAATTGCTTCTGATCAAGCAGGAGTGGAAAACACCGTAGCTACCTGTGGGACGGCGCTCACGGAGGAGCAGCTTAAATTGATTCGGCGTTATACAAAGAAAATTGCCTTTGCATTCGACTCGGACAATGCGGGTCAGGCAGCGCTGCTTCGGGGGGTGCAATTGGCTCAACCAATGGGCTTTGAACTCTTTGTAGTGCAAATCCCTCAGGGTAAGGATGCGGCTGATGCCGTGAAAGAAGATCCAGCCATTTGGAAAGCAGCGGTGGAGAATAAAAAACCATACTTGGATTACTTCATTCAACAGGGGCAGCAAAAATTTGACCTGAAATCAGCCCAAGGTAAACGTGATTTCACGGATTACATGGTAGAGGTTTTGCAGGGAACGCAGCATCCGGTGGAACTTGATCATTATTTAAAGGAACTTTCAAAGCTCGTTGGGTCGCCTACGAGTATGCTGTATGACTACTTGAATCAGGTGAAGGCTCAGCGCACCCACGCTCGTATCAAGACGCCCAAACTAGAGTCGGTTCGTTTGGCGAAAAAAGATCGCTTGGCGCGCGAGCTGGTGGCACTGCTGCTCGCGTATCCTAAGTCTTTTATGGATGCATGGAGAAAACTAGAGACCTTTGAGGCTTTTGAACTGCTCGCGCGCTCCTCAAATTTGATCGAGCCTCTGCATAGACTTAGTCAAAGGCAGTACGAGGCATTTTATCAAAATTTCGATCAGTTTTTGGGATCTGAAACTCCTGTTTACAAGAAGGTACTAGATTACTATAATGCCCAGGGCATCGTGGACGATTTGTTCTATTCTGATCTAGAAAACGGTACGGAGTTAAAACGTTGGGCCTTTGAAGCGGAGATTCGAAACTCCAATGCTAATGAGGTTCAAAATGAATTCGAAAAGTTGATCACCTTGCTCTACTTTGAATCCCTTTCCACAACCTAAATGGCTCGGACCAAAAAGTTTATTGCTCACTTCTCTGAAGAAAATTTAGCAAAGTACCCTCAGGAAGTTCGCGATTTGATCGATAAAGGCCGCCAACGCGGCTTTGTTACTCAACAAGAACTCATGCACGCCCTTCCAAACCTGGAAGAGGACATTGAGTTTGCAGATGAAGTTTATACCCTCCTTTTGGAACTTGGAATTGATCTCATCGATGTGAAAGATGAGATGATTTGGGGAAAGAAGGAGAAAGACGACGACGAACCTGCGGACGAGGACCTGATGGACGAGGAACTCATTAAGCTCGCCGAATCTGACGAGCTGGGTGAGGAATTTGAAGATTCATCGGATGAAGAAGCAAGCGGAGAAGAGGATTCAAAAGATTCTAAGAAGAAAAAGAAAGGAAAGGGCAAAGAGAAAGAAGCCGCTGCTGCAGAACCTGAAGCTCCAAAGAAGAAAGAAAAAACCAAGAAAGTGGTGGATCTTTCTGAAATCGCAAACGACTCGATTCGTATGTACCTTTGTGAAATCGGAAAGGTAGACCTGTTGACCGCTAAAGAAGAAGCCGAACTCGCTCGCAAGATTGCGAAGGGAGATCAATCAGCTAAGGCAAAACTGGCGGAAGCCAACCTTCGTCTGGTGGTTTCCATTGCAAAGAAGTACATCGGACGTGGACTCAGCTTCCTCGACCTCATTCAAGAAGGAAACATCGGTCTCTTCCGAGCCGTAGAAAAATTTGACCCAAACCGAGGATTCAAGTTCTCAACCTATGCAACCTGGTGGATTCGTCAGGCCATCACCCGCGCGATTGCGGATCAGGCCCGCACCATCCGTATTCCGGTGCACATGGTGGAGACCATCAACAAGCTCACACACACCCAGCGCCGTCTGGTTCAGGAACTTGGACGTGAACCTCTGATCGAAGAGCTCGCAGCCGAAATGGATATGGACGAGAAGAAAGTTCGTCATATTTTGAAGATTTCTCAGGATATTGTGTCTCTGGAAGCCCCCGTGGGTGCGGAAGAAGACAGCAAACTTGGTGACTTCATTGAAGACGACGATGCACTCAGCCCTTCAGAGCAGACCAACCGTCAGCTCATTAAGGAGAATATCCACGAGATGCTCCAATACCTCTCACCTCGTGAACGCAAGATCATTGAAATGCGTTTCGGGCTTAAGGATGGAATCGGACACACGCTTGAAGAAGTGGGGAATGAATTTGGTGTAACACGTGAACGTATTCGTCAGATTGAAGCCAAGGTGCTTCACAAGCTGCGCGAACACCCAAAGAGTGTTAAAATCCGCTCATATTTCTGATTCAACTAACCAATTAACTAAATTTTATGCCTAAAGCTAAAGACGAAACCGCTGCAAAACCTCAAGCGCCTAAAGCAGGTATGCAGGCAGAAGAACTCATTGTGACCAAGGAAGGTCTCAAGGCGCTTCAAGAGGAGCTTGAATTCCTTTCAACCTCTCGTCGTAAACAAGTTGCAGAACGTCTCAAGGAAGCGATTAGCTATGGAGACCTTTCTGAAAACTCAGAATATGAAGAAGCTAAGAATGAACAAGCCTTTGTAGAAGGACGTATCATCGAGCTCGAAGGAATGATTAAGATTGCAAAGGTGGTTGATGAAAAACAACACTCTAAGAAGGTGGTAGAAATTGGAGCAAAAGTTAAAATCTCTAACACTAAGAAGAAAGAAGAAATGGAGATCACTATCGTAGGGGCTACGGAAGCAGATCCTTTCAACAATCGAATTTCAAATGAATCCCCAGTTGGTATGGCCCTCATCGGAGCTAAAGTTGGGGACACCGTTACAGTACAAATGCCTTCTGGAAAAGCGGAATACGAAGTCCTCAAGCTCGCTTAATAAATACCTGGAATCAGCTGCCTGAAAAGGCGAATGAGTTCAGGTATATCCCTGGGGTCAAACAGTGGTTTGGGTTCTACTTCAACGGGCACGGGTATTTTTTGTGGTTCTTCTTTTGTTGCGTAATGTACACCCCCTGCGAGTACAGCCATCAAGAGAGCGCCATAAGCAAAAGATTCTACTCTGCGAAGTCTGTTCACCCTACTCTCCAAGTGCTCATCAAAGAGAATGACGTAATCTCGCAAACAACGTTCGGTCCAGTTTTTTACAAAAAGCTTGAATTCATCTGGGCGATTTTTTAGGTCGCTTGTAAGCAACACCTCAAAAAACTCCGTTTCCATCTTAAGTAGAGTCTCTTTAGATGCTTTATAACGGGTAGACTCGAGTTGGGTAGGGGGCAGCCTTGCTTCTACTTGTTTAACAAGGGTTTCAATAATATTTGACCAGAGTCTGCGTTGACTTGGCATATCACCTTCTGGAGTGAGCTCAATCGAAATGGCAACAAGCTCCTGTAGAGGGGCGCTGATATCTGCTAGCAGCTTTTCAGAACCTTCACGAGAAGCACTGGGACTGGAACTTGGCTTAAACATAAGACAAAAGAGTCTTAGCTTATACCCTACTTCTTTTTCCTGTCAATTTTCTTGCTGCTCTTCTTTTTCTTCTTAGGAAGGTATTTGTCCACCGCTTTCTTTTCTTCCATCATCGGCTTAAGGTCATCCAGCTTATCCATTTGTTTCCAGTACCATACTCCGTAAGCAATCGCTCCAAGAAAAAGGAGAACGAGCCATATACGCATTCCAAGGTAAGGAATGTTTTGGTCACGGAAGAAAGTGAGGATTAGACCCAAAATAGAAAACTCACGCATACGAGTAGCCAGATTCCCCTTCTTCACTTTGAAGCTGCCCACAAAAATGGCGAGCAAGATAACCAGGAGAGGCCAGAAGAACATAAAGGTGCTTCCAGGTCGGTAGTCTAAGAGGTATGAAGGATCGAACAGTTTAAACGGATTCATGGGAGTGAGTTTTAGCAGAGCGGATGCGCTTATAAAGGAAATATCCACTCAGAAGGGAGAAAAAGGCGAAACAAATCATCGGTAACCTGACTCCCTGGATGAGGAGTGTATCATCCCCTCGGAAGAATTCAAGAATAAAGCTACCAATGCTGATGACTGTGCAGTAGTAAAGCGTTGCGTTACCTTCATGTTGGAAAAACTTGGTTTTTCTGCTCAGGGTGCGTTTGCTCCAAAGCACGGCAGCCAAGAAGAGAATGGTGTAAATCTGCACGGGATGCACGGGCACTGTGTACTTCACGTTGTAAACCTCATAACGAACGCCCCAGAGCATATCGGTGGGACGGCCATACGAGTAGCCTCCCAAGAAGGCACCCACACTGCCAATCACCATTCCTATAATAAGAGGAACTATAAGTGCATCGAGCCATTTCCACGTGTTCTCTTCAGATTTACGTAGCCGGTACAGCAGTGCAATGAGGAAACCCAGAAAGGCACCCCAAAAGGAGAAACCTTGGTCCCAAATGGAAAGGAAATTCCAAATGGTGCGAAGGTCGAAACCAGGAAAGTAGGCATCGGTGTGCAGCACAAAGTAGAAAATGCGGGACACAATGAGCGCGCTCATGAAAAAGGTGAAGCTGTGCTCAATGAACAGGGTGAAGTTCACCCGTGAACGTTTGAGGCGCTGCACAGCTAAATAACTGCTGGTTAATAGAGCAATGGCCACAAAAACCCAAAGGGTTTGAACAGATATGAACTGGGACTCGTATAAGATCGGAATCATCCTATAAATTAAACACTAAACCTGCATTTAAGACAATCCCCAAGGGGATGACCAAGGCATTGGCCCAAGGCTTGTAGCGCAGGTACTCCACACGCAAACTGAGCAGCACATGCCACAGAAAAACGCTGAGGAGTAAATGACGAAGGATGCTGGAGCTGAGCAGGTTGAAGTCTCCGGGCAACGGGTTCCCACCTGGGAACACTTTTGCGCTCACATAGTGACTAAAGAAGTAAGCAACAAGGTAAAAAGCCAAGAGCCAAGACAAAAAGTGGTTTGCTTCCTCGGTAACCAAAGGCTCCGCCGCGGTGTCTTCAGTGCTTTTCATTTTACGCGCTCGCACCAGCTCTTTTAGCTCTTGTTGCAGGCGAGTGCGTTCTTCAATGAGAGACTGCAAGCTTTGACGTGCTTCTTCTTTGGTGCTGGCGGGAGCCGTCCACACGATTTTTCGATAAGTCCAAATTTGGCGACGTATGGTAGAGATTTTTTCTCCTAAGGCTTTTTCTTCTGGAGTGGGAAGGAATTTAGCGATCCAAGCCGCTATACCTTGAACAAAAGGATTTTTGGACTCCTTTAACTTTGTTTGAACATCTTCAATATTCTGCGTAATACCCACCTCCAAAGGCTTTTCATGCAGCGTTGCCATCATTTTTTGTGCCTCGAGACGCAAGTGGTCGCGTTGGCTTTGCATCTTTTCCTTATGGAGGAATAACTCCTGGTCCTGCACTTTTTTGAGCAGCTCTTCAGAAGTGGTTTCGATGTAATCTAAATTGGTGCTGCTTTTGATACGGAGCAGCTTATCGATGGTGGTTTGAATCAGTTTCTGAGAGTCGGGTTTGAGTTCGCCTTGGAACTCCGTGAGAATTCCTTTGATTTTGTCCAAAATGAAATCAACTTTTTTGAGAAGCAGTTTTTTCTTTTCGTCAAACTCGGCGCTGATTTTTTGTTCTTCCAGCACGGCACGATCGGTCACCTTGTTTTGGGCTTCGTATTCGGCTTTAAGAGCGGTGAGGTCTTCTGCTTTCGCGCGGGCACGGTCTTCATCGGATGCACCGAGTGGTACCACATAAGAAACCTCGAATTGGTATTCATCCATCAGACGCTTGAAGGCTTTGTAGCGGCTGCTGGCTGGGATGGTTCCGATCACTTTTTTCCCGGCTTTATCAAAAGCTTCAAACTCAAATTTACTCAAGTCTTTGCTTGTGCCTGCTTCTTGAGTCACTGATTGTTCACCTGTCTCCGCCGTTTTTTGAATGGCCAACAGGGAAATACCAAACGTGTTGAGCTGTTTTCGGGCCTCATCTTCCGTTGCGGCGCCGATCAGTCCACTCAACTTTTTTCCAGAACTATTGACCGCTGTATACTGAAACTGTGCCATGGCGTGGCGCGTGAGAAGTTACTTTGGAACTGGCTTCAATGAAACCGTAGAAAAGTGGATGAGGACGGTGAGGACGAGAAAGGAATTCAGGATGAGACTGTGTCCCAATCATGAACGGATGATTTTTAAGTTCTGCCATTTCAACCAAGTTGCCCTCTTCAAAGAGTCCTGAAGCAACCCAATCACTCTTTTCTAAATCTTTTGCGAAATCATTGTTGATTTCGTAACGGTGGCGGTGACGTTCCATCACCATGTCCTTTCCATAAAGCTTGCGTGCAAGGGTTCCTTCCTTGAGCATACAAGGGTACGCACCCAGACGAAGCGTCGCCCCTTTATCACGGCCGCGGTGTTGACCGGGCAAGAAGTGGATCACATATTTACGTGCATCCAGCCTGCTATCTTCATCAAATTCTTCAGAGGTGAGTTCAGCGTCACCCAAGTAGTGACGTGCGTATTCAATGGTCATGAGTTGAAGTCCCAAGCAAAGCCCGAGGTAAGGCACTTTGTTTTCACGCGCGTACTTAGCCGCCAAAATCTTTCCTTCGGTTCCACGAATTCCAAATCCTCCGGGAACCAAAATTCCATGCGCTGCCTTGAGTTGCTCCCAAGTGGCTTCATCGTTTTCCTCCAATTTCTCGGCATCGATCCATTGAAGATCGAGTTCAAGGTCTTGATGGTAACACGCAATTTTGAGCGATTCGATCACAGAAAGATAGGCGTCGTCGAGGTCGGTGTATTTACCAACCAAGGCAACGATCACGGGTTCACGTTTCGCTTGAATTTTGCTCACGAGAGTTTGCCAGTCTTCGAGCATAGGGCTCACGTTTCCGAGGTGCAGTTTGTTTGCAATGAGCTCGGTGATTTTGTATTCGTTGAAGTTGAGCGGCACTTCGTAGATGGATTTTGCAGTCACCGCAGGAATCACTGCTTCCGCTTCTACATCACAGAAGAGAGAAATCTTCTTCAAAATCTCACTTGGAATGTTCTTATCGGCGCGTCCCAAAATGAGATCGGGCTGAATACCAATTGAGCGGAGTTCGCGCACGGATGCTTGCGTGGGTTTGGTTTTGAGTTCCTTCGATGCCTTTAGGTAAGGCAAAAGGGTGAGGTGTACGAAGAGTGTGTTTTCTTTGCCGAATTCATGGCGCATCTGACGAATGGCTTCCAAGTAGGGAAGTCCTTCAATGTCTCCCACGGTTCCTCCAATTTCAATCAGTACCACTTTAGCGCCGCTTTGTTTGGCGGCCTCTTTAATTCGATTCTTAATTGCGGTGGTTACATGGGGCACCACTTGAATGGTTCCACCTAAAAAGTCCCCACGGCGTTCCTTAGCAAGCACTTCAGTATAAATCTTTCCTGTGGTAACAGAAGAAAGCTCATTGAGGTTTTCATCAATGAAACGTTCGTAGTGACCAAGGTCGAGATCCGTTTCTGCTCCATCATCCGTAACAAACACCTCTCCATGTTGGAAAGGGCTCATGGTTCCAGGATCCACATTCAAGTAAGGGTCGAGCTTCATGGTGAAGACTTTGAACCCAGCCGCCTTGAGGAGTGCACCGATGGAGGCAGTGGCAATTCCCTTGCCCAAACTCGAACAAACTCCACCCGTGACAAATATATACTTGGTCGGCATGGGTAAAGTATACGCATGAGGTTTCTCGTGGGCAAGAGCGAAAAATCAAAAAAGCCCCAGGACCACTCTGGCCTGGGGCTTTAAGGAGAAATTCAATTACTCATCCCAATCTTCGCTAGCAACTCCCCAAGCGAGAGAGGCACGAATGGCGATAGCAACGGCTTCACTACGAGCGATGTAGTTGTAAGGCTTGTAGGTTCCGTTATCATAACCTTCAATCACAGGAACGTTGTCTTCTTCGGCGGTATCTACTTCGGTTTGGCTGGCGATGTAGAGTGCGTAAGCAAAGTAGTCACTGTTCTCAACATCGAAGAATACTCGTTCAATATCGTAGTCGAAGGTGCCTTCACCTGCAGCACGCACAGCCCATAGAATGGCATCGGCACGAGTGATAGGATCGTCAGGTCGGAAGTAATATCCCGCATCACGAGTTCGGATCCAGTCTTTATCTAAAGCCAATGCTATGAACGGGTAAGACCAATCCTCGGTTTTGGTGACGTCTAGGAAGTCTACAGGCATATCCCATCCGTCGTCTTCGTCAAGCCCATAGATCTTTGTAAGGATCTTAGTCCACTCTGCACGTGTGATGTTTCCACTAGGTCCAAACACATAGCTAGAGTAACCCTTCACCCAGCCGGCTTCTTTTGCTCGGCACACCATATCTTCAAACCATTCACCTTTAGTATCCACGAAAGAATCTGTACAGGTGTAGTCTTCAAGGATGATGTCACGGGTGAGGGTAGGCACTTCATCGTTGTCGTCGTCATCGTCATCATCCGATGTGGTTGTTGTAGTGCTTGAAGCACTAGATGAACCAGGGTAGTTGGTTGAATCCAATGGGTCGGTTCCGGCTGTTTGCTCAGCCCCGTCGGTGTAGTTATCGTTGTCAGTATCTGAATCACTTGGATCGGTGAGAGTAGTGAAAATTTCAGTGTAGTCACTCAAGCCATCTGAATCTGTGTCGTCGTCATTTGGATCGGTCCCATAGCTCACTTCAGAGCCATCGGAAACTCCATCGTCATCTGAGTCTGAGTCGTTGGCATCCGTTTCGTAGGTTTCTTCATCAACATCTGTGAGTCCGTCACCGTCCGTATCAAGGGTGGTATCGATTTCATCCAAAGACCCGTGACTTCCTGAATCTACATCTGTAGTTGTATCTGTAGCTTGAGTAAGGGTCAATCGGCTAATACATCTGAGTTCTTCGCCGTCGATGTACGCTGAGATTTCATCGCCTTCTTGTCCTCCTGCGAAGGAAACAGTGATGCTTCCTGCTTCTTCGAGATCGATTTCAAGAGGATTGTCGGTGCGTCCGTCGTAAGTGAATTCACCGTATCCATCGGCTTCAAGTACTAAAGTTCCATTCCAGTATTCAGTGCTAGACCCCGAACCAAATAGTCCGGTAGGACGGGTAGAGGGTATGCTGATCACTGCATTGAGAAGGTTGTTGGTTACAGGGATGATCTCCCAGTCACTCATATCGATATCGCTACCTTGTTCACCTGTTTCAATAGTTACCGTAAGGTCAAAACTTGCCTCGGTATCACTTGCAGCCATTTCGTAGGTGCTTGGGTCTAGAGTCAAATCAGTACAAATGAGGACCGAATATTCAGCTGCGGCATCCGCAGCTTCACGTGCGGTGACTGCAAAAGTGTTTGCTTCATCGGCAAAGCCTTGAGCTTGGGTCATGTAAGCTTCAACGGCGTCACGAGTATCTTCCGCTGCTTCCGCTTCCGTGTAAGCCGCTTCATATTCATCACGGTCACGTTCCCAAGCGCTTAGAGTCGCCGCCTCGTTGGCGGTTGCACTATCGAGCGTTTCCACAGCATCGAGCCAATCTTGATACTTGGTTGCTAGTTGTGAGAGACAGGTTGGTTGAGCAAGACAAGCGGTGTAAGCAGCTTCTGCTGAGGCTTCAGCAGCTTCCGCTGCATCCAATTCATCTTCCGCATCGAGGTGGGCTTCATTGGAAGCCACCAACTCTTCACCCTTCGCATCAGCTTCCGCTCGAAGTTCTTCTGCATCCGCTTCTGCATTTGAATAAGCGGTGGATGCATTCTCGGCATAGCTTTGCGCGTTTGCAGCAGCGGTCTCTGCGTTGGTGGCTGCCTCGCTTGCAGCATCCTGAGCAGTGTAGAGTGCGTCTTCATCTTGTTCGTCAAAAGCAGCATCTGCATCTTCAGCAGCAGCAACGGCTTGACCAGAATACGATTCTGCAAGGTCACGCTGGGTTTCAGCGTTGTTCGCAGCATTTTCCGCCGACTCAAGTGGGTCAGTACCGAGCGTGATTTCTATTTCACGTCCGGGAAAGAGCCCTTGGAGAGCGCCATTCTTCGCTATGGCGAAGGTCATCCCGCACAGTACGAGCAAGAGGGCGATTAAAATATAAAGTTTAGTTTTGGTATTGTTTTTATTCTGCATACCAAGCGAGGTAAAAGCGTAAAGCGAGGGCCACCGCTTCTGATCGAGCGATGTATTTAGTGGCACCAGAGGTACCATTAGAATATCCTTCAAAGACTCGTGTCTCCCCTTCATCAGGGTCATCTACAATCGTGTTGTATCCAATAATAATCGCATAAGTGTAGTAGTCGCTCTTAGAAAGGTCAGAGAAGGGAATATCGTTTTCATCCCAACCATAGAGAGTTCCTTTTTCACCATCGCTTGTGGCTGCTGCGATTCGGGCCATGGTAAGCATAAAGTCACCACGAGTAATGGCCTGATTGGGATTAGCATAGCCTCCGTTTTCAATAGGTCTTACAATGTAATTTTTTTCTGCCAGAATGTAGTAAGGGTAATACCAATCTTTTTCTTCAACATCTTTAAGACTTTCACTGTATCCATGCGCATCATTTACTTCATAGCCGGCAAGCAGTAGAAGAATCTTCAGTGCTTCTGCACGAGTTATATTGTTTTCAGGTCCTGCAGTAGTTGAGTCGTAACCTTGTACAATCCCACCTTGATAGAGACGGCAGAAGTTTCCAAAGAACCAGTCTACATTTGCCACGTCACCAAAAGGTTCCGTACATACGTAGTCTTTTGAAGTGAGGATTTCATCAAAGGTGTATTCCTCATCTTCATTACTATTACCATCGTCGTTTGAGGTGGTGGTAGTGGTTGCAACTTCTTCCGTGTCCTCTTCGTTAACGACTTCAGGTTCATCTTCCTCATCGTCTGTTGTAGTGCTAGTGATGTCTGGGGTCGTAGTCTGCGTTTGAGTCACGTCTTCCTCTGCATCTAAAGTGATGGTGTCGGTGCATTCTTTTTCTTCACCTACGACGCTAGCCATAATGGTTTCACCCGCCACGGCGTCTTCATAGTTGAAAGGGATAGTTGAGCTTTCACCACTTACTTCTACTAGCACGGCATTTCCTGTGGTTTCACTAGCGGGGGTGGAAAGGGATCCATCGCCATCGGTTTGTACTAAAAGGTTTCCACTCCACTCATCGGCAGCTTCATCTTGAGGAGGCAGGATGAGAGTGAAGGTCATCAAATTCTTAAAGAATGATTTCCAACTGAGCTCATCGGTCTCTTCCTTAGAAGTCACTTCAACCTCAAAGTCCATAGCGGTTTCTCCACTAGGTAGAGTGTAGGTGTCTGGGATAATTTGCACATCGCTACAAACAAAGGATGTTTTGCTTTGAGTTTGTTTTGCAAGGATAGGCAATTCATCTTGGCAGTCGGTTTCTTCTTTAATAGCGGCATAAATGGTGTCTCCCTCGTCTCCACCGGTGTAGATGAGGTCAATTTCGGTGTAGTAATAAGAAACAGGAATTTCCAGTCGGCGAGCTGTGGTTCCTGTATTAGGATCGATGAATTCCCCATCTCCATCAGACTTCACTTCAAGTGTTCCTTCCCATAGAGTATCGATTTCATAGGTGGGGGTTTCTCGGGTATTTGGAATGAGTACTTCTCCCGTTGTAGGGCTTATGTCATCCTTTGTGCCTCCCAGTGGTTCGATTACCGTGAAGGCTAGGGTGCTGGCACTAAAGTAAGAAGCATCCCATGCGGTGGGGCTGCTGGTTTCATCCACGGTTAGTTCAACGGTGAAAGCCACATCTTCATTGGTGCGGCGAAGTTCGTAGACCTCCGGAATGATATTGAGTTCAAAACAAGCATATGCGCTGTCTGTAGTAGCTGAGTCAGGGGCAGGAGTTTCATCGGCAGCTGGAGTTCCTCCATCTACATCGGCATCGGCAGTATCGTCGGTTGCATCCAAGGGGTCTTTGTGTGCGCTCATCTCATCTCCGTCCTTCGCTCCACCATTATCGGTGTCTTCATTGAGAGGATCGGTGCCGAGGTTCACTTCAAGGCCGTCTACCAGTCCATCTCCATCGGTATCTGGGTTACGGGAGTCAGTCCCTCGATCCACTTCATCTTGATCCATCAACCCATCTCCATCGGTGTCCGTGTTCATTGGATCTTTAATGTCACCTGCAGGAATACTTAAATCACCATCTGTTTTAACATCTAGATTTATATCAGGATTGGTCACCACCTCTTGAAGGTTTTTATCACCCACTAAACCTCCCCATGCCCCTTTAAGTAAACTGGTTTGAGTGAGGACAAAGGCCACACCACCGAACACAAGGAGCGCGATGAGTAGGTAGACGAGCTTTTTCATTTTTGTTTTAACTAAATCTTTTTATTTTACACCAAAATCACCTTTTTAACAAGAGGTGGGCGCTTGAGCTTAGTAGAGCTGATCCCAAACAGAAACCGCTATCACGGCTGCTTCAGCTCGAGTGAGATTGCTATAAGGCCTGAAAGTGCTATCTCCGTATCCTCTTACAATCCCGTAGTCGGTGGCAACGGCAACTGCATCTCCGAACCAGTCGTCGGCGCTAACATCCGAATACTCGGCTTCTATACCTGTGAGTGGGTAATCGATGATCCCTGAAATCTGCATCATCATGGTTACCGCTTCAGCGCGTGTGATGGGATCGTTTGGATGGAAACTGCCATCTGGGTACCCATTCACAAAACCTTTGGAACGAGCGAAAGTAATGTACTGAAAATACCAATCTCCCTCGTTGATATCCGTGAAGTCAGCACTTTGAACAGCGTATACATTGTAGCTGAGGTTCAGCAGAGAAATTTTTAAGAACTCAGCACGAGTGATTTGGTTGTTTGGAAGAAAGTTTCGTTCCGAGTACCCAGAAACGATACCTTCACCATACAGAAAGCAAATTTCCTCTTCAGCCCAGTGTCCATCCACATCTACAAAAGGATGTTCACAGTTACCATCAGTGATTTCCGCGTGAGCAGTGGGGATGAGGAGCATTAAAAGCAGGGTGGCGAGGAGTTTTTTCATGGTGCAAGTTTAAACGAGACCGGTGCGCTCGTAAACTAAAGTCATGGTTTCTTGAGCGATTTTTCTAGCTTTTTCAGCCCCCATTTCCATGATTTCGTCGAGTTTTTTAGATTTTTCGAGAGTGGCTCGGCGGCTCCGCGCGTCCGCAAAGAATTCCATCAATTTTGCAAGGAGCGCTTGCTTGGCGCGTCCATACCCAAAGCCTCCGGCAAGGTAGTTTGCTTTCAATTCCTCAAGCTCTTTCGAACTAGAAAATTGTTCATAAAGCTCCAGGATGATGTCACCTTCTACCGGCATCGTATCTTTAAGATCGATGCTGGCGGTTTTAATTCCCATAACTTGTTTCTTGATCACCTCTTCAGGATCGAAAATGCTGATGGTGTTGCCATAGCTTTTGCTCATCTTTTGCCCGTCGGTTCCCGTCACCGTTCCTACTGCTTTTTCAATGGTGGGGTCAGGCAGCTTGAAGGTCTCTCCGTAAAAGTGATTGAACTTTTCCGCAATGTCGCGAGCAATTTCGACATGTTGTTTTTGATCCTGTCCCACAGGCACGCTGTCTGCTTGATAGATCAAAATGTCTGCTGCCATGAGCACAGGATAGGTGAAGAGTCCAACATTCATGTCGCGGTTGCCTTTATCCACGGCATCCTTCCACGCATGTGCCCTTTCAAGGAGTCCGTGAGGAGCGACGGTGGAAAGAATCCATGCAAGCTCGGCGTGCTCCGGAATGTCACTTTGGTAAAAAAAGCTCACGCGTTCTGGGTCGAGGCCCAGTGCCAAATAGTCCAGCACCACGCCTCGACGATTCTCCCGCATCTCATCTGCGTTTCGCACAGTGGTGAGAGCGTGATAATCCGCCACAAAGAACAAACACTCGTTTTTACCTTCTTGAAGAGCAATGTGTTGACGCATCGCACCCAAATAATTTCCAATGTGTGGACGTCCCGTCGGTTTAACGCCAGATAAAATTCGCATGAACTTTTTATACCTTAATTTTTTTAAAGAAAAAAGCTAAGATGCACTTATGAACACCTGGCTGCTTAAAAGTGAACCTGATTGCTACTCTTGGTCCGAGATGACACGTGACAAGGCTACGTTTTGGGATGGCATTCACAATTACCTCGCTCGTAACAATCTGCGCGCCATGAAGAGGGGCGACCTAGCTTTCTTTTACCACAGTGGAGACGAGAAGCAGATCATGGGAATTGTTAAGATTGTGAAGGAAGCTTATCCAGACCCTAAAGACCCTACTTGGAGTTGGGTTGATGTAGAGCTTGTAAAGGAACTGCCTCGTCCTGTGACATTAGCAGAAATGAAAGCCCACCCGGGTCTTGCTGGGATGAAGCTCTTTAAAATGTCCCGGCTCTCTGTGGTGCCAGTGGAAGAAAAAGAGTGGGAGACCATTTTAGCTATACGCTAACTTGAGGGTCTACATCGATGCGCCATCCTTGTAACGCCTCTGACGGGAGTTTTTTGAGTAGGGTCTCAGGTTGAGTTCCTTGGATGAGGATGTTCCATTGATATTGCTTATTCACTCGAGACAGCAGGGCAGGGGCAACATAAACCTTATGATCTTCAGATGAGATTAAAGCGTGAAGTTCACGCGCCGTGGCCTCGCACTTTTTAAAATCAGGATCGCAGTACATGAGTTTTACCAGTCGTGCGAATGGAGGAAATCCACCTTCGCTTCTTGTAACAATTTCTTGTTCATAGAACCCGTTATAATCGTGTGTTTGACTAAAAAATATACTCGGGTGATCGGGATTGTAGCTTTGTATAAGCACTTTTCCTTGTTTTTTTCGTCGTCCTGCGCGGCCTGCCACTTGTGTGAGGAGTTCAAACATGCGCTCGCTGGTGCGGAAGTCGGGGATGTGCAGACCTAGGTCCGCCATAATCACACCTACCAAGGTTACGTTGGGAATATCGAAGCCTTTTCCAATCATCTGAGTTCCAATCAAGATGTCGATTTCCTCGTTGTTAAGCTTTTCGTGGAGCTGAGTGAAGCTGTCTTTTTTGCTCATGGTGTCGCGGTCAGCTCGTTGAATGCGAGCGGTAGGGAAGAGCTTCTGTAGATCCGTCTCCACTCGTTCTGTACCGAGTCCCAGGTATTTTACACGGACCCCTTTACACTGAGGGCAATTCTCCTTGAGCGGCTGAATATTTCCACAGTGGTGGCACACCAAGGTTTGGGTGCGAAACTTACGAGCGTGGTAGGTGAGGGGAAGGTCACAATTGGGACACTCAAAAGTGTATCCGCAATCCCTGCAAAGTACGGAGGATGCGCTGCCTCTTCGATTTAAAAAAAGAATTACTTGCTCTTTTTTCTCCAGCGTTGTTCTAATTTCTTGTTCAAGAGCGTCGCTAAATATTGAATAGTTGCGGGCTTTGAGCTCTTCACGCATATCAATCACTTGTACAGCAGGGAGTGGCGTTCCAGCGATGCGCTCTGTGAGGGTATAGAGATTATAGACGCCCGACTTTGCCTTATAGAAACTTTCTAAACTAGGAGTGGCGGACCCAAAAACTATTTTGGCTTCGGTGAGGGAGGCAATTTTTAACGCCGTCTCACGGGCATGGTAGCGCGGGCTGGAGTCCTGTTTGTAGCTCCACTCATGTTCTTCATCCATTACAATGAGTCCAAGGTTTTTGAAAGGTGAAAAGAGCGCGCTGCGTGAGCCAATGAGCAGTTGGACTTCTCCGGACTGGACCCCCTTCCAAATCTCTGCACGGCGACCCTCACTTATCTTGCTGTGCACCACGACCACAGAAGGGAAGGCTGCTTCAAAGTATCGGAGCAGCTGGGGAGTGAGAGAGATCTCTGGCACCAGTAGTAGGCATTGCTGCTCACTCTGAATAATTTTTTTGATCAATTGTTTGTAAATTTCTGTTTTACCTGCGCCTGTAATTCCATGAATTAAGGAAACTTTCTTATCTGATTTTAAGATAGAGTCTACGATGTAGGCTTGGTCCTTTGTAAGCTCATGTACCGTTTCCTCCTTTATTTTCTTCACCAGTGTTTTTTTTGCACGTTCTTTTTTTGGCTTTCTAAATATGTTTTTTGGCAGCATTAAGCGCAGAGCGTCGTATTTTGAGCAAAAATAGTATTCACAAATCCAATCGGCGAGCTCGAGTTGCCAGCTTTGCAGCAAAGATTCTTCCGCCAAAAGACTTAAGATTTCTTTAGTCGCAAATTCAGGCTGTTTAGCGTGTATCTTAAGGACGATTCCTGCCTTTTCTGAGCTTTGAAAAGGCACCAATACACCGTCACCCACTTTCACAGAAAGACTCTCGGGCACTTTATAAGTGAGACGATTTTGTTTTCGTGCAAAGGCATGTTCAATGAGTACTTCTGCAAACATAGGAATTTTAGTATAAATCATTTTACAAATACTACCAAAGCATGCTTGAATTATTTCGATGAGTTCACGCCACCTTCTCACGCTTGCATTTGCATTAAACCTCTTTTGGACGATTCCGGCTTTTGCTGCGAGCTTCGTTTCCGATGTAGAATCAGGTTTGATTAAGTCGAACTCTATTCAAACTGCACACTTTCAGTTTGAGTTCTCGGATGTTTTGGCTGGTCAGGCAGATGAAGACAATAACGATATTGCAGATATTATTGAAGTAGTTGCTGAAGCTGCTGAAAACAGTTGGGATGTCGTTATTGACGACATGGGTTACGAGGAGCCTACAGAAGACGGTAGTCCTGTGATTGTGATCTTGGATGACAACTACGAATATCTCAGTTCGGGTGCTTTGGGTATCACCAGCATTCTTAGTAATGGTAATCCTTATATTGCGATTGATCCCTGGATGTCTAATTCCTATTTGCAAGTAACCATGGGACATGAGTTTTTCCACTCAGTTCAATTTGGTTATGACATCAACTTCGCCTATACCTACCAGGGTCTCAATTTTGCGGAGGCTACGGCAACGTGGATGGAAGACAACCTTTTTGACGATGTGAACGACTACGCTCTTTATATCCCTGAGTTCTTGAGTTACGTGGATTACTCCATTTTCGCTTCGGTGGTTCCATCGGGAAGTTTGTACGAATATGGAATGAATATCTGGCCCAAATTCTTAGGTGAATATTATGACACAGGCATCATCAAAGAAATTTGGGAAACCTACTTTGACTCTAATGTTAGCTATGACAGTGACTTAAAACTTTATGATGCAGTGAAAGCAGTGGTCGAAGAGCATGGAGATGAGCTGCCCGAACTTTTTCAGGAGTTCACACTGTGGAATTTGGATCTCACACAATATGAAGAAGGAGACATTTATCCCGAGGTGATGATCTTAGAGGGTGAAGAAAGCCAGGACTATGTCCTCAGCGATTCTTACTATGCTCCTGCTTTATACGGAACTAATTATCTCTATTTTGAAAACAAATCTGGAGACAGCGAGTTTTACTTCCACTTGGTTAAGCCTAAAGGAGTGAGCTTTGCGGTTTCTTTGGTGCCTTATGATGGAGTGAACTACGATATCGATGAGGCCGTCACTACCATTATTGACGAAGATGAAAGCATGGATGAACCACTGAGTCTCACTAAGATTGGCTCAAAAGATGGAGTGGTGGCTATAGTTTCTACTCTTGAAGTGGATTTTGATGAAGGTAATAACTGGGAAGTTTTTGATCAAGGCTATTTATATTACTACCTTGCAGACTATGGATTGAGTGAAAACGAATTCAACGCCTTAGTGGATGGAGGTAACTTGAGCGAAAGCATTGAAGAAGAGGGAAAAGAAGGAGAAGACATTGAAGAAGCACCAGATGTGCGTAATGAAAACACCTTGGTGCTGTCACTTCTAGATTTCGATGAAAAATCAGCCACTTTTTCATGGAACCGTCTGAGTGACAACGATGTTGAAGGCTACGAAATTCGTTATGGAACTAGCAGTGGATCCACTAGCAAGACTCAAGAAATTGCAAACGCCTACACCACTTTCTCTATGGTTTCTGGCCTCAAGGAAGGCCAAACCTATTACTTCTCACTCGTTGCGGTGGACGGTTCTGGAAGCCGCGTGGGTGAGCGAAGCTCTGAAATTGTGGTGACTCCAGAACAGTGGATCTTTGAAGATGTTTCTTACTTAGATCCACATTACGATGCCATTTCTGGATTAGTAGACGAAGGAATTTTTGAGGGTTACGACGACAACACCTTCCGTTCGGACAACGTGATCAATCGAGCTGAACTTTTAAAGATTTTAGTAGAAGGAAGAGGTATTGAAGTGGATGCTTCAGAATACAAGAACTGTTTTCCTGATGTGCGTGAAGAATGGTTTGCTAAGTACGTTTGTTACGCTAAGAGTGAAGGATGGGTTAAAGGATATAGCAATGGGAAATTCCAGCCTGCTGACCCTGTGAATAAAGTGGAAGCACTCAAAATGCTCTTTGAAGTTCATGAATTGGGACTCGTTCAAGATTCTGCGGTGGCTGAATTAAAATACTCTGACCTAGATGAAAATGCTTGGTATGCGATTTACGTATGGAAAGCCTCTGCACTTGGAATCTTGGAGGAACCTATTGGTCAAAACTTCAGCCCTGATAATGATCGCAGTCGTGGAGAAATGGCTGAGGAGCTCTACCGATACTTGGTGGTGAGTGATCAACTCAAGGAGTAATTGTAATAAAGTAAGATTTAGGTTGTATGAATAGAAAACAGCTCGGTGCGGTGATCGGGTTATTTTCCTTGCTCGCTTTCCTCTGATTACCGATCACTATAACGCCTCTGGTCCGTACCACACTTCATGATAGTCTTGCTATGTATGTGGACGATCGCAAAAGTGGTGCACTCAGAGGGAGTATGCCCGCTCCGCGGTCATGAGCTTGCTTCGAACCCGGTTCGACTCCGCAACTAAAAAGAACTTCACAGCTTCTAAAGTGTTCTTTGCAAAAGTGGTGCACTCAGAGGGAGTCGAACCCCCAACCCTCGGTTCCGAAGACCGATGCTCTATCCAGTTGAGCTATGAGTGCACGGCCACGCTATCTTAACGAGTGCGCCTTCAGATTGCAATAGGCTTATTCTCGGGGAGAGAAGCTTGAATTTTTGAGCGTAAATTTTAGAAAGAAAAAGAGGAGATGCATGATCTCCTCTTTTTCGCTTCTGCGAAGGAATTTAACGCCTCTCTCGATTGGTCCACCACACGAGCATAGGGCTCGCGATGAAGATGGATGAGTAAGTTCCGGCGGTGATACCAATGATGAGCGCGAGAACGAACCATCGGATGCTTTCAGCTCCAAAGATGAAGAGAGCGGTGATGGTGATCAAGGTACAAATAGAGGTATTGAGCGAACGAGCCATGGTTTGGTTGAGCGCCTTGTTGGCGGTTTCAGCCAAGGTTTCGTTGTTTCCACGGAAACGGAGGTTTTCACGGATACGATCGAATACCACAATGGTGTCGTGTACTGAGAATCCCATCACAGTGAGCAGAGCAGTGATGAACAGTGCATCTACCTCTACATCGAAGTAGTGACCCAAAATCACGAAGACTCCAATCACAATGAGCACGTCGTGGAGCAGTGCCACAATGGCTGAAACTCCAAACTTCCATGCGCTGATGTCACGAGTCACCTTACGGAACGCAAAGGCGATGTAAAGCACAATCATAAGAGAGGTGAGCACGAGGGCGATCGCTGCCTTGTGTTTTAGGGTAGCTCCAATGGTAGGCCCTACGGTGGTGAAACGAACTTCTTCGAAGCTTTCTTGTCCTTCAGACAGCTTAGTGATCACTGCTTGATGTTGTTCTTCGGTGATGTGCTTCATACGGATCAAGGTGGTTCCTTGGTCGGTGCTCACCACTTGAGGGATCCCGAAGTCAGCGCTTATTTCGGTTTCTACTTCATCCAGTTTTTGAACCACTTCTTCGTTGGTCATTTCACCCATGCGGACTTCCATCATGGTTCCACCCGTGAAGTCGAGTCCCCAGTTTACAGGGAAGAAAATAGTTGCAGCCAGCGCTACCACAGCTAGTGCTCCAGAGATACCTGCCCAGAGGCCAGTCTTTTGAATGATAGGAAGCATCTTTTCTCGAGCCATGCGAGGTTTACCCCAGAGCGCGAGTTTAGAAGAGAGCCATCCATTTGCAGCTGCTGCGGTGAGAAGCGTACGAGTGAGCATGATGGCGCTGAACATAGAGAGCAGAATTCCGAGCGCGAGGTTGAGTGCGAATCCACGGATGATAGAAGATCCAAAATAGAAGAGAATCGCACAGGTGATGAGTGATGAGAAGTTTGAGTCACGGATAGAGTCCCATGCACGTTTGAATCCTTCTTCGATCGCTTGAGAGAGATTCTTCCCTTGTCCTAGTTCCTCCTTCATACGCTCGAAGATAAGTACGTTTGCATCCACCGCCATACCAATAGAAAGGATCACACCGGCAATACCTGCAAGAGTAAGGGTGATCTTGGTTGAGAGCACCATGGTAAGGAAGAAGAGCACAAAACAGGTAACCACAAAGGCCATGAATTTTTCCCAACCGGAGTCGCGTCCTTTTAATATCATGTGGACCACAAAGCCGAACACTGCGAGTGCAATGAGTAAGGCCACGCCGGTGGGCAGAGCGGTCTTAATAATGAAGATAAGCATTGCTGAATAAACACCCAGAGCGAGGGTCGCAATAACTCCTGGTAAACGGTAGTAAAGGATCATGAAGAGAGCGAGTACGATCACTCCAATGAGCCCTCCATAAAGGCTTTGGTCGAGAGCTTCTTGTCCGAGGGTTGCGCTGATGTTGTACTGACCTACTAGTTCAACAGGAGCAGGAATTGCTCCGGTGTTCAGGTCTCGAGCGAGGTCTTGCGCTTCTTCCAAAGTGAAGTTACCGGTGATTTGAGCCTGTCCTCCAGTAATGGTTTCACTCACATTGGGGGCAGAAATCATGGTTCCACCTACGAAGATTGCGATGCGCTTTCCAACGTTCTTAGAGGTGAGTTCTTCAAAGAGTTTAGCGCCTTCTTCTGTGAAGGTGATGCTAACAAAAGGCTTGTAAGCTTGGTTGAACATCACATCCGCATGTTGGAAGTGTTCACCAGTCATAGAAGGAGTTTCCATCCAAGGATCCGGTGCGGTGCTGAAAGTTACTTTGTTGAAAGCCACTTTTTCCACTGTGATGGTTTCGGTGCTGGCTTCTTGCTTGTCGTAAATTTGAATGAGGTGGTACCCAAACTCGGTTTCTACTACTTCAGACACTTGGTTCACATCAAGAGCAAAGGCAGCGTCTTCAAAGGCTCCCGTCATTTGTCCACGGCCAAAAGCTCCAAGATCTCCTCCGTTTTCTTTTCCACTGGGGTCGTCGGTGTACTCCTTGGCGAGTTCTTCAAAATTGCCTCCTTCACTGAGTTTGGTTTGAACCTCTTGAATACGAGCAAGTGCCTCTTCCTTGGTTCGAGTGATGTCATCTCCAGCTCGTTCAGCTCCGGAGTAAGCCACCAAAATATGACGAGCGCTCACTTCTTCTTCGATTTCCTTGGTTTCTTCTTCCATCTTGCGATCGGTGATCTGAGCGATAACCACGCCCTTGTTTTCAACCGCATTTCCAGAGACATCCAATGCATAACCATCGCTGATGGTAGCAGGTCCAAACACGCTGCCCACTTCTTTTCCTTTGAATCCTTCTGCGAGGTCTTCTGTGAGGGTTGAAATATCCACAAGTTCTACTTCTTGGAAGTTCACTTGTCCGGGATCTGCTGCACTGGCTTTATCTGCTAAGTCTGAGAAATCACCTCCTGCATTCAGGTCAGCGAGGAAAGTATTTGCTGCTTCATTTGCCCAAGCTACTTGATCGGCATCTTCTGGATTTGGGTTTTCTTCACGGAATTCAAGCTGAATGGTTTTCCCAACGGTTGCCTTTGCCTCTTCAAGATCACTGATTCCAGCCAGCTCCACGATGATGTGGAAAGCGTCTCCAATGTTTGAAACGTAGATATTGGGTTCTGAAACTCCAAGGCTATCCACACGTCGACGAATCACTTCCTTCACTCCTTCCACAATTTGATCGCGGTCAGCTTCCTCTACTTCCGACATGTCGATGGAGTAGTCAAGCTGGGTTCCTCCTTTTAGGTCTAGTCCCAGTTTAAGGTCCGTTACAGAATCAACGTAGCTGAGCACTCCTGCAAACAGCACAATGAGGAGCACCTTTGCCGCGAGCATTTTTTTGAAGGAAAACATTGGAAAAGTGGCTTAGGTATTAGAAAAATTAAAGTCGGGAAGATTATACGAGCAAATAGCTTTAAAACAAGCCATCCCAATCCTGTTATCTTGGCAGAAGGGGCAGTATATGTTATTAATAACTTATCTTTTAACGCGCCACCTTGGAGGTCTTTCTCACGCTTCTCGTAAAACTCCTGCCGCTGTATCTGATCATGGGACTTGGCTTTGTGGCTGTGCGGGTGCTCGAGGTGGATAGGCAAAGCATCGCGCGGCTGCTCATTTATATGGTGGCGCCGGCGGTTGTTTTTTATGGAGTCTCTCAAACGCCGCTCTCTTGGGCTACTCTTTCACTGCCTTTTTTATTTTTCTTTCTGTGCACCACGATCTGCATCTTATTTTTAGGTGTTGGAAGCCTGGTGTGGGGTAAGGAATCCACTAGAAACTTGCTGGCGTACGCAGCGGGTGACGGAAACACCGGCTACTTTGGAATTCCCGTGGCGATGATTTTATTTAAAGAAGACGTACTAGGAATCGTGGTGCTCACCCTGCTTGGCTTTATTTTATTTGAAAACACGGTGGGTTTCTTCACCATGGCTCGCGGAAACTACACCCTGCGTGACAGCCTTAGGCGCATGAGCCGTTTGCCAGCCGTGTACGCCTTTATAGCGGGGATCTCTGTGGCGGCAACAGGCTGGATCTATCCTCAGCCAATTGTCGATTTTTTCCAGTACTTCAAGGCGTCTTACTCGCTGCTCGGGATGATGGTGATTGGAATGGGGTTGGCCACGGCTACTCGTAGCTCTTTTGATGGAAAGCTCATCAGCCTCGCTTTCTTTGCCAAATTTATTTTGTGGCCGGCGATTGTGTTTGGACTCATTTACCTGGATCATAGTTTCGTTCACTTTTACAACGAGGACATCTATAAAGTGATGGTGCTCATGGCCATTGTTCCGCTGGCCGCCAACACAGTGACTTTTGCAACGGAACTTAAAGTGCACCCCGAAAAGGCAGCGGTGGCGGTTTCGCTCAGCACGGTTTTTGCACTGATTTATATTCCGCTGGTGGTGCTATTTTATCTCAGCTAGCTCCGCCATGTTCCACACTTTGTAGAGCTCTGGGTGCTCGGCTGCGTAGGCCACGCAGTTTTCGTAAGCCGTCCACAGGTCCTCTGCTTCCTCATCGGTCAGCAAGGTACGTGCTTCGGCAAGGCTGAGGTCAAAGGGAGGGGTGAGCTGTTTGTGGTGCTGCTTTTTGTTGGCTACATAAATAGAAACCCAAGCGGATTCATCGGCAATGAAGTCGTTGTCATGCACTTTAATATTCATAAAGTAGGGGCCTTCTCCGCTGAGGGCATCCAGCTCACTGAAAATTTCTTCAGCCGTTTCGTTGGTTCGTTCAAAGAGCTTCACCTCAACGTCTTCCGGTCGCACGAGCATACCGGCTTTGCGCTCGCCCCAGCTGTAATCCTTACCATTGTCCACCAGGAAAGTGGAGCCATTACTGGAGAAGAAATCTTGCATAAGCTTACCCACAGTAGAGCTGGTTGGGGTTGCTGCCGCGGGAGGTGGATAGCCAAAAACCTCCTCAAAATAAGTGAAACCTCCTGGTGTTTCCAAGGTTTCACCGGTTGCGGGGTCGATGGCGTGGCTGCCGTATTGTTCGATCAAATCTTTAAGTTCTTCGGTTGAGTAGCTGTCTAGGCCGAGCCAATCGTATTCATAGTAAAAAGGAATGGGTGGGCGGGCGTGGTAAGAAACGCTCACCAAGGGTGAGCTTTTGAGGCGCTCAATGAGTTCAGGAGCCTCGCGCAAGTAGGTCTGCAAAATAACGTCGTCTAGATAAATGTCCACGGGAACATTGTACTGCTCGTGAATATCGATCACATGATTCACGGTCTCAATACTCTGTTCGCTAAAAATGAACTCCTGTGTATTGAGCGTGAATAGCACGTTGTGCTGTGTTAGCTCTTTTTCTTCTGTGGTTTGGCTGGGTGTTTCTCCTTCTATATGAGGCGTTGGCTGAGTGCATCCAGATAAAACGGTTAGCAGGAAAATAGAAGAAAGGAGTTTTTTCATAGCTGTGTGTTGTGTGTACGGTACGTATGACGCTGGAAAGCTCAGCTTCTTACAGATTTTGTTCACCGGCTAGCTTTGCGTCGTTTTCAAAGTCATTTCCTTTGCCACTGCGGCCATAATCGTCGGCAAGTTTTACTACATCATCGAGGTCGTCCGTTGAAACCTCCAAGATTTCGGCATCTTCCAAGGCTTCAGCGCGGTGCACCACACCTGGAAATACATCCAGCTTGTCTCCTGGATTCAAAATAATTTCCTCCAGTGCATCGGCTGATTCACCTAAGTAAAATTTAACTTTTCCTTTCAGTAAGTATTGCGTTTCTTTTTTACGTTCGTGGTACTGCAAGGAATAACGGTGCCCTTTTGTGATGCAAAGGATTTTCCCCACGTACTCAGGCTGATGGGCGAACCAGATTTCTTTTCCCCAAGGCTTGAGGACTTCTTTAATTTCCGTTTGTTTCATTGAGCTTAGTTAAAAGGGTTTTAAGATCAGAGCTTTTGTCCTTCGGACAGATGAGTGTGAAGCCATCGGCGTTCACCACCACCATGTTTTTGAGTCCAAAGGCAGCTATGCGGGAATCGCCTTCATTATAAATGAGGCTTCCTTCGCAATCCACAGCGGTGGCATCGCCTTTTACAATGTTTTTATGAGGGCTATCTGCGAGTTCCTCATGGAGGGAAGCAAAGGTTCCAATATCGCTCCAACCCAGGTCTGCTGGAATGATGCGGACTTCGCTAGGATCCACTTTTTCCATGATTCCATAGTCCACCGAGATTTTATCGCACTTGGGATAGCATTCCTCAATAGGAGAGCCATCTTTAATCTTCATCAGCTGCTCATATGTTTGAGGCAGGTGCTTTTTGAATTCTTGCAAGATGGTGCTCACTTTCCATACATAGTACCCCGTATTCCAGAGGTAGCTATAAGAAGAAAGGAAGCGCTTAGCGGTTTCATAATCAGGTTTTTCTTTGAAGGCTTTGAACTCGTAGACTTCAATGCCATCTTGCTCGCTGAGCATACGGCCGATCTTTACATACCCTAGATTCACATTGGGGTATTTGGCTTTTACCTCAATAATATTGAGCGTGTTTTCTTCCTGGGCCAGGCGTTCTGCTGCATACAATTTTTGTTCAAACTCAGCTGCGTCTTGTACCAGGTGGTCGGCGTAGACCACGGCCATAACGGCTTCAGGGTCTTTTTTAGCGATGAGGGCTGCAGCAAGTCCAATGCAGGGGCCCGTGTCTTGCATGCTGGGTTCCAGGATCAGATTCTCTTCAGGAATTTGAGGGAGTTGCTGACGAACTAAGTCTTTGTATTGGGCATTGGTGCTCACGTAAATATCTTCAGGTTTTACAAAAGAAACACGGTCGTACGTTTCTTGAATCATGGTGCGATTAGAAACTAGGCGCTGAAACTGTTTAGGCTTGTCACTGTGACTCATGGGCCACAGGCGAGTGCCCACTCCTCCTGCTAAAATAACGATTTTCATTGCAGTATACTAAGGTAAAGGTCCAAAATAGGGTCTCCGAGGAAGAAAACTAGCACGGTTCCAGCTACAAGAAAAGGGCCTAGCGGGATGGCAGTTTTCCCACTTGCTTTCTTTGTGGCCAGTAAGTAAATGCTGACGAGGCTGCCCACAATGTAGCTGAGCAAAATGGCAAGCAGGGTCATGGGCCAGCCCAGCATGAGCCCCATGAAGGCGCCGATGCGAATGTCTCCGCTGCCAATCCAGCGTCCACGTGAGAGCAAGTATTGAAGGCCAAAGAAACTCACTCCCACGGCGCCGCCAATGAGGGCGCTCGTAGGGTCTCCAATCCATAGGTTGGCAAAGAAAGCGTACACAATGGCAGGCAGCATCACAAAGTCGTGGATTTCTTTGTAGCGAAGGTCGTAAAAGAAAATGAAGAGTAGTACAAAGAAATGTGGGACAAGAAACAGAAATAGTTCTGTGTTTTGAACTTGGTAGTAGAGTAGGGCAAAGGTGAGGGCTGAGCAGAGTTCTGTAATTGGGTACCACGCTGAGATTGGTTTTTTGCAGAAATGGCAGCGGCCGCGCAGCAGTAAATAGCTAACGAGCGGAATAAGGTCCACGGGTCTCAGGTTTTTTTTACAATGAGGACAGTGGGAGCGGCCGTTTACAATTCCTTTCTCACCAAAGTGTAGGCGAGGGAGCAACATGCTCAAAAAGCTTCCTATTATGAGTCCAAAAATGAAAGCGAGGATGGTGTACCAGAGGATCATGGATTTTCCCCTGGGCTAAGAATTAAAGCGTTGTATTGCTCGGCAGCTTGTACGCTCAGGGCATCGCCTGGAGCTGAAAGCTCGTAGGCTGTTTTGAACTCGAATTTAGCACCTTCCTTATTGTTTTGTGCAAGGCGTACCAAGCCTGCGGTGTAGTGCACCGAAGCAAGGTTCCCGTTGATATCAAAAGCGGTGTCGATTGCGGTGGCAGCGTTTTCCACGTCGCCTCGTTTTAAGTAAACTTGAGCGAGGTAGTCGTAACTTTGAGCGTCGTTCGGAAAGTAGGAAGTGCTTTCTTCCGCTAAAGTGAGTGCACGGTCGTAGTCGCTTAGCACATTCATCGCGAGGTTGATGGGTTCTTCAAAGAGAGAAATGCTGCTTTGATCGATTTTTACCAGGTATTCGTAGGCTGCAAGCGCGTCTTCGTAATTGCCGAGTTTGTTTTGGCTTTCTGCCAATTTTAGGTAAGCCTCACTTTCAGGTTCAAAGTCGTAGAGAAGGGCAAGCTCAAACGAATCCACGGCGTCTGCGTATTCTTCCTGTTTGAAGTGAGCCACTCCCAGGAAGTAGTGGGTTTCTGGTTTCACAGCATCCAATTTCTTGGCTTGTTTAAAGGAATCTTCTGCTTCGGAATACTTTTCTTGTTTCAGTTGAGCGTAACCCAGCAAAATCCAAACATCACGGTAATCATTTTTTTCGTTGAGCACTTGTAGAGCGGTCTCTTCTGCCATTGGATATTGCTCAATATCAATCAGTGCTTTGGTGAGCATGGCTTTTAGATAGCTTTCTTTGCCCCCTTGTTGAGCGTTGTAGCTAGCATAGGCGTTTTGAAATTCCTGAAGGTAGGCGGTCGGTACAGCTCCACTCACCGAAACCGCTTTTTCCAAGCGGCTCTGCGCTTCGTCATAATTGCCTGCGTAAGCAAGCAGAATAGATTGGTAGAAGGCAGTGCCTTGATGCTCTGGGTTTCCTTCGCTGAGTAGGCTTTGCGCTTCTTCAAACTTCTTACTTCGCATGAGTGCATCGGCGTAGTTCACCCGAGTGCTGTCGCTTGGACTCAGTTCATAGGCCCGTTTAAGGCTACTCAGGGCTTCATCGTATTCATTCAGCTTCAGCTGGCTCTTACCAAGCTTGGTGTAGGCGGCCTCGACTCCATCCTCAATGGTGATCGCCGTTGCATACTCGTTCACTGCAAGTTTGTATTCACCTGCGTCAAAAAGCTGATCACCTTTCTTCATGCGTGTTTCAAAACTCAGGGGAAGCTCAGGGTCGAGCTGGCCAATGGTTTCATCGAGTAAGTTGGCGCCCATGAATTGGCGAATCACTCCAACAGAGAGGACGCCCACTGTGATGAGGAGCACAGCTGAGAGGGTGATGATACCTATTTGTAGCGTGGGCGTTTTCATTGCGGTCATCTTAATGTAGCGGCCAGGGTGAGGGCAAGGCTCACTGCGTCTGCGGCGTCGTCTGGCTTTGGCACGTCTTTAAGTTTGAGTTCTAGCTTCACCATTTTTTGGATGGCTTTTTTGTCGGCTCGGCCATCCCCGGTGAGAGCTTTTTTCATGGCACTGGGGGAGTACTCGTGCAGAGGAACTCCATGTTCATACAGCGCCATCACGATCACTCCACGCGCGTGGGACACTTGAATTCCCGTGGTCACATTCTTTGAGAAAAATATTTGTTCAATAGAACAAGCTTTTGGCTTGTACTCAATCAAAAGCTCATTCATGTCTTTGTAGAGTTCTTGCAGGCGCTGCCCAAGTTCCAGCTTAGCTGGGGTTTTGATCACACCCACCGTGATGAGTTTTTTTTGAGATCCGTTCACATCTAAAACCGCAAAACCAGTGGTGGCGAGTCCGGGGTCAATGCCAAGTATGCGCATGCCGCGATTCTACACCAGCGTCATCATCACAAGCGAGCGCTTTTCATCCGATAGTTTGATGCTCACAATCTGTTGACCTTTCTTGATCGCTTTTTGCTTTTCAAGCTCTCGAATGATCTCTTCACTTCGGAAAGGCCCGGTATGGTGGTACACATGGTGCACGCCCCACAAAAAGTGCAGCTGGCGGGCGAGGTCTTTAGAGGAAGTCACCACAAGCACCGGATTTTTTGGACGGTGCTTGAGCACCGTGCGAGCCGTGTAGCCATGACGAGTGAGTACAATAATTGCAGACGCATCCACTTCGTCGGCCATCACGCAGGCATTGAGGGCAACGGTTTCGTCCTCAAAGGCAGCGGGGTTCACCGAAGGAGGCACGGGAAAGAGTTCATCGTTTTTAAAGATGGCTTCTTCAGTCACTTGAGCCACGCGAGCGAGAGTGTGCACTGCTTTGTTGGGGTATTTGCCGACCGCAGTTTCATTTGAAAGCATGAAGGCATCGGCATGGTCAAAAATGGCGGTGGCTGCATCGCTGATTTCAGCGCGGGTTGCAATGGGGTTCTCCACCATGGACTGCAGAATTTGCGTGGCCACAATCACGGGCTTGCCCTCGCGGCGACACAGCGCGAGTATGCGTTTTTGCTCCACGGGGACGCGCTCCGCCTCAATTTCTATACCCAGGTCGCCGCGGGCTATCATGATTCCGTCGGCTGCTGCAATGATTTTCTCTAGATTTTCCAAAGCCTTGGGTCGCTCAATCTTCGCTACAATCATCACGCTTCGCTTGGTGTGCTTGGCGATAGCGCTACGTACTCGCAGCACATCTTCGGCCGTCTCCACAAATGAAACCGCCACGGCATCTACGCCCAGTGTTTTTACGCCAAAAGCGAGGTCTTTACTATCTTTCACGTTGAGTGCTTCGTTGGCAGGAAGTTTAGAATCAGGAATGTTCACTCCTTTGTGTGATTTAAGTATGCCTCCCACGGTTACTTCTACTTTCACTAAGGTCCCGCTGACCGAAAGCACCTGGGTTCGAATGAGTCCGTCTTCAATCAAAAGCTGATGGCCTTTTTTTACCACTTTAGCTAAGGCTTCGTAGGGTAGGGGGATACAGTCTTTTTGTTCGCCGCGCGTACAGAAAGTGAGTACTTGCCCACGTTTCACGGCAATACCTTCTACTGGCAGTGAGCCCAGGCGAATTTTTGGTCCCTGCAAATCTTGCATGATGCCAATGGTTTTGCCGGTTTCTTTTTCCACCGCGTGGATATTCTTAACGATTTTTTTAAATTGATCGTAAGTGCCATGCGAAAAGTTGAGGCGAGCAATGTTCATGCCCGCCTCAACTAGATTTTTAATCTCAGCTTTTTCCTCGGTCGCCGGCCCTAAGGTGGCGACGATTTTGGTGTGGCGCATTATGCCTTCATTCTACGGTTTCGGAAGAAGAGAGCAAGAGCACTTAAGCTGGCCAGCACTGCGATGCTTCCCAAGATGATCACCCATGGAGAAGTGGTTTCTCCCGTTACGAACGCGGTGTTCGTTACTTCGAATGAAATTTGGGTAGGCGTGCTCTTGGCACCAGTCTCAAGGTCTTGAGCGTACCAAGTCACTTTGTGGTCTCCCAGTTCAAGGTTTTCTACTGGACGAGCTTCCATGATTTGACCTTCAGCATCTGCAATCAGAGTTTGGCTGAAGATGGTGCTTTGCCAAGCGATCACCATCATGTAGTTACCGCCTGCTTTGAGCATCAAGGCCACCTCATCTGCTTTTACCAGCGAGCCATCTTGGAGTCCCAAGCTTATGTATTGAGGACGCTTCACATAGTTCACCATGTTGAGCGTGATGGTAGCAGATAGAGCTTGAATATCATTGAGGTCTTCACCACTCGCTAGGATGATGGTGTGTGAACCTGCATCGAGTTCTTGGTCGGTGAGAAGAACGTAGCTTCCTACTTCATCAGCATCGGTTGAACCGAGCAGAGTGAGGCTGCCATCGTCTTCTACTTCGTAAGCAGATACATGGCTGTCAGCAGCGGTGTGACCCATGAAGAGCTGTTCACCAGCTTCCACGGTTTCACCATCTCGATTGTTCACAATGGTGAGACCACTCACGTTATCTTCAGTAGTGATGCTGCTAGGATCGGTTCCAAGGAAAAGGACTTCTTCTCCGTCACTGAGTCCGTCGCTGTCGCTGTCTTCTTCTTGGGGGTCAGTGCCCTTGTAGAATTCCGTGAGGTCAGAGAGACCGTCTTTATCGGAGTCGATTCCTCCTAGAGGTACTTCGATATTGTATTTATCGATGTAAGAGGTGACTGCAATAGGATCCACTTCTGGAGCATTGTATACGAGCGGTTCTGAGTCGCTGTCGTCCGGCTCACCGTCTTTGTCGGTGTCTGAACTTTCAGGATCTGTGCCTAAAACATAGATTTCTTCTCCATCGTTTTTTCCGTCTCCGTCGGTATCTTTAACATCTGGATTTCCTCCGTAAAGAAGTTCTTCCCAGTCGTAAGCTCCGTCGTTATCGCTGTCGCGAGTAGCGGTGAGGTCTTCAGCCTTTTTACCAGATAGATCGATGAGGATTTGAGGAACTCCGAGGGCATTCTTGTCTCCGAAGAATTTACCATTGAGAAGTTTTCCGTTGAACTTAGGTGGGCGAACAGGCTTAGCAGGGAAGTCATCACGTACTCCCTTCACCTTGATGGGTTGTATGTATTGATAGATTCCGCTGTAGAAGCTTCCCTTAACAGGAGGGTTCTTTACTTGAGTTGAGCTAGAAGTGCTACCAGACGCTGTGTTTTGGCTGGTGCTTTCCGTTCCACTTTGAGTGTTTGAACTCGTAGTGTTTTCGGTTGTATCCGTCTCCGTAGTCGAAGGAGTTTCTTCAGTCGTATTTTCGTCGGTTTGTGCGGGCTCTTCTTCCTGTTCTCCAGCCATACTGTGTTGGTCTTCATCAGGATCCGCTCCTACATGAGGTCCATTGTGTCCTGAGCTTGATGAGCCACCTGTTGCTGGTGTAGACCCGGTTGACCCGTTCACTATATTGATAGTGGTGTCACCGGAACTGTTTCCAGCATAGTCCACTATGCTGATAAGCAAGGTGTTGTTTCCAGGTTGGAGGTCATAATAGATAGAGAAGTTTCCAAGTCCATCCACGAGTGTTCCGGTATTGTTGCCATTTACGAATACTCGAGCTCCTGCTTCAGTACCTGACCCAGTAATATTTACGGTAGGAGTGCTGCTGGAAGGATAATTTAATGTTGGTACAGCGGGTGCGGTGCTGTCTCGAGTGATTGAGTAATAGTAAATAGTTGAAGAGTTTGAACTGTAATCCTTTGCAGTTAGTGCAAAGTAGTTCTGCCCTTCAACAAGAGCTAGGTTGTTATAACTCCAGGTAGTGGAAGAATCAGCAGCTACAATTTGTGCTCCATCCTTCCAAATGCTTGTGTAAGCATCTTTAACCCCCGCCAAGTTGATAGTAGCAGTGTTTACTGCAGTACCAGCGGTGGGTGAGCTTACAGAGGGTGCGGTAGGTGCCGTGCTATCAGCGTTAACAGAAACCGGTGCAGAGGTTCCTGATGTGCTGTAAGAAGTGGTGCTAGCGGTTGCGGTGTATTTGTTAGCAGCCGGGTAGCTTCCATTCGTTTCCCAAAACCCGTTTGCATCTGCTTGAACGCGGCCCATATTGCTTCCACTACCGTATATTTCAATATATGCATTTGGGAATGCACTTCCGGTGAGGTAAGAAGAATTACTCAACCCGGTGTTGATGGTGGGCGAGCTTACAGATTCGTTTGAAGAACCGGAGCGAAGTACTCCTGTTGTCGCATTAATAAGTGAGTTTCTGATGATAAAGTTGAAGTTTCCTGCTGTAGCGGCAATGTTTATACCCGTTTTGTTGTTTGCCACATAAATTTGGTTTCCTGAGCCAGAGCTGTTGCTACCAATACTGTTCGAAGTGGCTCCACCGTCGATATAGATTGCATCCTCTGAGTTGGGACGTGCGGTGGTGAAATCTCCTGCATAACCAATTCCGTTGTTCAATATTGAACAATTGTCTGCACCGTTTAAGTAAATTCCATTGTTTCCATTTGAGGAAATATTGTTCACGTGACTAGATACTGCTGCTTCACCAATTAGAGTCGAATCACCTGCGGTACGAATTCCGTATTGTCCGTTTCCGGCAGCTGTTACTTTGTCACCTAGAAGACCAATAGTGTTGCTATAAATCTTAGTACCCGTGGAGCCATTATTGTCAATTGAGATACCAGAGAGAGTATTTCCAGCAATTACGTTCCCTTGTGCGGTTTCACCGATCAAGGTGTTGAGGACGTTCCCTCCAGTAATGTAAATACCATTTCCACCATTTCCGATTGCTCCGTTGGCATTGGCGTTGGTACCGATGAAGTTGGCCATGATAGAATTTCCATTGGCCGTACTGCTGCTGGCGTCAATTATGATTCCATGCGAACCATTACCAGAAATGATATTTCGGTGCCCAGAAGTCGAGCCACCGATCATGTTATTTGATGAAAGTATACGGATCCCTGCGAGGGTGTTTCCAACGGCTGCTGTACCGTCTTGTCGTACTCCTATATAGTTCCCTGACACGGTTGCAGCAATTTCACTATTTAATGTGATCCCATATTCATTATTTCCTATAATTACATTTCTTTCGTTGACGGTTGTACCTCCAATGGTTGCAGTGGTCCCGGCCCCAATATTAATACCATCTTTACCGTTACCGTTATCAGCGTTTCCGACAAGGGTACCGATGAAGTTTCCACGGATGACCACAGTCGAGTTGGTTGCTTTAATACCATGATTGGTATTGTTCGCAATGACGTTACGTTCTCCGGCATTTGATCCCCCGATGGTGATGTTAAGAGCATTGTTATCCACTGTGAAACCTTCACCGTTTGCGCCGGGTCCACCCACATTGTTGTTCTTGAAACTAAAATTATCTCCTCCATTTATATAGATACCGGAGTTTGTACAATTTTTAATCTCATTTGCTTCACGTGTTAATGTGCCTCCAATGGTTCCCCCTGTGGTTCCAGAGGTGAACACAAGTCCGTTTGTTGCACCATTACAACCGATTCCTTTAAGCACGTGGCCCGCGCCACCACTGTATTGAAGACAGTAGCTGCGTCCGGTTGCATCTATAACGATATCAGCTCCACCTTGTCCGTCTTGAGCAGTGGTCGCGTCAATAACTAAACTCTCTGTGATGGAGGGGAGGTCGGATGCAACAGTGACCGTGCCAAACAGACCGGCATTGAAATTGATCGTGTCACTACCAGCGTTTGCGTTCGCATCAATAATGGCCTGACGAAGGGAACCAGCCCCGGCGTCGTTTAAGTTGGTTACCGTGTAGGTAGCGGCGTCGGCCGTAGGCACGTTCGTCAGCATTCCTACTGGCAATACTCCTCCGAGGACGAGGAGCAAACTGAGCAGCCCAGAAAGGGTTTTAAATGATGAAGAACTTTGTGCCATACGTGTGTTTTTATTTTTATAAATCTTATTATTGTATCATAAAACTGCTCATCTAACAAGGGTTGGTTTTAGATCGGTTTCTTACTTAACGGTCACGGACTTTGCCAGATTGCGCGGCATATCCGGATTGTTCTGCCGAGCCACCGCCAATTTGTAGGACAGCATTTGCACGGGAATCAAATTGAGAATAGGTGCCGCCGCGCCCACGCTGGGCACTTTGATCCAGGCGTCGAAGACCTCCGCATTGTCCGTGGAAACTCCAATCAAAAACGCCCCACGAGCCTTCAGCTCCATGGCGTTTGAAAGGATTTCCTGGCGGTACTCGTCGTTGCTTGCAATCACAATGCAGGGTGTTCCCTCAGAAATGAGGGCAATGGGTCCGTGCTTGAGTTCACCTCCTGCAAAACCTTCTGCGTGGATATACGAAACTTCTTGCAGCTTGATCGCCGCCTCGAGCGCGATGGGGTAGTTCACGTCACGTCCAATGATCATGATATCGCTGGCATCTTTAACCTGGTCCGCCAGGTGCTCGATGTGCTCTTCGTAACGAGGATTCAAAAGATCATTCAGTTTTCCAGCGGCTTCAATCAGCATGGTTTTTCCTTCATCGAGCCGGCCCGCGGTTGCGTAGGCGAGCAAGGTGAGGATGGCGATTTGTGACGTGGTTGCCTTTGTAGAAGCCACGGCTTTTTCAGGGCCGGCCTTAAGCGGAAGCACAATGTCGCTGAGGCGCGCCATTGTTGATGTTTCCACATTCACAATGGAAACGATGGTAGCGCCTTTTTCTTTGGCGATTTCGAGCGCCTCCAAGGTGTCCGCAGTTTCTCCAGATTGCGAGATGGCGATCACCAGTGAGCGGTCGGTAAGGAAGTGCTTGGCGCTCTTAAACTCGCTGCCGAACTTGGTATTGATGTGTTTGTGTGCCACATTCGCAAACAAGTACTCTGCGGTCATGGCTACTTTTCCAGCGGTGCCACAGCCTACAATGTAGGTTCCGTAGGCATGCTTGATGGCGTCGGCCACCTTGAGCAAAGTCTCGGTATCGGAATTGATTGCGCGCGTAAGGGTTTCCTTTTGCTCCATGATTTCTTTGATCATGAAGTGAGGGTAATCGCCCTTTTCAGCCTCTTCTTCTTTCCAGTCGATGGAAATGAGACGCTTTTCAATTTGCTTGTTTTTCTCCATGTCAAAGAAGCGGGCTTCGCCCTCGCCGAGTACCACCATTTGGTTGTCGTCGAGGTACATGATTTCTTTGGTGTATTCCAGGAACGCAGGCACATCAGATGCGAGGAAAAGGGCACCGTCCTTGGCCTTACCGATGATGAGCGGCGAGCCACGGCGAGCCGCGATCACCTTCTGTTCTTTTTTATGCATGGCCACCACGGCGTAGCGACCGGTCACTTGTTTGCTGGCTTGCTTAAACGCCGCTTCAAATCCTTCATCCATAGCTTCTTCAATCAGGTGCGCGAACACTTCGCTATCGGTTTCGCTTCGGAATTGGTGTCCTTTTGCAATCAGCTGCTCTTTGAGTTCGAGATAATTTTCAAAAATTCCATTGTGAATGATCACAATATCTTGGTTTTCCGTGGTGTGAGGGTGTGCGTTGTACTGCGTCACACCTCCGTGCGTTGCCCATCGAGAATGTCCCATGGCCATGTGTGAAGGCTGGGTCATCTCTTTATTGAGGTGGATTACTTCAGAAATTTTCCCCACATGCTTCTCAATTTCAAAATCGCCATTTTCTTGTTGTGCCGCGATTCCCCAGGAGTCATAGCCGCGGTATTCCAACTTTTTAAGCCCTTTCAGCACAATTTCAGCTGCTTTTTCACTAGGTCCGAGATAGGCGAAGATTCCACACATGAGTAAACGATAAGGATAAATGTATTCTACAAGGCCATAAAGGGAGAAGCAAACTGGCAGGTCTCACTGATAAAAGTAGGCCCACCTTTGTTTATTACAGAATTATAAAAAACTTCAAATCAAACTTTAGTAAAAGCTCTTTACTAAGCCATTAAAAGTACTTAGATTCTTTGTCTGACCCCCTAAAATGTTTTATGATTGATACCAAGCTTGCGCAGCTGGAGCGAAACGAGACGGATGAACCGTGGAGAGACGGTGGTCATATTCAAGTTGGTTTTGATCGAGTTTGGAGAACGCAGCCTGAGTTAATGAGTGACGACGAGCTTGCTAGGATTATTAGTGATACAAAGAGTAGAGGGAAAGGAGTCGTTGTGACTACAGGAGTTACCAGCGCGGGCCTACTAACCCTAAGTGAAGAAAGGACTAAAGAAGTGGATGGTTTTGATGTGTTTGATTTTCGAGTGATGCATAGTGAACGTGATTTAGATAAATGTATTAACCGTGACGATATTGAAGAAGGAAGAGACGCAGAAGGTGCTTACTTAGCTTTCGAGGTTCCTTCCAACGCAAGCATTGACCTAATCAACCGTTGGCTCGTTTCTAACTACCCAGATTACTGTTTAGATGTAGAGGTGACCACCAAGCTTAACTCTGGAGTTGGAGCAAATATCCTGACCGGTTTGCTTGGAGAAAATCGAAGACCTGTAGAAGCAAACGGTCTTGTGATGGTTGTTGCTGGAAGAGTTGAACCAGTTAGAGGTAAGGAAAGTGTGGATGCTTATCGTGGCACTCAAGGTTATGCAGGTATTGTGAAAAAAGTACGTATTGTGGCTCGCAAGCAACCTATAAACCCTGGGATGATTCTGCTTCCGCTTACGGGAAATGATATTGAATCTTCTTTTGCCACGTCTTATGCACAGGTTTTATCAAACATGGCTCCCTGGATCTATGGGATTCAAGATGGAGGAACGCGAATCAGCGCTGCAGACATTCTAGATATTACGGGGCTTCGTACCATTCACCGAGTTCATCACCATGGTGATGAAAGTGGGTTTAAGGTTCCAGACTTTCTTGCTGAACAAATTGATGGTGATCATAGTGCAATGATCTGTTTACGAACGGAAGGTCCTACGGCTCCGGCATCTAATGAAGCTATGGTCAACAGGCTAGGAGACTTAATGGCAGATGAACGAGTAGGAAATGTTCAATTTTTGGATCAAAATAAGAAGATTGATCCTATTGTGGCTCGTCGTGGGCAAGTTCCTGAAAGAGCTCGTGAAGAAAACTTGCTTCCCGGAGTCTACTCAACCTCGATGGACATGGATGTGAAGATTATGTTCAATCCAGGCGAGGTGGACTTTACTGATGAACGCACGAGGCTTGCTTATGAAGCTGCCTATCAAGCTATCATTCGCTCGTACCGTCCTTTGGAAGAATTACAGGCACATGGGATCCACTTTATTTGGAATGGTCACTTCTTTATGACCAATAGCTCGGATTATTATGTCGGTGGCCATAACCCACATCCTCGCGTTACGGGACACGATTCCGAAAAGGGAAGAATGACTGCTGCAAAAAAAGAAACCACTGCTAGTTTAAATCGGCTCCATGGTCAGAAGTTTGGACCCTTCACCGTTTGTGTGCAGGAAGGTGAGAAACACTATCCTCACGATGCACAAAGCCAAGCACACTTCGCAGCGACACAGCCTCATTGGAGCAAGCAAAGAGCACTACTCACTGCAAAAGCTGGGGTAGTTCATAACGCCCGTGTTCCTGCTACTTATGAGCAAGCTATGAAGGTTGCGGGAGTTGATCTTAAGTAGTTTTTTCGAACCTCATGAAGTTCTCATAGCCCGTTTTGGTCACGCGGCCCATATCTTCAATGCGCACGCCGAATTTGCCGGGCAGGTAGATGCCGGGTTCCACGGTTACGATCATGTTCTCTTTGAGAATGTCTTTGCTGCGTGAACTGAGATTGGGTGCTTCGTGCACATCCAGGCCAATGCCGTGACCGAGGGAGTGGCCAAAGTGCTGGGCGTCTTCACCCATAGAATCACGAGCAATTTCGTCGAGTTTTGAGCATTTCACACCTGCTTTAAGGGCTTGTATGGCGAGTTCTTGCGCTTCAAGCACTTTAAAATACACATTTTCTTGCTCTGCAGTCGGTTTTTTGGTGAAAAGTGTGCGTGTCATGTCGCTGCAGTACCCTTTGTATTTCATGCCCATGTCAATGAGCACCAAATCTCCCATTTTGAGTTTCTTCGTAGAGTTTTGGTGGTGAGGTGTGGCGCTATTAGGCCCAAATGCCACAATGGGTTCGAAAGAAATGTCTTCGGCGCCGAGGTCATGGCCAATAACTTTGATTTTCCACGCTAATTCTTGTTCCGTGACTCCATTTTTGAACAATTTAATCACTTTTTTGAGAGTTTCTTCGTTAATTTGCTGTGATTTCTTCAAATATTTGATTTCTTCTTTGTCTTTTAAGAGTCGTAGGTCCTCTACTGTGGATTTTTGTGGCACAAAGAAAATCCCTTTGAAGCGTTTCTTCCAAGCAGCGAGTTCATTCACACTCAAGTGGTCGGCTTCAAATTCTAACTTCTTCCCAGCTAACTTGCGGAAAGTTTTTTCGAAATCTTTATCGAGTTGAATGAATTTAAAAGGCACGCGGGTCTTTGACTTTTCCAGTTCAAGCGCAAAGCCTCGATAACGAAAATCGCTGAAGAAATAGTTCTTTTTTCCGAGCAGCAAAAAACCATAGGTTCCGGTGAAATCTATCAAATAACGAACGTTGGTGAGATGAGTGATGAGTTTCATTAGGCGCGTTGTAAGAAGATGCGAATCATAGCTTCGGTATCGGATTCTTCCACATCCGAAAGCACCTGCTGTATGTGTTTGCGCTTGTAACCCAAGTTTTCGAGAGCAGAGACCACATCGGGGTGAACCTCACTGCTCACATGGGTTTTTGTAGCTTCGTTAAGATCGGTTGGAGTGATCTTGGTCTTGAGCTCCAGCACCATGCGTTCAGCGATTTTTTTAC
>CAZUWE010000001.1:10243-26893 GCA_964624175.1 uncultured Candidatus Peribacteria bacterium | reverse complement strand
GTTGGAGTGATCTTGGTCTTGAGCTCCAGCACCATGCGTTCAGCGATTTTTTTACCGATCCCAGGGATGCTGGTGAGCGTTGCTAGGTTGCCGCTGAAGATTGCATTTTGAATCTTTTCAACCGGCTCACAACAAATATCCATGGCGCTTTTGGGGCCAATGCCGTTGATGGTGAGCAGCAGCTCAAAAAAGCTCAGCTCGGCTTTGGTTCGGAAACCAAATAGCGTGAGCGCATCTTCACGAACATGGGTGTGAATAAAAAGCTCCACCTCTTTTTCTTCAAAGACACTTCGAGGGGTGTACACGTGGTACCCCACGCCGTTCACATTCAAAATGATGGTGCGGTCATCGTGATCAAGAATCTGTCCCTTCAAGTATCGAATCATGCGTGGAGTGGAAAGTGGCTAGGAAGTCTTTTTTAAACGCAGCGAAGCTATCGTTTGCGATATGATAGCGAATTTGCTTCATGAGGTGAAACAAAAACGCGATGTTATGCAGTGATAAAAGCCGGTGACCGAGGATTTCGTTTTCCACCATGAGGTGGCGGAGATAGCTGCGTGAAAAATCTTGGCTGGCGTAGCAAGGAATTTCTGGGCAGAGCGGCGCATCATCGTATTTGAACTTTTCGTTGCTGATATCGTGGCGGCCGGTGAAATCCCAAAAGGCTCCGTGGCGTGCCAGACGGGTTGCAAGCACACAGTCGAACATATCAATTCCACGGTCCACGGCTTCCAAAATATCGTTGGGAGTCCCCACGCCCATGAGGTAGCGGGGCTTGTTTTCTGGCAGGTGCGGGATGGCCCAATCCACGGCGCTGAATTTTTGCTCAAAGTTTTCTCCCACGCTCACGCCGCCGATCGCCACTCCAGGCGTATCGAGGCTGGCCATGAACTTGGCCGATTCCTCTCGTAGGTTTTTGAAGTGGCTTCCTTGCACGATGGGAAAGAGCGCCTGGTCGTCACGGGTTTTTGCCGCGAGGCAGCGTTTAGCCCAGGCATGGGTGCGCTCCATGGCTTTGCGGGCATACTTTTCATCCACATCAGCAGGAGCACATTCGTCAAAAGCCATAATAATGTCGGCACCAAGCTCTTCCTGAATTTGAATCGCTTTCTCAGGTGTGAAGAAATGCTTGCTGCCGTCGAGGTGTGATTTAAATTCCACGCCATCGTCCGTTATCTTGTTGGTTCCTTTGAGCGAAAACACTTGAAAACCGCCGGAATCTGTCAAAATCGGTTTGTTCCAATGCATCCATTTGTGGAGGCCGCCCATGCGCTTAACCAGCTCGCTACCGGGGCGCATGGCCATATGGTAGGTGTTTGCCAAAATGATCTCGGTGCCAAGGGCCTCGAGGTCTTTGTAATCGAGCGACTTCACCGTTGCCTTGGTGCCCACGGGCATGAAGACCGGCGTCTCAATCTCTCCGTGAGGGGTACTAAAAACGCCCAAGCGAGCACGTGACTCATTTGAGCGCTTTTGAAGTTTGAATGTGAACATCTTATTCTTCGTCTTTCTTAGCCTTGGCTTTTTCTTCCTTGGCTTTTTCCTTCATCATTTGAAGCGTGAGCTCTTCGTTTACTTTTTCTTCGAGAGTCTTCTTTTTTCGTACTTTCTTATCGCGTCCTCCAGCGGTAGCCATCTTTTGGCGGAACTTATCTACACGTCCTTCGGTGTCGATGAGTACCTTCTTACCAGTGTAGAAAGGGTGACAATTGCTGCAGATTTCCACACGAATTCCTTCTTTGGTAGAACCAATGGGGAACTTGTGACCGCAGTTTGCGCACTCGATTCCAGTAGCAGATTTGTATTGAGGATGAATGTCAGTCTTCATGATTTCTTCTTTTTAGAGGAGCGGGACTTGCTTTTTGCAGGTTTAGGCGCTTCCTCAGTCAGTAAAGCCCGCCGATTATAGCGATAGATGATGTAGAACGCAAGCAAAACGAGCAGAAGGCTAAAGCTGATGGCCATGGCCAGGAATTTGTAATCAAAGACGCGAACCTTCACTTCGATGGTGTCGCTCTGTCCCTTATCGTCATAAACCGTCAGGAGCGCGGTTTGAAGACCTGTTGCATCAAAGCTGCGTACCACTTGAGCTCCTTCCACCATTTCATCACCAAATTGCCATACGTAGCGTACAATTCCGCCGTCATCTTGAGAAGCACTCGCGTCGAAGGTGACTTCGTCATCGATTCCCGCAATGATCACGTCCTGATCTACCTCCGCGGTTGGAGAAGGGTTGGAAGGATCCAGGTCATCCGCATTGCTTGCTCCATCGCCATCAATGTCCTCGTCGCTGTTGTCGCCAACGCCGTCGTTATCAACGTCGAACCACTCTTTTGGGTCTGCAGGGAAGGGGTCTTCACCATCGTTCTTTCCGTCGCCATCGGTGTCGGGAAGGCTGGCATCGGTGTCTTGACCTTCTTCATCGTCATTTTCTACGCCATCGCCATCGATGTCTTCATCAATTTCATCTGGAGTGCCGTCTTTGTCTTGGTCCTTGGTGTAGCGAGCGTCTTCGGGCATCTCGTCGTCGGTATCTAGCGTTCCATCGTTGTCATCATCGGTGTCGGCATTGTTTCCTTTTCCGTCACCGTCCGTATCCTTAGATTCTGATTGGGTGATGGGAAAGGCGTCTTCTTCATTGTTTACGCCATCACCATCCTTATCTGGATCCGTGGAATTAGGAATGCCATCGTGATCGGTGTCTTGTTGCACGGTTACAGTTTTTTGCACGGTATTGTTGCCAGGACTGTCGCTCGTTCCATCCCAAGGAATCACGGTCACTGTAATGGTGTATTCTCCATAGCTGGGGGGAATCCAGTCTACAAAAACCTCATCGGTTTTGCCAGCAAGGGCTGAAATGGGCTGGTCTGAACCAATGATTCCTTCCTTGCTCGTGAATCGCACGGTCCCCAGCAGGTCTGAACCACTGTTGTTTTGAATGGAGGCCCAAATACGAGTGGGACTTCCTTCAAAAAAGTAATCATTGGCGAACCAAACATTACCGTCGCTCAGACCCAAATCTCCGCTGGCTGCTTGAGCAGCCACTGGAAAGTTGAGGAAGCTTACTAACAGTAAAACGAGTAGGGCGTGGATTCCTTTTTTCATAGGAAAAGGTTAAACGAGTGTTGTTTGTTCTTCAGTTTCTGTCTCTTCAGCACCTGTGGACTCAGGTACGTCGCTTTGAGCGATGAAGGACATGGAAGCTACTTTATCATCCGTCTTTACGCGCATAAGGTAAACCCCTTGTGTGGCGCGACCACGACTTGGTACGCTTTCCAGATTGGTTCGAATCATCACTCCCTTCTTAGATACAATCATGATGTCTCCTTGAGTTTCAGGTTCAATCACCTTCGCTCCCACGAGTTTTCCTGTCTTGCTAGTGAGGTTGGCGGTTTTGACTCCAGATCCTCCACGAGTTTGGAAACGATATTCTTTAATAGGAGTTCGTTTTCCAAGTCCATTTTCCATCACCACAAAGAGGTCCGCTTCAGGAGATTTCACGTTGTCCATTTCCACCACTTGATCTCCTGTGCGGAGTTTGATTCCACGCACTCCCATTGAGGCACGTCCCATTGGACGTACATCTTCTTGGTCAAATTGAATACACTTACCTTCGTGAGTTACGATCATAATGTGATCTCCAGGGCTGGTTTGTTTCACCCAAGAGAGCGAATCGTCGTCACGAAGTTTGATTGCAATGAGACCCGACTTTCGCACCGCCTTGAATTCAGAAACGGCTGTCTTCTTAACAGTTCCCATTTTGGTTGCCATGAAGAGGTAGTCTCCTCCAAATTCTTCGTTGGTCACCACGAGCATTGCAGTCACATACTCGTCCTTAGTCATTTGAATAAGATTGATGAGAGGGATTCCCTTTGCTTGACGGCTGGCTTGTGGAAGTTCATACACAGGGAGTTGGAATACACGACCTGTGTTCGTGAAGAACAAAAGTTTGTCGTGGTTCTTTGCATAGCGCAGAATCGCAATCTCGTCTTCTTCCTTGGTGCTCATGGCCACCTTACCTTGTCCACCACGTTCTTGGCGGCGGAAAGCAGTGGGTGGAACTCGTTTCACATAATTTTCCTTGGTAAGGGTTACCACCATTTCTTCATTAGGAATGGTGTCTTTAACTGAGAATTCACCAAGGGCATGAGGCACGATTTCAGTGCGACGTGCGTCTCCGTATTGATCTTTGATTTCTTCAAATTCTTTCACCATGATCTTTGCTACTTTCTTAGCATCTTTCAAAATGCCTTCGAGCTCATCGATGAGAGCAAGTTTTTCTTTGAGTTCTTCTTCAATCTTGCTGCGTTCAAGTCCAGCGAGGGTTTGGAGACGCATTTCAAGGATCGCTTGAGATTGCAAATCGCTGAGCTTGAACTTCTTCATGAGGGCGTCGTGAGCCTCTTCCTTGGTTTCACTCTTACGGATGGTGTCGATCACTTCATCAATATTGTCGAGAGCGATCTTGAGTCCTTCCAAAATGTGAGCGCGTGCCTTGGCAACCTTGAGTTCGTATTGAGTACGACGAGTGATCACTTCCTTTCGGTGCTTAATAAAGTACTCAAGCACCTCCTTAAGGTTGAGCAGGCGAGGTTGAAGTCCATCCACGAGAGCAATCATGTTCATATTGAAATTGCTCTGCATAGGCGTGAGCTTGTAGAGCTGGTTCAAAATCTTGCTGGGGTAGGAATCCTTCTTAAGCTCAATCACAATACGCATTCCTTCACGGCTGGATTCATCACGAAGATCCGAAATCCCGACAATTTTTTTGTCAGTTACCAGTTCGGCGATTTTTTCTACGAGAGCCGCTTTGTTGATTTGGTAAGGAATTTCCGTCACCAAAATGCGGTGGCGGCCTCCTTTTTCTTCTTCAATTTCAGCTTTAGCACGCACGGTTACGCCTCCACGTCCAGTGGTGTACATTTCTTTAATGGCTTCACGTCCGTACGCGGTCGCTCCGGTGGGGAAGTCAGGTCCTTTGATGTACTGCATAAGCCCGTCGATATCGATTTCAGGATTGTCGGCGAGCGCAACCAGGGCATCCATCACTTCAGTTAAGTTGTGAGGAGGAATGTTGGTGGCCATACCCACGGCAATACCCATGGTTCCGTTGAGGAGCAGTTGGGGAATGCGGGTGGGCAGTACACGAGGTTCTTCGTGACGTCCGTCGTAGTTGGGAACAAAATCCACGGTCTCTTTATCGATGTCGGCCATCATTTCGTCCGAAATCTTCTCCATCTTAGACTCGGTGTAACGCATCGCAGCGGCGTTGTCCCCGTCGATGGAACCAAAGTTTCCTTGTCCACGAATCAGTGGGTAGCGCAGAGAGAAGTCCTGAGCCATACGAACCATTGAGTCGTATACAGCTTGATCTCCGTGTGGGTGGTACTTAGCAAGCACTTCTCCCACCACGGCGGCTGACTTTCGGAAACCTGCACTTGAGCGGAGCCCAATCTCTTGCATGGCGAACAAAATACGTCGGTGCACCGGTTTCATACCGTCACGTACATCTGGGAGCGCACGAGAAACGATCACGCTCATGGCGTAATCGAGGTAGCTTTCTTCCATTTCATCTACCACATTTCGAGGGCTGATTTTACCGGCTGCAAAAAGCTCGGTGGGGCCGTCGTTTTCAGGTTGCTTTGATTCCGTCTCGGTTCCTTCGCTGCCCGTTTCCTCCGGTTCTTGATCTTCTGGGAATAAATTTTCGTCGTTTTTCTTTTTAGCCATAGGGTGGTTTAAATTTGCGCACGAAGTTTACCGCACCGCAGCAAAATACAAAATTCAGATTGGTTGACTAAGTGTTAGTTTATTTTATAATGACGACTATGGTTTATTACTTAGCTCCCTATACTGAACGACCTGGTTTGTCGACCAGTGACAGCCTCATTCGTTTAGAGGTTTTAAGGGAAGAAGGCCGCAGGCTCCTCGACTCGCGTATGCCTCTGAATGGAGAGGCTCCTTACAACCCTAAGGACTTTGCTTTGAGTAAAGGGCAAGCGGGAATGGCCGGTCATATGCCTTTGCTTTTAGCAGGCCAGGCCACCGCTCGACAGGTTGCTGAAAGGTTGGAGTGGGGAAAGTGGATGGCCCCCGAGCGCTTTAATACGCTAGATTGGGTGTTTTTCTGTAAAGAGGGAGAAGCGGAAGGCGCTCCTCTATTCACTGAGAATTGGCACATTGGCAGTTTTTTGGGAGGCGGAGCGATTGGTTTATGGCTTAAAAACGCTGAGTTAGCTTCTTTGCAGCTGGTGGGTAAGAAAGGTGTGCCCGGCCGTGCTTATACGGTGAATAGGCCTCCGTATCACACTGCTCAGCGTATTCAGGCTTTGGCGGACGAAACAGAAAACGAAGTGATCAGTTTTACGGGAAATGTTTGTTTGGATTTTCCCGACAACATGTGCCACCGTCGGCAACCGGTGCAACTGCAGGAGGGACAAATTCGCTATGGATTTAGAATCAGTAATTAACAAGTCAGGTGTTGAGATCTAGTAAATCTGGTCATTTTGTGATAAAATGATAAGATTAAAAAGTAGTTCCACGCATGGCTGACAATACGACGCCCGTACAAACCGCTTCAGCAAGCCCCGCAGTCCCTGCGCCCGCTTCAGCGAACCCAGCTCCTGCAGCGCCTACTTTAGCGACCCCGGTAGCTGCTGCGGTGACTGATCCCAACGCAGCAACGGTGGCAGCTCAGCAGGAAGCTCAGGCAAAAAGCACCGTTTCAGCAGAAAAAAAACAAGAAGCGACCACGGCAGCAGCTAAGGTGAATACAGATGCCAATAAAAACCTGGTTGAGAAGAAAAAAATCCTCGAAGCAGAAAAACTCTTCCAGGAAGGAATTGCCTCCATTCGTGATCTAATTGCACCCTCTTCGTTTGAGGCGGGGTACGATCATATCAAGATCGATGGGCTCTTCTGCCAAACCTTTTTCGTTTACACCTATCCTCGCTACATCGATACCAATTGGTTATCACCGGTGGTGAACTACGATGTAACCATGGATATTTCTCAGTACATCTATCCGATTTCGTCGGAAGACATCATGAAAGTCCTCAAGACCAAGGTGGCACAACTCCAATCGTCCATCCGTATTGCGGCGGACAAAGGAAACGTACGTGACCCTGCACTTGAAACGGCCTTGGAAGATGCGGAGCAGCTACGAACCGAACTTCAACGCGGACAGGAGAAATTCTTCCAATACGGGCTTTATTTTACGGTGTACTCAGCCAGTGAAGATGAGCTTCGCAAGGCGACCAAAGAACTTCAAAGTTTGCTGGCAGGTAAACTGGTGCTTTCTAAGCGCGCTGACCTGCAAATGGAACGTGGATTCACCTCAACCTTGCCCTTGTGCTTGGATGACATCGCGGTGCAACGAAACATGAATACATCGCCACTTTCGACTACCTTCCCATTCATTTCATCTGAACTTACATCGAACGACGGAATTTTGTACGGTCTCAACCGCCACAACGAATCGCTCATTATTTTCGACCGCTTCTCGCTGGAAAACGCGAACTCAACCGTATTTGCAAAATCCGGAGCTGGGAAATCCTATGCAGTGAAACTTGAGATTTTGCGCTCGCTCATGTTTGGAACGGATGTGATTGTGATCGACCCGGAAAATGAGTACAAAGCGCTGTGTGAAACCGTGGGAGGAACCTACCTCAGTGTATCGCTCAATTCTGATCGACGTATCAACCCCTTTGACCTACCCACTCCACTCGAAGGTGAAGATTTGAAGCCGGGAGACTTGCTGCGCAGCAGCGTGATCAACCTCACAGGTCTTATGCGACTCATGTTGGGTACTATTTCGGCTCAGGAAGAAGGGATTTTGGATAAGGCCTTGATCGATACCTACTCAACCAAGGGTATTACCATGGATGTGCTGGACCCTTCCAAGTATCCGGTGCCCACCATGGCGGACTTTTACAGCGTACTCAGTGCGATGGATGGAGCCGCAGATATGGCTCAGCGCATTGCTAAGTATGTGACAGGAACCTATGCCGGCGTGTTCAACAAGGAAACCAATGTGACTTTGGATACAGGGCTCATGGTGTTCTCCGTGCGTGACCTCGAAGATGAGCTCCGTCCGGTGGCGATGTACATTATTTTGAACTACATCTGGAACCGTGTGCGGTCTACACTCAAGAAACGAATCCTTGTGATCGACGAAGCCTGGACCTTGATGCAGCACGAAGACAGCGCGAAATTCCTCTTTGGACTCGTGAAACGTGCTCGTAAATACTACCTTGGAGTGACCACCATCACGCAGGATGTGGAAGACTTCATCAATAGCCCAATGGGGAAGCCGATTGTGACCAACTCCTCGATGCAGCTGCTGCTCAAACAGTCGCCTTCGGCAGTGGAACCGCTTGCAAAGGTGTTCAACCTAACGGAAGGAGAAAAATACATGCTGCTCAACTCCGGAGTGGGGCAAGGACTCTTTTTTGCGGGGCTCAAGCATGTGGCCATTCAAGTGATAGCTTCATTCAGCGAAGATAAAATTGTTACCACCAACCCTGAGGAACTTTTGGCCGCTAGCAATGCGGCAGCTGAGTTTGAGACCGAGGTCGAAAAACCTGCAGAAGCTCCTGCCGTAGCCCCTCAAGCTGAAGTGAAGAAAGAAGAAGTTGTTGCGCCAGTAGCTCCAGCCCCAGCAGCATCCGCCGCACCCACCGTACCTGTGCAAACTCCTGAAGAAGCAAAAATGGAGGCCGAGTTCACTGAAAATGTGGCTGCCGTACTCGATCAGCCCATTGAGGCGCCCAAATCAGTTGTGCCCACGGCAGAAACTCGTTTAGCCCCTGAGCTGGCATCCGTTGCTTCGGCAGTGTCTGCTGCTCCTGAACCTACTCCAGCACTTACCCCCGTTGTGCAGGCTGCTCCCGCCCCAGTAGCGACTCCAACCACGTCCGCTGCTCCACAAGAAATCCCTGTGGTCTTTGACGAAAAGAAATAACATCCTTTAAGTCGATTTTGTGCCCGGGCATAATCCGTAAAACAAAATTATTTTGCAAAACCTATCGTCTTTGTGAGACAGTGCTTTTTGTTATGCGCGACCACGCTTGGCTTCAATCTCAGCTCGATTTCCTCCTGGAAAATCATTTTGCCGACATGCCTCGACCGAATACAATCACTATTCAATTCGGGCGCAAGGCGCAGCGTCGGCTTGGTTCTATTCGCATGAGCCGTGATAAAAAACGAAGCAGCATCCTAATTAATGGAATCTTTCGGCAGGAACGAGTACCACAGGAAGTGGTGCGTGCCACCATTGCTCATGAGCTTTGCCACTATGCTCATGGGTTTTGTTCACCTCTTGAACGTAAATACAAAAGCCCACACGCGGGCGGAGTGATTGAAAGAGAGCTGCGTAAGCGGAACCTCGAGCTTTACCATCAATTCGAAAAGCAATGGACTAAACACCACTGGCCAAAGATCTTGATGGAGGAATTCCCCAGACCTCAAAGACGTATTCGAACTAGAGCTCGTCGTTCAGAGCCTCTAACCATTCGTCTCCTTCGCCATCTTCTTCAGTAACTACAACGTCGGGAGTTACTCCCGTGCCTTGTACCGATGTGCCTTTTGAAGAAAGCCAGTGAGCAATGGTCAGCTTTAGCAGAGAACCATCCCAGTATGTGATGAGTTCTTGCGCGGAGCCTTTCCCAAAGGTTTGAGTCCCAATCACCGTCGCCGTTCCTGATTCTTTCAAGGTTTGAGCGAGAATTTCTGAGGCAGAAGCGGTGTACTCATCCACTAAAATGTAAGTGGGGATTCCATAGTATTGGCCTTTATCACCATTATAGATGGTTTCTTCAACGCCGCCTCCATAGTCCAGAGTCACTAGTGGGGTGAGGTGAGGAACGAATTGTCCTGCAATGTAGTTGCTCATGTTGATGTATCCACCGGGGTTTCCTCGAAGGTCAAGTACAATCGCGGAAGGGTTTGGTTCTTCTGCTTTCAATTGATTGATGGTTTCCGTTGCGTCTTCGTAAATGTTGCTGGCAAAGGTCTCGATTTCAATGAACCATATATCGCCCTTATATATGTGACCTTTCACAAGATCGATACCCAGACGCGCGCGAATCAGTCGGTAGGTGGTTTCCGTTCCATCTCGTTCAATGGTGAGACGAACTTCGGTATCCGCAGGACCCTTGATACGACTCATCACTTCTTCGAGGGCCATTCCTTCCACATCGATGCCGTCCACCGCCACAATGCGGTCACCACTTTGCAAACCTGCCTCCAATGCTGGACTGGCATCCAAGACACCAGTGATGAAAACATCTAAGGTTTCTGCATCTTGGGTCAGCATAGCTCCGATGCCTTCAAATTCACCCTCTAGCGAATCCATGAATTCAGTGGCGGCTCCAGCAGCAAAATAAGTACTATATGGATCATCCAAACTGTCGAGCACGGCACCCACCGCTGCTTCAAACAGCACGTCCTCATCGATTTCGTAGCCATCCGGTAAGTAAAATTCGTTTAAAATCCGATTCCAAATGTCCGCAAAAATGTCGGACTTATAAAATTCTTCACTGGCACTCACGGCTCCTTTTTCATTTTCCCAGGTCTCTGCACGGTACAAGAGATCAGCCAGTTCACCTCGAGTGAGTTTGCTGAAGGGTAAATACATTTCCCCGACCGAGGCGTCCACAAAACCCAAGGTGGCAGCTTGGTAAATGAGCGAGTACAAGGGGTGTTTGATGCTCACATCCTCGAAAAGTGGACTGCGTTCAGAAGCGGGAATAATAGGTGCACTGAGTCCATATGCCTCCATAACGGTGCTAAGCACTTTACCACGGCTCAATTGGGTCGAGCCCTCGAAAGGTCCGCTACTCACCAAATTGTATTCACGCGCCAATTCAGCATAAGGAGAAAACCAAGCCTCCACGGATACATCGCTAAAACTGCTTTTTTCCACACTGGGCTTATCCACATGCAGGGTTTTGAAGAGAATCTTGAAAAGTTCGGCGCGGGTTACCGGGTCGTCTGGCCTAAAGTTGGTGCCGGGGTCGATGGCTCCCACCAATTCAAGATAGCTGATGCCTTCGTAGTAAGGGTGGTCGGTGGAAACATCGTCAAAGGCGGCGAGTGCGGTTTGGCTGCTGAAAAAGAGCGAAAATACAAGGGCGAGAAGTGGTTTTTTCATGCAGGGAGGCTAACACAGTTGCCCCTTTTAAAAAAGCTGAAAGTCTGCTATAATTATAAGATTTAAATCAGATAGAAAATGAAGGCTGGCTCTCTACTCAATTTGATTCTCTTGCTCGTCTTTGCGGGGCTGCTCAGCGCTGCTTCTTTTACGGCGTTCAAGCCAGAGGAAATAGTGAGCACTGACGAAGCGGCTATTGAGGCTGAACTAAGCCATTCAAACGAGGTTCGTTTAAATGAGCGAGACAGCGTTTCTGGACTAGAGGACGCTACCGTGGATTGGTCATGGGATCAGCCCAGTGAGACGCTTTCGGCTGAACTTCAAGCAGGTACCGTTTACTTTTCTACGCTCGCCGACGACTTCACGGTGGAGGTAGTTACACCTTTCGCTCGCATTGAGTCACAAAACAGTGAAGCAGTGGTGCGTCTTAGTGAAAGTGGTGAAAGTTTGGAAGTGTATGCACTCACACACCCTAGCTTGGTGACCTTCACTTTGGATGGTAAGGACCTCAATTCACTGGTGGTCCCAACGGGTAATTTTATGAGAGTGCCGTCTTCAAAAATCACTGCAACTATAGAGCGCCTTCGTCTCACTAAGCTGACTAAAGAATTTCCGGTTTTTGCTTTTGAAGAAAGCGATTTAACCGAATCAGAGCTAGCCGCTCATGAGGAAACGATTGCTGCTTACGACGCCAGTGCACTCAGCTTCATGCAAGAAAGCCAAAGAGACAGCCATATGGGGCCCGACTTAACAGGTTTGGGCTCATACCTAAGTAAGGCCTACCAACTCTTTAGAGAAACTTTAACGGTGCTGCCTTCTGCTGAAGATCGCTACGCTGAAGTGCAAAAAGGAAAATACTTAGTATATGGACGCACTAACCTTTTATTTGGAGATTCTTTGAGTGGAGAGACATGGATCAATGAATGGAAAAATTCTAATCCAGATTTAGATGAGGTGGATACCCTGTATTCTTCTCTTTTCTTTGTCCTTCCAGGCGATGAACTTTACCCTGTGAAGTCGGCAGCGGCTGAACTTTTATATCCTCAAGAAGAGCCTCTCACCGCCCTGCGTCGTCAGTACCAAGAATTGGAAAGTTTGCTTGAACGAGGGTCTTTAGTGGAAGCTCAAACCGCTTATACAACTTACCAAAGCAACTTTGAAACTGCTTTAAATAGTGGAGACTTAGATGATGAAAAATACCTTGGTGACATCAGTCGAGAATACTCTTTGCTTGAACTCCTGCTGCGCAGCCACGCGGTTTTTTACAACGGAGACAGTGTGAAGCTGCTTTCAGAACTTGAAAATAAGATACTTTCCCTTGCAGGTAGTGATGAAGATTTGGATGAGGAGCGACAGGCTTTTGTGCAAAGCAAACTTCGTTACCTCGAAAACCTCTTTGACTTTGTGGTGGATCGAAAGGTCTCCATCGAAGATGCTACTGAGCTTGCCAATGAACTGGTGGCAGATGCCGAGAGTTACTTAAAGGCTATTTCCTCTCAAGTTGCGGTGCGGTCTTACTTTGAAAGCAAACTCGCTGAATACGACGTTTCTATTGAGTTCATGAACTCGCCTGAGTTCTACTCTTATGATAGCTTTGAAGAAGGCCTCAAAGAATACCAAGCTAAGCAACTTGATTTGGCTAATCTAAGTGAATACTTGCAAAGTTTACGTGCGGAGGATGATATCAGCGCTACCATTAGTCTTGAAGATGCAACGAAAGAGGCGGAAGACGATCTTCGTAGCAACGGCATTCAGTTTAGAGACTTGAAGTCCCTTGGGGATAGCTCCAACCGTCTTTTTGAACTCGTGGATGCTTCTACTGGTGGATACACTTTTGAAGCTAACTACGACCGAGAGACTCATATTTTGTACGACACGGTGGTGGAAGGAGAGCTTCGATTCTCAACCGGGCTCGCACTTGAAACTGCTTCCTCAGTGATTGTTACCACTGTTGAACTTGCAGAACTCACTCCTGAAGAGGACACACAGGATCAGGTGGAAGATTACGAAGAGGAGGGGACCTTGACCGAAGAGGTCGCTATCAAGCGCGCTGAAAACGCCTTTGATGAAGAAGGTTTAAAAGTAGGGGCATTCAAGTTTAAGGTATTGGACTTAGAAGAAAATACCTTCACCTTCACGGGTGTATTAACAGAAGCCAGCTTAGCGGTTTCGGGGGCCTTCGATCTTGATACTGGTGTGGTGAGTGACATTGAGTGGGAATACAAAGATGAAACTCAAACGCTTCCTGATGTTGAACTCAGTGAGTTCGAGCAAGCTCTGTACGACACGTACAATGCGCTCTACGGTCAACAGTAAATTCGCATGACAGGCCGGCTTTTGTTTGTTAGTATTCCGCCGACTTAATTTCACTATGGCCGATCAACAGTATTCAGCGGATCAGATTCAGGTTTTGGAAGGGCTTGCCGCCGTCCGAAAACGCCCGGGAATGTACATTGGAACCACGGATATCGCCGGACTTCACCACATGGTGTGGGAGATTTTGGACAATGCGATCGACGAAGCGATGGCCGGCTTTTGTAAGAACATTGATCTGGATATTTATGCAGATGGATCCCTTTCTGTATGTGACGATGGACGTGGGATCCCAGTAGATAAGCATAAAACCACTGGTAAATCTGCGCTTGAAACGGTACTTACCGTGCTTCACGCCGGAGGAAAATTCGGAGGTGGGGGATACAAGGTGTCTGGAGGTCTCCATGGAGTAGGAAGTTCAGTAGTGAACGCTCTTTCAACCCATTTAAAGGCTGAGGTTCGTCGCGATGGAAAGACCTACGTTCAAGAATACAAACAAGGAAATCCTCTAGGAGATGTGAAAGCAGCAGGAAGCTCCGATAGCACCGGGACCACCATCACTTTCACACCCGATCCAGAAATCTTCAATGATACAAACTTTATTTTTGAAACGATCGTAAACCGCGCTCGTCAACAGGCTTACCTCACCAAGGGGGTAACCATTCGTATTAAAGATCACCGCGATGGACGAAAAACCATGTTTTACTTCGAGGGAGGAATCAAGTCGTACGTTCAGCATCTCAACAGAGACCGCGAACGCATTGGTGATGTGATTTATGTGGAGAGCGAGGCACCTGAAGGACTCATTGAAGTGTCACTTCAGTACACTCAAGCCTTCCAAGAGACGGTGTTCACTTTTGCGAACAATATCCATACGATTGAAGGAGGTATGCACCTCACCGGTTTCCGAACCGCTCTCACTCGTGTGCTAAACAACTATGCACGTAAGAATGAGCTTATTAAAGAAAAAGACCAAAACTTCTCAGCGGAAGATGTGCGTGAAGGACTGACAGCGGTGATTTCAGTTAAATTGGGAGATCCTCAGTTCGAGGGACAAACCAAGAGTAAACTTGGAAACGCTGAAATGCGAACCGCGGTAGAAACCGTATTCGGTGACGCACTTGAGCAATACTTGGATGAAAATCCATCGGACGCACGCGCCATTGTTGGTAAATGTGCGCTTGCTCAACGCGCTCGCCTCGCGGCTCGCGCTGCTCGTGACACGGTGATCCGAAAGGGAGCCCTCGAGGGAATGACTCTGCCAGGGAAGCTTGCTGACTGTAGCGCTAAGGACCCCAGCGTGTCTGAACTCTACATCGTGGAGGGAGATTCTGCAGGAGGATCCGCTAAGCAGGGACGAAACCGAGAATTCCAGGCTATTTTGCCACTTCGAGGTAAGATTTTGAACGTAGAGCAAGCGCGTCTCGATAAAATGATTGCAAACAACGAAATCAAGAACTTGGTAATTGCCATGGGAGCGGGAATCGGAGAAACGACTGATCTTGAAAAGTTACGCTACCATCGAATTGTGATCATGACCGATGCCGACGTGGATGGAGCTCACATCCGAACGCTTTTGCTCACCTTGTTCTACCGTTACTTCCGTGAAGTGATTGAACGAGGTTATCTTTATATCGCTCAACCCCCTCTCTACAAGCTTCAATCTGGAAAGACAGTGAAGTATGCCTTCTCAGATGAGGAGCGTGATGAGGTTCTTAAGGAGTTTGGGGAGAAGAAGCCTTCCATCTCTCGTTACAAAGGACTTGGAGAAATGGATGCTGAACAGCTATGGGAAACCACCATGGATCCTGAAACTCGCACCATGCTTCGCGTAACTGTGGAGGATGCCGAGCGTGCGGATTACATTTTTGAGACCTTGATGGGCAGCGAAGTATCTTCTCGTAAAAAGTTCATCCAAACGCACGCGAAACGTGTGAAGAATCTCGATATTTAAGGTTTAAACGCGTTTCAGTTGACGACTCAATTCTTTTGTGGTATTTTTGTTAACCTTAATTCACACGTATGAATCGTTTAGAATCACTTTTTGATGACGGCCTCGATGGAGTTCCTTCTATAGGACAAGCTGCTCGTGGTCTTAGCGCCGCTGCTCTTTTGTCTCTCGCTGCTTGTTACCGCAGCGTAGGATCTAAGGACAAAGACTTCGATGGACTGGATACTGGAGTTGTAGACACGGGCGCAGACACTGGGGATACTAATGATACCGATTCAGATGCTGATACCGACTCGGATACAGATACAGACACCGATACCGACACGGATACTGATACGGACACCGACACCCCAGTTACCTACAACACAGTAAGTGATGAAGCGACCTGTGAAGGTCTTCTTGCAAACGTGATGCCAAATGCTCGTCGTTCTGATCTCTTTGTGGTGAGCGAAGGAGCACAAGCTAGCTATGAAGGAAGCAAGTTCACTGATAGCAACTACATGCTCACCGATGAATCGGCTCAACAAGAAATCTATGCCTGTGCTTACAATGAAGCAGGGAAGGCCGCTGAAACCACTTCTGTAAACTGGGTGGTAGACACCAGCATGGACCGAAACGGAGACGGAGTGATCGATGAAAACGATGCGGCTGCTCGCATGGAAATTGAGGCTGAAAACATTGCACTCGCAGGTCAGCTCCTTTCAGTTCGTTTCTATGATGCAGCTAGTATGCAATACCTTGCTGAATCAGGAGACGACACCACCGTTACCTGGACTTTCCAAGTAAACGGCGATAATGTTACTGATCTTCAGTACTAAGTCATCAGGTTCAATCAGGAGGGATCGATTTGACAGCAAACCTTAAAACTGTCATTCTGATCCCTCTTTTAAAAATCTAATTATGGAACGATCCTCCTTTGAAACTCTAGGAAATGATATAAGTGGACTTACCCAAAACCTTCGCGCACCGAGTCTTCGTGCTGCGGTACTTTCTGCCATTTTAGCAGCAGCTCCGGGCTGTACGCACACTGCAGGTAAACCTACGGATTTAGGAAATGGTGATAGTGCAGCTGATACAGATAGTGACGCTGACACGGATACAGACGCTGACACGGATACAGACGCTGACACCGATACAGATACAGATACAGATAGCGACACGGATGCGGACACTGATACTGACACTGATACTGACACTGATACTGACACTGATACTGACACTGATACTGACACTG
>CAZUWE010000001.1:0-10143 GCA_964624175.1 uncultured Candidatus Peribacteria bacterium | reverse complement strand
GACACTGATACTGACACTGATACTGACACTGATACTGACACTGATACTGACACTGATACTGACACGGGGGTTGCAGATGTGGACTCCGATAACGATGGGCTCACCAACGAGGCGGAAATGGCTGCTGGGCTCGATCCAAACGATCCAGATTCCGATGGAGATGGTGTGGATGATCTAACGGAACTCTTAGCAGGTACTGACCCTTTGGTTTATAACGCCGATGATACTGGAGGTGCTGATACTGCAGGTGACACGGCAGAAGGAGATACGAGTGATACCGGTATGTCCGAAACTGACCCTGATACTGATGGAGATGGGCTCACGGATCGGGCTGAAATCCGTGTCGGAACGGATGTGAACGATTCAGATAGTGACAATGATGGTCTATCAGATGGAGATGAGGTGATAGGAGGAACGGATGCTCTGTCTAGTGATAGTGATTTGGATGGCGTTCGGGATGGAGATGAGGTGGACAATGGAACGGATCCACTAGATCCAGATACTGATGCGGATGGTTACACGGACCTGGAAGAAATAGGAAATGGAACGGATCCACTCACCCCTGACGAACCTATAACGGATACGGGTGACACCGAGGGGGACACAGGTGAAGGGGGTACGGATACAGGCGATACTGGAGAGGAACCTGAACCAGAACCCGTCACAGGGACCGTTATGCTAACAGCACTTGATTGCGAGACTGCTTTTGTGACTCCTACCCCTGATTGCACGGATGTGTGGGCGGACTATGACCCTCTCGTAGCGGCTCCTGTTTTTGATTCAAGTACAGGAGTATTGGAGGATGCCTTCCAAGCTACCGATGGCACTACCTATGCCTTAGCAGCTTGTACTGAAGACCTTTTCTCTGCAGCGGGTTACGACACCACTACCGATCAAAATGGAACGGCACTTGAAACGCGTAGCACGGTGCTCACCACTGACGGGTACTACAACACTCAGCTGGGAGTGTGGGACGGAACTCAAATCACCTGCTGGATGATTGAAGATGCAAGCTCAACCGGGGCTGGAAAGCTGACTCAAGTGAGCGGAGGAGTGGCAACTCGCCTCTAATTTGGCTTACTGAAGCCATAAACATTAACAGGTTGGAATCCTTGCATTCTAACCTGTTTTTTGATATAATAATAAGATTTGTAAATTTCCCTTATGAAGACCGAAATGCAGATGCTTGAGATTGGAAACTTCGAGGACCTCGAGCACCTCATTACCATCCTCAATGAAGCCTTTGAGGATATGGACTACCGTTTAGAAGAAGTGCCTTCTAAGAAGGGAGTTTACTTGTTCATTGAAGATCCTATCCACGAAGACGAATACGAATGTGGAATTGTAGAGAAGAAGGGTAAAAAAGCCTACGCGTACTCTGACGCGGTGCACCAGCTCATTTTAGGGGCTTACAATCGCTATTTAGAAAAGACCGGTCAGCTATAAATTCTTGTTGACTTCTTCAAGGGAGTTCTCGTATACTCCCTTCGCTTTAGAAGTATACACCATGTCTCATCCTAAAAATTTCTGGGTTTCTGCTGATGCCAACGAATCTTCTGAAAAGAGGGTCGCTCGCTTCAAACAATGGTTCAACCGTTCTCGAATCGGAGATCAAGTTAAGGAGGGACGTTACAATAAGAAGCGTCTTACCAAGCGTTTGATCCGCCAAGCGGCTCTCAAGCGTGAGGAGTTCCGCGATGCTCGTGAAAAGAATAAGTTCTACCAGTGATGGATATCGCTAGGGTGCTGGCCCTCGCTCAAAAAGCACACCTCCGTAGCGAAATGGAGGTTTTTTTGTCTCATCTTTTGGGCTGCAGTCGCTTAGACTTGATTGCTCGTTCAGATGAAGAAATACCAGTAGAAAAGCTCTCTGAACTTCAAAAAGGCTGGCTTCGACTTCAGGATGGGGTTCCGGTGGCTTACTTAACGGGAAAAAAGGAGTTTTATGGATTTAATTTTGAGGTAGATGGTCGAGTACTGGTTCCTCGGCCTGAAACGGAGCAATTGGTGGATTTGGTGCTGAAGCATGCTCAAGGTCCTGTTTTGGAGATCGGCACGGGAAGTGGGGCCATTGCTTGCAGTGTGAAAAAGACACGGCCGGAACTTGAGGTGACCGCCTGCGACATCTCTGCAGATGCCTTAGAAGTTGCGAATAAAAATTGTGTTCAACTTGGAGTAGAAGTGCGACTCTTTCAATCTGATCTACTCCAAAATATTCCACAGGAAAAATTTGATGTGTTAGTAGCAAATTTACCTTATATCGGTTATGAAACTCATAACTTTGTGGACGATAGTGTGGTGCGCCACGAACCTAATTTGGCTTTGGATGGGGGAAGTGACGGACTTCAACTCTATGCGCGCCTTTTTGATGAAATTCGAGCTCAAAAACGTGATTTTAGGATGATTTTTGGTGAAATTGGCTTCAGTCAGGGTCTGGATATTGAAAAATTGTGCCAAGAAAAGTTTTTGAACTACAAATTCACGCTTTTGCAGGATTTACAGGGGCTCGATCGTCACTTTGTCCTGGAAAGAGTGTGATTTTTAGGTAGAATGTCACCCGATGAAAGATAAACTTCAAAAACTTGCTGAAGAGTTCGCAGAGCTAGAAAAGGAGCTGGCGAATCCAGATATTTTCTCCAACCAGGAAGCGTTGCAAAAACTCCTCGCAAGACGAAAGGAACTGGAGGAACCAGTGGAACTTTTTCACGAGCTTCAAACGCAAGAAAAGCGAATCGAAGAAAGCGAAGCACTTTTAGAGGACAGTGATGAAGAGATCCGTGAAATGGCTAAAGAAGAACTTAAACTGGGTAAAGAAATGGTGGAGAAACTTGAAGAAAAACTCAAACTAGCCTTGGTGCCCAAAGACCCAAATGATGTTAAAAACTGCATCATGGAACTACGTGCGGGAACGGGAGGTGATGAGGCTGCTCTTTTTTGCGAAGAAATGGCCCGCATGTATCTTCGCTATGTGAAAGATAAAGGATTCCAGGTTGAAATGATCAGTGAAAGTCCGGGAGACCGAGGACTTAAGGAAATGATTTTTAAAGTGATTGGTCCGGGTGCCTACGGTCGTATGAAGTACGAGAGCGGCGTGCACCGCGTGCAACGTATTCCTGAAACGGAAGCCAAAGGTCGTGTGCACACCTCAGCGGCTAGCGTGGTGGTGATGCCTGAAATCGACGAGGTTGAGATTGAAATTCGTGACCAAGACTTGCGTATTGATGTTTTCCGCTCAGGAGGTCATGGAGGACAAAGCGTGAACACTACCGACTCTGCCGTGCGCATCACCCACCTGCCCTCGGGCCTTGTGGTGGTGTGTCAGGACGAAAAATCTCAGCTCAAGAATAAGATTAAGGCTATGGGAGTGCTCCGCTCCCGTTTGTACGCAATGGAAAAAGAGAAACGGGATCGAGAGATGGGGGAGGCACGTGAGTCCCTTTCCGCTACTGGAGAACGTGGAGATAAGATTAGAACGTACAATTTTCCACAAGATCGAGTTACAGATCATCGCATTGGCCAAAACTTCAGCAATCTGCCCGCTATCATGGAAGGGGAGATCGACGAAATCATCGATGCACTCATCCTTGAAGATCAAACCAAGCGATTGGCTGCTGCGTCCGAATAGTTAACTTTACACGGATATCTGCTTTAATAAGCGCTCTTTTAAAATTTGTTCGAAGAAAACGACATTGCCTGCGGCCTCGATGAAGTGGTACCCGATGTGGTGGCTAAAATGGACGAAGTGAGTCCTGCTCTCTTGGCTCTTGCGGCCTATGGCAGCGAAATGACAGATCTCGGGTACTCAGCTGAAGAGCAACTCGATTTTCTGAGCAATCAAGACAACATTGCATTCCTCAGAATTTTCAGTGGGCAAAGTACAGACCGAATTCACAGAATCCTTGGTGAACTGAGTTTCGATTGATCTACTGGAAGTACTGTAGATAGTCTGCAGGATTGAGATCTCCCACGTTTTCTAGGGCGGCTTTTGATGCTTCGTAGAGTCCCCATAAGCTAACGACGCTCAACAGGAGTAAAATCAGCATGGGAAGCGTGCCGAGGTAGAAGCGAAGCCGACGTTCCAACTGGCTTCGTCGCATTTCTTCTTTTTGAAGGGTGACGAGCTCCTGTAAAAGTTCTTCGGTATTTGGCATAGGTGGATTTTAAGCTTCACAAGCGTAGCACAGGCCTTTAACATAAATCTATGTGGACCGATACGCACGCACACCCCTTCGCCGATGCATTTTCAAAAGATAGGAAAGAGATTATTCAACGTGCAAAAGATGCGGGAGTTTCTCGTATGATCGTTGTGGGTTTTGATCACGAGACGAATCGTCAGGCATTGATGCTTGTAGAAGACTACGACTTCATGTGGGCTACGCTGGGCGTACATCCCTGTGAGTGCATTGATTTAACAGAAGAAGAGTTCGCATGGATCAAACAAACAGCAGCACATCCTCGGGTGGTGGCACTGGGTGAAATGGGTTTGGACTATCACCATATGGACTATCCAGTGGAAGTACAAAAAGAGTGTTTAAGGAAACAAGTTCGTCTCGCCAATGAGCTCAACTTGCCCTGCATTGTGCACTCACGAGATGCGGCAGAAGACACACTAGCACTCTTACTTGAAGAGAAAGCTAAAAAAGTGGTTTTCCATTGTTATAGTTACGATTTGGAATTCGCCAAACGAGTGTGGGAGGCTGGCTACTACACTAGTTTCAGCGGGGTGGTTACCTATCCCCAAGCGTCGACCGTACAAGAAGCAGCAAAATATGCTCCAGATCATTTGTTCTTGGTGGAAACAGACTGCCCTTACCTTGCTCCTCAATCTATTCGGGGTAGGCGCAATGAGATGGCCTATGTTAAAGAAGTGGGAGAGAAAGTGGCTGAACTAAGAGGCGTGAGTCCTGAAGAGGTGGCAAGACTCAGCACTCAAAATGCGTTAAAGCTGTTCGATCTTTGAGCCGTCTTTAACTCAATCAACTCCATAGTTTCTTTGATTTTAACCCAGTCTCTGAATCGGTTGGCAACCTTGTGAATGGTGTCGTTGTAGGCGCGGGCGGTGTGGATATCTAAGAGGTCTACTTCTTGTTTTAGTTTGTACATGCCATGGTGACTCATGGAGTCTTCTTGTTTATTTGCTCGAAGCCAGGTGTCTTGGCACACAAAACGGTATTCGGTACGAATAGACTCGCCTTCGGGGTCATCATCCACAGGAATATTTAAGTAGATTTTCACTGCTGGAAAATTGAATGAATGCTCTTTTTTACTTTTTTCCAGTTTTGCCACGACTTTATAAGTGCCTTTAGGGATCTTGGTGTAATGCACTCCTTCGGGGGCTTTGGTGAGTCCCATGGACGCAGCAACGGCTTCCGCTTGGGCAATCATAAATGCCTGCAAGCGCTCGGCAGTTTCAGGGTTCTTTTCAGGATCCAAATCTTTTTCATGGATTCCAGTCATCACTGCTTCTCCAGCGAGTGCATCTGAGATGTGTACTAACTCCTGCCGATCTCGAATGGTTTTAACCAGAAGAGCTAGAGGTTTTTTATCTCGGAATCCAGCACGGTAAACTTGTTTTTGTTCAGGCTTTAAATCGTCAAAGCCCGCTAGTAAAGAGTCGTACACTTGAGGATCCCAGGTGTTTTGGTGCAAAGCCTCCGTTGAGGGACGCATGCGTTCATCTAAGTAAATCACTTTTTTAACTGGGTTTTTGGCAAAGAGTCCGCTGTGGTGGTAAACTTTCTTTAAAAAACTTTGCTCAACTTGGTCTTTGTATTTTATGAGATTTTTATAAACGGGGTGGGTGGTGAGCCGTGCCATGAGCCATGTTAAGTTCCCTGCAGTTTGCAACTCATATCTATCTTCCGTCGTTTGTCCATACTCTTTACTGAGACCATAGATGGCGCGTAGATGCTCATAAAAATGAAGACTGGGATGCTCGTCATCTAGGTCAACTTCTGCGAGGGGACCTTTGGCGTTAGCTAGTTTTTGTGCTTTTTGAATGCTTCGATCCAATTCCTTGTAAAGAGTCCAGGCTTCACTTTTTGCTTTCCCTAAAATAGTTAAGGTCTCCTGGGCGGTGGCAGCATCGGCATCTGCTGGGATAGCGTCTAGTTCCTTGAGCAGCTGAATAAGTTTTGCGTCCATTTCAGCGCGAGTGAGCGTTTCTTCTCCACTGTCTAAAGCCCTCAGCTTTTCTTCCAATTCTTTGTAAGAAATAAAGTTTTTCCTTCCTTCTAGTGCAAGATTTAATGTTTTTTCTTCGGGAGCCGCTTTAAGTCCATAATGTAGCGTAGCGATAAGCGCGTTGTGCACCGTTCTTTGCAAAAGGTCCAGGTCGCTTTTTTCTATTCCTAGGCGTCCCCCTTCATGAAGAGCAATGGTGTCAGCCGCAATTCTAGCGAGCTCTTGAACAGCAGCAGGGGCCATTTCACGAGGGATAATGCCCACCCACTTTTTGGCGCCGGGCGATAAACGTGCCATATCTTCTTCCAATACAAAGTTAAAAATAGGGCTTCCTATTTCATCACGAAGGGGGCCATTCAGAAGACTGCGTACATACGACAAGACCTCTCTATAGGTTTCATCGAATTCACCTGTAAATCCATGAAAGCACAGCGGCTTCTCTGGATTGGGCTCCAGCCTAGTGAACTGATTTTGAGTGAGCGCTAAAACCTGCTCTTTAGTGTAAACTACCATTGGAGCTTAAAGTAGAAGGTTATTCTACTTCTTTGACAAAACGCTTACAAGTGTTTTGATGTCCTTAATCTCGGGAGCAGCTTTGAGTTGTATTTTTTCACCCGCACGGGTGCGCTGCTCGAGGCGGGGTGCTTTGCGTACATTCCCTGAAAGATCCACTTCACCCCAAAAGAGCGCATGGGGAGCAGGTATTTTTAGCAAACTGGAGACCACTGCAGCACAAATGGCCAGATCCGCACTGGGTTCTTGAATTGAAAGTCCGCCGGTGACTTTCACGTATACATCTTGGTCCGCGAAAGAAAGGTAGCTATGTTTTTGTAAAACGGCGAGCAAGAGCTCAAGACGATTTCGATCGATACCATTTGCCATGCGTTTGGGATAGCCAAACGGTGTGGTGCTCACCAAGGCTTGAACTTCCATGAGCAGGGGACGATTCCCCTCCATGGTGATAGTGAGGGCTGTTCCTGCTTTATCTGGGCTGGCACTTTCTAAGATTTTTTCACCAAAATTCCCAAGCTCACTGAGTCCTCCTTCGGTCATTTCAAAGAGTCCTACCTCGTTCACGGGTCCAAAACGATTTTTTACGGCGCGCAGCATGCGCAGTTCATGGTCTCGTTCACCTTCTAAAATAAGCACCGTATCTACTAGGTGTTCGAGCACCTTGGGTCCGGCAATGTTTCCTTCTTTGTTCACATGACCAATCAATAGGGTAGGGATCTTGTGTGTTTTGATGCTGTTCATGATCACTTCTGCCACGTAGCGCACCTGGCTGAGACTGCCGGCCACTCCGGGGATATCGGCGGAGGCCATGACTTGAATGGAATCAATGACCAAAAAGTCAGGCTTGCTTGATTCAATCGTGGCCACAATGTTCTCTAAGTTGTTTTCGTAGAGCAGCTCGATGTTTTCTTGTTTGGAGCCCAGACGTTTGGCTCGGTCTGCCACTTGTTCAATGGACTCTTCACCTGTGATGTAAAGCACGCGATCTTTGGCTCGGGCCATGCGATCAGTGATTTGCAAAGTGAGAGTGGACTTTCCAATTCCTGGTTCTCCTGAGAGTAAAATAAGGCTGCCTTCCACAAATCCGCCACCCAGTACATTATCGAATTCATCAATCCCTGTGAGAGTACGTTGCTTGGGTGTGTGCGATTGTAGAATGGCTTGTGGTTTTTCAGCGGTGCGGGGCACTGCACGTCGAGCCGCTGCACTGTTTTCAGGTTTACCCACATTGATCACATCTTCTACAAAAGTGTTCCATTGCTCGCAACTGGGGCATTTCCCAAGCCATTTGCTGGTTTGGAATCCACAATGTTGGCAGGCGTAGACGGTTTTGAGTTTCATTTTGGGTGGAGAAAGTGCAAGGGTAGTATATACTCACCCATTTTGCATTGGCAAATGAAATTCTCTTGGCATTCCAGGTGACTTTCGTTAAAATCCCCGCGTGTGGATCGGTAGCTCAGTTGGTAGAGCAGAAGACTCTTAATCTTTTGGTCGAGGGTTCAAGTCCCTCCCGATCCACCATTTACTCGGTTCATCCGAGCACTCTAAAAACCCCTTTATGGCTCAATCATTAACTGATCTGCGAGTAGGAACCGTTCTGAATCATGCAGGTGCGCCTTGGCAAATCATCTCAAACTCTTTCATGCGTACTGCGCAACGAAAGCCAGTTATGCGAACCAAGCTTCGCAACCTTATGAATGGAAGCGTAATGGAAAAGACCTTTGTATCTGGAGAGGCCTTTGAAGAGGCCGACGTGGCACGCAAAACCTGTCAATTCCTTTACAAAGATGGGGCTGACGCGAACTTCATGGATATGGAAAGCTATGAGCAGTTCAGCTTCACGCTTGAGTCCCTTGGAGACATCATGGGTTACCTCAAAGATGGAGAAAATATCGTTGCCGTTATGTACGAAGGACGACCTATCACCATTCAGCTTCCTCCTAAGGTAGTGCTCAAGGTGGTTGAAACCACTCCAGGAGTGAAAGGAGACCGTGCTCAAAGCGGAACTAAGGCTGCAAAGATGGAAACGGGAATCACTGTGCAAGTGCCTCTCTTCGTGAATGAAGGTGACCTGATCCGCATCAATACAGAATCTGGAGAGTACGTAGAACGAGCGTAGGAATTTATTGTAAAACTAAGGGGTCGCACGTATCATAACGGCGATCCCTTTTTTAAAACTTTTATGGCTACCCAATACCCACGCTTTGGTGACAAAAAGAACTCTTCTTTTTTTGAGGAATACTTGATGAAAATTTACGAAGAACGCGACCGCAGTGGAGTGAGCGATAACGTTGGACTGATGCGTATGATTTTGATTCAAGTGGAGACCGAGGAGCGCGAGGCGTATTTGAAGGAACTTTCACTCATGACTCGCTATACATTCAAGGCTACCTACCAAGGTTTTGGACACCTCTTTACTGTGATGGAACTGGATGCGCATCATCCTGCTATGGTGGTTATGAGTGACCTCACAGGGGAGGATAAGCACTTTCGTGCTATGAATGAATACTCTGTGCGTGGAGCTAAAAAGCCTTCTACTCGTTATTTGGGAGAAATTTTCACGGTTCAAAATGTGAAAGATTTGGAGGCGACACTTCGCAGCCAAGGCGTACGATTTTTGGAGGGGAAGCTCCCTTTTCTAATGACTGCACACTCGGAATACACATGGAATCACATTGGATACATGGAAAATGTGGATGAACGAGGATTTTTGCGCGACGGATTCACTGTTTACGAAGAAAGTGCCGAGTTTTTGGCCCAGCTGGCGAGTGTTAAAGAAAAACAAGCTATGCTAGGAATTGCAAAGAACCTCGAGCCTATTGATCACCTTGCGACTCGTGTGCTCAGCCAAGACCGCGAACACGCTCTGCTTGAATTCTTGAAGCTTTCTTCTTATTACTACTGGGGTTCATACATGATTGGGGATCAAAATTCTTCAACCAATGTGACTCGCAACAGCAAGGGGGTGGATGAATATATTTCTCCCGCGAAAGTATTCACTGCAGCGGAAACTCCCTACTATTTGGACTACATTACAGGGCTGCCTTCTCCTACGGAAGAATTCGTTATCCAATACGGACGCCGCATCCATCACATTGCGCATGGGATCAAGGACAACGTGCCTGGCCAGGAAATGGATAGCGTGGACCTGGTGGTAAACGCGCTCAAGAATGAAGGGATTGAATTCCTCCTTCAAGTGATTGGTTCTGAAGCGGAAGGTATGAAGCAAATTTTCTCACGTGCTTCGAAGAATTCCATGATCATCACGGAGTATGTGCAGCGCTTCAATGGCTACCAAGGCTTCTTTACTCGCGAGAATGTGGCTTTCCTAACCAAGGCGGCTGCGGCTGAATACAGCTTGTCTCCTGAGCAAAATTTGGTAAAGTAAGTCGGCTGGCAAGGTGGCGGAACGGTCACGCAGCGGTTTGCAAAACCGTACCAAATGGG